>JARFTV010000008.1:105471-118248 GCA_029289325.1 Alphaproteobacteria bacterium
CAGCGCGGATTACGTAGAACTCGCTTGAACCGAACCCGATGCCGTTTTCCAGGCCGCGCGCAATCCCTGCCTTGCCATTCTCGAAACATGGCGTGACCTTGGCGACCAGAACGTCACTTTCGCGGAAATAGGTATAGCTGCCAACGACTTCGCCAAGCGTTTTCACTTCGACCGGATCGAAACTGACGTTGTTTTCGTTCAAGACAGCCATAGGAACGAATGAGACGGTTGTCGTAGGATCGGTTTCCTTAAGCTCGCTCTTCTTGGGGTTCACCTGCGCCACTTCGGAAAGCGGGCGCATCGGCCACGTAGGATCAACCGGGATGTGGGGGCGATAGTTGTCGAGGACGGCGCGGGCACCGTCGATGACGCGCTGATAGCCCTCGACCTCAGCCACAATCTCGCGCTGCACCTCAAGCGGCGGGAGGGGGATTTCCAATTCGCAGAACTTGCTCTTCGATATTTCGGCGAATGTTCCGCCAGTGGCCCAGCTTTGCATCGTTGGGACGAGCCGGGTCACGGCCAGGGCGACATACTCAGGTAGTGCTCTCGTCTTGTCGGCGATGACGATATTCTTGAAGCCTTGGTTTGTTGCCAGAGGCACCCGATTGATCGCGATCCGCCCGATGGTAGCGCGTGACGACACAAGGACCGAGTTCGCTGGAAGCATCTTCGCTGACGAGCCTTTCAGCCCCGCCTCGCTGATGGTTCGAACGGTTCCGGTGATCTCCGTGATGAAGTTCGAAGCAGGTAAATCGACAAGCGTCGCCCACGGTATGCCTCCGTCCCAATACTCGGGCACGTCAGATTTCGGGGTGCCGCCGCTTTCCACCTTGAAGATGGTCTCGTCGCCAAGCGACACCATCGGGAAACCGGACTGCCCTGCTTCTCGCGTGACATAACGCTCTGCGCTGAGAGTGACTGAGCCTTCGGCCAACAAATCGCTTCGCCCGACAGCGAAACCAAGGCTGCTTTCCAGCTCCTCACCGCCGCCCGACCGTGCGGCCTGCAACCAAGCCCCAAGCTCCGCCTTCACCTGCGCCAGTTGTGACCCTTTCACCGCCTTGCGCTGTGCGCCAAGGGCGAAGCCGTCATTCTCGATCTTGAAAAAGGCGACGTGCCCGCTCGCTTTGGCGACTGCGCGGTCAAGGATCAGGATCGAGGTCTTGACGCCCGAATAAGGGTTGAAGACGCCAGCGGGCAGCGAGATGACGGCCGCAAGGTAGTTATCCACCAGCATCTTGCGAAGCGCGACATATGCGCTTTGACTTTGAAAGATGATGCCTTCAGGCACGACGATTGCAGCCCGGCCGTTCGGGCTGAGATGCTCGGCCATGTAGTCGACGAACAGCACTTCGCTGCGCTTCGACTGAACTTGAAAGCGTGTGTGCGGCTTGATCCCGCCTTTGGGCGACATGAAGGGCGGATTTGCAAGGATGACATCCGCCGTGTCAGTCCATTTGTCTTCCGAGGTGAGCGTATCGTATTCATCCACCTTCGGGTCCGCAAAGCCATGCAGGTAAAGGTTTACTAGGCTGAGGCGCACCATGTCGGGCGAGATGTCATAGCCTTTGATGTTACTTGCCAGCCGGTTGCGATCTTCTGGCGACAGCAAGTCCCCGGGAAAGCGCATCGGGCTTTCGAGTGCCTGCTCTGTAGCATCTGTCTCCTCACGCCTGCCGTTCCCGTTGACGATGTGCGTCGAGTTCTTCTTGAGGATGTGCTTGTAGGCTGAGATCAGGAAGCCCGCTGTCCCACAGGCCGGATCGAGGATCACTTCATCCTTCTTAGGGTCGATGACCTCAACCATGAAGTCGATGATGTGGCGCGGTGTGCGGAACTGCCCTGCATCACCCTGACTGCCGAGAACGGACAGCAGGTATTCGAAGGCGTCGCCGAGCTTTTCGCTATGGTCGTAGGTGAAATTGTTTATCTCACGCAGAAAGGCACGCAGCGTTTCTGGGTCTCGGTAGGGCAGATAAGCGTTGCGGAAGATGTTCCGGAAGAGAAGCGGCAGCCTCTCATTCTCCACCATCTTGGTCAGCGCTTCGGAATAGGTGTTGAGCATGTCCTGGCCGGACACACCAGGCGCGACAAGCTTGGCCCAGCGGTAGCGCTCGTAGTCCTTGGTGAAGAACTTTCGTTCGCCGCCAAGTTCTTCGGCTTCCAAGTCCATGTCGTCCATGAACTTGTAAATCAGTGCGACTGTGATCTGCTCCACTTGGCTCTTTGGGTCAGGCACCTTCCCGACAAGAATGTCGCGGCAGGTGTCAATACGGCGCTTCGTGTCAGTGTCCAGCATGGTGGTCTTTCGTTACAGGAACGGGTTCAGGGACACATAGTCCTTGATGTATTCCGGGATGCGTTTGCGCCACGTCGCGGGCACTTCCTTCAGGTCGCGGGTCGTGAAGGTTGGGTTTACGTTCAGGTCAGCGAAATGGCCAGCATCGATCTTGGCCCGCACGGTCGCGTCCCGGATGTAAGCCTCGAAGAAATAGCGCATTTCTCGGATACGGTCGGCTTCCTCGGGTTTCTGGTCCGTAAGGAACTTCTGAAATTCGTCTTCGATCAGTTCGGCCTTGCTCTTGAACTTCGGGATGAAGCCAAAAGTCTTTTCGATCAGCTCTCGGACAGAGATGCGCCGATCAACGCCCGCAGCGCGACGTAGCTTTTCGAGGTTGAAGTACTCACTCGGCTTATCGAAGAGCTCTTCGATGACATGTCGCGTCGCAGCTTCCCAGTTTTGTTGCTCGACCAGTTCCGCAAGCGTCTTATCCGACCGGGCTTGATCCTCGAACTTGCGAAACAACTCACGGTCGATCCTCATCCCATCAAGGCCGATCTGTTGCTCGACCTGTGACACAACTTCATCCGGATCGAAGTGTTCGTAGGTGGCTGGTCTGGTGACCGATCCTGTGCCATCAGGCCCATCGCCACCGGTGGAAAGCGGTTGCACCCCAAGTGCTGGCAGCTTCAATTCTTCGTCGTACTCGAACTTCTCTTCGAAGTATTCACAGTTGGCGAAGAAGTCGAAGAGACGGAATACGGACTTCTCTACAGTCCCCAAGGTGGCCTTCCGCGCGGGGTCAAACATCTCCTCATCAAAGTTGTGTTTGCGCGTCCCCCGCCCCTTGATCTGGACAAAATCTGAGGGCGAGAACACTGGGCGCATAAGGGCGAGGTTCAGAAGATCAGGGCAGTCATAGCCTGTGGTCATCATGCCGACCGTGACACAGACGCGCGCCTTGCTGGTTCGGTAGTCAGATAGGAAAGCGCTATGGCCTCCGAGATTGTTGTTCGCGAAGTTGACGGTCATCCGCTGTGCGTCTGCGACATGGCTAGTCACCTGCATTGCGAAGTCCGAGTTGTAGCGCCCCGGCCAGAGTTGATTGGCCATTTCGTTGAGGATTTGAGTGATCTTTGCCGCATGGTTCTGGCTCACGGCGAAAGCGATGGTCTTCCCGAACTCGTTCGACACTGGATCGCGCAAGCCATGCTGCAACAGTGTCTTGCAGAAGGTCTGGTTGGTGTGCTCTGCGAAGAAGCGCTTCTCGAAGTCACGGCCCGCGAAGGCTTCCTGTACTTCGTTGCCTTCGTCATCGGTGGTCTGGACAACGAACCCCTCATCAGAAAGGAGCTGCGTCGTAACGCTCGTCCTTGCATCAACGACATAGGGGTTAATCAGAAAACCATCGTTTACACCGTCGATCAGTGAATATCGGAAGGTCGGATCGCCGCTCTCGCAGCCGAAAGTTCGGTAGGTATCGAGCATCATTCGACGCTCAGCCTCACGGGGGTCACGGTTGGTGCCGCCATCCTTTGACTGCTTGAGGTAATCCTTGGGGGTCGCGGTCAGACCGAGTTTGTAGCCGATGAAGTACTCGAACACGGCCCGCGCGTTGCCACCGATAGACCTGTGGGCTTCGTCGGAGATCACAAGGTCGAAGTCAGTCGGCGAAAAGAAGCGCCGATACTTGTCGTTGAAGAGGAGTGACTGAACAGTCGTGACCACGATGTCGGCCTTGCGCCAGTCGTCCCGTTGCTCCTTGTAGATAATGGACGTGAAATCGTTCTTTAGGAGCAGCTTGAACGATTTGTCGGCCTGAACTTCTAGCTCCAACCGGTCAACTAGGAAGAGCACCCTCTTTGCGTTTCGCGTTTTGAGGAAGAGCTTGATGATGGCTGCGGATGTGAGGGTCTTGCCTGTACCCGTCGCCATTTCGAAGAGAAAGCGTGTTGCGCCTTTCTTGGCTTCCTCCTGCACGCGCTCGATGGCGCGCCTCTGATACCTCCGCAGAAAGCGCAGCTTGTTCTTTTGCACAAAGCCAGCTCGTTCAGCCTCATTCCGCCATGCTGCCTCCTGCGCATAGGCTGGCATTTGTGTAAGAACGATGAAGTCCAGACCAACCTGCTCAGCCGCAAGGCGCTCGGCGTTAGGCTCGAACGCATAGTGATTGCCTATCTCTGCTGGGCTCGGAAACTTTGAGATGACGGAGGGGTTGCCCTGCTCAAGATCCCAGAGAAAGTGAATGTTCCCGTTGCTCAGGATCACAAAGCGCGCGTTCTGGGATCGGGCGTATTTTCTTGCCTGCTCTTTGCCGACCAGAGGATGCTTGTCTTCGGACTTTGCTTCTAGGACGACCAGGGGCTTTCCTGTGCCATCAAGCAGTAGGAAGTCGACATAGCCGTTCTTTGTTTGCTCGAAGTTTTCCCCGAGTGCGTCGATCTCCTTCTCGCCGATCTTAACGTTCGGCTCCAAGACAACGTTGGCTAGCCCGTTCGCGTCGTCGAAGAAGCGCCAGCCAGCCTCGTCAAGCAGCCGGTTTATCTTGATCCGCGCGGTTGCCTCTTTGCTCGCCAACAGTAGCTCCCTCTCGCTAAAATAATCCGTACTTATAAGAGACCTATGCGGAAACGCAGTGGGTTGGCCAGCCGTCAAAAGGGCATGCGCCTAGCTGCAGCCTGTATAGCGTGTCAACAGTCGTCAAGCCACCTCCCTGGAACCAGAGCAGCGCGTTGCTACCAACCTCTACTAGCATGCGGAGGGAGCAACAGGCTCAGAGCAAAGGAGGACTGCCACTGCGACATTGGTTCCGAATGCGGCTTGCCGGACAGCCACAACTTGAACAAAGTGACAGCCGATGGGCGAACAACTGCCGCTCTAGCACGCCTTTCTCGTACATGCTGAAGAAATAGCAATGAAGCCATACACACGCTCAATCGTTGACCTCTTTGACGGAAAGAAGCGCTTTCTGATCCCACTGTACCAGCGGCAATATGCTTGGAGGGTTGAGCCACAGCTTCGCCTTCTGTGGGAGGACGTCGAGCGCATTTCCAAGAGGTTGGTAGCAGACCGGAGGTCTGTTGTGCCCCACTTTCTTGGGGCGATTGTGATTGCACAGATCAAGACCTTCGGAAAGCAGGTGCAGGCCTACGAAATCATTGACGGACAGCAACGTCTAACCACCTTCCAGATACTTCTGGCCGCAATGCGCGATGTGGCAGCAGAACATCAGTCAGGGTACGCAGTAGAACTGCAGAAGTACCTGCTGAATGATGGCGTGATGGAGACCCCCGAGAGCGAACGCTACAAGCTGTTCCCGTCCATCACTGATCGGCGCGCCTTCATCTCTGTCATCGATCCTACCGCCGACATCGACGACCTCGCTCCACCACCAGCCTATGATGAAGGCTATGTAAAGCGCGCGACTTCAGCTCATGAGTACTTCAAGGACGCCATCCGGAAGTCGGTGCTCGTCGATGATGCGTTTGACGAGCACAAGTTGGAGATACTGTTCGAGACCCTTAAGGAGGGCCTGGCTATTGTCTCAATCGAGCTGGAGGGGGGCGATGACCCACAAACGATCTTTGAGACACTGAACAGCCGAGGTGTTGAGCTCTCTCCAGGCGACCTTATGCGCAACTTCATCTTCCAGCGCGCGAAGGGGCTGGGACAGGAGAATGGATCGCTAAAGGTCGACAGATTGTATGGGAAGCATTGGCTGCCGCTTGACCGACCGTTCTGGTCAGAAAATGCATCGCGTGGTCGCCAGTCTCGGGCAAGACTTGATTGGCTCCTTACCGATCACCTGTCCATGAACATTGGAAACATCGTGTCCGTTGACACCCTCTACGAGAGCTATCGACGTTGGATACTGAACGAGCGCCCCTTCCCAAGCGTGATCCCTGAGCTTGAGGCTATCTCTGCTTCCGCATCGGTTGAACAGCGACTGTTTGAGCAAGACAAGAGCGATCCGCTCGGAGACTTCGGGCGGTTCGCGCACGCCTTCGATGTGTCGACGGTTATGCCGCTAGTCCTGTACCTCGCCACAGAGGCGAAGCTGGAAGATGACCTGCAGTTCGCCTTGGCTGTACTGAAGAGCTTCATTTTGCGGCGTGACATCTGTGGGTTGACGACAAAGAACTACAACAAGCTGTTTGTCGGAATGATCCCGCGTCTGCGTGAGACAACGGTTGGGCAAGTGGATGCGCTTCGTGACGCGTTGTCGGAGCGCACCAGTGATATTGACCGCTGGCCCGATGATGAGGAATGGCATGCCGCTTGGACCGGTCGGGACCAGTACGGCAGTACCCGACAGCTGCGGCTGCATTACATATTCGAGATGATTGAGAAGGAACTCCGAAACGAGCGTAACGAAGACATCGAGATCAAGTCGTCGCTGACCATCGAGCATATCATGCCACAGAAATGGAAGGATGGTTGGCCGATCCCAGGATACGATGCTACCGAAGTTGATGAGCTCGACCCGGCCTACCGAGCGAAGGTTCTGGCCCGTAACTTGGTTGTAGATAAGCTGGGAAACCTGACGCTCCTGACGCAGAAGCTCAACTCTAGCGTCTCAAATGGACCGTATTCTGTGAAGATGCCTGCGCTTCGCGCGCACTCCAGCCTTGCTTTGAACCGTGACCTGAATGCGTGGGGGTCATGGGACGAGACTACGATACGAGACCGGGCAGAAGCGCTGTTCAAGGTAGCGCGACGCATTTGGCAACCGCCAATTCGTGGGGAGGGTTTCAAGAAGGTCACTGGAAACTCGGCTGCTACCCCTAGTGGGGCACGCTCGGGCTTGCCTGAGGATGGAACGCGGTGCGAGTTCACCTATGGAGGCAAGGTCTTCCAAGCGAGGATCGAGAACGGCGAGATCGCCGTAGACGGCTACTCAGAAAGGTACCGAAGCTTCTCCGCTGCGTCGCGTGCAGTTACCAGGACAAGCCGCAACGGGTGGAACGACTGGTATCTCGATCTTGGGGATGGGCAGCCGATACTTGCGGATGACTGGCGCAAAGGCTCAGCGGGCTAAGCCATGAAGTCGGTGTTTCTTTCGTGCCTCCTTGTGATTGCAGCATCGCCTGCCACGTCCGAACCCATGACATTCTACTTGGCAGGAAACGGCGGCAACTGCGTCGGCTGTGAGTGGGTGGCTGCACAAGGCGAAATCACGTCAGACACCCCGGAGGTGTTCCAGCGATTTGTCGAGGAGCATGGTTCGCCTTACCACCTAGTGCTGCATTCCCCGGGTGGCAGTCTGTTGGCTGGTATACGTCTGGGCGAGTTGATCCGTGAGACCGGCGCGACAACGATGATCGGCGAGACTGTCTCGATGGGGGCAGAGTACGGGAATGCAAAGGAAACGGTTCCTGGTGTGTGTGCTTCAGCCTGTGCATTCGCGTTTATGGGTGGCCAGGAGCGATATGTTGACGACCTGGACCAACTAGGCGTCCACCAGTTCTATTCAGCCGATGATACCGCTGTCGACAGCGAAATCGTCCAAGCCCTGGTAGGCTACAGCTTGATCCACACGTTGCGCATGGGGATCGATGCTGGTGTGATAGTGGCGGCTAGCGGTACGTCGCCAGACGATATTCACTGGTTCAGCCAGGAAGAGCTTGTGGCTTTCGGGCTCGATACCTCTGGAACGCTTACTGATCCATGGAAGCTCGAACCCTACAGGTCTGGGCTTGTTCTCGCGACACGTGTCCACACCAGCACACGACGCACGGTGGCAGTCACTTTCTTTTGCCGTACTGAGACCCGACGATGGCATCTCCTACTCACGGAACAGAACGCTCATCAGGCGGGACAACTTAGCGCGGGTGATTTCTTCCAGTTTTCTGGGCAGTATCCCAGCTCCCCAACCCTGAGCCTTGGCGAAAAGATGTTCAGGGTGACCGCAGATGACATCGAGTTTCAGCGGATCTCTGGCGATCAGATCCTGCTATCGTTGTACCTGCCGGGTGATCTGGCAACACATGCTGGACTTCAATTGGCCTTTGATCCTGATCTTCCTCGTGTATTCAATGACTTGCTTCGCGCGCAGGTCTACTTGCCGGAAGCGGATTGGATGCATCTTGCGGAACGTAACTGTATTTGATCCGCCCGTTTGCACCCCCAATCAGATGGCAGAACGAATGGTAGGTTTATTTTACCAGTCAGCGTGTCTGGAGCAGGCTGGATGTACAGTGGAAAGCGTTCATCGGACGATTTGCACTAGGCCTTCAGCCTCAGGCCAAGCAGTACCCAGGTGGTCCAATGCGCGCCAAATTTGAGTATGGAATTGAGCTTGAAGACACGGAGCAAGGCTTGTTGGTTCGCCAGCACGACCAAGCATATGTGGCCAGGAACTGGCGCCTAACCCCACCAGTCGTGGAGCTGGTCGAGACCTGCCTAAGTGCTGGCCTTGTCTGGGCGATCCGAAAAGACCATCCAAGGAACAACTCTCGGTGGCCAAACCAACGAGGGGTCGTCTACTTGGCCTTCTCTCCAACCCCAGACTTCCAATGGTCTCTGGCAATCGACACCTGGAAGCCAAGCCGAGGTGACTTCGGCTTCGGTGCCTTCAACGGCAAGTATCAAACTCAGTTCCTGCAGCATGGCATCCCGTTCCGGTTTGAAAAGCGCAACAAGGGAGCAGGTCACATGGAAGTCGACCGCGAGCTGGTGCTGCCTACCATTCGCAAACTCGCGACCTTTGATCACGGCGTTCTGCAGTTGTTTCGCCCTCAACCGGACGCGGAGGGATACGGCACTGAGTACGATATTCAACGTGATCTGCTGATCAACTGGGCAGAAACCGTCTTCGCCCAAGAAGGCTATGGCGTCGTTCAGGACGAGTTCCCTGTGGACGGGGGCCTGACCTCGCGGCGCATCGACATTCTGTCGCAACACCCTTCAACTCTGGACTGGCTGATCATCGAGCTGAAGCGCGCGGAGGCAGCTCCTGCCGCAGTCTCACAAGTCGCCGACTATCTCCTCGCACTTGGCAGGAAAGACGAGTTCAACGGAGGTCGGTTGGAAGGCTGTCTGATCGCAGAGCGCATATCAGACCCGGTTGCGAGTGCATGCAGGGCCGAAGGGATAAGGGCATACGAAATCTCTTGGCCTTTGAAGCTACTGCGCAAGGCTTGATCGACCTGATTTTGCGTCCGTCGACCCCGCAGCTTACCAACGAGGCTCAGGCTGGTAGGCCATTTGCTTCACTGCTTTGGTCGCGTCGCTGCGCCCGCTGTACGTGCCCAGTATGTCGGCCTTCTCGGCATCATCGACTGTCTTTACCCGGGACAGAGACCAACGCTTGTTGGCTGTTGGCACAAGACGAAACGTGCGGGCGTTCACCCGGCAATACCATGCTGTCGATCCGGCGATTTGCGTCCAGCCGATGTCCGCGCCAGAAAGAAGTCGGTGTTCACGCGCGACACGATCCTGTTCTTGCCGTTTGCGATAGGCTTCCATCTGCTCTTCCCGCTCGCGCTCCTCCAGCTGTTCCAGTTGTTCGCGGATCAGTGAGGCGATGGCGATCAGCTCTGTGCCCTCGGCTTTCTCCCGTTCATAGATTTCCATGCAGAAGTCGCGCTGCCGGTCCCTGGCATATTCGCTTTGGTCTTCCTCCATCTGTCGCAGGCGCTGCTCTACGTCTGTCTTGGTCAGCTTTGGCCCTGGAAGTTCGTTCAGAGCTTCCAGAAGCGCGGGAAGCGGTATCCAGCAACGCAAGCAGGATTTCAGCAGGAACTCGCGCTGACCGTCCCACTTCCGCCAGATCGAGTTGCCCCGGTCGATGCTGCGCACGATGTCTATGGCCAGCTTGTTCAACGCATAGCCATCTCGGATGTGGCGCAGCGACGGGCTTCGAACATAGTCGTAAATCATGCGCCGCACTTCGCCGACGCGTGCGTCTTCGCTCATGGCAACCTCCTCGGATCAAGGGCCGAACACACTGGTGCGAGCATACTGCCAACAGGTGCGAGCGTCAGGTGGAGGGGACGAAGTGGTTCTTCGTATGCCCTTAGAATAGGAGCCCGAAGTATTCTTCGATTTCCCGGTCGACCAGAAGTTCAACACCGATACGGCTTGCAAGTGCTTTGGCCGCTCGTGTGTATCCCATTGTCGAAATAACGACCGCATGCTCAGCTTCGTAGAAGTCTCGCCCTGTGTGGACCTGCTGAACCGCATCAACGCCGACAGCTCCACTGTACCGCTTGCACTGCACTGCCACGCGCAAGGTGTTTACGGAGTTTTCCCTCTGCGCGATCAAGTCCACCCCAAAGTCGCCGGAGGCTCTGGTCATCTCTGTTTTCCAACCACAGGCGTTAATTCTACTCATGCAGTGACGTTCGTAGTCGATCCCGGTTTGGGTCATCGTTGAAGCCGCTACCGCGATGAAGGGGGCATCTGCGCTGACCTTTGCTGCCGGTGCCCGCCTGGCCATTATCCGCATGGCCACCAGTTCACAAATCCTTTCTTCGCCCCGTGGTATGGCTTTCAGCAGGGCTCGATGCTCACGGCTCATACGCGACCTCGCAAACTCGACCAAGCCAGCACGTGTAGCGATCGAGTTCACCGAGGCGATCTCGGACTGCAACCTCGCAAGCAACGCGTTGACAACCTGGTTGTGTAACTTCGTGGGCGCAAGGGTCGCCGTCTGATTGGGTTTTTCGCTTGCGCCAAGCACTGCTTCAATGACAAGGCGCACGAATGTAATGGAGTCCTGCTTCGACAACGTAGCAAGCTCTCTACGCTGTTCGTCAGTCCCCCTCGAAGCTATGAACTCAAGGGCGGATCGAGGGTCCCGCTCCAACTTGGAAAGTGTCTCGGCTTCGGCCATCAGGCGCTTAACAAGTGGTTTAAAGCGGTCAGCCAGCATGCTTTGGGGCCTGATCAAACGGAAGCTCACGATGGTCGTACCAGCACAATGCGAGATAGCTAAGACCAAAATTCATGGCAGAGGTGGACGGTCGTTCTCATTAAGCTTTGCCCAGCGGAAGTCTCAGCTTAGTCTGTGTTCGAGAACCTTGTTTGAAAGACTGTGTTGACCACAGTGCTTGCCAGCTTTAATCAACCAAGCTGCATCGCACAGTTTTTCACACACCAGTAAAATGTCTCAGATTGTACAATAAAAACAATGCACTACGTGAAACACAAGTCTTGAAAATCCGCGTGTCGCTGGTTCGATTCCGGCTCTGGGCACCATTTAATCCAATAAGATCAGCACACTAAACGTCGCACACTCATCGCACAGTTTTTCGTGCGTTGGCGCTGCGGGTTTGGCTTGGAATCAACTGTGGTCAACACAGTGTTTGTGGGCGCTGTGGCGGACGCAGTATGTGAAAGGTAATCCTCCCCATGGTTAAGGGGATGCGGAAGTAGAATTTTCTCGGCAGGATGGACGAGGAGATTCAGACGAAGAAGAGTCGTTTCACCGAAGCCCAGATCATGGGCGTGCTGCGCCAGGCGGAGGGCGGGATGCCCGTGCCTGAGCTGTGCCGCGAGCATGGGATCAGCAGCGCGACGTTTTACAAGTGGCGCGCCAGGTATGGCGGCATGGATGCGTCCATGATGAGCCAGATGAAGGCGCTGGAGGACGAGAACAGGCGGCTGAAGCGCATGTTCGCGGATCTCAGCATGCAGGCCGACTTGCTTCGAGAAGCTCTGGGGAAAAAAGTGACGCGGCCAGCTCAGCGCCGTGAGTTGGCCGAGAAGGCGGTGGCGACGAAGGGGGTCAGCATCGCGCTGGCCTGCCGGGCGTTCGGGGTCAGCGAGACCTGTTTCCGCTACAGCCCGAAGCGCGACGACGAGCACGAGATAATCGCCGATCTGCTGGTGGGGCTGACCAATGTCCACAAGACGTGGGGGTTCGGGCTGTGCTTCCTCCACCTGCGGAACGTGAAGGGGCATGTCTGGAACCACAAGCGGGTCCACCGGATCTACTGCGAACTCGAGCTCAACCTGCGGATCAAGCCACGGCGCAGGCTGAAGCGCGACAAGCCCGAGGAACTGGCTGTGCCGGAGGCGCCGAACCTGGTCTGGTCGATGGATTTCATGGCAGACCGCCTGGCCGACGAGCGGCAGTTCCGCCTGCTGAACGTGCTGGACGACTTCAACCGCGAGGGTCTGGGCATCGAGGTCGACTTCTCGCTGCCCACCGAACGGGTCGTCCGCTCCCTGAACCAGATCATCAAATGGCGCGGAAAGCCCCTGGCGATCAGAGTCGACAACGGCCCGGAATACGTCAGTTCCACGCTGATGACCTGGGCCGAGAAGCAGGGCATCGCCCTGACCTACATCCAGCCCGGCAAGCCGCAGCAGAACGCTTATGTCGAGCGCTACAACCGGACGGTCCGACACGAATGGCTGGACCTCTACATCTTTGAGACCATTGAGGAGGTGCAGCGGATCGCCACTGAATGGCTATGGACCTACAACAACGAACGCCCCAACATGGGCATCGGCGGCGTCACACCCGCCATGAAGCTGAAAATGGC
>JARFTV010000092.1 GCA_029289325.1 Alphaproteobacteria bacterium
GTTCAGGATGACGGCGGCATTGCGGTCGAAACGGATCGAGGTGCCGTCTTCACGGCGGACTTCCTTGGCGGTGCGAACGACGACAGCCTTGCGGACGTCCCCCTTCTTCACGCGACCCCTCGGAATCGCCTCCTTGACCGACACCACGATGATGTCGCCCACGGAAGCATAGCGGCGGTGCGAACCGCCAAGAACCTTGATGCACTGCACCCGGCGCGCGCCGGAGTTGTCAGCAACATCCAGATTCGTTTGCATCTGGATCATTTGTCAGTCTCCCGACCTTCAGGGACCTTCTTGGCCCTGGGGTTTCGTTCGGGACCCTGGCAACCTCAAGCCGAAGCTTCGGTCACCACGGTCCAGCGTTTCGATTTCGAGATCGGCGCGCATTCTTCGATGCGGACGGTATCGCCGACCTTGAACTTGTTTTCCGCGTCATGGGCGCGGTACTTCTTCGACTTGCGGACGGTCTTCTGAAGCAGCGGGTGCTTGAAGCGACGTTCCACGAGAACGGTGATCGTCTGCTCGTTCTTGTCCGAGGTGACGACGCCTTGCAGGATGCGTTTCGGCATGACTTTTCCCCTTACTTCGCAGCTTCAGCGGCTTTTTGGCCGAGAACGGTCTTGATACGAGCGACGTCGCGACGGACGGCACGCATACGCGCAGTGTTCTCAAGCTGGTTGGTCGCTTGCTGGAAGCGCAGGTTGAAGGCTTCTTTCTTCAGCTGGATCAGGCTGTCGCGCAGCTGGTCCGGCGTCTTCGAACGCAGTTCTTCGGCTTTCATGCCGGTCTTTCCTTTTCACAATCGCCAGTCGGCCCCGAAACTGGGTTACCGATACCCTGGCGGATCAATGACAAACCGCCGACTCCGAGTCGCCCCGGATTCGCGGATGCGCCCGTATAGGGGGGTTGGGGCCGGGGGGCAAGGGATAAATGCGAGCGCCCGGAAGGTGCTCCGCGGCGCAGGCTAGGCCCAGCCATAGTTGAAGCTGACCGAGATCCGCTCTTCTTCGGACATGTTCATCGGCACTTCATGGCGGAGCCAGCTTTCCCAGAGCAGGACCTCGCCCACCGAGGGTTTCACATAGACGAAGCGCTGCAATTCCTGCGGCGCGGTTTTCAGGGGGACGGGGGCCAGCATCATCATCGGCAGGCGCGGGTCCTCCAGTTTCAGGGCCGAAGTCCCCTCCGGCATCGAGACATAGGTAGTGCCCGAGATCACCGAATGGGGGTGGATGTGGCTGGCGTGGGTGCCGCCCTCGGGCAGGATGTTGATCCAGAGCGAGTTGCACTTGAGCTTCTTGTCGCCGAGGTCGAAACCCAGCTCCTGGCAGAAGGCCGCAACGTGGCGGTCCAGCGCCTTTTCCAGATCGCCGAAGATCGGCATCCGCCAGGGGAGGTCGTTCAGCGATGCATAGGAGGTATAGCCAGGATAGCCGTTCGCCTCGCACCACTCCTGCCCGGCCTCGTCATCCTCGGCGATAGTGTCGCAGGTGACGCGCAGCTCATCGAAATCGACTTTCTTCTTGGCGAGTTCGTTCAGCTTGGCGCGATAGAGGCGGGTGACGAAGAGGGAGGTGATGTCGGGCATGGCCGTGGTCCTTCAAGACGAAAAGACCCCCGCCGTTTCCAGCGGGGGCCGAATGTAGGGTGCGCTACAGCGCACCTTCCTTACCAGTCTTCCTTCGCGACGATGCGGGTCGTGACCGGGAGCTTCATCGCGCCGAGGCGCAGGGCCTCACGGGCGATCTCGTCGTTCACGCCGTCGATCTCGAACATGATCCGGCCAGGCTTGACCTTGCAGGCCCAGTAGTCGTTCGACCCCTTGCCCGAGCCCATGCGGACTTCGACGGGCTTGGCCGACACCGGGGTGTCCGGGAAAATCCGGATCCAGACCCGTCCCTGACGCTTCATGTGACGGGTGATCGCGCGGCGGGCCGCTTCGATCTGCCGCGCGGTGACGCGCTCGGGTTCGGTCGCCTTGAGGGCGTAGGAACCGAAGTTGATCAGGAACCCACCCTT
Source organism: Alphaproteobacteria bacterium (assembly GCA_029289325.1). Taxonomy (GTDB): domain Bacteria; phylum Pseudomonadota; class Alphaproteobacteria; order Rhodobacterales; family Rhodobacteraceae; genus Tabrizicola. The sequence continues at coordinate 2,020 of JARFTV010000092.1, forward strand.
GGCTTCGCCATGGATGCGGCCCTTGTGCATCTTGCGATACTTGGTGCGCTTGGGTTGCAGCATCTTCGTTTACTCCTCAGGCGCGTTCGCGGTCGCGACGCGGGCCACGGGGGGCCGGGCCGTCGGCAGCTTCGGCCAGGCGGCGGTCATGGGCCTGGGGATCATGCTCAAGGATTTCGCCCTTGAAGATCCAGACCTTGACGCCGATGATCCCGTAAGGGGTTTCGGCTTCGGACAGCGCATAGTCGATGTCGGCACGCAGCGTGTGCAGCGGCACGCGACCTTCGCGATACCATTCGGTCCGGGCGATCTCGGCGCCGCCAAGACGGCCGGCGACGTTCACGCGGATACCAAGCGCACCCATGCGCATCGCGTTCTGCACGCCACGCTTCATCGCGCGACGGAAGGAAACGCGACGCTCCATCTGCTGGGCGATCGATTCGGCCACCAGCTGGGCGTCCAGTTCGGGCTTGCGGACCTCGACGATGTTGAGGTGCAGTTCCGACTTGGTGAAAGCCGACAGCTTCTTGCGCAGGGTTTCGATATCGGCGCCTTTCTTGCCGATGATCACGCCCGGACGCGCGGTGTGGATCGTCACCCGGCACTTCTTGTGCGGACGCTCGATGATCACGCGGCTGATGCCGGCTTGCTTGAGCTCCTTGTGGATGAACTCACGCATCTTGAGGTCTTCCAGCAGCAGGTTGCCATAGTCCTTCGACTCGGCGAACCAGCGACTGTCCCAGGTGCGGTTGACCTGGAGGCGCATCCCGATCGGGTTAACCTTCTGTCCCATTACGCGGTCTCCCCGGCTTGACGGACCTTGATGGTGATTTCCGAGAACGGCTTCATGATCTTGCCGAACCGGCCACGAGCCCGCGGACGGCCCCGCTTCATCACCAGGTTCTTGCCGACCCATGCCTCGGCCACGACAAGGCTGTCGACGTCGAGGTTGTGGTTGTTTTCCGCGTTGGCGATCGCCGACTGCAGGCACTTCTTCACGTCACCCGCGATGCGGCGCTTGGAGAAGGTAAGGTCGGCCAGGGCCTTGTCCACCTTCTTGCCGCGGATCATCCCGGCGACGAGGTTCAGTTTCTGCGGCGAGGTGCGAAGCATGCGGAGCACCGCCATTGCCTCGTTGTCCGCCACGCGACGGGGGTTCTTTTCCGTGCCCATGGCTTACTTCCTCTTCGCTTTCTTGTCGGCCGCGTGACCATAGTAGGTCCGGGTCGGCGAATATTCACCGAACTTCTGGCCGATCATTTCCTCGGTCACGGCGACCGGGACGTGCTTCTTGCCGTTGTAGACCCCGAAGGTCAGACCAACGAACTGCGGCAGGATGGTGGAGCGGCGCGACCAGATCTTGATCACTTCCGACTTGCCGCCAGCCTTGGCCTTCTCGGCCTTCTTCAGGACGTAGCCGTCGACGAACGGGCCTTTCCAGATGGAACGTGCCATGGATTAACGCCCTTTCTTCTTGGCGTGACGCGAACGGACGATCAGCGCATCCGACGCCTTGGGCTTGCGGGTCCGGTTGCCCTTGGTGCCCTTGCCCCACGGAGTAACCGGGTGACGGCCGCCCGAGGTACGGCCTTCGCCGCCGCCATGCGGGTGGTCGATCGGGTTCATCGCGACGCCGCGGACCGTCGGGCGGATGCCCTTGTGCCGCATGCGACCGGCTTTCCCGAAGTTCTGGTTCGAGTTGTCGGGGTTGGACACGGCACCGATGGTGGCCATGCATTCCTGACGGACCATCCGCAGCTCGCCCGACGACAGGCGGATCTGCGCATAGGAGCCGTCACGGCCGACGAACTGGGCATAGGTCCCAGCCGCACGGGCCAGCTGGCCGCCCTTGCCGGGCTTCAGCTCGACGTTGTGGACGATCGTCCCGATCGGCATCCCCGAGAAGGGCATCGCGTTGCCGGGCTTCACGTCGGTCTTCGCACCGGCGATGACGCTGTCGCCAACGGCGAGGCGCTGCGGCGCGAGGATATAGGCCAGCTCGCCATCGGCGTACTTGACCAGAGCGATGAAGGCGGTGCGGTTCGGGTCATATTCGATCCGCTCGACGACCGCCGGAATGTCATACTTGCGACGCTTGAAATCGACCACCCGGTACAGACGCTTCGCGCCCCCGCCCTGGTGCCACATCGTGATACGTCCGGTGTTGTTCCGGCCACCGGTACGGTTCAAACCCTCGGTGAGGTGCTTGACCGGGCGGCCTTTCCACAGCTCCGAACGGTCGATCAGAACCAGCCCGCGCTGGCCAGGCGTCGTCGGTTTAT
>JARFTV010000048.1 GCA_029289325.1 Alphaproteobacteria bacterium
CCTTGAGGAGGCTGAATCACGCCGCGAGCAGATGATCAATGGGTCCTGACCCTAGGCAAGCCGCTGTGGATGTGGCTCCTGTTCCTGACACTGGTGATCGGCCTTCTGGCCTTTGACCTTGGCGTCCTTCACAAGGACGACCACGAAATCGGCGTGGCCGAAAGCCTGCGCATGTCGGCCATGTACATCGTGCTGGGCCTGTCCTTCTCGGGCTTCATCTGGTGGCAGATGGACGCCACCGCTACTGCGCAATACCTGACCGCCTTTGTCGTGGAAAAGACGCTGGCGATGGACAATATCTTCGTCATCGCGCTGATCTTTGGCTTTTTCGCAATCCCGCGCGAATATGAGCACCGGGTGCTGTTCTGGGGCATCCTGGGCGTGATCGTCCTGCGCGGCATCATGATCGGCCTTGGTGCTACGATCGTGGACCAGTATCACTGGGTCCTCTACATCTTTGCAGCCTTCCTGATCCTGACCGGGATCAAGATGCTGTTCGTGGCCGACAAGGAACACAAGATCGAGGACAACGCCCTCATCCGGTTCCTAAAGCGTCGCCTGAACGTGACAGAGGAACTTCACGGTCACGACTTCTTCGTGAAGAAGCCGCACCCAGAAACTGGCCGGATCACGCGCTATGCAACACCGCTGTTCCTAGCCTTGATCATGATCGAGATCGCGGACCTGGTCTTCGCCGTCGACTCGGTCCCGGCCGTGTTCACGATCACGACCGATCCCTACATCGTCTATACTTCGAACATCTTCGCCATCCTTGGCCTGCGCGCGCTCTACTTCGCACTGGCTGCCATCCTGCACCGCTTCGCCTATCTGAAATACGCGCTTTCGGTGCTGCTGGTGTTCATCGGGTCGAAGATTTTCATTGCCGACGCGATGGGCTGGGAGAAGTTCCCGCCGGAATGGTCGCTGGGCATCACCTTCGCGATCCTCGGGACAGGCGTAATCTTCTCGCTCTGGAAAACGCGCAAGGCCGCCCCGGAAGGACCCGAAGCGCCGTTGGCACAGAAGAGCGTGACGCCGTGAAAGTCACCGGCGCCCTGTACCGCCAGCAATCGGCGGCGCAGGGCCGCACGGCGAAAAACTTGCGTCAGTCGTTGGCAGGGGCCGACGCCATCTGCGGGGGGCGGTCGCTCCGGCCGCACCCTGGAACTGGCCCTTTCCCCCCGGCACGATCTCTGTGCAAGGCGGCACGGCCAAGGAACATCAGCGTGACGGGTGTCGTCACCATGACACAGATGCCGATGACCAATTCGTGCACGAACACTCGGTCTTGCACCCATGACCAAGCCAGAAGCGAAGCCAACAAAATGGCTGCCGTGCCCCAGCTTGTCCCCAGCGTCGGAGCATGAATGCGGTCGTAGAAGCTCTTCAGGTGGAACAGGCCGAAGGCACCGAGAAGCGTCAGGGTACTTCCCAGGACAAGGAAGAAGGCCACCAGCGCCATCAGCCAAGGTGGCAGGCTGTCGAGGGCGGTCATTCGATCACCTCGCCGCGCAGAAGGAATTTGGCCAGAGACACCGTGCCGACAAAGCCGCCGATGGCGATCACCAGCGCGGCTTCGAACAGGAAGGGGGTGCCCAGACGCATGCCGGTGACGATGAAGAGAAGCATTGTCGCGATGTAGAGCGCATCAAGGCCCAGCACGCGGTCCTGCGCGCGGGGTCCGACGGCAATCCGGTACGCGGCCAGACAGGCGGCAAGGCCGAGGGCGATCTGTGCCCATGTGAGGGCCAGCCACAGGACTGTGGTCATGCGAAAGCCTCCATCAGAAGGGCCTCGTAACGGTCGCGGATGAGGACGCGCCATTCCTCTTCATCGACCATGTCGAAGACATGCAGCAAGAGCGTCCCGGCCTCGCGGTCATGTTCCAGCCAGGCGGTGCCGGGCGTGGCTGTCAGGATGACCGCCAGCAGGGCCAGCGGCACCGGATCGCGCAGCCGCAACGGGATCACAACGAAAGCCGAGGTGCGCGCGCCGTGGCGGCCATTGGTCAGCATCAGCCGAGCAACCGCCCAATTCGACCTGACAATATCAACCGAGACAATGGCGACCAGCCGGAGCAGTGCTGACCACGACCGGATGCGCGGCGCCTCCGGCTCGATCCGCGCCAGCGCCAGCCCGGCGAGAACTGCGATGACCGATCCCAGCACCAGATGCCCCAGCGAGAACCGCGTGAGCAAGAGCCACATCAGGATCAGGGCGACTGTCAGCAATGGATGGGGAAGGATGCGCGTCATTCGCTGGCCTCCCCCTCGGCGGCGCGGGGGGCACCCAGCACGCCCTCGGCGTAGATCGAAGGCTGCGACACCGCCTCGGCGGTATCGCGCATGTAGCCCAGGGTGACATCGGCCTTGATCGTCAGAACGATCAGCAGGGCGATGAGCGCGACGACCGGAGCGATCTCGAGCGCAAGAACTCTCGGCGGTTCACCTTCCGTGGCCCAGAAGGTCTGGATGCCCACCCGCACCAGCCCGACCAGCGTGGCGAAGCCTGACAGGATCAGCAGCGCGACAAAGGCCCAGGACAGCGCCGGCGTGGCCGCCCCTTCAGTCAGCAGCCCCTGAAGAATGCCGATCTTGCCGATGAAGCCCGAGAGCGGCGGAAGCCCAGCCAGGGCGATCACGCAGGCCCCGAAGGACAGACCAAGCACGGTCAGCGTGCCGGGGATGGCCAGACCCACCTCGGGCTGGCGGTCCTCTTCGCGTTCATCAAGCCCATAGGCGTCGGCTGTCAGCGCCAGAAGAGCGGCGATGCCGCCATCTTCGCGGCTCATCGGTTCGATCAACAGGAACAGCGCGCTGATCGCGAGGGTGGACGACAGCAGGTAGAACAGAGCCGCCGCAAAGATCTGCGCGCCACCTCCCGCCAGCACGAAGCCACCTGCCGCCAGCACAGTGCCGGATGACACCAGCACCAGATGCGCCGCCATCCGGCCCAGCCCTTGCGAGGCCAGCACGCCCAGAAAACCGAAGGCCACCGTCGCCATGCCGCCCGCGATTAGCACTTCTGCGCCAAACCCGGCCGAAGCACCCGCGCCTGCACCGAACACGAGGAAGGAGAGCCGCAGGATCACATAGACCCCGACCTTCGTCATGATCGCAAACATCGCCGCCACCGGCGCCGCCCCGGCCATATAGGCTGTGGGCAGCCAGAAGGACATCGGCCAGATCCCAGCCTTGATCAGGAAGGCAAGCCCCATGATCGCCGCGCCGGCATGGAACATCGGCAGCCGCGCCTCGGGCAGGACAGGCACTATCATCGACAGTTGCGCCATGTTCAGCGTGCCGGTCGCGCCATAGACAAGGCTGACGCCAATCAGGAACAACAGCGACCCGGTCAGATTGATGGCGATGTAGTGCAACCCGCCCCGAACGCGGAGCTGCCCGCCACCGTGCAAAAGCAGGCCATAGGACGCTGCCAGCAGCACCTCGAAGAACACGAAGAGATTGAAGAGATCGCCCGTCAGGAAGGCGCCGTTCACCCCCATCAGCAGGAACTGGAACAAGCTGTGAAAATGCTGCCCCTGACGATGCCAGCCCGCCGCAGCATACAGCAGCGCGGGCAAGGCCAGAAGCCCGGTCAGCACCAGCATCATCGCCGACAGCCGGTCGACCACCAGCACGATCCCGTAAGGTGCGGCCCAATCGCCCAGCAGATAGAAACCGATGTCGTTGTTTCCGGTCAGCTCGCTTCCCTTGGACCGGATGAGCAATTCCACCGCCGTCAGAAGCGACGCGACGACGGCAACAAGGCTGATCGTCAGCTTTGCTCGCCGCTGCCGCTCGTCGTAGACCAGCATCAGGGCGCCCGCAAAGAACGGGATCAGGATTGGCGCGATGATCAGATGCTCGGGGCCGAGGCTCATGGTTCACGCTCCTGCCCGTCGACATGGTCGGTGCCGGTCAACCCGCGGGAAGCGATCATGACCACCAGAAACAGCGCCGTCGTGGCAAAGCTGATCACGATTGCGGTCAGAACCAGCGCCTGCGGTAGCGGGTCGGCGTAGGCGGTTGGATCAATGAACCCGCCGCGCGGCATGATCGGCGGCGCCCCAAGGGTGATCCGGCCCATCGCAAAGATGAAGAGGTTGACCGCATAGGACAGCAGGCACAGTCCCACGATCACTTGAAAGGTGCGCGGCCGCAGCAAAAGCCAGATGCCCGAGGCAGCAAGGACGCCGATGGCTGCGGAAAGGACCATCTCCATCAGGCAGCCTCCTTCTCTGACGTATCGGCGCTGTCGCGCTCGCGCATCCGAGTCGTGCGCAGCGACTGGTGGGCGATGGCGATCAGCATCAGAACCGTCGCGCCGACGACCAGCGAGAACACACCTGCATCGAAGATCAGCGCCGTTGCGGCAGGAACCTGACCGATCAGCGGGATGTCGACGTACTGGGCGTGCATCGTCAGGAAGGGATAGCCAAAGAGGAAGGCACCAACCCCGGTCGCGCCCGCGATCAGAAGGCCAATCCCCATCCAGCGGATTGGCAGCACGGTCAGCCGCGCCTCAACCCAGCGGACGTCATGGGCCAGATATTGCAGAAGGAACGCGACCGACACCGTCACCCCCGCCGCGAACCCGCCGCCCGGCAGGTCGTGGCCGCGGAAGAACAGATAGGCTGCCAGAACGATCATCACCGGGAACATCCAGCGCATGATGACCGAAGGCACCAGCAGCGCATCGGCAAGGGTGCGGTCTTCCAACCCGGCCTGTTCCTCGTCCAGCATGATGCTTTCCGGGGCGGGACGGAATCTGCGCAAAAGCGCAAAGACCGTGACGCCGACGATGGCCAGCACGGTGATTTCGCCGAAGGTGTCGAAGGCGCGGAAATCGACCAGGATCACGTTGACGACGTTCGTCCCGCCGCCCTCGCTATAGGCGTTGCGCAGGAACCAGTCGCCCACGTTGGGGATCAGTGGCCAGGTCATCATCACATAGGCGACGCCGGCAAGCCCGGCACCCGCGACAACCGCGATCACGAAATCCCGCGCGCGGCGGATGCGAGCCGGTAGGAGCTTGTCCTCTTCGATCTCCTCGCGCCGCTTGGGCAGCCAGCGCAGGCCAAGAAGGAGAAGGACGGTGGTCACGATCTCGACCAGAAGCTGCGTCACGGCCAAATCCGGCGCGGACGCCCAAGCGAAGGTAAGGCAGGTGACGAGCCCCGCCCCTCCAAGAAGGACCACCGAGGCAAAGCGATGATACTTGGCCAGCCACGCGGCACCCACAGCACAGACCGCCCCGACTGCCCACATCAGCGCGAAGGCCGGGTTAAAGCCCGTTGCAAGCGGTGACGGCGCTTGCCGCAAGCTGCCCCAGAGCGTGACAAACCCGGCAGCGATGGTCAGCAACACGATCAGCCTGAGCTGCGGCTGCAAACGCTCGGTCCCGAGGGTCCGGTGAACGATGCGCGGCAGCTTCCAGGTCAGCGACAGCAGTATCCGCTCGAACACGCGCTGCGCCCGGATTCTGTGCAGAAGCGGCGGACCTTCCGGCCCAGTCGCAATGCGCCCGCCCAATGCGGCGTAGAGGGCGACCCCTGCGCCAAGGGCGACAAGGCTCATCACCAGTGGCAGGTTGAAGCCATGCCAGATGGCGATGTCCTTGTAGGGCAGATCGGCCCCCAGCACAGATTGTGCGGCTAGGTTCAGCGTCGGGCCCAGCGTCAGCCCCGGCAGGATGCCGACGACCAGGCAGACCAGCACCAGAAGCTCCACCGGCCGGCGCATCAAGGAAGGCGGTTCGTGCGGAACCTTTGGCAGATCCGTCGCCTCGGGGCCGAAGAACACGGTCGCGATGAAGCGCAGCGAATAGGCCACGGCGAAGATGCCCGCGATGGTGGCAAGATAAGGCAGAGAATTATCCAGCCAGGTGCCGTTGTGCCAGTCGGCCGCTTCGGCAAAGAACATCTCCTTCGAGATGAAGCCGTTCAGCAGCGGCACCCCCGCCATCGCGGCCGAGGCAACGATGGCCAGCGCACCCGTCACCGGCATGAAGCGGATCAGCCCGCTCAGACGCCGCATGTCGCGGGTCCCCGTCTCATGGTCGATAATGCCCGCCGCCATGAAGAGGCTGGCCTTGAACACCGCATGGTTCACGATGTGGAACATCGCAGCCAGAATCGCGCCGTTCGATCCGATCCCCGCCAAGGCGGTGATCAGGCCCAGATGGCTGATCGTTGAATAGGCCAGCAACCCCTTCAGATCGTGCCTGAACAGGGCAATCACAGATCCCAACACAAGTGTCAGCATCCCTGTTCCAGTGACGGCAAAGAACCAGAGTTCGGTTTCCCCCAGCACGGGAAAGAAGCGCACCAGCAGGAAGACCCCGGCCTTCACCATCGTCGCAGAATGCAGGAATGCCGACACCGGCGTCGGGGCCGCCATGGCGCCCGGCAGCCAGAAGTGGAACGGCATCTGCGCCGATTTGGTGAAACACCCCAACAGGAACAAGCCCAGCACCAGCGGATAGAGAGGATCACCCCGCACGATGTCGCCTGCCGCCAGAACGCGGTCGAGGTCGTAGCTGCCGACGATCTGGCCCAGGATCAGCATGGCGACCAGCAGGCAGAGCCCCCCTAGACCCGTCACGATCAGCGCCATCCGCGCCCCGTCCCGCGCCGCCTGCCCCTGATGCCAGTACCCGATCAGAAGGAACGACAGGATCGAGGTCAGCTCCCAGAACACCACCAGCATCAGGATGTTGCCCGACATCAACATACCGACCATCGCGCCCGTGAAGGCCATCAAGAAGGCGTAGAACCGCGGAACCGGGTCAGCCTTGGACAGGTAGTAGCGGGCATAGACCAGCACGAGGATGCCGATCGCGAAGACCAGAGTCACGAACATCCAGACAAAGCCATCCATCCGGAAGGTGAGATTCAACCCTAAGGAAGGCACCCAGTGCAAGGTGCTGCGCAGAACCTGACCATCACTGATCGGCGCATGCAGCAGGGCAAGGATCGCAAGACCCGCCGCGAGCAGAAGACCCGAGACCCACGCGGCCGCACCATGCGCCGACGCCCGAACCGTGCTCGCAGCAATCGCTGCGGCAAAAGGCAATCCGACCAGGATGAGCAACAGGTTCTCTTCGATCATGCCCCCAAGGGTATCCTTTCGTTGCAGGTTCCGGCAAAGACCTTCCGACTACGCAAAGAAGGGACGCGACCGCTCGCGACGGTTCGTGCCCATGCCCAGGATTGATGGAAGGACGTTGGTCCCGATTAAGTCGCTATGGGTGACGTTTCAAGTCGGATACGGACATTTGGGGCCGACAGACGAAGATCGTCAGCAGCTTTATTGCTCCGTGCCCATAGGGGCGGTTTTCCTCAAGGAGCGCAGCGCGCAGGGATCATGTCCAGGGTGGGAGGTGTAACGCACCTCGCTCATCTGCTTGGGTCGGACTCGTTACCTTCGATGGCCCTGATCTGCCGCATCAATCCGACCGCGGCCTCGATGTCGATCTGGCAGGCGATACCGGCACCCCGCTCGGCCTCGAAACGACCAACGGCTGCGATCTCCTGCATGAGCCGTGGCGCGACGCTCTCCTCGACCAGCCAGAACACCAGGTTGCGGTGCGAAGCTACCTCCAGCCCCAGGAATCGACGCTCTGGCTCCAGCCCCTCACCCCGGGCAGAGGTGATGACGGTGGATCCAGTGGCGCCCGCCATGCGGGCCGCTTGCAGCACTTCGTCGAGCCGTTCCTCGGGAAGAAAGGCGATGACCATCTTGAACTTCATCAGGTGTCTCCCTTGTTGTCTGACGCCGGGCCAACTTGGCGGCGCAGATGGGCGTCGATGATGGCCGTGGCCAACACGGCGAAGGCCGAGCCGATCATGGCCAGAACGATCAGGCCGAAGCCGTCGGCCAGCGCGCTGCGGCCCGGCAGGGTCTCGGCAACGGCCACGCCGTAGGCGGCGATCATGGGAACGGTCACCACCGACGTGGCAATCGCCCCGCTGTCCAGAGCCAGCGGCACCAATTGGCGGGGGGCAACCATTGCCATCAGCCCCACCGCCACCACCATTGGCGCCAGCACCAGACCAAGCGGCACACCGTAGATTAGCCGCAGTCCTGCCACTCCAAGCCCGAATCCGAATCCGGCAGCGACGGCAAGCCGCAGAACCATCGGCCGGATCGCGCCACCTGTCATGTCGCTGACCCGATCGGCGGTGGCGGCCATGGTCGGCTCGATCAGGGCTGCCGCGCCGCCAAGGGCGACGGCAAAACCGACTACGGCCAGAATGCGGGGTGCGGACATGCCGTCGACCAGACGATCGGTCAGTCCGCGCGCCACCTCTCCGGCAAGTGGCACAAGGGTGCCCTCCAGGCCGAAACGGAACAGGGTCACCCCGACGGCCAGGATCACAGCACCTTGGGCGGCTCGGCGCAAGAGGCCCTGATCCGCGGCCAGGAAGCGCCACGAAAACAGCCCCAGCACGACAAGGATCGGCGCGAGGTCGATCAAGGTGCGCAGCGCCTGATGCCCGAGTTGCGCGCCCATGTCAGCCTCTGCCCAGGAAGATCAGGGACACGGCCATGAACATCAGCATTGGCGCAAGGCTTGCCAGCACTACAATGCCGAAACCGTCCACCAGCGGGCTGCGGCTGCGCAGGACCGAGGCAAGCCCGATCCCAAGGGCAAGCATGAGCGGGATGTTGATGACTGAGGTCGCGGCCGTTCCGGCATCCAGTGCTGCCGCGATCACTGGCGCATCGGACAGAAGCGTGACGAGCGCGATCAGCCCATATCCGGGAAGGACAAGCCATATCACTGGCCAGCCCTTCAGCGTCCGCCAGACGCCGACGACAAGGGCAAGGCCAAGGCTGATCGCGATGCCATATCGGATCCAGTTGGCGAGAGCCTCCTGCTGCCCCGGGTTGACGGGAATGCCCGGATCAGCCGCCATGGCCGTAGCGGCCTGTGCCGCAACGGCTGCAAGCGCTGGTTCCGCAACCGTGCTGCCGAACCCCAAAGCGAAGGCGAAGCCCAGAAGCCATGCAGGATGGCCGCGTCGCGCCATCGCATCGGCCAGCGCCTCGCCAAGTGGGAAGAGGCTCATTTCCAGCCCGCGCACCATGAGAGTGAGGCCCACGAGCACGGCCACAAGGCCTATCACCAGACCTGGGATATCAGCCGGAATGCGCCCCAGCACGATCCCCTCGAATGCGGCAATCGTCAAAAGGATCGGCATCATGTCTCGCAACGTTCCAAGGAACGGTGCAACGTGGCGCAACACGGGCTTCACCGATCCGTTCCCCAGGTCAGGAGCGACAGGGCCAGCCCGGAGCAGGCGATCACGGGCACGATCGGGGTCACGCGACGCGCGGCGGAGGCATGGTCAGGACATCGATCCTGGTGTTCTGAAGAACCTGCTGCGTCACGCTGCCAAGCATCATCCGAGCCAATCCCCCCTTGCCCCGAGTGGCCATCACGACGAGGTCGGCTTGCGTCTGCTCCGCTGCTTTCAGGATCTCGTTCGCTTCCGTCGTCTCCCGGTGCCGGACCAAAAGTTGAAGGTCAGAACGGCCCAAGTTGCCTGCGAACGTCGCAAGGCTCCTCCGTGCCTCGGCGGCTTCGGTAGCAACGTGATGGTCCCTGTCCTCCCGCGGGAGGGTGTCGGACATGGCAAGCCTCAGGGCAAGCACGTCGAACACTGTCAGGATCGCGTGGTTTACCGCGGCAAAGATGCCGAGGTCGAAGTACCCTTGCAGCGCGGCTTTCGACGCTTCGGAAAGGTCCGTGGTTAGCAGGATCTGACGGTAAGGTGAGACCGGCGGGCCATTCACGCTCAGAACGGGGCAAGCCACTTTGCGGATCGCCCGTTCCGCAGTCGTGCCAACAAAGGCGTCCCGCAGGAACTGTCGACGGTGGGGGCCAAGGACAAGGAGGTCCGGGCGTCGTTCTTCCGAGGCACGGACGATCCCCTCGAACGGATCGGCAAGGATGACGTCCGATCGTCCTTTCACGCAGTCGACTGACCCGAGCGTCGCCATCTGTTGACGAAGCAGCGCCCGCGCGTCGGTGGCCTCATGGTCGACGAGCCGCTTGGGGCGGTCGTCATCGACCACATGAACAAGGTCGAGTACGGCATTTTCCGCACGAGCAACCAACACGGCGCGCCTGAGGGCGCGATCGGACCGCTCGGAAAAATCGGTGGCGCAAAGGAGTTTTTGCATCTCGTCCCCTTCTGTCTTTTGGCCTCGTTATCAAAACATCAATGAAGAGACTCCGGCTTGATCCAAATCAACCACGCATTTCGATCCTGCGTTATTCTTGAGCATACACAGTCAAGGGTCACGAACCGATGCCTCTCGATCAGTATCAGACCGTTAAGGAAGTGGCCGAGCGCCTGAAGGTTGCCGAGGCGACGGTGCGGCAGTGGATCCACGAGGGCGCGCTGCGTGCCATCGATGTCGGCAAGGGTTGGCGCATCGCGAACACGGATCTGGAACGGTTCCTGACGCGCCACGAAACGACATCACGCGCGGGCGGCACGGCGACGGACGAGGATCATCGCCCGTACAGCAATGGCCGGTCCGGCCCTTCAGCCTGAAAAACTCGAATCGGAGAATCGAAGGATACCAGCATGAACCGTCTGTATGGAAAGACCGCCATAGTGACCGGCGGTGCCGTAGGCATCGGTCGGGCCTGCGTGGAGCGAATGGCACAAGAGGGTGCCAAGGTTGCGATCTTCGACGTGCTGGAAGTTGAGGGAAAAGCACTGGCCGACGCGCTGACAGCCGAGAGGCACGACGCCGGCTTCTGGCGCGTGGACGTGACCGATGAGGCGGCAGTCAAGGCTGCCATCGACGCGGTAGCCGCGCGGTTTGCTGGGCTGCAGGTCATGGTCAACAACGCTGGTATCTCCGGCAGTCCCAAGCCAACCGACCAGGTGACCGAGGCGGAATGGGACCGGGTGCAGGCAGTGAACGTCAAGGGAGTCATGTTCGGCACCAAGCACGCAATTCCGCATCTGCAGGCTGCAGGCCGGGGGTCTATAATCAACCTCTCCTCGATCGCCGGGCTGATCGGAGTGGGCAATCTGGCGGCTTATCATGCATCGAAGGGCGCAGTGCGGCTGATGTCGAAGAACGACGCCATCACCTATGCACCGGAAAAGATCCGCGTGAACTCGATCCACCCCGCCTATATCTGGACGCCGATGGTGGAAAACCACCTGCGCGCGACCGCCCCCGATCTCGAGGCCGCGAAGGCTGCGGCCGGGGCGGCTCATCCCATCGGCACCATGGGCGAGCCGGACGATATCGCTTGGGCAGTGGTCTGGCTGGCCTCGGACGAGGCGAAGTTCGTGACCGGCACCGAAATCGTCATCGACGGCGGCTACACGGCGCGATGACATGACACTGCCCGACGCCCACAAGACCCCCGCCGCCGATTGCCTTGTGGCTCTGGAAACCTCGCCCGAAGGGCTGACCACATCCGAGGCCGCGCAGCGCCTTGTGCGGCACGGAGCGAACCGCCTGCCCGAGGTACGGGGGCGCGGACCGGTCCTGCGGCTTCTGCTGCAGTTCCACAACGTGCTGATCTATGTGCTGCTTGGGGCGGTGGTGACCGGGGCCTTGCAGCACTGGGTTGATACCGGGGTCATCCTTGCGGTCGTTTTGGCCAATGCGGTGATCGGCTTTGTGCAGGAAGGCAAGGCCGAGGCCGCGATGGCGGCGATCCGCGACATGCTGGCCCCGAAGGCCGCCGTCCTGCGCGACGGGCAGCGCGTGACGCTGGACGGGGCCGACCTTGTGCCGGGCGACATCGTGCTGCTTGAGGCGGGCGACAAGGTCCCCGCAGACCTGCGCGTCCTGGAAGCGCGGGGGCTCGCGGCGCAAGAGGCGATCCTGACGGGTGAATCCGTGCCGGTGGAGAAGGGCCCGGACCCTGTCGCGGCGGATGCAGCCCTTGGGGATCGGCGCTCGATGCTCTGGTCCGGGACGCTGATCACCCAAGGCACCGCGCGGGGGCTGGTGGTGGCCACGGGGGCGGGCACCGAGATCGGGCGCATCGGCGGCATGTTGGCGGGGGTCGAACAGCTGACCACGCCCCTTGTCGCGCAGATGGACCATTTCGCGCGCTGGCTGTCGTTCCTGATCCTGTTGTTTGCAGCCCTGCTGCTGGCCTATGGCTACTTCGTCAGCCACATGCCGTTTGCCGACCTTTTCATGGCGGTGGTCGGTGTTGCCGTGGCGGCGATCCCCGAAGGCCTACCGGCCGTGATGACGATCACGCTGGCCATTGGGGTGCAGGCCATGGCGCGCCGGAATGCCATCGTCCGCCGCTTGCCTGCGATTGAGGCCATCGGCTCGGTCTCGGTGATCTGCACCGACAAGACCGGGACGTTGACCCGCAACGAGATGGTGGTGGCTGCCGCCGAGACGCCGGACGGCACATTCACCATCACGGGCGAAGGATATGCGCCCGAAGGCGCGATCACGCCCGCGGGTGACCTTGGTCGGCTGGCCCTGGCCGCCGCCCTCTGCAATGACGCTCACCTCAACCGCAAGGGTAATGTCTGGACGGTCGAAGGCGACCCGATGGAGGGGGCGCTGCTGGCCTTTGCCGGAAAGGTGGATCAGGACCGGGCCGCACGACGGCTCGACGCGATTCCCTTCGACAGCCGCCACCGCTTCATGGCGGTCCTGACCGAAGGCGCGCAGGGCCGGTTGATCCATGTGAAAGGCGCGCCGGAGCGCGTACTGCGGATGTGTGCCGGACTGGACCACGGTCATTGGCATGACCGGGCCGAACGGCTGGCGCGGCAGGGTTTGCGCGTGCTCGCGCTGGCCGAGCGGCGCGAGACCGGGGACCGGATAGATCCGGCCGCGCTGGAAGGCGGGCTGACCTTCCTTGGCCTTGTCGGTCTGATCGACCCGCCCCGCCCCGAGGCCATCGCCGCAGTTGCCGAGTGCCGGGCCGCGGGCATCCGCGTCAAGATGATCACCGGCGACCATGCCGGAACCGCCGCCGCCATCGCGCGCCAGATCGGGCTGGAAAACCCCGACCATGTGCTGACCGGTCACGACCTCGACAAGCTGGACGACGCGCAACTGGCGCTGGAGGTTGTGGGCACCAGCGTCTTTGCCCGCACCAGCCCCGAACACAAGCTGCGCCTTGTGACCGCCCTGCAGTCGCAGGACCTGTCAGTGGCGATGACGGGTGACGGCGTGAACGATGCCCCTGCCCTCAAGCGCGCAGATGCGGGCATCGCCATGGGGCTGAAGGGCTCGGATGCGGCCAAGGAGGCCTCGGTCCTGGTGCTGGCCGACGACAATTTCGCCTCCATCGCCGCCGCCGTGCGCGAGGGGCGGACGGTCTACGACAACCTCAAGAAGGTCATCAGCTGGATGCTGCCGACCAACGCCGGGGATCCATGGTCATCGTGATCGCGCTTCTGGCCGGTCTCTTGTTGCCGCTGAGCCCGGTGATGATCCTGTGGGTCAACATGATCACCGCGATCACGCTGGGGTTCGAGCCTACCGAGTCCGGCACCATGAACCGCCCGCCCCGCTCGCGCAAATCGCCGATCCTGTCGGGCGAGCTGGTCTGGCATGTCGTCCTTGTCGCGGCGCTGTTCATCGCCGCCATCCTTGCCATGTTCAACTACGCCCAGGACCGGGGCTATTCACTCGCTCTGTCGCAGACCATCGCGATGAACACGCTGGTCGTGTTGAAGACCTTCCACCTCTTCTTCATCCGCAACATCCACGGCACCTCGCTGACTTGGGAGGCGGTCAAGGGCACAACGGCCGTCTGGATCGTGGTTGTTGCCGTCACGGCTGCCCAGTTTGCGGTCACTTACCTGCCGCCCATGCAGGTCGTGCTGGGCACCGAGGCCGTGTCGCTTGCCGATGGCCTGCTGATCGTCGGGGTGGGGGCAGCCTTCTTCGCGATCATTGAAATAGAGAAACAGATCAGGCTGGGCCTGAAAAATGGAAGGTCAAGCTCATGACGCGTCCGACAAGACGGAAGCCACCCGCTGGGCCACTTCCCGCCGCAACACCACTAGCCGTGCAATTGCCCGCTGTGATCCCGCCCCGGCAGGACCCGCCGCAGGAGCATCCGCACAACAATTTGGACCGCGCGGCACGCGGTGCCTTGGCGCGGCTCAGCGGCGGAGTTTCGCCGCATGCCTTCTTTCAGGCGTGGAGCGACTGGGCGCAACATCTCGTCCGCTCGCCAGGTCGGCAGCTCGAACTGGTCGAACGCGCCCAGCAGAACGTGCTGAAGATCATGGCGCTTTCCACCAACCCGGGCAGTCCGCCGCCCTTCGCGCCAAAGCCCTATGACAAGCGCTTTGCCCATCCCGGCTGGCAGAGCTTCCCGTTCCAGCTCTGGCAACAGGGGTTCCTGGCAGTGCAGGACTGGTGGGACGATGCCACCGAACCGATGCGCGGCCTGCGCCCAGAGGATGCAGACCGCACCCGGTTTCTGGCCCGCCAGACGCTTGACGTGCTGTCGCCATCGAACCAGCCGATGCTCAATCCCGAGATCATTGCCGAGACGGTGAAGACCGGCAGCCGCAACCTGACCGAAGGTGCAGCGCATTTTGCGCAGGACGCGATCAAGACCCTGACGAACCGGCATGATCCGCCGCCCGAAGGCTACTGGATCGGCACAGATCTGGCCTGCACTCCGGGGCAGGTGGTCTTTCGCAACGACCTGATGGAGTTGATCCAGTACACGCCGCAGACGCCCCAGGTCCACGCGCGGCCGATCCTGATCGTTCCGGCCTGGATCATGAAATACTACATCCTCGACCTCTCGCCGGAAAACTCGATGGTGCGCTATCTGGTTGGGCAGGGCTTCACCGTCTTCATGATCTCTTGGATTAACCCGACGGCCGGGCATCGCGACCTGTCGCTGGAGGATTACCGCAAACGCGGCGTCATGGCGGCGCTGGATGCGGTGACGACCATCGTACCGGAGACGCCGGTTCAGGCCGTCGGCTACTGCCTGGGCGGCACGATCCTGGCGATTGCGGCCGCGACGATGGCGCGCGACGGCGACGATCGGCTGGCCTCGGTCACGCTGATGGCAGCGCAGATCGACTTTGCCGAGGCGGGCGAGCTTCTCCTCTTCCTTGATGAAAGTCAGGTTGCCTTTCTGGAAGACCTGATGTGGGAGCAAGGCTATCTCGACCGTCCGCACATGGCCCGCGCCTTTGCGGCTATCCGCGCCGAAGACCTGATCTGGTCCCGGGCCGTCCAGCGCTACTTTCTCGGGCGCGAAGATGTGCCAACTGACATCGGTGTATGGCTCGCAGACACCACCCGGATGCCCGCCAGAATGCATTCGCAATACCTGCGCAGTTTGTTTCTGGAGAACCGGCTGACGGCGGGGCGCTTCGCGGTCGAGGGTCGGGTGATCGCGCTCAAGGACCTGTCGGTGCCGTTGTTCGTGGTGGGCACCGAGACGGACCACATCGCGCCCTGGCGGTCGGTCTACAAGACTCAACTCTTCACTGACTGTGACCTGACCTTCGTGCTGACCAAGGGTGGCCACAACACCGGCATCCTCAGCGAGCCCGGGCATAAGGGCCGACATTACCGCATTTCGCACCGCCCGGCGGGGGGGCTCTACGTCGGCCCCGACGGCTGGCTTGCCCAGGTCGAACCCGTGCCAGGATCCTGGTGGCCGGACTGGGCGGACTGGCTGGCCACGCACGGCGGCGGCCTGGTGGCACCTCCGGGCATTGGGGCCCCGCAGCGCGGCCTGCCGCCGCTGGCAGCCGCACCCGGCAGCTACGTCCTGCAGACCTGATCCGCCATTTGAAAGGACAGTCCGATGACCCACCCCCGCTTGACGTTCCACGGAGCCGCGCGATCAGTAACCGGATCGTGCTTTCGGCTCGAAACCGATCAGGGAACTGTCCTGATCGACTGTGGGCTGTTTCAGGGCTCGAAGACCGAGAAGGAACTGAACTACCGGCCATTTCCCTTTGCGCCGTCCAGCATTGGTGCGGTAATCTTGAGCCACGCCCATATCGATCATTCCGGGCTTCTGCCCAAGCTGGCAAAGCATGGCTTCCGTGGTCCGATCTACGCCACGCCCGCAACCACCGATCTGGCTGGTGTGATGCTGCCTGACAGCGCCCACATCCAGGAGATCGAGGTCGAGCAATTCAACAGGCGTGCCGCCCGAAGGGATCGCGGTTCCGTTACCCCGATCTACACCGCAGCCGATGCAGCCGCCTGTCTCGACCTGTTTCGCCCACAGGCCTACGATCATTGGTTTGCAGTCCTGCCTGGCCTCAAGGCAAGGTTCTGGAATGCCGGGCACCTTCTGGGGTCCGCTTCGGTCGAGATCGAAGTGGCGCAGGCAGATGCGGCTCCGATGCGGATCCTGTTCTCGGCCGACATCGGCCCCGACTACAAGTTAATGCACCCCGACCCCGAGGGCCCGAGCGGCGTGGACTACCTGATCTGCGAGTCCACCTATGGCGATCGTGACCGGATCGACGCCACGGCCGATCGCCGCCGCAAGCTGCTTGCCGATGAGGTGCGCGCCGCAATGCATCCGAACGGGGCGCTCTTGATCCCATCCTTTGCAGTCGAGCGGGCTCAGGAACTGATCAGCGATCTGGGCCGTCTGATCGCCGAAGGCGCGCTGCCGGCGATCCCGATCTATGTCGACAGTCCGCTAGCGACCAAGGCCACACGCGTCTTCGCCAAGCACCACCGAGAGCTGGAGGAAGGGGCTGTGCTCATGAAGGGGCTGAAATCGCGGCACCTCCACTTCACCGAAACGCGGGAACAGAGCATCGCCCTCGACCGCGTTCATGGGTTCCACATCGTCATTGCCGCTTCCGGCATGTGCGATGCCGGGCGCATTCGGCACCGGCTGAAGAACTGGTTGTGGCGCGATGAAGGCACCGTGCTGTTCACGGGATTTCAGGCGGTTGGCACCCTCGGCCGCATCCTTCAGGATGGTGCCAGATCGGTGCGCATTCAGGGGGAGGAATTCGCGGTGCGCGCCCGGATCCGGTCGCTAGATCTCTACTCTGGCCACGCGGACGGCACCGAATTGCGCGACTGGATCAGGGAGCGGCTGCCTATCCGGCATCAGCTTTTTCTTGTCCATGGCGAAGAGACCGCGATGGCGGGGCTTGCGGCGCGACTGGATGGAATTGTCGCGGTGGGCAATGTCTTGCAGCCGAAGCTGGATGAGGGCTTTGTGTTGACACCAGACGGCGCAGAAAGCCTTGCGTCGGCGACTCCACCGCGACTTTCGCCTGAAAAAGTTGCGCACCTTGATTGGCACAATGACGTCTCGCGTCTCCTGCTCGAGATCAACGAGGGCCTTCTGGCAAGCCCGGACGAAAAGACCCGGGCCGCCCTGATCCGCCGGTTGCAGCGCGCGCTGAAGGACGCAGAGCGCCAGGCCTGATCATTGGGCGCATCGGCACAAATGTGATCCGTGTCAATGCGCGCGTGCTTTCAATCTGCAAGAATAGTCGGAATTCAATCTTGGGAGAGTGGTATGTACCAGCATATCCTTGTCGCCGTGGCTCTTGATCAAGATCACGCGCCAGAGCGGTCGTTGCAGGCCGCAAAGGTCCTGTTGTCACCCGGCGGAAAGGTGACGGTTCTGCATGTGAAGGAAGAGATCCCGAGCTATG
This sequence comes from Alphaproteobacteria bacterium, assembly GCA_029289325.1. GTDB lineage: Bacteria > Pseudomonadota > Alphaproteobacteria > Rhodobacterales > Rhodobacteraceae > Tabrizicola. The sequence goes on from JARFTV010000048.1 coordinate 17,648, forward strand.
CGATCTCATATATCCCCGCAGATTATGAGGCCAATCTCAAGGTGGCCATCGTTGACCAGCTGGAGGGGCTGGCCGCGCAATTTGAAAACGGCGCGGGAGTTTTGATCGAAGGGCACTCTGGCCAGACGATCTTGGAATGGGCCGATGCCAATCACGTGGATTGCATCGTGATCATGTCGCACCGGCCCGGCCTACAGGACTATTTCCTTGGCAGCACGGCTGGAAGGGTCGTGCGCCACGCGCAATGCTCGGTCCATGTTATCCGCTGAAGCAGTGCCTGCTGGCCTGACACATCCCCTACTCCGCGAGCGCCTGATCAAGATAGGCCACGGCCAGTGCTGCGGTGGCCAGCCGGGGGTAATCGGCCTCCGGAATGGGGAGGCCGAAGCGCTTGTGTAGCGCACTCACGAGGTTCAGGAAATCCATCGAGTCAAGACCGAGGTCATCTTGCATGTGATCGTTGTCACCGATGGCAGCGGGATCGAGGTCCGGCGCGACGGCGGTCAGGTCAGCAATGAAGGCAGCGCGAAGGTCGGTTGGGGTCATGGGATTGCGGGCTCCTGTAGCAATCGGTCGATCTCAGTCAGGAACAGTGCACCGCGGCGGCCGTCGCTGACCCGGTGGTCAGCGGCCAAACTGACAGTCACGGCAAGTCGCGGCTGAATAGTGCCGTCGTGGACCATTGGCCTGACGCGAGGGGCACCGAAGCCGACCAGCGCCACTTGCGGCGGGTAGATAACGCCGATCAAGGCATCCACGCCGTTTTCGCCGAGGGCAGAGATGGTGATCGTTCCCCGGGTGATCTCGCTGTTGCGCAAGCGCCCGGACCGGGTGCGGGCGACTAGGTCTCGCATCGCCGCCATGATCTCGTCGGGGTCCTTTGACTGCGCCTCCAGGATCGCGGGCGCGATCAGTCCGCCACCGCGCATCGCCACCGCCATTCCGCAATGAACCTGACCAGATGGGGCGTAGGGTTCGACGTCATAGCGACCGTTCAGTTCCGGCACCTTGGCCAACGACTTGACTGTGGCATGGAGGAGAAACGCCCCCATCAACAGCCGCCGGTCCGGCGTGCGGTCGGCATTCAGCGCGGTCAGCCGATCATGCGCGGATTGCAGGTCGATCTCATGCATCAGGTAATAATGCGGGATCTCGCGCTTGGACCGGGACATGGCGGCAGCGATGGCGCGGCGCATTTCGGTCATGTCGAGGCCGGGCTTACCTTTCGGCCGGTCCTCCGCGACCGGTTGGGCGGCGGGCTGAGGACCGGCGGAAACATGGTTCTCAATGTCGGACAGGAGGACCGCACCCCCTGGACCCGATCCCGTAACCGCCTCCAGCGCAATCCCAAGTTCGGCGGCGCGGGCCCGAGCGGCAGGTGAGGCGAGCACCGCGTCACCGGGCGCCGCAGCAGCAACTGGCTTTGCCGCAGGCGCTGGCGCTGGGGCTGGCAGCGCGGCAGCCCTTGATGCCTGAATGGCAGGTTCGGGTGCCGCAACTGGATCTGTGACTTCCGCCTCGTCCGCCACACCAAGCCGCGCCAGCGGCGCGCCCACCGGCAGGGTCTGGCCCGGCTCGGCAAGCAGCGCACCGATCTGACCCGCCTCGAATATCTCAATCTCGATGGCACCCTTCTGGGTTTCGACCACCGCGACGATATCGCCCTTCTTCACATCATCGCCTGGCTTCACCAGCCATTCGACGAGCTTGCCTTCCTCCATGTCCGCGCCGAGTGACGGCATCGTGAATATGCTCATGAGGTCACCCCTGGCAGGGCTTTCACAGCGGCGATGATGTCGGCGACCTGCGGCAGGGCGGCGGTTTCAAGGTGCTTCGGGTAGGGCACCGGCACCTCCGCCGAACAGACCCGGCCCACCGGCGCGTCGAGGTGGAAGAAACAGGCCTCTTGCACCCGTGCCGCGATTTCGGCCGAGAGCGACCCCGTGCGCCAGCCCTCGTCCACCACCACCGCGCGGCGGGTGCGGGTGATCGAGGTGGTGAGTGTCGCCTCATCCAGCGGGCGCAAGCTGCGCAAGTCAATGACCTCAGCCTCGATCCCATCCTTGGCTAACTCTTCGGCAGCCTCGAGGGCCTTCCACAAGGAATAGGACCATGAGATCAGCGTCACGTCGCGCCCCTGCCGACGGATCACAGCATGGTCGATGTCAACCGCGCCCGCATTGGCGGCGATCTTGCCGGTCATGTTGTAGAGCATGACATGTTCAAGGATGATCACCGGGTCGGGGTCCTCCAGCGCGGTTGCCAGCATCCCGCGCGCGTCTTCCAGCGTGGCGGGGGTCACGACGCGCAGGCCGGGGATATGGGCGAAGAACGCCTCAAGGCTGTGCGAATGCTGCGCCGCCAACTGCCGTCCTGCGCCGGTCGCCATGCGGATCACCAGCGGCACGCCGAACTGCCCGCCTGACATGTGGCGGATCGTGGCGGCGGTGTTCAGGATCTGGTCCAACGCCAGAAGCGAGAAGTTGACGGTCATGATCTCGACGATCGGCCGCATGCCGACCATGGCCGCCCCGATCCCCGCGCCGGTGAAGGCGGACTCCGAAAGGGGCGTGTCGCGAATGCGGTCGGGGCCGAATTCCTTCAAAAGCCCCATCGAGACGGCGTAGCAGCCGCCATAGGCGCCGATATCCTCGCCCATCATGAACACGCGGGGATTGCGCAGCATCGCCTCGGTAATCGCGGCGCGGCAGCAGTCGCGGTAGGTGCTGTCCACCATCCGGTCGGGGGCCGCCGCCACGGGTGGGGCGGGGCGGGTTTCGGCGGTGACGTGCCGGGTCAGATCCTCGACCGGTTCCCACGGGGCCTGTTCGCAGGCGGCGACGGCGTTCTTCAGCTGCGCCTCGACCTCGGCCTCGATGGCGTCCACTTCTTCGGGATGTATCAACCCGTTGTCCAGCAACCAGGACTGGAACCGGGTGATGGGCGAACGTTTGCGCCATTCCGCAACCTCGGCCTTGTCGCGGTATTTCTCGGCGTCGAACATGGAATGGGGGCGCGTGCGGTAGGTGCGGCATTCCAGGAACTGCGGGCCACCGCCCGCCCGCGCAGCCTCCACCAGCCGCCTTGCCGCCGCCTCGACCGAGACCACGTCATTGCCGTCCACACTTTCGGCGTGCATGCCGTAGCTGGCGGCACGGGGGGTGAAATCGGGGTTGGCCTGCACGCGGGCGACAGCGGTGCCCATGGCGTAGAGATTGTTTTCCAGCACGAACAGGACCGGCAGCTGCCACAGCGCGGCAAGGTTCATCGCCTCGTGAAATTCGCCCTCGGCCAGCGCGCCATCGCCGAAGAAGCAGGCGGTCACCCGGTCCTCGGCCCGCAGGTGGTCACCCAGACCAAGGCCCACGGCCAGCGGCAGCCCGCCGCCCACGATGGCATTGCCGCCGTAAAGGTTCGTCTCGGCATCAAACAGGTGCATCGACCCGCCCCGCCCGCCCGCGCAGCCGGTGGCCTTGCCATACATCTCGGCCAGTGCGGATTCCATGCTCATGCCGCGGGCCAGCGCATGGCCATGCTCGCGGTAGGTGGACACCACCCGGTCGCGGGGTTCAAGCGCGGCGGAGATACCGACGGCCACGGCTTCTTCGCCGTCGTACAGGTGCAGGAAGCCGCGGATCTTTTCCTGAGTGTAAAGTTCGTAGCACTTTTCTTCGAAGCGGCGGATGCGGATCATGCCGCGCAGAAGGTCGCGGGCGTGGGTATGGTCCAGCTTCACCTTGGTCATTTCGCATCCCCTTCCAGCGTCGACAGATCGCCCTCGGGCAAGCCGAGTTCCCGGGCGCGCAAAAGGCGCCGCATGATCTTGCCCGACCTTGTGCGCGGCAGGCTGTCGCGAAAGACGATCTCGCGCGGGGCAACGGCCGGACCGAGGCGTTTGCGCGCATGGCCGCGCAGCTCGCGTTCCAGCGCCTCGCCAGGTTCATGGCCCGCCTTCAGCGTGACGAAGGCCTTGACCACCTCACCGGCGGTTTCGTCGGGAATGCCGATCACGGCGGCTTCGGCAACGGCGGGATGTTCGATCAGTGCGCTTTCCACCTCGAACGGACCGATCAGGTGGCCGGAGGATTTGATCAGGTCATCGGCCCGGCCGACGAACCAGTAATAGCCGTCGCTGTCTCGCATCGCGAGGTCGCCGGTCAGATACCAGCCGCCCACGAAACATTTCGCATAGCGTTCCGGTTGGCCCAGATAGGCCCGCATCATCGACGGCCAGCCGGGGCGCAGCGCCAGTTCGCCGATGCTGCCGTCGGGCTGTTCGGTGACCGTGTCGCCTTCGCGCGCAACGATCCCGGCGGTGATCCCCGGCAGGGGCTTGCCCATCGCACCGGGCTTGATGTCCATGTCGGCGGTGTTGCCGATCATGATGCCGCCGGTTTCCGATTGCCACCAGTTGTCATGGAAGGGCAGGCCGAAGGTCTGCGCGCCCCAGATAACACATTCGGCGTTCAGGGGTTCACCAACCGAGGCCAGAAACCGCAAGGCACTGAAATCATGCCCCTTAGCCGCCGCATCTCCCGCCCGCATCATCATCCGGATGGCGGTCGGGGCTGTATACCAGACCTGCACATGTTCGCGCTCAAGGATGTCATACCAGCGGTCAAGGTCGAACTCGGCCTCGTCCACCACGATTGTCACGCGGTTGCACAGGGGCGAGATGATGCCGTAGCTCATTCCCGTAACCCAGCCGGGGTCAGCGGTGCACCAGTAGATATCGCCCGGTTTCAGGTCGAGCGCGAGACGCCCGGTTTCGGCATGGGCAACGACGGCCTCATGCACATGGACCACGCCCTTTGGCAGGCCGGTCGTGCCCGAGGTGAAGTGCAGAAGCGCCATGTCCTCGGGTTGGGTCGGATGGGTGTCGAAGCGATCGGGTGCCGCTGCCATCGCCGGGCCAAGCGCTACGCAACCCTCGGGCGCATCGTCGCCAATGATCAATACCAGTCTCAGGCCCGGCATGCTCTCGCGCCACGGCGCAACCTTGCGGGCATAGTGCTGGGCGCTGGTGACCAGCACCGAGGCCCCCCCGATTTCCATCCGCGCCCGGACCGGTTCCGGGCCAAAGGCTGCGAAGAGCGGGCTGACAACGACGCCGGCCTTCATCGCGCCGAGGGTGGCGGCGTAGAGTTCCGGGACCCGGCTGGACAGAAGGAACATCCGCTCGCCGGGCCCTATTCCGTGCGCGCGCAGCACATGCGCAAAGCGGGCGGCTTCGGCGGCGAGTTCGGCGTAGGTGACCGTCTGCCGATGGCCCTCGCGTCCCAACCAGATCAGCGCCGTCTGAGTGCCGTTTCCAGCCAACACGTGGCGATCCACCGCTTCATGCGCGATATTCAGCCCGCCGCCCGGCAAGCCTGCAAGACGTGCCCGTGCGGCAGCCCAGCCGGTCGCGGGTGAAGCTGTGCCATCCGGATTGCCGGATTTGCGAATGCTGGACGTGCTCATGCGCCCTCCAACGCTTGCCCACCACGGGAGCGACCAAACCAGGTTCTTGTTTTTGCCTGCATCGCCGTCGATGCAGGTCAGCCACGGTGCAGAAGCCTGCCCGGCGAGATCTGGCCGCGGGCAAGATTTGCGCTACGCCAATCCTTTCGTGCGCCGCTCAGGGTCGTCGCAACGGCGACATCTCGACGTCCACCCGCTCGGACAGGTTTTCCAGGCTGTCGTAGAGCAGCTGCAACAGATAGCTGGGGTTGTGCACATAACCCCCAGGGTCCTTTTGTACGACTTGGTAGTTGTAGGCGGCCTTCAGCAATCTTGGCGTCCAGCTTTGGTAGCGGTTGGGAAAGACCGCCTCCTCGGAACTGATCTGACCATCTCCATCGGTGTCGTTGAAGAAATAGGGAAAGGTACCATCGGCATACCCGATCGGGGCATTGCCCACCGCCGCGCCATAGGCCTGAATCGCAGCATAGAGCTGCCCATGCAGCCCCGTGATCTCGGCATGGATGCCCGCGGCGTTGTTGCCATCACCATCGAAATCCTGATGCCGGGTGCGGATCTCGCGGATATCCTTGACGCCGCGATGGCAGCTCAGGCAACCGTCTGTGGCCACCGCTGTGGTGTGGGCGTCGTGGCAAGTGACGCAGGTGTTGGCACTGGGCACATGAGCGAAACGGCCCACATAGGACTTGCCGGGGTAGTGGAAGCCACCCCGCACATCGGCGCCATGCAGCACCGCCGCTGCAACGCCGTAATGCACGTTCAGGAAGGTCAGGTCAGGCGAAACGGTGTCGTCCCCGACGCCTTTGGTCGCGGCCAGTACCATGTCACCCGACTGGCGACCCTGATGGCAAACCGTGCAGACCGCAGAGGGCCCCAACCCGTCCAGGGTCACCCCGGATGGAAAGGGCACGCTGTCCAGCGCATGCGCCGCCGAGGTGTGACAGGAAGCGCATCCGATTGGCGCGTTGATGGCCGCTGCGTGGTCCACCATACCGGGCGCGCTGCCGTCGGCCCCCAGCCAATCGATGAAGCCCGGTTGCGAATGGCAGGCCGCGCAGGCGACCGGGACTTCGCCATCCTTGTTCCAATAGCTGAAGGACAAGGATCTGTAATCGCCATGCGGCGAGGCAAGCCATGCTTCTGCAAGGCGTGACAGCTCTGAACTTTCTTGTGCCACCATGGGGGACGCGATGGTCGCGAATGCAGCCATCGCGCTGATCAGGTGCAACTTTCCGGAAAGGGGCATGGCGTCTCTTCCGTTCGGCTTGCAAGGTTGCGTACAGGTCACGTATCGCTGATTCTGGGGTTTCCCTCCTTGATTGGGATCAAGGCATCGGCCTGGCCGGGGTGGCACGATCCATTGAACTCTCTCCAAGGAAAGAGCTTATGCCAGACCAATCGCCACTCGCGCTTGGCCAACAGCGGGCGCATCCGATGCGCCTGTCGGGGCTGGGCCTTGCT
>JARFTV010000009.1:0-108057 GCA_029289325.1 Alphaproteobacteria bacterium
GGGCTCGGCCGGGTTCTCGACCAGTTCGGCCAGCGACCAGACCCGGACGAGGGCCTGGGTCTCGGGCCGATCGAGGCGGGCGATCAGGTCAGCCTCGATCTTCTGAAGCCGGGCGGCCTCGGCCCGGATCTCGGTGAAGGGGCGGTTCGAGCGCCAGAGCGGGACGGCAAACCCCCCGGTCAGGATGAAAACGCGCGCGTTTGAATCGCCGGCGATGAAACTGGCGATGTCCTGCACGTCCTTGGGGCCGAACTGGAAGCACTGGGTTTCGCCACGCGTGTTCCAGAGCAGGTTGGTGAGGAATGAGCGCGGATTGTAGTCGCGCAGGGCGGCGGTGTCGGTCAGGCCGCCAGTGAAGATCCTTTGATCCTCGGCGAATTCGGCGCGTTCGGGGGCGAAGAGATGGCCGTGGACCCTTGCCCCGGTGGAACGGACCAGCCAGGGGCGAAAGTCCTGGAAAAGCTCGTCAAACCCCTGAAACACGCCATAGGGCGCGGCGGAAGCAATGCCGCCGCGCGCCCGGCTGGGGAAACGGCTTTGGCTGAACAGGCCGGGGCGTCCCTTGACGCGCCTCTCGACCGCCTTGGCGAAGAGGCGGTTGATCTTGACCGGGTTCGGCGCGGGGCGGGTCGGCGCGGGCGGGTCGGTCAGGAAGGTGCGGTACAGCAGGTCAGCCTCGGGCCAGATCTTGCGGGCGACGAAAGCCTCGGACTGGCGGAGGAGGTGGAGATGGTCGTCGTAGAAGACATGCGGGCGGCCCTGAAAGTCGAACTTGCTGAGCGTGAGCGAGCGGCTTTCGACGCGGGGGGAAACCTGGCGGACCAAGGTCTGGAAGTAGCTTTCGTCGGGAATCCAGACGCGGCGGAAATAGCGGTCGTGGCGGGCACGGTTGGGGTGGTTCAGGATTGCAAGGAGCGAGCGGCGGGTCAGACACCACCACTGGCTGCCGAGATGGGGCACCAGACCCTCGGGGATGCGGCGCTGAAAGCCGATGCGGCGTTGCAGGCGGACATAGCCGTCGAAGAGGCTGCGCTGCTTCTTCCACGAGAAGGGGAAGCGGAGGGTGAAACGCTCCCTGTCGAGGCCGCCGACGGTCCAGCCGACATCGGCGGTGGTGACGCTTTCGATGAAATCGGTGTCGGGATGGGCGGCGAGATGGGCCTGAAGCTCGGCCACCGGGCGGATCGGCAGGCAGGCGCCGGAGGCGAGGAGGACGTGGGTTACCTGGGGGAAGGTGTCGAGGAGGAGGGTGGCGGCGAGGTTGGTGGCCTGGACAAGGCTGAAGGTGCCCCATTCGCAGGTGACGCGGGCCGAGAAGCGGACGTTGGGCAGATCGGAGAGGGCGGTGGCAAGGGCGTCGCGGGCGGGGTGGGACACGCGGCGGTCGAGGTGGATGACGACCGGACAGCCGTTCTCTGCCCAGTGCCGCGCGACCTGGGCGGCGCGGTCAAGCGCGGTGTGACACAACATGACGACGCCGAAACTCACGCCCAGCTTCCTTTCGACATCAGTCCGAGAATTTCCAGCTGGCGCCAGTTGATGTACTTCTCGCTGCGGTTGCACCACAGGTCACGCTCGCGGCTGAGCCCCGCCTGATAGGCGCGGTATTCGTGGCTTTCGGCGTAATGCTGGCCGCGGCGCATCTCTTCCTCGGCCTTGGCGGCGAAGGTGTCGAGGAACTTGGCGTGGAGGAGGCAGCCCGAGATCTTTTCGCCGCCCGCGTCGTCGTAGGTGAGGTTCAGCCCGCGCGGCAGGAGCATGTGGGTCGAGGAGACATAGGCGTAGGAGCGGTGCCACTTGACCAGCGGGATCTTGTTCAGCGCGGGCGCGCGATAGGGGTCGTTGGCGAAGAAGAGCCGCGCGCGGGGGCCGCCCTGGATCCAGAGGTTCAAGAGCGGCCAGCTGCGGCTGATCGTGTAATTGCCGCTGTCGAAATACTGGGCGATTTCAAAGGGATTCTGCCCCTCGCGGTAGGGCTGTTCGTGCATCGCGCCCTTGGGATACATGTCCAGCAGCATCGAGGAGAAGGTCCGCGTCCCGGCGCTGTCCAGCCAGTCGGTGAGCGCGCGGAGGGGGCGGGTCTCGCAGAAGGGGTAGACGAGGAATTCGTCCACATCGACGGTCAGGCACCAGTTGCCGCTGCCGTAGCGGCCAAGGAGATGCATGATCCAGTCCATCCCGAAACGCGATTGCTTGTAGCTGGCCTCGGTCTCCCAGAGGGAGACGTCGGGCTGCTCGGCCAGATACTCCCGGGTGCCGTCGGTCGAGCCGTTGTCGACGACAAGGAAGTGGTCGACGCCGAGATTGCGGTAGTAATCGAGGAAATAGGGCAGGCGGACCCGTTCGTTCCGCATGGTCGAGAACAGCAGGATCGGTTGCCGGCGCAGGCCCTGCATCCGCTGCGTGACCGGCGTCAGCTGCCGCCGCTTGAGAAAGGCGCGCCACAAGAGCCGTTTTCGGCGCAGGCGAAGGCGATAGATCGATGTCAGGCGCATTGCGTCACGCTCAAACCCAGCCCCCGCGCGACATGAGCCCGAGAGCCTCCAGCTGACGCCAGCCGGTGTAGCGGGTCGAGGCGGAGGTATGCAACACCGGGTCGCGGATCAAGTTATCGTAATAGCTGGCATAGTGTGCGCCATTTGCGAAATGCTCGCCCCGCGCCTTTTCCTCGGCCGAGCGCTCGACGATGCCGGGGAGGAATTTGGTGTGGAGGAGGACGCCGGAGGTCAGCTCTCCTCCATCCGTGGCGTAGACCTCATTCAGGCGCGGCGGCAGGAGCGCGTGGGTGGAGTTGACATAGGCGTAACGCCAGTGCCAGCGGACCAGCGGTATCTTGTTCAGCGTCGGCGCCTGACGTGGGGTCGTGGCGAAGAAGGCCCGCGCCCGCGCGCCGCCCTGGATCCAGAGGTTGCGCATCCGGGGCTGGACCTGGACCTGATAGTTCCCGGCGTCGAACCATTGCAGGACCTGCGTCGGGTCCTGCCCCGGCGCGTATTGCGTCTGCGAGACATGGCCCTTGGGATAAAGGTCCACCGTCAGCGCGCCAAGGCTGGGCTGGCCCTGCCTATCCAGCCAGTCGGTCAGCGCGGGCAGGGGGCGGGTCTGCCAATGGGGATAGACCAGGATTTCGTCCGCATCGAGCGTCAGGCACCAATGACCGTGACCGTGGCGCAGCTGAAGCCAGGTCAGCCAGTCCATCCCGAAGCGCGAGGCCTTGTAGCTGGCGCCAGTCTGCCAGAGCGAGACATCAGGCTGGTCGCGCAGAAGCTGGACCGTGCCGTCGGTGCTGGCGTTGTCCACCATCAGGAAGTGACGGACGCCCAGACGGCGGTGATGGTCCAGCACGAAGGGCAGGCGCTGCGCTTCGTTCCTGACGCAGAGAAAGCCAAGGATATCGTTGCGCCGGATCGCGGCGGTGCGGTCGGCGACCGGGCTTAGCTGGCGACGGCGGTGCAGGGCGCGGGCCAGCAGCAGGCGGCGGCGATTGCGCAGGCGGTAGGCCTGCCAAAGCGTCGAGGGACTGCGGTCGGGTTCGCGCAGCATGGCGATCGGGAAAGCGTGCGGCAGCGCGGACACGGCAAAAGCCTATTGCGCCGCCTTCTGCATGGCGAGGAGTTCATGCAGGAAGGTCTCAAACTCGGCACCAAGGTCGGGGCGGGACAGGCCGAAGGCGACGGTGGCCTGCAGGAAGCCGCTTTTGGATCCGCAATCGTAACGCTGGCCACGGAACCGCAGGCCGTGGACCCCCTCGGGCGACCCGACCTCATCGGCGATGGCATCGGTAAGCTGGATCTCGCCCCCCGCACCCTGCTTCATCCGGTTGAGATTGGTCAGGACCTTGGGCGTAAGGATATAGCGGCCAATCACCGCCAGATTGGACGGCGCATCCGCGGCCTTCGGCTTTTCGACCATGCCCCTGACCCGGACGATCGAGCCCATGTCCTGCCCGACGTCCAGCACGCCATAGGATGAGATGCGTTCGGGCGCGACCTCCATCGCGGCGACCATGCAGCCGCCGGTTTCGGCATGCGCCTCGACCATCTGTTGCAGACAGGGCGTTTCCGCGGCGATCACGTCATCGGGCAGAAGGACGGCGAAGGGTTCATTCCCGACGAGGCGGCGGGCGCACCAGACGGCGTGGCCAAGGCCCATGGCCCGGTTCTGCCGGAGATAGGCGATGGCGCCCGAATCCATGTTGGTGTCCTTGAGGATCTCCAGCAGGTCGGACTTGCCCTTCTTGCGCAGTTCGGATTCCAGCTCGGGCGAGTGGTCGAAGTAATCTTCCAGCGCAGATTTGCCGCGCGCGGTGACGAAGATGAATTCCTTGATCCCTGCGGCGCGGGCTTCGTCGATGGCGTATTGGATCAGGGGCCGGTCGACGAGAGTCATGATCTCTTTCGGGATCGACTTGGTCGCAGGAAGGAAGCGCGTGCCAAGACCCGCGACGGGGAAGACGGCCTTGGTGATCTTCTTGGTCTTCATCGAACTCGTTCCACTGCTGACAGCCAACCGGTCACGGCTGTCGTCACTTGCCGACCGATTCTGACCTTATCCGGGCAGAGGTGCGGCATTCTCAAATGTGCACGTGTCTGTTTTGTGTTGCACGCAAAAACTTGCCGGCGCGCGGGCCGGGCGATTATTGGGCCAGATTCGGCCGATCTCTGAGCATCTCCTCGATCACCGGGACGTCTGACGGATTGTTCAGCTCCCAGAAGGCGTGGCCACGGGCCTCGACCTCGACACAAAGGACGGGGCGGCCGTTTTCCAGGAAGCGGAGTTGTTCCAGCCCCTCCAGCGTTTCCAGCGGGCCGATGGGCCAGGCGGGATAGGTGGACAGCGCGGCGGGGCGGTAGGCGTAGACGCCGACATGGTGGAAGACGGGCGTGGGTTCGTCCGGGCCGTAGGCGCGGCCGGTGTAGGGGATGACCTCCTTGGAGAAGTAGAGCGCGCGGCCCCCGGCGCCGAAGACGGCGGTGGTGCCGCCGACCCGCCCGGCGCGGCGGTCGTCGAGGAAGCCCTGGACCATGCGCCCGGTGCAGCGCAGGACCGGGGTGGCGATATCGGCCTCGGGGTCATTTGCAAGGCCCTTGACCAGATGTTCCACGAACCAGGCGGGGGTCAGGGGGGCGTCGCCCTGCAGGTTCACGATGACGTCGTAGCCGGTGAGTTGCGCGGCCACCTCGGCGCAGCGTTCGGTGCCGTTGCGGGCGTCGGAGGAGGTCATCACCACATCGGCCCCGAAGGCGCTTGCGTGGTCGGCGATGCGGCTGTCGTCGGTCGCGACCACGACGCGGTCGATGCCCTGGACGGCCATCGCGGCCTCCCAGCTGCGGCGGATCAGGGTCTTTTCGCCATCGGGGCCGCGCAGCGCAACCAGCGGCTTGCCGGGGTAGCGGGTCGAGGCATAGCGGGCGGGAATGGCGATCAGGGTCTTCATTTCAGCGCAACCCCGGGGGCGAAGGCGATGAAGAACGGGTTGTCCCAGCCGGGCTTGCCATAGGCGAGCGGCTGGTGGTCGTCGAAGCGGACGGTGCTGCCGCCAGCGCCCCGCAGGACCGCGTCCCCCGCGGCGGTGTCCCATTCCATCGTGCGGCCAAGGCGGGGGTAGAGGTCGGCCTCGCCGGTGGCGACGAGGCAGAACTTGAGACTGGACCCGGCCGAGGTCATGTCCTTGACCGAATAGCGCGAGATGTAGTCGTCGGTCGCCTGGTCGCGGTGGGACTTGGAGGCGACGACCATCAGCGCGGCGTTGTCGGGGGTGGAGACCCTAAGCGGCGTCACGGCCCCGGCCGCAGGGCCGAAGGGCCCGGTTTCCTCGACCGAGGTGCCGTCGGGCAGGGTGTAGAACAGGCGGCCCTTGGCAGGGGCATAGACGACGCCGTGGGTCGGGATGCCGTCCTGGACATAGGCGATGTTGACGGTGAAATCGCCCCGGCGCTGGACGAATTCCTTGGTGCCGTCCAGCGGGTCGACGATGAAGAAGGTGCTGGCCGTCAGGGCGTGGCTGGCCGACTGCTCTTCGGTGATCAGCGGCACGTCGGGGAAGGCCTCGCGCAGGCCGGCCGAGATCACGGCATCGGCGGCCTCGTCCGCCTCGGTGACCGGAGAGGCGTCACCCTTGGCGCGGACCTCGAAATCGGGGCGGCCGTAGACTTCCAGGATCGCCTCACCCCCCGCCAGGGCCAGTCGCCGCATCAGCGGAACAAGCGTGTCGAAGTCCATGGTCTCTCCTGCGCGATTGACTGTGCGATGGTCGCCCTTATCCTTCGCGCGTAACGGAACGGCAAGGTTTGCCTGCCATTCTTGCCCGAGAGGATGTAAGGACCAGGGATGTTCCGCCACCGCCCGCTATCGACCTCTCCGCTTGGCAAGGCGTTCGAGACGCTGGAACTGATCTTCCATGCCGCCGTGCGCGACCTGCGCAAGTCGAACGGCAATGCGGTGCTGGGCCTGCTGATGACCATCATCCAGTCGCTGATCCTGGTCCTGGTCATGTATTTCCTGTTCCAGATCCTTGGGATGCGCCGGATCGCGGTGCGCGGCGACTTTCTTCTGTACGTGATGTCCGGCGTCTTCATGTTCATGACGCATATCAAGGCGATCGGCGCTGTCAGCGGGGCCGAGGGGCCGGCCTCGCCCATGATGATGCACGGGCCGATGAACCCGATCATCTCGATCTGCGCGGCGGCCTTGTCCACGCTGTACCAGCAGACGCTGTCGGCGGCGGTGATCCTTTTCTTCTATCACGCCGTCTTTACCCCGATCACCATCGAGGACCCGGTGGGGATGCTGGGGATGTTCCTTCTGTCCTGGTTCAGCGGGGTGGGAATCGGTATGGTCCTGATGGCCGCAAGGCCCTGGCAGCCAGAGCTGGCCACGATCCTGACCACTCTGTTGAAGCGGGTGAACATGGTGGCCTCGGGCAAGATGCTGCTGGTCAACAACACCCCGCCGGGCATCCGCGCCATGTTCGACTGGAACCCCTTGTTTCACACCATCGACCAGTCGCGGGGCTTCATCTTCCTGAACTATGCGCCGCGCTATACCTCGGTCGAATATCCGGTGATCATCGCAATGGTCTGCGTGATGATCGGATTGATGATGGAATTCTTCACCCGACAGCACATGTCCGCCAGCTGGAACAAGCGCCGATGATCCGACTTGCCTGCCTATTCCTGCTTCTGTCCCTGCAGTCTGTGATGGCGGAGGATCTGCCCGCGCAGTTCCGGGTCGAGGGCGTCGCCGCCGACGATGTGCTGAACATCCGCGCGGAACCCCGGGCCAGCTCGGCCAGAGTCGGGGCGCTGGGGCCCTATACGACCGATGTCGAGGTGCTGGCCCTGTCCGCGAACGGGCGCTGGGGCCGGATCGGGATACCCGAAGGGAACGGCTGGGTCGCGATGCGCTACCTTGCCCGTCAGCCGCTGCCCGAGGGGCAGGTGATCCCGCGCCCGCTGTCCTGCCTGGGGACCGAGCCGTTCTGGCGGATCGGCCTTTTGCGGCGGGGCGACGAATTCCAGCGGATGGGCGAGGATCGCGCGGACCTGGAACCGGTCGCCGAGACGGCGGGCGAGGACGGCTATCAGGCGGAACTTTCAGCCGCTGATGGCACGAATTACCGCCTGGAGGTGACGCGCGGACAGTGCAGCGACGGCATGTCGGACCGGGAATTCGGCTGGTCGGCGCGGCTGTCCCTGCGGGGCACCCAGGGCCCGGAAACGCTGGCGGGGTGCTGCACCCTGGACCATCGCCAGGGAGAGTGAGCGGCAGGACCGGGGTGCTGCAAATTTGCCGCAGAAGCCCCGCCGCCACCGTTGCAGGGCAGAACGGCTCTGCCTATATACGCCAAGTCCGGCGGGGCGTGCCCCATGCCGAAACACCCCCGACCCCGTGTGCCGAAGTCTCCGGGCTCTGGGTCGGAAGATCGCCTGAACGAAAGGGATTAAAACATGGCCAAAGTAATCGGTATCGACCTCGGGACCACCAACTCCTGCGTTGCCATCATGGATGGTTCGCAGCCCCGCGTGATCGAGAACTCGGAAGGTGCGCGCACGACGCCTTCGATCGTCGGCTTCACGGAAAGCGAACGCCTGGTCGGCCAGCCCGCCAAGCGCCAGGCCGTGACCAACCCCACGAACACCGTCTTCGCCGTCAAGCGCCTGATCGGCCGTCGCCTGGGCGACGCCGAGGTGGAGAAGGACAAGAAGCTGGTCCCCTATGCCATCGTCGACGGCGGCAATGGCGACGCCTGGGTCCAGGTCCGCGGTGAGAAATACTCGCCGAGCCAGGTCTCGGCCTTCATCCTGCAGAAGATGAAGGAAACGGCGGAAAGCTATCTGGGTGAGACCGTCACCCAGGCCGTGATCACGGTGCCCGCCTATTTCAACGACGCCCAGCGTCAGGCCACCAAGGACGCCGGCAAGATCGCCGGTCTTGAGGTGCTGCGCATCATCAACGAACCCACGGCGGCCGCGCTGGCCTATGGGCTCGACAAGAAGGATACCAAGACCATCGCGGTCTATGACCTTGGCGGCGGTACCTTCGACATCACCATCCTGGAAATCGACGACGGCCTGTTCGAGGTGAAGTCCACGAACGGCGACACCTTCCTGGGCGGCGAAGACTTTGACATGCGCATCGTCCAGTACCTGGCCGATGAGTTCAAGAAAGAGCATGGCGTCGACCTGACGCTGGACAAGATGGCGCTGCAGCGTCTGAAGGAGGCCTCGGAAAAGGCCAAGATCGAGCTGTCGTCGTCCCAGCAGACCGAAATCAACCAGCCGTTCATCAGCATGGACAAGAACACCGGGCAGCCCCTGCACCTGGTGGTCAAGCTGACACGCTCCAAGCTGGAAAGCCTGGTCGAGGACCTGATCAAGAAATCGATCAAGCCCTGCATGGCCGCGCTGAAGGATGCCGGTGTCTCGAAGGATGACATCGACGAGGTCGTGCTGGTCGGCGGCATGACCCGGATGCCGCGTGTGATCGAAGAGGTCACCAAGTTCTTCGGCAAGGAACCCCACAAGGGCGTGAACCCGGACGAAGTCGTGGCCATGGGCGCCGCGATCCAGGCCGGCGTGCTGCAGGGCGACGTCAAGGATGTGGTTCTGCTGGACGTGACCCCGCTGTCCCTGGGCATCGAGACTCTGGGCGGCGTCTTCACCCGCCTGATCGACCGCAACACGACGATCCCGACCAAGAAGTCCCAGGTCTTCTCGACCGCCGAGGACAACCAGAACGCGGTGACGATCCGCGTCTTCCAGGGCGAGCGGGAAATGGCCGCGGACAACAAGATGCTGGGCCAGTTCAACCTGGAACAGATCCCGCCGGCCCCGCGTGGCGTGCCGCAGATCGAGGTGACCTTCGACATCGACGCGAACGGTATCGTGTCCGTTTCGGCGAAGGACAAGGGCACGGGTCGTGCGCAGCAGATCACGATCCAGGCTTCGGGCGGTCTGTCGGACGATGACATCGAGAAGATGATCCGCGACGCCGAGGCGAACGCCGAGGCTGACAAGGCCCGCAAGGAACTGGTCGAGACGAAGAACCAGGGCGAGAGCCTCCTGCACTCCACCCGGAAGTCGCTGGCCGATCACGGCGACAAGGTCGACCCCTCTACCGTCGAGGCGATCGAGCTGGCGATGAGCCCGCTGGAAGATGCGCTGAAGGGCGAGGATGCGGGCAAGATCAAGGGTGCGATCCAGAACCTGACGGAAGCCGCGATGAAGCTGGGCGAGGCGATCTACAAGGCCAGCCAGGCGGAGGGCGGCAGTGCCGAGGACGAGCCGCGGCCGGTGGATGACGATGATATCGTCGATGCCGACTTCGAGGATCTGGGCAACAACAAGCGGAAGTAAGCCGCGGGATTCGGGAAAGGGGGCGGTCTGGCAACGGACCGCCCCTCCTCGGTTCCTCATGGGGGTTTTGCCGTGGCAAAGCGCGATTATTACGAAGTGCTCGGGGTGAAGAAGGGCGCTTCGGCCGACGAGCTGAAGAAGGCTTACCGGACGAAGGCCAAGGAACTGCACCCTGACCGGAATTCCGACAATCCGCAGGCCGAGGCCCAGTTCAAGGAAGTGAACGAGGCCTATGACTGCCTGAAGGACGAGCAGAAGAAGGCCGCCTATGATCGCTTCGGCCATGCCGCCTTTGAGGGCGGGATGGGCGGCGGGCCGCGGCCGGGCGGCTATGGCCAGCAGGGCGACTTCGCCAGCGCCTTCTCGGATGTGTTCGAGGACCTGTTCGGCGATTTCATGGGTGGCCGCGGTGGCGGCGGCGGGCGGAGCCGGGCGCAGCGCGGCTCGGACCTGCGGTACAACCTGCGGGTGACGCTGGAAGAAGCCTATACGGGCGTCCAGAAAACGATCAACGTGCCGACCTCGACCACCTGCGACACCTGCCACGGCACGGGCGCGGAAGGCGGGGCGGAGCCGGTGACCTGCCCGACCTGTTCCGGGATGGGCAAGGTCCGGGCACAGCAGGGCTTCTTCACGGTGGAGCGTACCTGCCCGGCCTGCAACGGCATGGGCCAGATCATCAAGAACCCCTGCCGCAGCTGCGGCGGCCAGGGTCGCACGCAG
Source organism: Alphaproteobacteria bacterium (assembly GCA_029289325.1). Classification (GTDB taxonomy): domain Bacteria; phylum Pseudomonadota; class Alphaproteobacteria; order Rhodobacterales; family Rhodobacteraceae; genus Tabrizicola. The sequence goes on from JARFTV010000009.1 coordinate 10,581, forward strand.
AAAGAGCGGACCCTCTCGGTCAACATCCCGCAAGGGGTGGAGACCGGGACGCGGATCCGACTGGCCGGAGAGGGCGAAGCCGGCCTGCGCGGCGGACCGTCGGGCGACCTGTACATCTTCATCGAGGTGAAGGAGCACGCGATCTTCCAGCGTGACGGCGTGCATCTGTTCTGCCGCGTGCCGGTCTCGATGCCCACGGCCGCCCTGGGCGGCGAGGTGGAGGTGCCCACGATCGACGGCGGCCGCGCCAGGGTGAAGGTGCCGGCGGGTGCCCAGACCGGCAAGCAGATGCGGCTGCGGATGAAGGGGATGCCCGCGCTGCGCAGCGGGAATACCGGGGACATGGTGATCGAGCTGGCGGTCGAAACTCCGGTCAACCTGACCAGCCGGCAGCGGGAGCTCTTGCGCGAGTTCGAGAAGCTGAGCGAGGAGAACAATCCGGAAAGCTCGAGCTTCTTCTCGAAGGTCAAGGGCTTCTGGGACGGGATGAAGGGCTGACGATGGTAGGGTGGGCAATATTGCCCACCCTACGATCTTCGCCACCTGTTAACCGTTCCTCAACCTTGTGGCGGCAGTCTGGGAGGCATGGCCCAGTCGTTCCATGAACCCTTCCTGCCGCTGATCGCGCCCTCCGGCGATGCCGATGAAGCGGTGCCCCAGGCCCTTGCCGGGCGCCTTCCCTCCTATATCGCCGACCATCGCCAGCGCCTGCGCGACCGCTTCCTGCAGGCCGGCGGCGCGGCCCTGCCCGATTACGAACTGCTGGAGCTGGTCCTGTTCCGCGCCATCCCACGGCAGGATGTGAAACCGCTGGCCCGGCTCCTCCTCGATACCTTCGGCGACTTCAACCGGGTCGTCACCGCCTCACCCGCGCGGTTGCAGCTGGTCAAGGGCGTCGGCCCCGCCGTGGTGCTGGAGCTGAAGCTGGTCGAGGCCGCGGCGCAAAGGATGATGCGGGCGCGGGTGATCCAGAAGCCGCTTCTGTCCAGCTGGGACGCGCTTCTGGACTATTGCCACACCACCATGTCCCATCGGGAGACCGAGCAGTTCCGGGTGCTGTTCCTGGACCGCAAGAACGTGCTGATCGCGGATGAAGAGCAGGCGAAGGGCACGGTGGACCATGTGCCCGTCTACCCGCGCGAGATCGTCAAACGCGCGTTGGAGCTGAACGCCAGCGCGCTGATCCTGGTGCACAACCATCCCTCGGGGGACCCCACGCCATCGAATGCCGACCTGTCGATGACGGCGCAGGTCCAGGACGCCTGTCAGGCCCTGGGCCTGGTGCTGCATGACCACCTGATCATCGGCAAAAGCCGGGAGCTGAGCTTCCGGGCCAGTGGCTACCTGTGACGCCGCCGTCGCTCGATCTGCTTCTGCCGTCGCAGCGCGTCGATCCGGGCGCGCTCGGCGGCGGCGATGGCCTGCAGGATGGGCGAGAAGGTCAGGCGGTCCGGGCCGGTGGCCGGACGGGTGAAGGACCAGGAGGCGAAGCGGTTGTAGGTTTCCTCTGCCACCAGCTCGGTCAGCGAAAGTCCGACGCCCAGCTGCGCGGCGGCCTCGTGCACGGCCCAGACCACCAGCGGCCAGACCTTCGCGTCGTAATCGTCGCCCGCCATGATCCCGCCGGGCTTCAGCTTGGGATACCAGTCGGCAAGGGTCTGACCGCCCTCCAATCCGCTGTGGGCGAAGCCGTCGACGTAGATGAAGTCGAAATACCCGTCGGGAAAGAGATCGACCGCCTGGGCGAAGGTCAGGCGCAGGAGGCGGTAGTCCGAGGCAAGGCCGGTGGCAAGCAACGCGGCCTTGTATTCGCGGGCCGAGTGGCCATCGCTGTAGGCGTCGACACCGTAGAACCGGGCGAAGCGGCCGCTTTGCACCATCCGGGCAGAGAAGGAGCCGGCGGCGACGCCCAGCTCGATCCCGATATTGCCGCGGGCGGGCAGGGGGTCGATCACGTTCCAGCGGTGGGTGCCGGGGCGGCGTGTCACGGGGACGGCGGGCGTCCGGTCGGCCGCTTCGGCGATGACCTCAGGGAGATGGCGCATCGGATTCGGGAAAATGCGGGACGAGCCAAAGCTCGACGCGACGGTTGAGCTGGCGGCCGATGGCGGTTTCGTCACAGGCCATGGGCAGGGCCTCGCCGAAGCCTTCGACGGAGGGCAGCGCCTCGGGTGGCAGGTCGGGCGCAAGCGCGGCGAGTTCCTGGGCGACGCGTCGCGCGCGCTCGATGGATAGGGCAAGGTTCGCTGGCGCAGCGCCGGAACCGTCGGAGAAACCGGCCAGAACCATACGCTCGTTACGGAAACGCCCGGCGGCGATGAGCTGGGCGAGGTCGGCCAGATTCTCGCGCGAGGTGGCGTCAAGCGTCGACGAGCCGTCTTCAAAGCGGAAGGTCAGGGACAGGCGGTCTGCCCCGTCCATCACGTTCACCAGCCGCTTGAGATCGGCCAGCGTGATGTCGTCCCCCGCGCCCTGGATCGCGTTGATCAGGCGCAGCCCGTCGGCGGTCATCGGCTGTCGGGTGGGGGAGCGGTCGATATAGCCGCCGGCGGCGATGACCTCTTGCGCGGCGGGGGTACGGAGGAACTCCAGAAACTCGCGCGTGAGGAGGGGGAGGCGGCGCTTTGGGGTCAGGAACAGGACGGGGAGCGCCAGTGGGTAATCCTCGGCCTTGACGGCGAGGGGGGTGGGCAGGAGCGGGAAGCCGCAACTGTCGGTGAGCGGGATGCGGCGGGCGGGGCCGATATTGGCGCGGCCGATGATGGCCAGCGCCCAGGGGTCGCGGGCCACCGCCTCGGCCAGGGCGCGCTGGTCGGGATGCAGGGTCGCGGCGGCGACGGGGGCACCGACCCGGGCCGACAGGGCGCGCTGCATGTCGGTGTCGGGGTCGAGGGCGTGAAGGACGACGGGCATGTCGGGCCCGCCGATCTGCGCCCAATTCGTGACCTCACCCGCCAGGACCTTGGCGAGGCTGAGGGTGGAAATCTCGGGCGTGGGATTATCCGGCGCGACGATGGCGGCGAGGGCATCCAGGGCGAGGGCATGGGCGACGAGATCGCTGTCCGGAAGGTAGGAGAGTTTGAGGTCGGCCGCTCCGGCCTGCAACGCGGCGGTGGCGAGATCGGGGGGCATGGGCTGAAAGGTGATTTCAGCCAGGCTCTGCTGCGTCTCGGGGTCGAGGAGGGCGGCGGCATAGCCCCCGTCGGAACGGTCCTGGTAGATCAGCCCGCGCCGTTCGGCAAAGCTGCGAAAGAGCGGGGCGAGAAGGCCGGTACCGACATCACCGGCCCCGGTGATGCGGATCACCGCGCGGGGGGCGATAAGGTCGGGGCAGGCCGGGCCTTCACAGATCACGCCCTGGCCATCGACGGTCAGCAGGCCATAGGAGGTCTGGATCCGGTAGAATTCGCCGTCATAGCCCTGTAGCGCGCCGGAGAGGACGATCCCGCCCTCACGCGCGATCAGCGTGACGTCCTGTGCCAGCGCCGGACCGGACGTGATGCACGCCACCAGAACCGCCGCAACCCGCGCTGCGAAACCCATGAAATGCCTGTCCGGCCCCTTACTTTGGAGCGGCGAGTTTCAGGTCCGGCGCAAGATTCTTCAACACCAGAATGTCGCCGGAGGTGCCGCAAAGTGGCACGGCGACCGGATAATCTCGCAGGTCGATCCGGCCTGCGCGCAGCGTCAGGATCCGGGCATCGAGCGTGCGGCCACAGGTCTCGGGTCCGATCCGCAGTTCGACGGTCAGATCCACCTCGGCCCCGGTGGTGGGAAAGGTGTAGACCTCGGCCAGAAGCGGGTCGGTCACGGTGGGGGTGCCAAGCGTGAGGACCTTCTGTTGCAGGGGGTCTGACGTCTGACTGTCGGTACCGACGAAAAGGCGGTCCCCCTCGGTCACGCGGAGGTCGAAACGGGCGGGGCTGTCCCACTGGAAAGCGAAGCGGGTGAGGTCGGCAAGGTCCGGCACGGCGATTTCGCCCAGGACGATGGCTGAACCCTCAAGGTAGACGGCGACCAGCGCCTGTTCTTGCAAGGCCGGGAACTGGACATGCAGGGTTCCCTCGGCCCCGGTGCGGGCGGTGAAGGAAAGGCCGGCGTGGCGGATGACGACCCGTTCGGCCCGATTGCAGGGCGCGGTGAGCGACAGGCCGATCATCGCGCCGGGCTGAGCGGTCAGACCCAAGGTCGCGGGGCAATCGGCAACAGGCGGAAGCTCGGCCGAGACGGGGGTGATGCGGGTAAGATCAGGCGTGCTGTCGACCAGCCCGCTGCCGAGAGAGGCCGATTTCGGGACAGAAGCGGCCTGGGGGGGCGGGGCGACGGGGTCAAGACCAGCGGTGCGGATCAGGTCTACCTGGCCCGGCGGACGCACGGCCTGAGCCAGATGACCTGCGGCCAGAGCCACAGCCAAGGCTGCCGACGCACGCACCAAGGACCAACGGAACCCCACGAAAACACCCCTCACCCGACTCTAATGGACAGGGCGTAATCAGCAATACTGGCGAGTCGGTGGCATTTTTGCGGAAATGCTTCCCATCATCCGCAAAAATTCGACACGATTTGCCACGGAACGGTCAGACGATCCGCCCGTGGCAATGCTTGAACTTCTCGCCCGAGCCGCAGGGGCAGGGGTCGTTCCGGCCCGGGTTGCCCCAGGTCGCGGGGTCGGCTTCGTCGAATCCGGCGAGGACCGGGGTGCGCTGTTCGGCCGGAGCTTCGGCCTTGGGCGCGGGCGCGGCGGCGGGTTGCTGGGCCGCCATCATCTGGCGCAGCATCGCCTCCTGCTCTTCCTTGGTGACGGGGCGGACGCGGGAAAGCTGCTGGGTCACCACCTCGCGCAGAGATTCGAGGAGACCCTCGAACAGCTGGAACGCCTCGGTCTTGTATTCGTTCAGCGGATCACGCTGGGCATAGCCGCGGAAGTTCACCACCGAGCGCAGGTGGTCCAGTCGCTGCAGGTGCTCGCGCCACTTGCTGTCGATCGCCTGCAGAAGGATCTGCTTTTCGATCGTCGCCATGGTGGGTTGACCGAAGGCCTCGGTCTTTTCGGCCATCATCTTGTCGGATGCCTCGACGATCCGCTCCTTGACGCCCTGCTGGTCCACGCCTTCCTCGGCCGCCCAGTCGGCGATGGGCAGGTCCATGTTCAGCATCTCGCGGCAAGCCTCGGCCAGGGCGTCGGCGTCCCACTGGTCCGGGTAGGTCTTGGGCGGCATGTTCAGATCGACGAGATCCTCGATCAGCTGGTGGCGCATGTCGGCCGCGATCTCGGCGACATGATCGGCTTCGAGGATTTCCATGCGCTGGCCGAAGATGGCCTTGCGCTGGTCGTTCATCACGTCGTCGTACTTCAGAAGCTGCTTGCGGATGTCGAAGTTGCGGCCCTCGACCTTGGCTTGGGCCTTTTCAAGGCTCTTGTTGACCCAGGGATGGACGATGGATTCGCCTTCCTTCATGCCCAGCTTGGACAGGATGCCATCCAGCCGTTCCGAACCGAAGATGCGCATCAGATCGTCTTCCAGCGACAGGAAGAAGGCCGAGCGGCCGGGGTCACCCTGACGGCCCGAACGGCCGCGAAGCTGGTTGTCGATCCGGCGGCTTTCGTGGCGTTCGGTGCCCAGGACGAAAAGGCCGCCAGCCTGTTTGACGGCCTCTTCCTCGTCCTTGTGCTCGGCCTCGATCCGGGTGCGGATGGCGACGTGGTCGCCTTCCGGGTCGGCGGCGATGGCCTCCATGATCTTGAATTCGACGTTGCCGCCCAGCTTGATGTCGGTGCCCCGGCCGGCCATGTTCGTGGCGATGGTCACCGCGCCCAACTTGCCGGCGTCGGCGACGATCTTCGCCTCCTGCTCGTGCTGGCGGGCGTTCAGCACGCTGTGCGGGATGCCGGCCTGCTTGAGCATTGCGGAAAGCTGTTCGGATTTCTCGATCGAGGTGGTGCCGACGAGGATCGGCTGGCGCTTCTCGTGGGCTTCCTGGATCGACTTGAGGATGCCGTCGTATTTCTCGCGCGCGGTGCGGAAGACCTGATCGTGTTCGTCGATCCGGGCGACCGGGCGGTTGGTCGGGACCTCGACCACGCCAAGGCCATAGATCTCGCGGAATTCCTCGGCCTCGGTCGCCGCTGTCCCAGTCATGCCGCCCAGCTTTTCGTAAAGGCGGAAGTAGTTCTGGAAGGTCACGCTGGCATAAGTGACGTTCTCGGGCTGGATGTTGACGCCTTCCTTGGCCTCGATCGCCTGGTGAAGCCCGTCCGACAGGCGGCGGCCCTTCATCATGCGGCCGGTGAATTCGTCGATCAGGATCACTTCGCCGTCACGCACGATATACTGCTGGTCGCGGTGGAACAGCTTGTGCGCCCGAAGCGCCTGGTTGACGTGGTGGACGATGGTGGTGCTTTCGGCGGCATAGAGGCTTTGACCCTCCGGCAGGATGCCGGCCTTGGTCAGGATCTCCTCGATCGCCTCGTTGCCTTCCTCGGTGAAGGTGACGTTGCGGGTCTTTTCGTCCAGCTTGAAATGGTCGGGCTGGACCTGCGGCATCACCGCATCGACCGCCTGATACAGCGTCCCGCGGTCCTGGCTGGGGCCGGAGATGATCAGCGGGGTCCGCGCCTCGTCGATCAGGATGGAGTCGACCTCGTCCACGATGGCGAAGGCATGGCCGCGCTGTGCCATGTCCTCCAGCGAGGATTTCATGTTGTCGCGCAGGTAGTCGAAGCCCAGCTCGTTGTTCGTCGCATAGGTGATGTCGGCGCGATAGGCGGCGCGCTTTTCATCTTCGGGCTGGTGCGAATAGACGACGCCGGTGGTCAGTCCGAGCTGGTGATAGATCTTGCCCATCCAGTCCGAGTCGCGCTTGGCGAGGTAGTCGTTCACCGTAACGACATGGACGCCGCGTCCGGTGAGGGCGTTCAGATAGGCGGCGAAGCTGGCGACGAGGGTTTTCCCCTCACCCGTCCGCATCTCGGAGATATTGCCCTGATGCAGGAAGATCGCGCCCATCAGCTGGACGTCGAAGGCCCGCAGGCCAAGCGCGCGCTTGGCGGCCTCACGGCAGTTGGCAAAGGCTTCGGGCAGGATGTCATCCAGGCTTTGGCCGCCGTCCTGAACACGCTGCTGCAGCTCGCGCGTCTTGGCGATGATCTGCTCGTCGGTGAAGGCCTGATACTCGGGCTCCAACGCGTTGATCTGCGCCACGAGCGGGCGGACCGATTTCACCTTGCGGTCGTTCGGGGTGCCGAACACCTTCCGCGCGAGTGTATCAAGACCGAGCATGTTTTCTCCGTGGCGGACGATCTGACGGTATCGTGTGGGCTGAGGAGACTTGCCCGACCACTCTCCCTTCCATAGAAGGGCCAGGGAAGAAGGCCGTTGCCCCCGTCCACGCGACTGTCGCGATGTAAGGGGTAGGGCGGTCATAGTCAACTTGGCAGGGCGGATCGCCCCGATCATGAGGTGGTGAGCATGCTGAAGCGCGCGGGAATTCTGGGGCTGGCGGTGGTGCTGGCAGGTCCGGTCCTGGCCGAGGGCGAGACGGCGGCCACGGTCGTCGCAACGGTTAACGGGACGGAAATCACTCTGGGCCACATGATCGCGCTGCGGGAAAGCCTGCCGCCGCAATATCAGACCCTGCCCGATGACGTGCTGTTCCGGGGCATCCTGGATCAGCTGATCCAGCAGGAGACACTGAAGCAGGCAACCGGCGACCTGTCCGTCCGGCATAGCGTGACGCTGGAGAATGAGCAGCGCGGCTACATCTCGGGCGTGGCGATCGAGCGTGTCGTGGCGGAGGCCGTCACGGATGAGGCGCTGCAGGCCGCCTATGACGCACGGTTCAAGGATGCGGCCCCGCAAACCGAATACAATGCCGCGCATATCCTGGTGGAGACCGAGGAAGAGGCCGAGAAGCTGAAGTCCGATCTGGCTGGCGGCGCGGATTTCGCGGAACTGGCCAAGGCACATTCGACGGACACCGGATCGGGCGCGGCGGGGGGCGATCTTGGCTGGTTCGGCCTGGGCGTGATGGTCAAGCCCTTTGAGGATGCCGTCGTCGGCGCGACGGTCGGTGAGGTTACCGGTCCGATCGCGACGGATTTCGGTTTTCACCTGATCCTCGTGAAGGAGACCCGGGTGGCGGAACAGCCGACGCTGGACATGGTGCGCGACGAACTGGCTGCCGAGATCGAGAATGCGGCAATTACCGCGAAGATCGAGGAACTGACCCAGGGCGCCACCATCACTCGTGAGGGTGAGGGGCTGGACCCGGAGCTTCTGAAGAACTCGTCGCTGATCGACTGATATCCTGAACCGGGGGCGGACATGGCGAAGACCGACTGGAAGGCCGAAGCGAAGGCGCTGAAGAAGAAGGTCCGCAAGCTGAAGGATGCGCTCAGCTCTGCCGCAGGCCCGGTGGCCGAGGCAGTGGGAGAAGCGGTCGGCGATGTGGTGGCGGCCGCGAAAAAGGCAATGAAGCCGGTCTCGCCGCTCGCTCCAGCCAGCTTTCCGGTGCTTCCGGCGATCAAGGGGGCCGAGTTTGCCGCCGTGGAAGCGGGGGTGCGCTACCAGAACCGCAAGGATGTGATGCTGGTCCGGCTTGTGCCCGGCACGGTGATGGCGGGGGCATTGACCCGGTCGTCGACGCGCTCGGGCTGTGTCCGGGATTGTCAGGCGAAGCTGGCGATGAAGGTCGCACCGGGTTCAGGTGCGGCGATCGTTGTGAACTCGGGCAATTCCAACGCCTTCACCGGCAAGGTCGGGGATGAGGCCGTAGCCGCCGTCACCAGCGCGGTGGCCGAGGCCCTGGGGATCCCGGCGTCGCGGGTCTTCTCCTCCTCGACGGGTGTGATTGGCGAACCCCTGCCCTATGACAGGATCACCGCCAAGGTGCCGGATCTGGTGGCCGCGCTGACCGAGGATGCGGTCGAGATGGCGGCGCAGGCGATCATGACGACCGACACCTTCCCCAAGGGCGCCGCCGCGACCGTACAGGGCGAGGGTGGCGTGATCCATATCAGTGGCATCGCCAAGGGTTCGGGCATGATCGCCCCGGATATGGCGACGATGCTGGTCTATATCTTCACCGATGCGAAGATCAGCCAGAGCGCCTTGCAGAAGATGGTCTCGCGCGGGGTGGGTCCGACGTTCAACTCGATCACCGTGGACAGCGATACCTCGACTTCGGACACGCTGCTGGTTGCAGCGACCGGGCAGTCCGAGGCGGCTGAGGTCAAGGGCGCGGTGGCCAAGGCCTTTGAAACGGCGCTGCAAGGCGTGATGCGCGATCTGGCGCTGCAAGTGGTACGGGACGGTGAGGGCGCGACCAAGCTGGTCGAGGTCCGGGTGACCGGTGCCGCGAGCGACGAGGATGCGGCGAAGGTCGCCTTCAGCATCGCGAACTCGCCGCTGGTCAAGACGGCAGTGGCCGGGCAGGACCCGAACTGGGGCCGGATCGTCGCCGCCGTGGGCAAGTCCGGTGCGGCAGCGGACCGCGACAAATTGTCCATCCGGTTCGGCGACATCCTGGTAGCCAAGGACGGCTGGCGGAACCCGGATTACCAGGAAGAGCAGGGCGCGGCCTACATGCAGGGGCAGGAACTGCTGTTCCATGTCGACCTCGGCCTCGGCAGCGCGAGGCGCAGCGTCTGGACCTGCGACCTGACCTCGCGCTACATCGAAATCAACGCCGATTACCGATCGTGAGAACGCTACTCGTCTCGGCCGTCGCGCTGATCGATGCGGACGGCCGCGTGCTTCTGGCGCAGCGGCCCGAGGGTAAGTCCTTGGCGGGCCTGTGGGAATTTCCCGGCGGCAAGGTGGAACCGGGGGAAACCCCGGAGGCCGCACTGATCCGTGAGCTGAAGGAAGAGCTGGACATCGACACCTGGGCAAGCTGCCTCGCGCCGCTGACCTTTGCCAGTCACAGCTATGACGACTTCCACCTGCTGATGCCGCTCTTTGCCTGCCGTCGCTGGCAGGGGACCGTCCGGTCGCTGGAGGGGCAGCAGCTGGCCTGGGTCAGGCCGAGCCAGCTGCGTGACTATCCGATGCCGCCCGCCGACCTGCCGCTGATCCCGATCCTGCGCGACTGGCTCTAGCTAGAATTTTACGTGACTTCCGCTTGGAATTCAGGTCAAATTATACAACCTAGCGGTGAGTGGCCTTGAAGGGCGGGGAACCTGATGTTGCGGACGATCACGATTGGCAGCAGCCTGCAGGTTCAGGGCCTGATGGTGCGTACCTTGCCTGACGGACGGATCACGATCCGCGTCGACGACCGGTTGTTCACCGGCTTTCCGATCCCGGTCATCCGCGCCGCCTGATCAAAAGAAAAAGCCGGGCACAAGGCCCGGCTTTCGCGTTTTCGGTCAGCGGGATCAGTCCAGCGTGCGCTGAACTTCCTCACGCTCGAAGATTTCGATCACGTCGCCCTGACGGATGTCTTCATAGTTCTCGAAGGCCATGCCGCACTCCTGGCCCGAGATGACTTCTTTCACCTCGTCCTTGAAGCGCTTGAGCGTCTTCAGCGTGCCCTCGTGGATCACCACGTTGTCGCGCAAGAGACGGACGCCCGCGGAACGGCGCGCGACACCTTCGGTGACCAGACAGCCCGCGACCTTGCCGACGTTCGAGACCTTGAAGACCTCGAGGATCTTGGCATAGCCGATGAAATGCTCGCGCACTTCGGCCTTGAGCAAGCCCGAGGCGGCGGCTTTGATGTCATCGACCAGATCGTAGATGATCGAGTAGTAGCGCAGTTCGACGCCCTTCTGCGTCGCCGACGCCCGTGCCGTCGCATTGGCGCGGACGTTGAAGCCGATGATCGGCGCCTTCGAGGCCTCGGCCAGTGCCACGTCGGTGTCGGTGATGGCACCGACGCCCGAATGCAGCACGCGGACGCGCACTTCGTCGTTGCCGATCTTCTCCATCGCCTGGACGATGGCCTCGGCCGAGCCCTGGACGTCGGCCTTGATCAGGATCGGCAGCTCGGCCACCGACTGGTCGGCCTTGGCCTTGGCCATCAGCTGCTCCAGCGTGGTCGCAGCACCGGCTGCGGCGCGCTTGTCCTTGGCGGTCTTGATCCGATAGTCGGCAATCTCACGCGCCTGGGCTTCGGTTTCGACGACGTTCAGCGTGTCGCCCGCCGACGGCGTGCCCGAGAGGCCCAGCACTTCGACCGGGACCGAGGGGCCAGCTTCTGCCACCGTCTCGCCCTTGTCGTTGATCAGCGCGCGGACCTTGCCCCACTGCTCGCCGACGACGAAGATGTCGCCCTTCTTCAGCGTGCCGTTCTGGACCAGAACCGTCGCAACCGGGCCGCGACCCACGTCGAGCTTGGCTTCGATCACCGCGCCCGAGGCCGAACGGTTCGGGTTGGCGCGAAGTTCCAGCACCTCGGCCTGCAGGCCGATCGCCTCAAGCAGATCGTCCAGACCAAGGCCGGTCTTGGCCGAAACCTCGACATCCTGCACGTCGCCGGACATGGCTTCGACCACGACCTCGTGCTGCAGGAGGTCGGTGCGGACCTTCTGCGGGTTGGCCTCGTGCTTGTCGATCTTGTTGATCGCCACGATCATCGGCACCTTGGCCGCCTTGGCGTGGTTGATCGCCTCGACCGTCTGCGGCATCACGGCGTCGTCGGCCGCGACCACCAGGATCACGATATCCGTCACCTGTGCCCCGCGCGAGCGCATGGAGGTGAAGGCTGCGTGGCCCGGCGTGTCGAGGAAGGTCACTAGCTGGCCGTTGGGCGTCCTCACCTGATAGGCGCCGATATGCTGGGTGATCCCCCCGGCTTCGCCCGAGGCGACGCTGGTCTTGCGCAGCGCGTCCAGAAGCGAGGTCTTGCCGTGGTCGACGTGGCCCATGATCGTGACGATCGGCGGGCGCGGCAGCAGATCGTCGGCCTTGTCCTCGACCGTATCAATGACCTGTTCGACGTCGGCATCCGAGACACGGACGGCCTTGTGGCCGAATTCCTCGATCACCAGTTCGGCGGTATCGGCATCGATGGTCTGGTTCATCGTGACCATCATGCCCATCTTCATCAGGGCCTTGACCACATCGGCCGCACGCTCGGCCATGCGGTTTGCCAGTTCCGAAACCACGATGGTTTCCGGAAGCTGCACGTCGCGGCTCTGCTTCTCGGCCTTCTGGCCCATGCCCATCGCCTTGGCGCGGGCCTTTTCCTGCTTGCGCTTCATCGCGGCAAGGCTGCGCTGGCGGCCACCTTCACCCGAGAGGGCGTCGCTGAGCGTCAGCTTGCCGGCGCGGCGGCCATCCTCGGTGCCACGCTTGGCACCACGATCGGCGCGGTCGTCCTTTTCGCGGTCGGTCTTGCGGGGCGTCGGCAGACCGGGCTTGGACGAAGCCGGGCCGCGGGCCTCTTCGGTCGCGGCGGGCGCGGCCGCGGCGGCGGGCTTGGCCGCTGCCGCGGCAGGCATGGTCGAACGCGAGCGGGTGCCCAGCACCTCGGCCTTGCGCGCCTCGGCGGCGGCGACCTTGGCGGCAGCCTCGGCCTTGGCGGCGCGTTCCTCTTCCTCAGCCTTCAGGCGCAGAGCCTCGGCGCGTTCGCGATCCTCACGCTCCTTCGCCTCGATCTCCTCGCGGCGGCGGGCGCGGTCTTCCTCGCGCTGGCGCTCTTCCTCGGCCCGGCGGGCGGCGTCCTCGGCCTCACGCGCCTTGGCAGCGCGCAGGGCGGCGAGACGACGCTCCATCTCGGCATCGGAGATCCCGGCGGGACGCTTCGACGGATCGCCAAGGTTGGTCGGTGCCGAGCCCGTGCCAGCGCCCGGCGCCCCCGGTTTTGCCGGAGTGGGCACCACAACGCGCTTGCGTTTGGTTTCGACCACGACGCTCTTGGTCCGGCCATGGCTGAAGCTTTGCTTCACCTGTCCGGAACGGGGGGCGCCCCCAAGGCCAAGAGGTTTCTTGCCGTCAGTATCGCTCATGCGTCCTACGTATCCTTCATGGCGGTCTCGCCGCCGTCATCCCCGCCGCTCTGCCCACGCAGCCCGGCGAGTTTTGCCGCTTCCATTACAACACGGGACCTGAGTCCACCAGCGGCAAGCGCGGCGTGTATCGCACGTTCGCGCCCGAATGCCAAACCGATTTCCCCAGCCGAAAGGCAGCCGATGAAGCCCTTTTCGCCATCCGGCGCGTGCAGCTTCGTCTTGCCCCGTTCCGACCCGTCGCTGGCCTGGATCAGCGTCGCCGCCGTGCCCTTGACCAGCCAATCCTTCACCTTCTCATAGCCGGTGACCGCCTCACCCGCCTTGCGCGCCATCGACAGCAATTCGACGGTCCGTTGGGCGACCAGAGTCTCCACCAGATCGGCCAGACCCTCCGGCGTCTTTGCCGGTTGCCGGGCCGCACGCGTGAAGAGGTTCTTCTTCACCGCCCTGTCGATCGCCGCCCGGTCGGCCGCGACATAGAAGCCACGCCCAGGCAGCTTGCCCAGGATGTCGGGCACGACCTGCCCGTCAGGACCCAGGCAAAAGCGGATCAACCCCGCCTTCGGCTGGCTCTCCCCGGTCGCAATGCACTTGCGTTCGGGGTCGTCCCTGTCCTTTTCCCGGCCGCCGCGCGTCAACGCGTGTCCCCGAGGCCTGAGATCAGGCCTCGGCCTCCTCGTCTTCGTCGGCGACCTCTTCCTCGGGCTGCTCGAGTTCGGTCGGGTCGACCCAGCCCAGCATCACGCGGGCGGTCATGATCAGGGTCTGCGCCTCTTCCAGCGAGAGGTCGAACTTCTCCAGCACGCCTTCGTCTTTCTTGCGCTGACCGTTTTCCGTGGTCCAGCCGCCCGCCAGCTCCCAGTCGGCGCAGGTGGCGAAATCTTCCAGCGTCTTGATGCCATCCTTGGCCAGAGCTTCCAGCATCTGCGGCGTCAGGCCCTCGAAGTTGACCAGGCTGTCCTCGACCCCCATGGCGCGGGCGTTTTCCAGCGCCTTGGCATTCGCGGCTTCCAGATAGTCGCGGGCACGGGCCTGCAGTTCCGCCGCCGTATCCTCATCGAAGCCGTCGATCGAGAGAAGCTCGTCGATATCGACGTAAGCCACCTCTTCGAGGTTGGTGAAGCCTTCCGAGACGAGGAGCTGGGCCATCATCTCGTCAACATCCAGCGTGTCCATGAACAGCTTGGTGCGTTCGGCGAACTCGGCCTGACGGCGCTGCGATTCCTCGGCTTCGGTCATGATGTCGATATCAAGGCCGGTCAGCTGGCTGGCCAGACGGACGTTCTGGCCGCGGCGGCCAATGGCGAGCGACAGCTGCTCATCCGGCACCACGACCTCGATCTTCCCGGCCTCTTCGTCGAACACGACCTTCGACACTTCGGCGGGCTGGAGGGCGTTCACCAGGAAGGTGGCGGTGTCCTGGTTCCACGGGATGATGTCGATCTTCTCGCCCTGGAGTTCATTCACCACGGCCTGCACGCGCGAACCGCGCATACCGACGCAGGCGCCGACCGGGTCGATGGAGTTGTCATAGCTGATCACGGCGATCTTGGCGCGGCTGCCCGGGTCACGGGCCACGGCCTTGATCTCGATGATGCCGTCATAGATTTCCGGCACTTCCATCTTGAACAGCTCGGCCATGAACTGCGGGTCGGTGCGCGACAGGAACACCTGCGGGCCGCGCGGTTCGCGGCGGACGTCCTTGATGTAGCAGCGGATGCGGTCGCCGATGCGGTAGGCTTCGCGGCCGATCTTCTCGTTCCGGCGCAGGATGCCTTCGCCACGGCCGATGTCGACGATGACATTGCCGTATTCCTCGCGCTTGACGGCGCCGTTGATGATCGTGCCCTTGCGGTCCTTGAATTCCTCGAACTGGCGGTCACGCTCAGCCTCGCGGACCTTCTGCAGGATCACCTGTTTGGCCGATTGCGCGGCGATTCGGCCCAGATCCACCGGGGGAACCTCGTCCACGATCTCGTCGCCGATCTGCGGGTCGGCGAGGTAGGACTTGGCCTGCTTCACGGTCATCTGGGCGTGGTGGTTTTCCACCGCGTCATCCTCGACCACGGTGCGGACACGGGAGAAGGAGGCACGGCCGGTCTTGCGGTCGATCTTCACCCGGATGTCCATCTCGGCCCCGTAGCGCGACTTGGCGGCGCGCGCGAGGCTATCTTCCATCGCCTGGATCACCAGATCCGGGTCGATCATCTTTTCGCGCGCAACGGCTTCGGCGGTTTGCAGAAGCTCCAGCTGGTTGGCCGAGGTGATTGCCATCGGGGTCTCTCCGCTAGTGTTTCGTCGGGGGGGCGGGCTCTTCGTCCTCGTCCCCGTCAATTTCCTCGATCTCGTCGAACTGGCCTTCGGTGGGCTCGGCCACCTTCTTCTGGCGCAGCATCTCGGCGATCAGCTCGTCGGTCAGGATCAGCTTGGCGTCCGAGAGCCAGTCGAACCGCAGGCCGATGGTGACCTCTTCGCCAGCTTCTTCAATGGTGATCAGGACCTCGTCGCCCTCGACCCCCGCCAGAGCGCCCTTGAAGCGGCGACGGCCGTCGATCAGTTCGGTCGTCTCGATCCGGGCCTCCCAGCCCTTCCACATCTCGAAATCCTTGAGCCGGGTCAGCGGCCGGTCGATGCCGGGTGAGGACACCTCGAGGATGTAATTGTCCTCCAGCGGGTCTTCCACGTCCAGCACGGCCGATACGGCGGTGGAGATGTCGCCGCATTCGTCCACGCCGATGCCGCCATCGGGGCGGTCGGCCATGATCTGCAGCACGCGCGTCTTGCCGCCCATCAGCCGCAGGCGGATGAGTTCGAAGCCCAGCCCTTCGATCACCGGCTGGACGATGTCGGCCAGGCGGCGGTCGATGGCGGTTTTGGCAACAAGATCGGTCATTGGACCCCGGAAACAAAAAAGCGGACCCAGCGGCCCGCCCGTGACTTTCGGTAGCTTCAGGTTTGGACCCTGAAGCAGCTGTTGAGATGCATATACGCCGGCGAACCCGAGTCTGCAAGGGCCGATGCAACCGGCAGCGGTGGCAGCGCGTTCTGATCTGACCGTTCACATGTTTGCCCAGTGGGCGGGGGGGCCGTTGCCCCGGTCTGGTCTTGCTGCAATAGTCCGGGAAAGGGCCGGGAAAGGATACGATTTGCCAATGCCTGCCGCAGGGATGAAGCTTTTGCCGGGGGCAGTTGCGGTCGCGCTTGGCCTGTGGCTGTCCGGCATGGCCCTGGCAGAGCACCGGGTGGCGATCCGCATCGCCGGTGGCAACGAGGATCTGGAAGAAGCGATCCGGGGCGCCTCGCGCCTGCTGGAACTTGAGCCGCAGGAAAAGGTGGCCGCGCAGGATCTGCTGGCGGCGGCACGGGCGGATTACGGTGCGATCCTGTCGGCGCTTTATGCCCAAGGCCACTATTCGGGCGTCATCAGCATCCGCCTGGACGGGCGCGAGGCGGCGACGATCCCCGCGCTGGAAATGCCCGCGACCGTCGGCATGGTGCAGATCAGCGTGGACCCCGGCCCGCCGTTCCGGTTCGGCCGCGTCGCCCTGGGCCCGCAGGCGCAGGGGACCGAACTGCCCGAGGGTTTCCGCCCCGGCGCCCCGGCGGGGAGCGGCGTGGTCACCAGCGCGGTGGAGCTTTCCATCCGCGCCTGGCGCGAGGTGGGCCATGCCAAGGCCCGCATCGCCTCGCAGGACGTTCTGGCCGACCATGCCGATGCCCGGCTGGACGTGGCGGTCGGGATGGACCCCGGGCCGCGCCTGCGGTTCGGCCCGCTGCGGATCGAGGGAGAGCAACGGATGCGCGAGGCCCGCGTCCGCAAGATAGCCGGGCTCCCGGAGGGCGAGACCTTCAGCGAATCAGAGCTTCGCCGCGCCGAGACGAGACTGCGGCGAACCGGCATCTTCGCCTCGGCCAACCTGGTCGAGGACGAAGCGATCACCGCGCCCGACCTTCTGGGCATCACCGCACAGATCGTGGAGCAGAAACCACGCCGCTATTCCCTTGGGGCCGAGGTCGCCAGCCTGGACGGCGTCTCGCTGACCGGGTCCTGGCTGCACCGCAATCTGCTTGGCGGGGGTGAGCGGCTGCTGATCGAGGGCCAGATCACCAATATCGGCTCGGGCGAAAGCGGGATCGACTATGCCCTGGGCGTCTCGCTGGACCGCCCGGCGACGCTGACACCGGATACGACGGCGGGGCTTCTGCTGAACTACAGCCACCTCGACGAGATCGACTATTTCGCCGACACGGTCGAATTCGGCCTGAAATTCTCGCATATCTTCTCGGATACGCTGACCGGACGCGCGGCGCTGACCTATTCCTATCAGAAAGGCCGCGATCCGGGGGGGAACTTCCGGTTCCAGAACCTGTCCCTGCCTCTGGGCCTGACCTGGGACCGGCGTGACGAAAAGACCGACGCGACACGGGGCTTCTACATCGACGCGACGCTGCGGCCGTTCCTCGGGTTCAGCTCCACCGGCTCGGGCGTGCGCGCCACGATCGATGCGCGCGGCTACCGCAGCCTGGGCGAGGCCGGGCGTTTCGTGGTCGCCGCGCGGGCACAGGCGGGGGGTATCTGGGGGCCAACGCTGCTGGAGACGCCGCGCGACCAGCTGTTCTTCTCGGGCGGCGGCGGGACCGTGCGGGGGCAGCCTTACCGCTCGCTCGGGATCCCGGTGACGCGGGACTTCGGGCCGGAGTTCCTGATCGGCGGACAACTTTTCGCCGCCGGGTCACTGGAGCTGAGGGCAAAGGTGACGGACCGGATCGGCGTGGTCGGCTTCATCGACGCGGGGACGGTCGGGGTCGACGGGCTGTTCGACGGATCCGCCGCATCCCATGCCGGGGCCGGGCTGGGCCTGCGCTATGACACCGGGATCGGGCCGATCCGGCTGGACGTGGCCGCGCCGATCTCGGGCAATACCGGGGATGGCGTGCAGATCTACATCGGTCTGGGGCAGGCGTTCTGATGCTGGGCCGGGTGCTTCTTCTGACCTTCCTCGCCACCCCTGCGCTGGCGCAAGAGGACGACCGCGGCTTCCTGACGGCCTTCCTTGAAGACAACCTCTCGGGCGCGGGCCGGCAGGTGACGATCATCGGCTTCGAGGGCGCGCTGTCCTCCCGCGCGACGATGCAGTCACTGACCATCGCCGATGACGAAGGGATCTGGCTGACGCTGAACGACGTCGTGCTGGATTGGAGCCGCTCGTCCCTGCTGTCCGGGGCACTGGTGGTGTCCGAACTGTCGGCGGGCGAAATCCTAGTCGACCGCCTGCCCGAGATCGAACAAAGCACCGCCCCCAGCCCCGAGGCGCGTGGGTTCAGCCTGCCCAACCTGCCAGTTTCGGTCGAGATCGGTAGAATCGCTGCCGATCGGATCGTGCTCGATGATTCAGTCCTTGGCCAATCGGTTGAAGGCACTCTGGAAGCCGAGGCGTCGCTGATCGACGGCCAGGGCACCGCCAAGCTGGCGCTTCTGCGGCAGGACGGCCCCGAAGGTGAGATCCGGCTGGACGCGAATTTCTCCAACGAAACCGGTCAGTTGTCCGTCGACCTCCGCGCGCGGGAGGCGGCGGATGGGCTGGTCGTCAACGCGCTGAACATCCCCGGAGGCCCGGCGGCCGAGCTGGAACTGGTCGGATCGGGCCCGCTGCAGGATTTCGCCGCCGACCTGCGGCTGGCAACGGATGGGGAGGAGCGGCTGGCCGGGCGGATCAGCCTCACCGAGGTGGATGCCGCCTATCGTCTTCGCGCCGATGTGGCAGGGAACCTCGCGCCGCTGCTCCTTCCGCAATATGTCGATTTCTTCGGCGACCGCGTGGCGCTGGTCCTGGACGCAACGCGCCCGCCGGTCGGCGGCCTGCGGGTCGATGCGCTGGACCTCCGTGCCCGCTCGGTGGCGCTGGAGGGGCAGCTGACGCTGGCGGCGGATGGGCTGGTCGAACGTCTGGACCTGACCGGGATCCTGGCCTCACCGGATGGAACGCCGGTGCTGCTACCCTTCGGCGAATTGCCGACGCGGGTTGCCTCGGCCGGGTTCCGGCTGGCGGCGGAAAGCGGCAAGGAGGCGGGCTGGCGCGGCGAGGTCACGCTGCAGGGGCTGGAGCGGGCCAATCTGCGGCTTGGCACGGCGCGGCTGGCTGGTTCGGGTCGGCTTGCGCGAACGCCTGCGGGCAACCTTCTGGGCGGTAGCCTGGACCTGGCCCTGAGCCAGCTTGCCCCTTCGGACCCCGGCCTGGCGGCGGCGCTGGGACCAGAGCTGACCGGGTCGCTGAAGTTCCACACGCTGGAGGGCGGCGATCTGCAGCTGTCAAACCTTTCGCTGACCGGCCAGGACTATGCGCTGGCGGGCCGGCTGGCGGTGGGCGGTCTGGACGGAGGGCTGCGGACCAGCGGGCGGATCACCGTCACGGCGGCGGACCTGACGCGGTTTTCGGCACTGGCGGGTCGCCGGATCGGCGGCAGCGGAACGATCGTCGCCGAGGGCGCGGCCGGCCTTCTTTCAGGCGAGATCGACGGCCGGATCGACGTGCAGGCTCAGGGCCTGCAACTGGGGATCGCGGCGCTGGACCGGCTGATGGCTGGGCAGGCGGTGGCCGGGCTCTCTCTCCTGCGTGACGAGACCGGAACCCGCCTCCGCGAATTGTCGCTGGCGGCGCAAAGCCTGGAGCTGACGGCATCGGGCAGCATAGCCAGCGATGGGTCGGACCTTGCCGGGCGGATCACGATGGTTGACCTCGGCGATCTGGGACCGGCGTTTGGCGGCAGTGTCGCGCTTGGCGTCGCCTTCCGCGGCACGCCCGAGGCCGGGACGCTAACGGCCGAGGGCGAAGGCCAGTCGATCCGCGTCGGCAATCCCGAGGCCGACCGCCTGCTGGCCGGGACCAGTCGCCTGACGCTCGCCGCCGCCCTGCGTGAGGGCCGTCTCCTGCTGGACCGCGCGAGCCTTGCCAATCCGCAGCTTGAGGCAGAGGTGGCGGCGGACGGCGATACGATCCCCCGGCGGCTTAACGTCACCGGGCGTCTGGCCGATGTCGGGCTGCTGCTGCCCGATTTCAACGGCCCGGTCACTCTCAGCGGGACCGGCAGCCAGGACGATGCCGGAACCGAACTTGCGGTCACGCTGCGCGGCCCCGGCGGGATCGACGCGCGGGTGGCGGGGCGGATCGCGACGGGCTTCGGCTCGGCCGACCTCACGATCAACGGCACGGGGCGGGCGGGGCTGGCCAATGTCTTCATCGCGCCGCGTTCGGTGGATGGCGCGCTGAGCTATGACTTGCGGCTGAACGGGCCGCTGCGGCTTGTCTCGCTGTCGGGGCGGATCACCCTGTCCGACGGCCGCGTGACGGATCCGGACCTCGGTCTGGCGCTGGAGAATGTGCAGGCCATGGCGCAGCTTGACGGCGGGCAGGCGCAGGTTTCACTGACGGCAAGGCCCTCGACCGGGGGGCAGCTCCGGCTGGACGGGCCGGTGGGGCTGACCCCGCCATTCCCGGCAGAGCTTTCGGTCTCGCTGGTGGGCGTGCGGATCTATGACCCAGACCTTTACGACGCCATCCTGGATGGCTCGGTTCGCATCACTGGCCCGCTGACCGCTGGCGCGCTGGTCGCCGGGCGGCTTGACCTGCGCGAGGCAGAGCTGCGCGTGCCCTCGACCGGCTTCTCCTCGGCGGCGGCGCTGCTGGAGATCCGGCATCGCAACGAACCCGCCGCGGTGCGCGACACGCGGCGCAAGGCGGGGCTTCTGGCCGAAGGCCGCGCGGGTCGGTCGGGGGGCGAGCGGCCCTTCCGCCTTGACCTGACCATTGCCGCGCCGAACCAGATCTTCCTGCGTGGTCGGGGCATCGACGCCGAACTGGGCGGCGAGATCCGGCTGACCGGCACCACCGCCGCCGTCATCCCCTCGGGTGCTTTCGAGCTGGTGCGGGGCCGGATCGACATCCTCGGCAAGCGCCTGACCCTCTCGCGCGCGGATCTTGAGCTGGAGGGCAGCTTCATCCCCCTGATCCGCATCTCGGCCAGCTCTGAAAATGACGGGATCATCAGCTATGTGAACGTGGACGGCCCTGCGGATGATCCGGTGGTAAGCTTCACCTCGGACCCCGACCTGCCGCAGGAAGAGGTGCTGTCGCAGCTTCTGTTCGGGCGCGGCTTGCAGAACCTCTCGCCGTTGCAGGCGCTCCAACTGGCGAATGCAGTTGCCACCCTTGCAGGGCGCGGGGGTGAAGGGCTGGTGAACCGGCTGCGCCGGGGGTTCGGGCTGGATGATCTGGACATCACCACGGCGGACGATGGCTCAACTGCGCTGCGGGCGGGGAAATACCTGTCCGAGAACGTCTATACCGAAGTCGAGATCGGCCAGGGCGGCACCAGCCGGATCAACCTGAACCTCGACCTGCGCGAAGGCGTCACACTGAAGGCCCGCGTCGGAGAGGACGGCGAGACTGGCGTCGGCATCTTCGTCGAGCGGGACTACTGAAAAGCGAACAGCCCGCCGGTCACGGCGGGCTGTTGCAAGCTTGCGGGAGTGGTACGCTCCTATCCGTTAGCCAGCCGTCTGACCATCATCATCATCATCATCATCCCCACCGCAAAGCGCGATGCAGAGGATGATCGGGATCAGCAGCAGCGGCAGGATGCCGGCAGACGAGGCCGGGCGTTCCGCCACGACGGGCACTTCTTCTTCAACTACATAAACCGGGCCACCGGCAAAAGCCGCCGAGGCGAGGAGTGACGATGCAAGAACACTGGCGACGAGTTTCTTCATGCTAACCCTCCTTAGGTTCAACCTGGGTGACCCCAAGCGTATCACCACCCTGTGACCTCACAAAACAGAGCGATACCCTTTTGGGTTGCAGAGCCCTGAATCAGTGAAGATTCCCGGCCGCGGCGCCGATTCCGTTGCATCAGGGATACAGCCACCGCACACAGCGGGCGAATCAGTCCACCACCCGCTCGAAGTCGATATAGCCGGTTAGCCCGCTGGCCCATTGCCGCGACTTGCGGATCGTCGTGCCCTCGATCCAGTACTCGTTGGTCAGCGTGCCGAGCGGGCGCTTGCACTCCTCGGTCACGCGGGTGACGGCATGGGCACGGCCGAAGATGGTCACGCTTTCGCGGCCCTTCACGTCCACGGTGCAGTCATAAGTCCGCCGGGTGGAGACGTCGTCCTGGCCAAGGAAATAGTAAACGCGCTGATGCGTGCCACCGTCGCGCAACAGCTGGCCGACACCGGGGGCCGCCGCAGACATCAGGTCGGGGCCAAGGCCGCGGGTCTGGATCAGTACGCCCTCGCGCAGCGTGAAGGTGGTGCCGTCGGTTGTCCTCCAGGTCACCACGGGGCCTTTCTGGTCGCTGATCGTGACCAGCGCATCGGCACCCCGGGTCGGGATCACGGCCCGCAGGATCGGCATCCCGTATTTCTCGATATCCGCACGGCTGGGCGGCGCGGACGCCTTGGCCTGCCCGCCGCCTCCATTGCCCGACACGCGCGACACGGTGGCCTTGGCCAGGGAGCCGACTGCGGCGCCCATCGGCGACGGCTCGGATCTGTCACTGCCGCAGGCGGCCAGCAGGGCAAGAGCGGCGAAGGTTGCGATCAGTCGTTTCATGGTCATCACCGCCAGACCCTGCCCCAGTCGGGATCCAGCGACTGGGTGTGATATTCGCGGATCGATTCATACAGGCGGCCGTTCACATCCACGCGCGCGCCGCCGTCGCCTGTATAGGGACGCAGGGTCGCGCCAAAGGATTGCCGGGTCTCTGTCCCCATGGCCCAGGTCAGAGGGATCGAGAAGCGGATGCCCTTGTCGAACGCGCCCTTCCCGAATTCGGCCGAGGTGGCGTCGGTGACCGTTGCAAAGGCCCCCACCCGCCAGCCATTGGCAAAGACCCGGTCGACCGAAAGGGTCGCGCCCACGTCGCCGGCCAGATATTTGCCGACGTCCAGCTGCCCAAGGAACCCGTTGCCAAAGTCGTAATAGGCCGAGACATGGCCGGTCGTCACGTCATAGTCGTATTCGTCGAAGCCCAAGCCGCCGTCGGTGTCGCGCTGCTTGGTGTAGTTCACCTCAACCCCCAGGGCGAGGCGGCTGTCCACCGGCTTCCACAACACCTCGCCCGAGATCCCGGCGTGCATCCGTTCCAGATAGCCGAAGGTGACGCGCGAGTAGAAATCCTCGGCCGGACGGGCATACCAGGCAAGCGTAAGCTGCTCGAGGCCCGGATCGGCGAACTTGCTGTAGCGCGAGTTGTCGGTGCGGACATGCGGCAGCGTTGAATCCGAGTATTCGCCGCTCCGATCCACATTGCTGAAGACGCTCTTGTAGATCGCGCCGGACAGGACCAGACCCGGCCGGAAATCATAGCTTGCCGAGAGGCGCAGCCCGATATCGCCCTTCAGCGGCTCGCTCATCTTGACCGCCGGCCTCAGGCCCCAGCGGAACTTGGGGTAAAGGCCGTCGTCACCCACGGCATTGGCCGGAACCGGGCCCGCATCGGTGATCAGAACCCGCTGCCGCAGGAGCGTGGCGTTGTCGGCCGCGTATTCCAGCTGCTCGAGATCGCTGCGCCGGATGGTGACCTTCGAGGCGCCCATCCCGTTCACCACCGGCACGATCTCGAACGTCTCGACCGAGGCGGGCATCACATGGCTCAGCGCGCGGGCGGTGCGGCCGATGGCCTGCGGACCGGCGTCGATCCGGTTCGACCGGATGCGGATCTGCGCCGTGGTCGCGGTATAGGCCAGGTTCTCGATCACGATCCCGTCGACCGCGAGCCGCTTGGCCAGGTTCTTGCGCAGAAGCGGCCCGGCATCGGCCTGCGTGACCCAGCCGCCATCATAGGCATCCGGGTCGGCGGCGCGGGCGGGGCGAGCCTTCACGGCGACCGGAGCGGCACCCATCACCCCGCCGGCGGCGCGGGTCTTGGGGTCA
Source organism: Alphaproteobacteria bacterium (assembly GCA_029289325.1). Taxonomy (GTDB): domain Bacteria; phylum Pseudomonadota; class Alphaproteobacteria; order Rhodobacterales; family Rhodobacteraceae; genus Tabrizicola. The sequence continues at coordinate 34,470 of JARFTV010000009.1, forward strand.
AGGATCAGGTGGAAGACGAAGGCCGCTTCCGTGCCATACAGGGAATACAGCCCATAGCGCATATTCGGCCCGCGCTGGTATTCGAAGCCGAAGTTGAACGGGTTGTCGCGCTCGATCAGGCCGCGCTCCTGCTCCTGCACGTAATCGTCCGAGGAATATTCGGCCTTGAAGGTCCACTGGTCGGTAATCTTGTATTCGACACCGGCGAAGGGCGCCGCTTCGCCCCGGAACCACTGGTCACTGTTCGGAGTGCCGGGATCAGAGACCTCGGGACGGTCGCCGAAGGGCTCCCCGATCCCGCCGAAGCTGCCCATCCGCCCCCAGCCCAAGCCCGCCGTCACCTTCAGTCGGTCACCGAAGGTCTTGGTCGCCGCGACATATTCCGACGCGAAGGTGCCGTTGCCGGTGAAATCCTGCAGCCCGATGGTCAGCGCGGGGACATAGGCCCCTTCCTTCAGGATCTGGTAGCGCAGGTCGAAACTCCGATCCTCGAACTTGTCGCTGTCGGTCGGGAACAGTGTGTTCCAGTCGCGCCAGGTCTGGAACCGGAACGAGCCCGAGAGCCGCTCGGTGATCTGGAAGCTCAGGGTCGTGCGCGTGATCGAGCCGACCAGCGCAGTCGAAAAGGTGAAGCGCGCGTCGTCCTGCGCATCGCCCGACGGCATGTCGATAAGGCCGGTGGCACCATTCAGATTGAGCGACCTGTTCATCTCTGCGACGGCAGGAGCACCGGCAAGGGCGGTGGACAGCGCAAGCAAGGCGGACAGTCGCGGCATTGAATGCATGGTTCTTCACGTTCCCGGGATATCACGCCAGTCTATGCGGAGTTCGGTGCCACAGGGCAAGGGCTAACCTCCCCCAAGGGCCGCAAACCCGGCGGCTATGGCCGTTGGGCCATGGTCACTCGCCCTCCAGCCGCACCCGAAGTTCGCGCAGGACCGAGACAAGTGCCCGGACCCGGTCGGCCCCGATCGACTGCACCACATCGGCGATCAGCGGCACCACCGCCGCCACTGCCGAGTCCCGCGCGGCGCGGCCCGAGGGGCTGATCGCCACGAACTTCCGCCGCGCATCTTCCCAATCCGGGCGGATATGGACATGGCCGGCCCATTCCAGCCGCGAGAGCGTGTTGGTCATCGCCCCCCGCGTGACGTGAAACGACTTCGCCAGCTGCGCCGGGGTCCGTTCGTCATTGATCCGCGCCAGATGGTTCAGGACGCTGAAATGCGACAGCTCCATCCCCTTGGGCAGGACCCTGGAGATCCGGTTGCGCGCCAGCTGGTCGGCCATGAACAGCTCGCCGAACAGCGCGACGGCGATGTCCTCGGCCTTCTCGGCGCTCATGGCCCGGCGAAGTCCCGGTCGTGGGACAGCGAGGGCACGCGGCGGCGGGCCTCGTCCACCCGGGCCAGGTCCAGGTCCACGAAGGTCACGCCCGGTTCGGTCCCCGCATCGGCGAGGATCTCACCCCAGGGCGCGATGGCCAGCGAATGACCATGCGTGCGCCGCCCCTTGCCGTTCGTCTCGGGATGGAACCCGGTCTGCGCCGGAGCGAGGACGAAACACCCCGTCTCGATCGCCCGCGCCCGCAACAGCGTTTCCCAATGCGCGGCGCCGGTGATGTGGTTGAAGGCCGCCGGAACCGTGATCACTTGCGCCCCGCCCTGCGCCAGCCGCCGATACAGTGCGGGAAACCGCACGTCATAGCAGACCGTCATCCCGATCCGCGCGAAAGGCGTCTCGGCCACCACGGCCCTCGTGCCCGGCCGATAGCCCTCGCTCTCTCGGTAGACCTCGGTTTCCGAGACATTGACGTCGAACATGTGGATCTTGTCATAGCGCGCCGCCACCGACCCATCCGGCGCGACCAGCAGGCTGCGGTTGGCAAAGCGCCCGTCCGCGTCGTGGGTCAGCAGGCCCAGCGAGCCGATCATCAGCCATACCCCCGCCGCCTGCGCCTCGGCCCGAAGCGCCGCGAGGGTCGGGTCATCCTCCTCATGCCGAAACACCGAACGCTGGTGCGACCGGCTGGAGGACAGGCCATTCGTCAACTCGGGCGTCAGCACGAACTCCGCGCCCCCGGCAGCGGCCTTGCGGACAAGGTCAAGCGTCACCGGCAGGTTCGCCGCCGGGTCGTCGCTTACCGTCAACTGGATCAGGGCGCTCCGCATCATTCGGCAAGCAGGGCGTCAAGTTTGCCCGCAGCATCCAGCGCGTGGATGTCGTCCGAGCCGCCGACATGAACGTCGCCGATAAAGATCTGCGGCACGGTCCGCCGCCCGTTCGCCCGCTGCACCATGGCCGCGCGCAGGGTGGGATCGGCGCTGACGTCAATCTCGCGATAGGGCACGCCCTTGCGCTGCAACAGCCGCTTGGCCATGGCGCAATAGCCGCAGAATGGGGTGGTGTAGATCTCGACGGGACGCATGGGAAACCTCTTTGGCGTCCTGACTATAGGCGATCAGCCGTCTTTCGCAACGCGCGCCAGACACAGAACATCAACCGAGCGCGCACCCGCCGATACAAGCGCCTCGGTCGCGGACGAGAAAGTCGCCCCCGAGGTCATCACGTCATCGACCAGCAGGACCTCGCGTCCCGCGACCAGCGCCTCGCGGCGACGCGGGACCGAGAAGGCGTCGACCAGATTGGCAAAGCGCGCGTCGCGGGTCTTGCCGTCCTGGTTTCCGGTGCTGCGGTGGCGCACCAGCGCATCGGGGCAATGGTCCAGCCCGGCCAGTCTGGCAACCGCCCGGGACAACAGCGCCGCCTGATTGTAGCGCCGGCGGATCAGCCTCAGCCAGTGCAACGGCACCGGCACGACCAGCATCCCCGGCCGCAGGATCGGTCGCGCGGCTTTCAACATCCAGCCGCCGGCCGGGCGCGCAAGGTCCATCCGGTCACCATGTTTCAAGGCCAGCACCAGCCGCCTCCCGTTGTCCCGGTAGGACAGCGCCGCGCGCCCCCGCTCCCACGGGCGGGCGACGGTCAGGCAGTCGTCGCAATGCGCGGTTTCCTGGGCATCCCCCGGCAGCGGGATGCCGCATTGGTCGCAGACAAGGCCGGACAGGAAGGGCGTCTCGCGCCAGCATTCGGGGCACAGGCCAAAGTCGCTGGCGACCAGCGCGCCGCAACTGATGCATTGCGGCGGGTAGATCACCTGCAGTGCGGCTTGCAATCCCATCCTCTCCCCCACATCTTCGCGCGATGACCCAGCCACAACTGACCGACCGCGCCGCCCTTCTGCGCCAGCGCCAGCGCGCGCTGCTCCGTCCCGACCACGCTGACGCCATGTTCCTGCACCGGCTTGCACTTGCCGATGTGCAGGAGAGACTCAGCGAGGTTAACAGGACGTTTACGTCGCCCGTGGTGGTCAGCGGTCATTCCGAAGTCTGGGCCGAACTCGCCCCGGTCGTGCCGGATGACGAAGTGCTGCAGTTGGAAAAGGGCGTGCACGATCTTATCGTCCACGCTATGTCCCTGCACTGGGCCAATGACCCGGTGGGCCAGTTGGTCCAGTCCCTGCGCGCCCTGAAGCCCGACGGGCTGTTCCTCGCGGTGTTCCCCGGGGGGCGGACCCTGCACGAACTTCGCGCCAGCCTTGCGGAAGCCGAGGCGCAGGTGACCGGGGGTCTCTCCCCGCGCGTCCTGCCGATGGGCGAGATCCGGGATCTGGGCGCCCTGATGCAGCGGGCGGGCTTCGCGTTGCCCGTGGCCGATAGCGTGACCGAGGTGGTCCGGTACCGCGATTTCGGTCGGCTGATGTCCGACCTCCGCGCGATGGGCGAGACCAGCGCGCTGACCGCCCGGCCCCGGCATTTCACCCGCCGCTCGGTGCTGGCGGCGGCGGCGGCCGTCTACCAGGGCCTCGCCACGCCGGAGGGTCACCTGCCCGCGACGTTCGAGCTGGTGTTCCTCACCGGCTGGGCCCCACATGACAGCCAGCAAAAGCCGCTGCGCCCCGGTTCGGCGATGGCCCGTCTGGCCGATGCGCTGGGGGTGGCCGAGAAACCGTTACCGGGCGGTGGTTGACCCTGCGCTCCAAGCGGTTATGTCCCGCAGGAACCATTGGGATCATCAAGATGCTTGACGCCAAGACCTATCCGGACAGCGACTCCACCCTGATACGCCCTGGCCACGGCCGCCTGGCCCATGCCCCCGCCGACCATCCGCCGGTCCGCAAGGCGAAGATCGGCGTGCTGATCGCGAATCTGGGAACGCCGGACAATTACGACTACTGGTCGATGCGGCGCTATCTGAACGAGTTTCTCTCGGACAAGCGGGTGGTGGATTACTCCAGCTGGCTGTGGCAGCCCTTGTTGCAGCTGGTTATCCTGTCCAAGCGGCCGTTTTCCTCGGGCGCGAACTACAAGCAGATCTGGAACCATGAGCTGAACGAAAGCCCGCTTCTTACCATCACCAAGGCCCAGACCGCCGCGATCGCCCGGATGGTCGAGGAACGCCACGGGGCCGAGGTGATGGTCGACTTCTGCATGCGCTACGGCAACCCCTCGACCGAAAGCCGGGTGCGGGCGATGGTCGAGGCGGGGTGTGAGAAGATCCTGTTCTTCCCGCTTTACCCCCACTACGCCGGGGCGACCTCGGCCACCGCGAACGACCAGTTCTTCCGCGCCCTGATGAAGGAGAAGCGGCAGCCCTCGGTTCGGACCGCGCCGGAGTATTTCGAGCACCCGCTTTATATCGAGGCGCTGGCCCGGTCGGTCGAGACGGCCTATGCCCAGCTTGAGGTGAAGCCCGACGTGCTGGTCGCCAGCTACCACGGGATGCCGAAGCGGTATCTGATGGAGGGCGACCCCTACCACTGCCAGTGTGCCAAGACCTCGCGCCTGCTGCGGGAGCGGCTGGGGTGGGAGAAGGGGTCGATCGACACGACCTTCCAATCGGTCTTCGGGCCCGAGGAATGGCTGCGGCCCTATACGGTCGAGCATGTGGCCGAGCTGGCGAAACAGGGGAAGAAGCGGATCGCGGTGATGGCTCCGGCCTTCAGTGCCGACTGCATCGAGACGCTGGAAGAGATCAACGGCGAGATCCGGGAGGCCTTCGAGCACGCCGGGGGCGAGGAGTTCACCTATATCCCCTGCCTGAACGACGAGCCCGCCCATATCGAGGCGCTGGTCGCGGTGATCGAGGAAAACCTGGCCGGCTGGCTGCCGAAGGCGTGATCTGTCCACGGTGGACAGATCGGGATAGTCCAGCGAATTCAGGTATTTACCTGCGGGCGTTTACCTCTCCTTAACCCGCCGTGGTGCCGGCACTTCGACGGGTTTTCCCTGTTGTCGGCCATCGCGGATCCCCAATTCTGGGGATGCCAACACGCGTGCCTTCGGCAAGATCACCGATCATCGCAGCATCAGGTGCGCCCATGAAGGACCTTGACCCAGACCATGATCTGAATATCGTTCTGCAGCTGTTTCTTGCCCCCGACCTGCAGCGCCTGCCCGACGCATTGGACCGCGATTTCGTCATCTTTGGCCTGGAAGACGGTTTGTTCATCCACGCCAACGCGGAAACCTTCCTTTTCTTCCTGCGCCAGATGCGGCCGGAGCCTGGCCGCAGATCCGAAATCGCCTGGACTCACCGCCGGGGCCGACTTGCCACCGCCTGTCTTGTGCAGACCGAGGCGGGAGCGGAACGGACAACCTATCTGACCTTCATCGAAACCGAGACCGGCTGGCAGGCGATGACGGCGACCTTTGCGGTGGTGGAACAGCAAGGGGCTAGAGTCGCACGCCCAGTGACGCTGCAGTGAGACGCGAGACCAGTTCAGTCTGCGAACGCACGTCCAGTCGGGTGTGGATCGTCTTTATCTGGCTACGGATCGTGTGAAGGCTGACCCCACGGTCGAGCGCGATCTCCTCGGGTGAGCGCCCCTTGCACAGGCTTACGGCAATGCTGGCCTCGGACGGCGTGAGCCCGAACGCGCGCTGCAGGGTTCCGCTGCTCAGCTCTGGCACTGTCGGGGCGATGGTCACGATCGCCCGTTCGCGCGATCCGGCCTGCCCGATCGGCACGACCGAGACGGCAAAGGCCGGAAGACCGGATGGGCGCGCGATCAGCAGGAAATCCCCGCTGCCGGAAGATTTCCCCGCCGATTTGCCAAGAGCACGAGCGATTTCGGCGTCAAGTCTTGCGCAATCGGCCCGCGAGGCGGCGACAAGCCTGCCCCGCGAGGTGCTGATTCCGTCGCACAGGCTACAGATGCGCTGTGCAGCGGAATTCATGCGCAGGACGTTGCCCTGGGCGTCCAGCGTCATGGATGCTGTGCGGGACTGAAACCAGGCGTCGCCCAGCGCGGCGCGGTCGGTAACGTCGGCCAGCGCCTGCGTCATGTTGCAGGCCCGACGGAAATGCGGGGCAAGCTGTTGCAGCACCTGGGCACCGGTGCCCGAAAAGCCGTCAGCCGCGCGGTTGTAGAAGTTCATCCCGATGGTGAGATCCGGCCGCTTTTCCGCCAAAGCGATCCGGGCAAGGCCCAGCTCGTATCGGTCCATGAAATTGTAGTATTCGCGGCTGCGGCTGGTGCCCGCCGACCGCGCCGCCCGGTCGTCATAGACGGCGCCGACGGCAAGCCCATGCGACGCCCGATAGCGCGGGCAGAAACTGAGATAGTGCTGCTGATAGGCGGACAGTGCTTCAGGGTCGATGTTCCAGATCTCGGCCCGGATGAGTTCGGTGCCGCCAGGCCCGAACCAGAGGCTTGTACCGCTGGTGGCGCCGATCCGTCTGCCGACCTCGGCGATGACCTGGTGCCAGGTTTCGGGATTCAGGGCGGCCGCATAAATGCGGTCGATAAGCGGATCGAGACTTTCGTCACTCGTCATTCATCCCCCCATCACGGGAAGAAGCGCGGCACGATACATATGCACATATTACTGCATATTTTGGGCGTTGCATCAATCCTTGTGCGGCATGCGAAAAGGGCCGCGGACCTGTGCGGTCCGCGGCCCCGAGTCCTGCGCTGTGCGCCGGCCTAGATCAGGATCACCTGGGTGCCGACCTTGGCCATTTCGAACAGTTCCTCGACATGTTCGTTGTACAGGCCAACGCAGCCGTTCGACGACTTGCGGCCGATCTTGCGCGTGTCGTGGGTGCCGTGGATGCGGTAGTAGGTCCAGGACAGGTACAGCGCTCGGGTGCCGAGCGGGTTGTCCTTGGAACCGCCGGGGACCATGTCCGGCCAGTCGGGGTTGCGCTGCTTCATCGAGGCGGTCGGGCGCCATGGCGGGTTCACCACCTTCTGGATCACCTCGGTCCGGCCGCGGCGGGTCAGATCCTCGGACAGGGGGACAGAGGTGGGATACAGGCGGTAGATCGAGAGATCCTCGCTCCAGTAATGCAGCGCGCGCGAGTTGATGTCGCAGAGGATCATGCCGTTGCGCGTGTTCTGGAAGTAGTCCTGCCACTGCAGCATCCGGAAGCTGGAGGCATTGTTGCGAACCGTGGCAGAGGCGGGCGGGGTGAATTCGGTGGTGCCGTCCTGCGCAAGGGCGGGAAGGGTGGCCAACCCGGCCATCCCTGCAGCCCCGGCAAGCAGCGAACGACGGGACATCAGGCCCTTGGTCATTCTGGTTCTCCTGCTCTTTCTATAATCTTTGGCGGTCATATAGACGCTTTGCGACTGTCTCGCAAATCAAACACCTGTCAGCTTTCGCCGATCGGCTGAAACCCCGTTTGAACCTTGTCCGCCCTTTCGCTAGATAGAGCCAAAGGCCGCCGGGGGCGGCGCGGATTGGTGGACGCAATGGATAGACGCAAGTTTCTGCTGACGGGCTCGGGCCTTGCTCTGAGCGCCTGTGTGCCGACCAGGGGTCCGACCCTTGGCGCGGACGGCAAGCCGTTGCCGCAGGTCTACCGGATCAACCCGGGCGACGAGGAGGTGATCTCGTTCCGGCTGCTCGATTCGGTGAATACGCTGCGGGCGGCCCGGTCGGCTCCTCCCCTGGCGTTCGACGCGCGGCTGAACGCGGCGGCGGCGACGCATTCGCGGGACATGTCGGTGCAAAACCGGCCGTGGCACTTCGGCTCGGATGGGTCGTCGCCGCTGGCCCGGGTGCAGCGGGTCGGATACACCGGGCGGCTGGTGGGCGAGCTGATCTCGGAGACCTATGAGACCGAGCTGGTGACGCTGTCGACCTGGATGGCGCAGCCCGACACGCGGGCGGTGATCATGGACCCGCAAGCGCGGCAGATCGGGTTCAGCTGGTTCCAAGAGCCGAATGGCAAGATCTGGTGGACGCTGATCACCGGGGCCTGAGCGTCGCGGCCAGAATGATTCGAGGGCGCCCTGCGGGGCGCCCTTTCCATTTCAGGGCAGGATGAAGATCGGCGTACCGGGGTTCACCATCGAATAGACTTCCTCCATCTCTTCATCCGTCAGCGCGACGCAGCCCCAGGTCCAGTCGCGGGTGTTGACCGGGCCTTTCGGGCCGCCGTGGATGAAGATGTCGCCGCCGGGAGACTTGCCCTGCGCCTCGGCAAAGGCCTTGTCGGCGGGGTTCGGGTAGGAAATCCCCAGGGAGAGGTGGAAGCGCGAGTTCGGGTTCTTGTGGCTGATGTAATACTGCCCTTCAGGCGTCTTGCCGTCGCCCTCGAACTCCTTGTGGCCCTCGGGCGCGAAGCCGAGGCCGATGTCGTAGGATTTCAGCACCTTGGCGTGATGGAAGAGATACATCTTCCGGTCCGCCTTGTGGACCTGGACCTGAGTGACCTCGGGTCCCCGGTAATCCTTGAATTTAGTCTTGGGGGCGCAAGCCGCAAGGCCCAGCGTGACCACCAGGAGGAGAAGAACTGCAAAACCGCGCATGCCTGTAACCGTCTGCCCTTTTTTTCGACCGTCTTTTTTGGGTCAAGAGGTACAGGAAATCAGCCCACCTGCATAGACGGTCAGGCTGTCGCAGGGTTCACGGAAACGTCAGCGCGAGAAGCGGGCGACCAGCTCGATATGCGTGGACCAGCGGAACTGGTCGATCACCTGCACCCAGTCGAGGCGGTAGCCGGCGGCGGTCAGCGCCCTGGCGTCGCGGGCGAAAGTGACGGGATTGCAGGAGACGGCGGCGATCACCGGGACCATGGACTGCGCGAGGCGGTCGGTCTGCGCCTCGGCCCCGGCGCGCGGGGGGTCAATGACCGCGCCGGAGAAGGGTTTGAGCTCATCCGGTTCAAGCGGGCGACGGAAGAGGTCGCGAGTCTCGGTGCTGATCCGGTGCAGATTCGGGGTGTTGCGGGCGGCGAGGTCGAGGGCCTTGGTCATGGCGGCGTCACCTTCGACGGCGTGGACCTCCATCTCTTGCGCAAGCGGCAGGGTGAAGGTGCCGACACCGGAGAAGAGGTCGACGATTCGCTTCTGCGGGCCAAGGGCCTTGCGGACGGCGGCGAGCAAGGCGGCCTCGCCTTCGGCGGTGGCTTGCAGGAAGGCCCCGGCCGGGGGGACGACGGTGGCGGTGCCCATCGTGAGGGCGGGACGGTCGCGGAGGGCGACGGTCTCACCATCCCAGGTCAGGCGCGAAAAGCCGTGGGTTTCGACAAGGCGGGCAAGGTCGAGGCGGAGGTCGGCATCCAAGGGCTTGCCGCCAGTGACGACGACATCGGGGCCCCCGCGGGTCAGGGTGACTTGCAGCGAAAGCTCGGTCGTGCGCGATCCTCCGGCCATCACCAGCGCCTGAAGGCCGGGGAAGGCGGCGAGGATGCCGGGGTGAAGGAGTTGGCAGTCGGGGATTTCCGCGATGGTGTCCGAGGCGCGGGCGTGGAAGCCCATCAGCACGCCACCCTTGGTGCGCCGCGCCGAAAGGGTTGCGCGGCGACGGGACCGGACGGGGGAGGTGACAAGGGGGAGGAACTCGGCCGTCAGACCCTGACGGGCAAGCGCGGTTTCCACGACCTCCTGCTTCCAGCCCGCGACGAAGGGGTCGGAGGCGTGCTGCAACTGGCAGCCGCCGCAGGCCCGGGCGTGACGGCAGGGTGGTTTCACCCGGTTGACCGAGGGGGTGACGATCTTCGGATCAAGAAGCCGGTCGCCCTGCAGCGTGCCCTCCACCACCTCGCCGGGGAGGGTGCCGGGGACATAGATGGGGCCCGAGTCGAGGCTGCGGGCGATTCCGTGGCCAAGGTGGCCCAGCCGGTCGATGGTTACGATCACTCTGCCGCTTCCGCTTCTTCGTCTTCGGTGCCGATGAAGCCGCCTGATTGCCGCTTCCAGTAGCGCGCGTAAAGCCCGTCCTTGGCCAGAAGCTCGTCATGGCTGCCGATTTCGACGATCCGGCCGCGATCCAGCACGATGATCCGGTCCATCGCGGCGATGGTCGACAAGCGGTGGGCGATGGCGAGGACGGTCTTGCCCTGCATGACGCGGCCCAGCGCCTCTTGAATCGATGCCTCCACCTCGGAGTCGAGGGCGGAGGTGGCTTCGTCCAGCACAAGGATCGGCGCGTCCTTCAGGAAGGCGCGGGCAAGGGCGATCCGCTGGCGCTGGCCCCCGGAAAGTTTCACCCCGCGTTCGCCAAGGAAGGCGTCGTAGCCCTTGCGGCCATTGTGGTCGAGCATCTGGGAGATGAACTCATCCGCCTCGGCGGCCTTGGCGGCGGCGATGATTTCCGCTTCGCTGGCCTCGGGTCTGCCGTAGGCGATATTGTCGCGCGCGCTGCGATTGAACATCGCGGTTTCCTGCGTGACCATGCCGATCTGGCGGCGAAGGGATTCCTGCGTCACGCTGCGCAGGTCGGCGCCGTCAATGGTGATGCGGCCCTGTTCGGGGTCGTAGAGCCGGAGCAGGAGGGAGACGAGCGAAGACTTTCCCGCCCCGCTGGCACCGACGATGCCCAGTTTCTCACCGGCGCGGATGGTGAGGTCGATGTCCTGCACCCCGCCGCGACTGCGGCCATAGGCGAAAGTGACGTGGTCGAAGCGGATCTCGCCCCGGACGCGGGGAAGGGGTTGGGCGCCGGGCGCATCGGCGAGGGTATGGGGGACGGAGAGGGTGCGCATCCCGTCCTCGACCTCGCCGACGCTGGTGTAGATCGACATGAGGGTGAAGCTGACCCAGCCCGACATCTGCGCGATGCGAAGGGCGATGGCCCCGGCGGCGGCAATGTCGCCCGCGGTGGCGCTGCCCTGCTGCCAGAGCATGACGGTGCCGCCGATGAGAAGGACGGGGAGGACGCCCGCCAGGAGCATCAGCGAGAAACGGAACCAGGTGGATATGACGCCGAATTCAAGCGAGCGTTCGCGGAAGACCTCCATCGCGTCGAGGGCGACGCGATCCTCGAAGGCGTGGTGGGCGAAGAGCTTGACGGTCTTGATATTGGTGATCGTGTCGACGACCTGCCCGGACACCATCGCACGGCTGGAGGCGCGGGCGGCGGAGTTCTTGCGCACCATCGGCATGAAGAAGCGGATGAGCAGGATGTAGGCGATCAGCCAGACGAGAAGGGCGACCGCGACCTTTGCATCGACGGCGATCAGGAAGGCGACCGAGCCGATGACCGAGGCAAGGGCGAAGCAGACGGTGTTGATGACCTCGGTCGCGACATCGGTGACGGCGCGGGCGGCCTGCATCTGCTTTTGCGCGATGCGGCCCGCGAAGTCGTTGTCGAAGAAGGTGACGGCCTGACCAAGCGTCCAGCGGTGCAGGCGCGACAGGACCAGCGGCATCACGTTCGGGCCGATGATGATGCTGTTCGACGCCGCCGAGACGGCGAAGGCCAGCGGGCGGAGGACCAGGTAGAAGACGAGGAACCAGAGGACGAGGCTGAAGTGCTGGCCGAAGAAGTCCGTCGGGCCGGAGTTGACGGCGGCGTCGATCACCCAGCCGAGGATCAGGGCGCTGACAACCTCGGTCACGCCGGCAAGGGAGGACAGGATTCCGGCAAGCACCAGCATTGGCCAGGAGCCCGCGAGCGACCAGCGCATGAACGCGCCAAGGCGCTGCGGCGGCGGGCCGTCGGCGGGGCGGAAGGCGTCGATGAGGGAGCCGAGGCTGCGAAGGGCGCTCATGGGGGAGAGGTAGGCCGGTCCTTGGGGCGAAGCAAGGGATTACGCTGTGCGCCGATCGTCAGTTCCCTGTGTGGCGGCTCGTCGCTGACTTCGTCACGCCTCGCAGCGGGGCGAGGAGGGTTCATTCCGCGGCTTCTTCCTCCAGCCCGATGAAGCCGCCGGACTGGCGGGCCCAGAAGCGGGCGTAAAGGCCGTTCCGGCGCAGGAGTTGGGCATGGGCACCGTCCTCGACCACCCGGCCGTCCTCCAGCACGACGATCCGGTCCATCGCGGCGATGGTGGACAGGCGGTGGGCGATGGCGATCACCGTCTTGCCCTCCATCACGCCGTAAAGCGCGCCCTGGATCGCCGCCTCGGCCTCGGAGTCGAGGGCGCTGGTGGCTTCGTCCAGGATCAGGATCGGCGCGTCCTTCAGGATCACCCGGGCGATGGCGACGCGCTGGCGCTGGCCGCCCGACAGCTTGACCCCGCGCTCGCCGACATGGGCGTCATAGCCCTTGCGGCCCTGCGGATCCTCAAGCGTCAGGATGAAATCATGCGCCTCGGCTTTCTTCGCGGCGGCGATCATCATCTCTTCGGTCGCATCGGGGCGGCCGTAGAGGATGTTCTCGCGGACCGAGCGGTGCAGAAGGCTGGAATCCTGCTGCACCATCCCGATCTGGCGGCGGAGGCTTTCCTGCGTCACCCCGGCGATGTCCTGTCCGTCGATCAGGATCGCGCCGCTTTCGGTGTCGTAGAAGCGCAGCATCAGCTTGACCAGCGTTGACTTCCCCGCGCCGGAGCGGCCGACGACGCCGATCTTCTCACCGGGGCGGATGGTGAGCGACACATCCTGCAGGCCGCCGAAGCCACGGCCGTAGTGGTGGCTGACGCCCTTGATCTCGATCAGGCCCTTCTCGAAGCGGAGGGCGGGGGCGGCTGGCTTGTCGGTCAGGGTGATCGGCTGGGCGATCGTCTCCATCCCCTCGGCCACGGTGCCGAGGTTCTGGGCGAGGTTGGTCGAGGCCCACATGATCCAGTAGGTCATCGAGTTGATGCGCAGGACCAGTGCCAAGGCCGCCGCGACAAGGCCGACCGTGGCGCTGCCTTCGACCCAGAACCAGACCGCCAGACCGCCGACGCCCAGGATCATCAGCCCGTTCAGGAAGGTCAGCGCCATGTCCATCCTGGTGACGATGCGCATCTCGGTCTGGAAGGTCTGGCGCGCACGCTCGATGGCCTCTTTCGCGTAGTCCAGTTCCTGGTCCTGGGTCGCGAAGAGCTTGACCGAGTGGATGTTGGTATAGCTGTCCACGACGCGCCCCGTCACCGCGCTGCGGGCGTCGGAGGAGGCGGTGGCCGCAGGGCCGGCGCGGCGGATGGTCCAGCGCATCAAAAGGAGGTAGCCCGCGAACCACAGGAGGAGCGGGGTCATCAGGCGGGGGTCGGCATCGGCCAGCATCAGCAGCGCGCCGATGAAGGTGGCGGCGGCGAAGGCGGCCATGTCGAAGACCTGAAACACGGCCTCACCGGCCGCCGGGGGGGCCTGCATGATCCGGTTGGCGATGCGGCCGGCGAAATCGCTTTCAAACCAGCCGACGGGCTGGCGCAGCACGTGGCGATGCGCCCGCCAGCGCATCATCGTGCCGAAATTGGTCATGATCGTGTTGTGCAGAAGGCTGACCGAGCCGCCGGCGACCAAGGGCCGCAGGATCAGGACCACCAGCGCGACGATGGTCAGCTCCACCCAATGCGCGGCGAGGAAGCTGGCCGGAGTCTGGCCGGACATCTGGTCCACCAGCCGCCCCAGATACCAGATCATCCCCACGTCAAGCACCGCATTGCCGACCGAAAACAGCGCGGTGACCACGAAGACGCCTTTGAAGGGACGGACATAATCCTTGAGGAACGGCCAGAGCCGCCGGGGCGGGGCGTCCTGTTCGGCATAGGGCTGATAGGGATCGACGAGATTTTCGAAGAAGCGGAACATGGGGGGAGAACCCTGAAAGACCTGCAGCAATGAAAAAGGGCGGGGCTGGGGAGCGACCGCCACGACGGGATCGGTCGGCTCAGCTAAGCTGATATGAGATCCCGTGTTCCATGCTGGTCTCCGTCCAAGGTCGGGCATCCGTAGCGCAGTTGCGACCGATTGTCACGCCTCTTTCAGCAGGGCGTCCTTGCCCAGGGTGAGGTCCGAGGCGAGCCAGCGGCTCTCAAGCTCTTTCAGTCGCGCACCCAGCGCCTCGCCCCGCAGGGCGGGCATCAGGTCGGCGGCGGTGACGGGGAAACGGGCGGTCGCGCCGCGATGGGCCTCTGCCTGCCAGTTTCCTGGCAGCGGGCTTTCCAGCAGGGCCGCGCGGGCAAGGACGGCGTCGCCAGCCAGCGCCTCGCCCAGGCGAAAGCCAAGGACGGCGGGAGTCTCGGTGGTTTCGGCGGCGGCGCGGAGGGCGGCAAGGTCGCGCGCTTCGGCCCGGGAGAGACGAAGGTTGCCGGTGTCCCCCCCAAGGACCGCAAGGCGACGGAGCCATCTGGGCGTTTCGCCCGCGTCGAGATGGACGAGCGGCGCAAGAGCGCGCGGGTCGGCGCCGGGAAGAACGCGGGCGAGGACACCCGCCTGCGACATGGCAGCGACGGCGGGGCTGGGGTCACGGGCCGACAGGAGTTTCCGCAGCTCGGCGTGGATGCGTTCGCGGGAAATTCCGTCCAGCCCCTCGGCCAGCGCGGCGCAGGCGGCGAGGCCGTCGGCGTCCAGCCCTTCATCGGGGTCGCCATAGGCGGCGTGGAAGCGGAAAAAGCGGAGGATGCGAAGGTAATCCTCGCGGATGCGCGTCTCCGGCTCACCCACAAAGCGGACGCGGCGCGCCTGCAGGTCCGGCAGACCGTGGAGCGGGTCGATGACACTGCCGTGGCGGTCGGCATAAAGCGCGTTCATCGTGAAATCGCGGCGCTGGGCGTCTTCCTCGATCCGGGTGGAAAAGGCGACCACGGCGCGACGGCCGTCGGTCTCGACGTCACGGCGGAAGGTGGTGATCTCATGCGGTCTGCCCCCGGCGATCACGGTCACGGTGCCGTGGTCGATCCCGGTGGGGACGACCTTGAACCCGGCCGCTTCCGCGATCTGCGACACGGTTTCCGGCGTCGCATCGGTCGAGATGTCGATATCGCTGACCGGCTCGCCCAGAATGGAGTTGCGCACACAGCCGCCGACGAAGAGCGCCCGGCAGCCCTTTGCCTCCAACGCGGCGCAAAGCGACTGAGTGCCCGGATGGTCAAGCCAGTCGCCCGTGATCCGATCGAGCGCGATTGTCATGCGCCCACCCGTTCGGCCAGGCCTCGAAGAATTCGGGCGGTGGCGCCCCAGATGTAGTAGGGACCGTAGGGCGCTACGTAGTAGCGACGCCAGACACCCATCCAGCGGCGACGCTCGATGGCATAGCGCGCGGGCGTCAGCACGTGGGAGAGGGGGACGGTAAAGACTTCGTCAACCTCACCGGCTTCGGGGATCGGGTCGAAGGATCCCCGGACCAGCCCCACGAAGGGGGTGATGGCGAAGCCAGTCACGGTCTCGTGGATCGGAAGCGTGCCAAGGATCTGCACCCGGTCTGGGGGCAGGCCGATTTCCTCCTGCGTCTCGCGCAGGGCGGCGGCTTCCGGGGTGGCGTCGGTCGGGTCGACCTTGCCGCCGGGAAAGGCGATCTGGCCGGGGTGATGTTTCAGGTGCGACGAGCGTTTGGTCAGGATCAGGCGCGCACCATCATCGCGCAGCCAGACGGGAACCAGCACGGCGGCGGGGCGAAGGGGCTTGTCCGCCGAGGGGCGGATGCCGGGGTTCAGGTCGAAATCCGAGGACGGCCCGGCCGGGCGGGCCAGCGCCGCGCGCAGGGCGTCCCCGGCGTCGATCATTCCGGCCGGACCCCTTCGAAGCCCAGCGTCTTTGGGTCCAACTCGTAATGCGCGCCGCAGAACTGGCAGTCGGCGGTGACGACGCCGGCTTCGGTCGTCATCTGGGCGATGTCCTTCTGGCTGTAGATGGACATGGTGTTGCGCACCTTCTCTTCGCTGCAGGAACAGCCAAAGCGGATCGGCTGGGCGTCGAACACACGGGGGCTTTCCTCGTGGAACAGGCGGATCAGAAGGTCGGTCGGCGGGACCGAGGGGCCGATCATCTCCAGCGTTTCAACCGTATCGAGAAGCATGTTGGCGCGGTTCCAGTTTTCCGAATCCGCCCCGCCAAGGATGTCGGCATGGGTGAGGAGCCCGCCTTCGCCCGAGCCCTGATCGGCCGCAACGCCGCCCGTGGACGGCATGTGCTGCAGCATGATCCCACCGGCGCGCCAGTGAAGCGGCCGGCCCGGCTCGGCGCTTTCGCCATAGGCGAGCTGGAAGCGGGTCGGGATCTGCTCGGACTGGGCGAAGTAGCTTTCGGCGCAGGCTGAAAGGCTGCCGCCGGCGATGGGGGTGAAGCCCTGATAGGGCAGCATCCCCTCACCCTGGTCCAGCATGACGGCGAAATACCCCTCGCCAATCTGGGAGAACGGGTCGGCGCCGGGGTCCAGCCGCTCGGCGTCATAGCTGGCATAGGCGCGGATCCGGGCGGGCTGGCCGTCCTCGGTCGGGCCGTAATAGTCGGTGGCGATCAGCCGGGCGGGGCCCTTGCCGCGCACCTGCAGCGAGAGCTTCCAGCGCAGCTTGATGGTCTGGCCGATCAGCGCGGTGAGAAGCGCGGTCTCGGCCACGAGGGCCTCGATCACGGAAGGATAGGCATGCTGTTTCAGGACCTGGTCCAGCACCCCGTCCAGGCGGGCGACCCGGCCGCGGATGCCCGAGGCGTCCAGTTGGAATGGCAGGACGGTATCGTCCCAGGCGATCTGCGAGCCAGTGGTCATTGGGGATTTCCTGAAAGTGCCAGTGCTGGCATACCGCGCCTATATAGGCAGGGCAACGGCTGGTCCAAGGGGTGAAACATGATCCGGCGCTATGGCGAGGCCGTGAAACCGGGGCAAAGATACATCCGGCGGCCGGGGGTCTATGCCGTCCTGCTGCAGGGCGACCATATCCTGGCGACGCATCAGGCTGAGCCGATCCCCGAGTTCCAGCTGCCCGGCGGCGGGATCGACCGGGGGGAACAGCCGATCGCCGCGCTGCACCGCGAGGTCCTTGAGGAGACCGGCTGGAAGATCGACGTGACGCGGCATCTGGGGGCGTTCCGGCGGTTCACCTACATGCCGGACTACGACATGTGGGCGGAAAAGCTGTGCACGGTTTTCCTGGCCCGGCCGGTGCGGCGGCTGGGTCCGCCGTCCGAGGCGGGGCACACGGCCGTCTGGTTGCCGGTCGAGGAGGCGCTGGTCCATCTGGGAAACGCGGGCGACCGCGCAATGCTGGCGCGGCTTCTAGGTTAGGTCCAGGATGATGCCCGACACGTCGTCTGGGAAGACGTCGCCACCGGCGCGATAGGTCAGGTCCCAGACCAGAGCCTCAAGCAGTTCGGCCCCGGTCAGATGCGAGGATCGGCGCAGGCTGTCGATCACCCCGTCCTCACCGAAATCGCCGCCACCGGGCAGCGGACATTCGGTGAACCCGTCCGACACCAGCAGCAGCCGGTCGCCGGGCGCCAGCTGGCTGTCCAGCCGGTCATAGCGCGCCTCGGGGATCAGGCCGATCGGCAGACCGCCGGTTCCCAGACGCTCGACCGAACCGTCGCGGCGCAGGATCAGGGGGTGCGGATGGCCGGCCTGCACCAGACTGACCTGCCCCACCACGCGGTCGACCACCGCGAAAACCATGGTAAAGTATTGTTCTGCCTGAATTTCATCCAGCATCAGCCGGTTGAACCTTTCGGCCACAGCCTCGGGCGGGAGGAGGACATGGCTGCCGGAGGGTCCCTTCTGGAAGGCGAGATTCTGTTCCGGCGAGGATCCGGTCAGGAACCCGGCCAGCCGCGCTGTCATCATCGCCGAGGCAACACCATGGCCCGAGACGTCGATCGAATAGAGCACGACCCGATCCTCATCGACGCGGAAGCTGCCGACCAGATCGCCCCCCACCCGCCCGGAGTTGCGCAGAAGCAGCGCAGCGCGGGACCAGCCGTAATCGCGCACCCGGTCGCGGATCAGGGTCTGCTGAAGCTTCCGCGCCTCGATCAGGTCTCGGTCGAGAGAGTCGTAAAGTTTCTGCAACTCGGTCAGCGTGCTGGCGATGACCCGGTTCTTGGCCAGAAGCTCGGCCTGCATGGCCAGCATCCTCTCCCCCGCGCGGAGCCGGGCGCGGAGTTCGTTCGGGGCCACGGGCTTCGTCAGGAAATCGTCGGCCCCGGCCTCAAGCCCATCGGCGATCTCGTCGCTTTCGGATTTCGAGGTCAGAAGGACGAAGTAGCCGTAATTCTCCTGCTCCAGCTCACGGAAGCGGCGGCAGAAATCGAGGCCGGACATGCCGGGCATCATCCAGTCGCTGATGATGATGTCGACAGCGGTCCGGCGGCAAAGCTCAAGCCCCGCTTCGGCCGATTCGCTTTCGCTGACCCGATAGCCCCAGCGGCGTAGCTGCATGGAGAGCATGTGCCGCTGCGCCCGGCTGTCGTCGACGACCAGGACATGACGCGGGCCGGGCTGGCCGGTCAGGGTCGTTTCGACAAGGCTTGGGGTGGCTGACACGTCGTCCCTCCGAATCCGTTCCGGGGACTGTGCCGCCGCCGCCTTAACGGCAGGTGAAAGCTAAAATTGCACGGGATTTCCGGTGGGCGGGCGACGAATTGTTAAGCGGGATCGGGTCAGGCTGAAGCGTGCGTCTAGTGGTGAGGTGGCCATGATCGATTGGCGAAGGGTCGAGGAACTGCGCGAGGAAATCGGGGCCGACGGGTTCGTCGAAATCGCCGACATGTTCCTGGATGAGGCAGAGCAGGCCGTGCGTGCGCTGCAATCCGGCATCGGGGGCGCTCAGATCGAGGGGCAGCTGCATTTCCTGAAGGGCAGCGCGCTGAACCTCGGCCTGTCCGAACTGGCGGCGATCTGCCAGGAGGGGGAGCGCAAGGCCGCCACCGGCCTGGGCGGGTCGATCGACGTCGATCAGGTGGCGGCGGTCTACCGGGAATCACGCCGGCAGTTGCTGGAACGGCTGGCGACCGATTCGGCGGCCTAGATCAGGAATTCGGACAGGGCCTCGTCGCTGGTGATGTCGCGGAACGCGAGCCCCGCCGCATCCATCCGGTCGGTGAACTGACGGAAGTGGCCGGCGTCCTTCGTCTCGATCCCGATCAGGACCGAGCCGAAGTTGCGCGCCGATTTCTTCAGGTATTCGAACCGGGTGATGTCGTCCTCGGGGCCAAGGAGGTTCAGGAACTCGCGCAGGGCGCCGGGGCGCTGCGGCATCCGGAGGATGAAGTATTTCTTCAGGCCCGAGAACCGCTGGGCGCGTTCCTTCACCTCGGGCAGGCGTTCGAAATCGAAATTCCCGCCCGAGGTGATGCAGACCACGGTCTTGCCCCGGATCTCCTCGGCCAGTTCGGGCAGCACATCGACCGCCAGCGCCCCGGCAGGTTCCAGCACGATGCCTTCGACGTTCAGCATCTCAAGCATGGTGACGCAGATACGGTCCTCGGGTGCGAGGTGGACATGGTCGCGCGTCACCCAGTCGAGCATGGCGAAGGTCCGGTCCCCCATCCGCGCCACCGCCGCGCCGTCGACAAAGCTGTTGACGCGCGGCAGCTTGACCGGCGCCCCCTCGCGCAGGGCAGCGGTGAGACTGGCACCGCCAAGAGGCTCGACGAAGCGGAATTCGACCGCGGGCGTGACCTCGCGCAGATAGCCGGTAACGCCGGATGCAAGCCCGCCGCCGCCGACCGGCAGAACCACCATGTCGGGCGCGCGGCCCAGCTGGTCAAGGATCTCGACCGCGACCGAGGCCTGGCCCTCGATCACGTCGGGATCGTCGAAGGGCGACAGGAAATGCGCGCTGCGTTCCGCGCAGAAGGCCTGGGCGGCGGCAAGCGTCTGGTCGAAATAGTCGCCGGTCAGCTCGATCCTGACATGCTCGCCGCCGAAGATCCGAGTCTTGTCGATCTTCTGCTGCGGGGTGGTGACGGGCATGAAGATCACGCCCTCGACCCCGAAGTGACGGCAGGCGAAGGCCACGCCCTGGGCGTGGTTCCCGGCACTGGCGCAGACGAACTGGCGCTGATCGGGCTGGCGCACCCGGACCTTGCGCATCGCGTTGAAGGCACCGCGGATCTTGTAGCTGCGGACGGGCGACAGATCCTCGCGCTTGAGCCAGATTTCGGCCTGATAGCGCGCGGAGAGATGATCGTTGCGCTGCAGCGGCGTCGGCGGAAACAGGCATCGCAACGCCTGTGCGGTCTCTTCCGCAGGCAGATTCTTGCCAGTGATCACTCTTTTACCCCTTGGTTTAACTTGGGTTTATTTCGCCGCCCGATTTTCGCCATCAACTGGGAGTGGGTTCGCACCACATTCCAAGTCAACTCCCCAGCCATACCTGAAGGAGCGTATCCGATGAAACTGAAACCTTTGGCCATCACGCTTGCCGTGTCCGCACTGGCCCTGACTCCGGTCCTGCCGGTCTATGATCTGGACAACGGCGGCGCTGCCTATGCGGAAAAGGGCGGCAAGGGCGGCGGCAATGGTGGTGGAAACGGCGGCGGCAACGGCGGCGGCAAGTCCGAAAGCAAGTCCTCGTCGAAAGCCGACAAGTCGAAGAAGCCGGAGAAGGCCGCGAAGCAGGACGCCAAGAAGAAACCCAAGACCGCCAAGGCGGAGTCCACAAAGGCCAAGGGCAAGAAGGTGGCCGAGGGTGAGCTGGCTCCGAACCAGCTGGGCAAGATGAACGGGGCGCTGAACGCCAGTATCAACGCCGTTCTCGCCCATATCCGCAACGGCCAGATCACCAACGGGCCGGTGGGTCTGATGGCCGGTCTGGCGATCGCCGACGCCGGTCTTGCCGCCGTCGGCGACACGGCAAGCGAGCTGCAGGCGAAGGCCGACGCCTTCAGCGCGCTGGACGCGGGGCTGGCCGAAGCGGGCTATGCGACGGTCGAGGAATATCTCGAAGCCCGGGCCAATGGCGACGTGGACCCGGATGAGACGCTGGACGGGCTGATCGAAGCGGCCGGTGGCACGACCGAGGACGGACTTGCCCTGGCGGATACCCGTCCGACCGACGAGGAGATCGCCGCCGCCGCAGAAGCCGACGCCGAGGCCACTCAGGCCGTGGCGGATGCCGAGGCCGCGATCGCCGCGGCCTGGAACAAGGACGGCGACCTTGACGCCCTGCTGGCGCAGATGCGGGCGAAGCTGGCGGCGAACCAGGACGCGATCAACGCCGCCATCGCCGAAACCCAACCGGAAGAAACCGCCGAGGATGATCCGGAAGCAGAACCTCCGGTCGAGGAAGGTTCCGACGAGGAAGAGATCGTCCTTATCATCGAGTAGGGCCACTGCCGGTCTTTGGCCGGAGAACAAGCGTCAGGACAGCCCGCCCCGGTGGCGGGCTGTTCCCATTCCAGCCGCCGCGACCTTGCTAAGGCCGCGGTTTGGCTTTAATCGCCAGCAAAACCGGGACTGGAGCCTTCCTCATGCAGAAGCCGAAGAAAGTGGTGCTGGCCTATTCGGGCGGGCTGGATACTTCGATCATCCTGAAATGGCTGCAGACCGAATACGGCTGCGAGGTGGTGACCTTCACCGCCGACCTTGGCCAGGGCGAAGAGCTGGAACCGGCGCGGCAGAAGGCCCTGTTGCTGGGGATCAAGCCGGAGAACATCCATATCGTCGACGTGCGAGAGGAATTCGTGCGCGACTTCGTCTTCCCGATGTTCCGGGCGAATGCGCTGTACGAGGGGCTGTATCTCCTCGGCACCTCGATTGCCCGGCCGCTGATTTCGCAGCATCTGGTGCGGATCGCGCATGAGACCGGGGCCGATGCGGTGGCGCATGGGGCGACGGGCAAGGGCAACGACCAGGTACGGTTCGAGCTTTCGGCGGCCGCGCTGGACCCGGCGATCAAGGTGATCGCGCCCTGGCGTCTGTGGGACCTGACCAGCCGCACCAAGCTGCTGGAATTCGCCGAGGCGAACCAGATCCCGATCGCCAAGGACAAGCGGGGCGAGGCGCCGTTCTCGGTGGACGCCAACCTTTTGCACACCTCGTCGGAAGGCCGCGTGCTCGAGAACCCGGCGGAGGAATTCCCGAACTATGTCCTTCAGCGGGTCGTGCCGGTGGAAGAGGCACCGGATCAGGCCGAGATGGTGGAGATCACCTTCGAGAAGGGCGATCCCGTCGCGATCAATGGCGAAGCGATGACCCCGGCGACGATCCTCACCCGGCTGAACGAGCTGGGCGGCAAGCATGGCGTGGGCGTGCTTGACCTGGTGGAAAACCGCTTCGTCGGCATGAAGTCGCGCGGGGTCTATGAGACGCCCGGCGGGACGATCCTGCTGGAAGCGCACCGGGGGATCGAGCAGATCACACTGGACGCGGGTGCGGGGCACCTGAAGGACAGCATCATGCCGCGTTATGCGGAGCTGATCTACAACGGCTTCTGGTTCTCGCCCGAGCGGGAGGCGCTGCAGGCGCTGATCGACAAGACGCAGGAGCATGTGTCGGGCACGGTGCGGGTCAAGCTGTACAAGGGCCGGGCCGTGACCGTGGCGCGCTGGTCGGAGCATTCGCTGTACAGCGAGAAGCACGTGACCTTCGAAGAGGATGCGGGGGCCTATGACCAGAAGGATGCGGAAGGCTTCATCCGCCTGAACGCGCTGCGGCTGCGGCTGATTGCCAGCCGGAATGCCCGGGTCGCCAAGTAGCCTGTCAAGCGTGGACAGGGTTGTCCACGCAAGCAAATCAAGGGGTTGGAGGGGGCGATTTACGCCCCCTTAACTTTTTCCCGCGTCTCGTTCGCGATCAGGGCCTGAGCCAGGGCCAGCGGCTGGGAGAGGTCGGCGACGGCGGCCTCGACTGCCGCGAGGATGCGTGCCTCGGAGGGGAAGGCACCGCCAAGGCGAAAGAGGTCACGGTGATGGCCGAGCGCAAGCCAGGTATCCGCGCCGTCCGAGGCAATGCTGTGCGGCATCCATGCGCCGGCGAAACCGGCGAGGGTGGTGACCAACCCCTCGATGCGGGTGGTCAGGGCCGGGCTTTCCGAGCCGCTGAGCGCCGCGATCCATAGGCCGAACTTCCCCCCGGCAAGTGGCAGATCGCGCAGGTGGCGATAGCCGTCGGTCGACAGGAAATTGCCGAAGGCGATGCCCGGCCGGGCCAGATGGGCCGGAGCCATGAAGAAAGGCGCGGTCTTGCCGCCATGGGGAACACGCAGCACGAGGCCGCGAAACAACGTGTGATGACGATCGTTGCGCGGGCGGATGTGAAGCTCGGCCAAGGCGACCCGGCGGTCGGCGACGCGGGCCTCGACATGATCCTCGGCGTGGAGAAGACCCCTGGGCAGAAGCTGCGGCGGCATCCCCTCCAGAATGGCCAGACCGCTTTTCGCGTAAGTCATGCCCAGCGCATCGGCAACGGCGGGGAGAACCAGCGCCTCCTGTTCCTGGCGCATGAAGCGGTAGATGAAGCCGACCGGGACCGAGCCGAGGAGCAGGGCAGCGAAGGCGAGGGCGGCGGGATCCTGATCCTCGGCGAGGAAGAAGGGTGGGTTCAGGACAATGGCCAGAAGCCCGCCGCAGATGACGAGGATGCCGGTCACGGCAACAAGGGCGGTGGTCCGCACCTTCGGCATCAGGGCGCGGACGGCCTCTTGCGCGGTGCGGGCGGCGTTTGCAGACATGGCATCCCCTCAGGGCAGACGGGGCAGCCGGACGGGCTGCCCGTTCCAGATACCCGAGATCGACCATGCTTCCTGTGACAGACGATATTGGTAGGTGATCGCCCCGGTCGCCGCGCCCGAGGCGGTGAGGCCGAGGGTGATGGAATCCTCCGGCTGACCCAGGTTCACCTCGATCCCCGCGCCGGAGAAGGCAAGGTCGGGCCAGAAGCGGCAATCCTCAAAGCTGTAATCGGTGCCATGCTCGGTCGAGGCGATGGTCAGCGTGCCGCCATGATCGCAGCCGATGGTCATCGGGTGGACCCCGTCCCAGAGCGACAGCGCGATGCTGTGGTAAAGCTCGATATCCACGGCCTGGGCGACGGCGAGAGGGTCCGCCAGATCGGCCGGGTCCGTGAGGGTGAGCGGGGTGTAATCCTGGACAAGATCCTCACGGCAATTCTGTTCACGCGCTTCGGGGAGGATGCCGTCGATCAGCGCGGCGCGGACGATGCTGTCGGGGCAGGGCTTGCCCCGGCCCCAGATCACATGCGGGCCGTTCTGGAGGAACACGCCATAGCCATTGCCCACGCGGTCGAGAACGTCATAGGCCATGGCGATGGGCGTGATCGGATCGGCGTCGCCATTCAGGACCAGCGTCGGCCAGTCGCCCCCGGCATAGGGGGCAGGACGGGAGGGCGGGCCCTGATGCGGCCAGTAGGCGCAGGCCAGTTGCTCCTGGAAATACGAGCGGATGAGGCGCGGGGCCTTGGGGGCAAGCTGGGCGGCCTGGGCAAGGATGCGGTCGGCGCGCTGGTCAGGGGTGCCGGGGCCAGTGTCGTAATCGGTGCAGGTGATGGCGAAGAAGGCGGCGCCGAACCAGCCGGGATCGGGAATTCCCTCGCCGGTTTCGGAGTCGAGTTGCATGTAGACATAGCCAAGATGGAGGAGCGGCACGAAGTTCCCCCGCCCGGCGGCGGCAAGTGCGCGGAGGTATTCGGCCCGGCCCTCGGGCGAGTAGAGCGCGTAGAAGGTGCTTAGCTCGAACAGGCCGCGGGTCAGGTCGCGCGTGACGGTCTGGCCGGTCGAGAGGGTGAAGGCGACCGGGATCGGCGCCTGATCGAGACGCTGGGCGAGGCGGTCGTGGATGTCCTGAGCCGGGCCACCCATGTCGCGGGCGCAGGCGGCGATCTCGGCGCAGGCGTCGAGCGTGCGGGTCAGGATCTCTTCGGCGGCGAGAGTGTAGCTGCGGTAGAAGCCGGGCGCGTCGAGCGAGAGGTCGACGACGCCGTCAAGGATGACGCCGCGCACCGCCTCGGGGAAGGCGGAGGCATAGGCCTGGACGAACTGGGTGCCGTAGCTTTCGCCGTAAAGCCAGACCTGCGGCGCGCCGATGGCTTGCCGGAACGCCTCGGTATCGCGGATGGCCTGTTCGGAGGCGACGAAGGGCAGAAGGTCGGGGCGGTCCATCTCTGTGGTGCAGTCGGCGACATAGGCGCGGGCGGCGGCCTTGGCAGCGCCGGGGTCCGAGAGCCGAAGATCGGCAGCGTCGAAGCGGGCCTGGGCCGTCGGGCAGGCAAGGCCGTGGTCCGGGCCGGTGCCGCGCTGATCGACGAAGACGATGTCGAGATAGTCGGTCAGCCCCTCGTCGAAGGAGGCGAGATACTGCTCTGCCGAGGCGAGGCCCGAAGCCCCCGGCCCGCCGACGACGTAGAACAGGATTCCGCGGCTTTCGACATTGGCGAAGGAGAGGGCGAAGGTGATGTCGATCGTCCGCGCGGGGTCGGGGGCGTTGTGGTCAAGCGGCAGGGTCAGCGTGGTGCAGTAGAGCGAGGAGAGCTGGCAGGGCGCGAAGTCGAGGTCGGAGGTCGCCTCGTACAGCGACTGCGCCTGGGCGGGGGCGGCAAGGATCAGGGCAAGGGCAAGCGCGCGCAGCATGGGGGGCCTTTCGGTTTCGCGGCAGGCTAAGGGGCCGCAGGCGTTTGGCCAAGAGGAGGCGTCACGCTTTGGTGAGTCTGGATTGCGGCACTGGACGGCGGGGCGCGGCGGGATCAGCCTGCCGGGGAAAGGGAGGCGTGCCATGTGGAAATGGGTGGCGATGCTGGTGCTGCTGGCAGGCGCGGCGCGGGCCGAGGTGGAGAAGGCCTATGTCGCGGGCGGATGCTTCTGGTGCGTGGAGGCGGATTTCGAGCCGGTGCCGGGCGTGCTGGGCGTCGTCTCGGGCTATACCGGGGGCGATCTGCCGAATCCGACCTATCGGAACCATGCCGGGCATTACGAGGCGGTGGAGATCACCTTTGACAACAGCGTGATTTCCTATGGCGATCTGCTGGCAAGGTTCCTGCGCTCGGTCGATGTGCTGGATGCGGGCGGACAGTTCTGCGACCGGGGGGACAGTTACCGGACGGCGGTGTTCGTGACCTCGGACCGGCAGCGGCAGGCGGCGGTCGCGGCGTTGGCCGAGGCAGAGGCGGTGCTGGGCGCGAAGGTGGTGACGCCGGTTTTGCGGGCGCAGGCGTTCTGGATCGCCGAGGATTATCATCAGGACTATTACAAGGGC
The DNA here is from genome assembly GCA_029289325.1 of Alphaproteobacteria bacterium. Classification (GTDB taxonomy): domain Bacteria; phylum Pseudomonadota; class Alphaproteobacteria; order Rhodobacterales; family Rhodobacteraceae; genus Tabrizicola. Next base: position 60,775 of record JARFTV010000009.1, read on the forward strand.
ACGAGTATCGTGCTGACCCGGGCCGGGCCGAAGAGCCAGGCCAATGCCTACAAGTTCTATCGCAACGCCTGCGGGCGCGACGCCCGGGTTCGCGCGCTGTGGGGCGCGCAGGCCTTTCCGGGTTAAAGCAGGCCGCGGCGGGCGAGGTTCTCCATCAGGGCGCGGGTGCCGAAGGTCCAGGGCGCGATCTGGTCGCAGGGGTGGACGGTGTTGACCAGCCGGCCCAGCGCCGGGGATGATATGGTCACCCGGTCGCCGCGATGGTGGGTGAAACCCTGACCGGGGCCGTCGCGGTCCTTGGTGGGGGCAAACATCGTCCCAAGGAAAAGGACCACGCCGTCGGGGTACTGGTGGTTGCGGTTCAGGGTCTGGGCCGCGATCTCGGCCGGGGGGCGCGAGATCTGGCCCATGTCGGAATGGTCCGAGAGGCGGAATCCGTCGTCGCCCGCGACCTCCAGCCCGACGTGGAGCGTTTCCACGGTGGCCAGCGTGAAGTGATCGTCGAACAGCCGGATGAAGGGGCCGATGGCGGCGGAGGCGTTGTTGTCCTTGGCCTTGCCGAGGAGGAGGGCCGAGCGCCCCTCGACATCGCGGAGGTTCACGTCATTGCCCAGCGTCGCGCCGACGATGCGGCCCTGCGAGGTGAGGGCGAGGACGACCTCGGGTTCGGGGTTGTTCCAGGAGGAGGCGGGATGGACCCCGATCTGCGCGCCGCAGCCGACGGCGGCCATCGGCGGGGCCTTGGTGAACACCTCGGCGTCGGGGCCGATCCCGACCTCGAGGTATTGCGACCACATGCCCGCCTCTTGCAGCCGGGCCTTGACGGCCGCCGCGGCCTCGGAGCCCGGACGGATGCCACGAAGCGAGCCGCCAAGGATCCCGGCGAGGTCCTGCCGGATCGCATCGGCGCGGGCGGGATCGCCCTTGGCGCGTTCCTCGATCACGCGTTCGATCATGGACCCGGCGAAGGTGACGCCAGCGGCCTTGATCGCCTGCAGGTCGCAAGGCGCAAGAAGGCGGCCGAGTGTGCCCGAGCCATCGCCACCGTCAAGAAACCCATCCAGCGGGCCGAGGGCCGGGAAGTCCCCGGCCAGATCGGCGACCAGCGTTTCCCGCTCCATGAGGCCCGAGGTGGTGGGCGACAGGCGCGAGAGGTCGTAAAGCTGACCCTCCCGGCAGAGGACGGGACAGGGCCCGCCCTGAGCATTAGACCAGACCCTGCCGATCAGCAGCGCCTTGGCGTCGTCGGGCAGGATCTGGGCGGCGGTGAGGGCCAGCATCGTCAGTCCTGCACGCAGGTCTGGCGCTGGCTGCCGAGGCCGTCGATCCCCAGCTCCACCACATCCCCGGCCTTCAGGTAGCGCGGCGGCTTCATCCCCATGCCGACGCCGGGCGGGGTGCCGGTCGAGATGATGTCGCCCGGATGCAGGGTGAAGAATTGCGACAGATAGGCGACAACATGAGCGACGCCGTAGACCATGGTCCGGGTGGAGCCGTTCTGCATCATCTCGCCGTTGACCTTGAGCCACATGGGCAGGTCCTGGGGATCGGGAACCTCATCCGGCGTCACCAGCCAGGGGCCGGTCTGGCCGAAGTTGTCGCAGGATTTGCCCTTGGTCCACTGGCCGGAGCGTTCAGTCTGGAAGCTGCGTTCGGACACGTCGTTGATGACGCAATAGCCCGCGACATGATCCAGCGCCTGCGCCTCGGTCAGGTATTTGCCGGGCTTGCCGATGACGACGCCAAGTTCAACCTCCCAGTCGGTCTTCTGACTGGTGCGGGGAATCAGGATCGGATCGTTCGGGCCGCAGATGGCGCTGGTCGCCTTCATGAAGACCACGGGTTCAGGCGGGACCTTCAGGCCGGATTCGGCGGCGTGGTCGGCGTAGTTCAGGCCGATGCAGATGAACTTGCCGGTGCCCGCGACGCAGGGGCCAAGGCGGGGGGAGCCTTCGACCTTGGGCAGGCTGGCGGGGTCGATGGCTTTCAGGCGGTCAAGGTCGGTCAGCACGGCGCCGGAAAGGTCCGACACATGGCCGGAAAGGTCGCGGATCGCGCCGTCGGCATCCAGAAGGCCGGGCTTTTCCTGGCCCTGCGGCCCGTAGCGAAGAAGTTTCATCTGCTGTTCCCTGTCGTTAGAACTGACATGTTAGCGGGGCCCGACGGTCAGGCCAAGGGCGGAAGCCCGGCGGCGGCGCGGAGCTCGGGGTTGCGCACGTCCAGCTCGGAGCCCGCGTGCTGGTCGGCGGCGGGGGTGCAGAGCCAGACGATGGCGCGGGCAGGTTCATCCGCCGGGGCAAGGCTGGCGCGGGGCAGTTGCGAGACCGGGTTGATGCCGGAGGCGCGGATCGTGCCCTGCATGTCGGTGTCCACCACGCCGGGCGCGAAACCGAAAATGCGGATGCCCTCTTGCCCGTATTCCAGATGGACCGACCGGGTCAGCATGGCGAGCCCGGCCTTCCCGGCGCAATAGGCGCTCCACCCTTCCTGCGGACGGTGGGCGGCGCCGGAGGAGAGGTTGACGATGGTGCCACCGCCCTGCGCGACCATGTGGCGGAGGGCGAGCTGGATGGCGTGGAAGGCGGCGGTGAGGTTGGTGTCGATGTTTTTCATCCAATCCTCCACCTGCACGTCGAGGATGCGGCCGATGGGACCGATGATCCCGGCGTTGTTGACCAGGATGTCGAAGGGCTGATCGAAAAGCGTGGTCATGGCGATGCGGTCGGTCATGTCGGCGACATGGCCGGTGGCGACCACGGGCCCAAGCTCCCGCTGGGCGGCGGCGAGGTTGGCGGCGCTGCGGGCGGTGAAATGGACGGTGGCTCCGGCCTGGGCCAGGGCGCGGACGGTGGCGAGGCCGATGCCGCGGTTGCCTCCGGTGACAAGGGCGGTCTTGCCGGTCAGGGTCATGCTGTCCTCCGTTCGATGCGGGGAGGGTGGCCTTTGGCGGCGGGATGGGCAAGATGGAACCGACCGTGGCCTTGGCGGGTTGATGCGGCACCGGACTGCGGCGAGACTGTCGCCGGAACGGCAGTCGGAGGGTCGAGGTGCGTCACTATATCCTGGTGCTGGTGGTGGCGCTTTCGGCCTGCGCGCAACGCGGTGATTTCACCTCCGTGCCCGAAGGCACCAAGATCGAGGCGACCGAGGCGATCTTTGTCGGCACGACGCGCAAGGCGGACGATGCGGGCTATGGGCGCGAACGCTCGGACGCGGCGAGTTTCCTGCGCTATGACATCGCCATTCCCGCCGACCGCGATCCCGGAGAGCTGACCTGGCCCCCCCGGCGCGGCAAGCCCAATGTGGCCAAGCACTTCCTTACGCAGCAGGCGATGCTGTTCGACGGATCGGAGTCGTTCCGCTCCGCCCTGCGCGAGGCGATGCGGGTCCGGGTGCAGCGGGATGCGGTGGTCTATGTCCACGGGTTCAACACCAACATGGCCGAGGGCGTCTACCGGGTGGCGCAGATGCATCATGACCTGAAGGTGCCGGGGGTGGCGGTGCATTATGCCTGGCCCTCGCGCGGGTCGGCGCTGGGCTATGTCTATGATCGGGATTCGATGCTGTATTCGCGCAGCGGGTTCGAGGACCTTCTGGACGAGGTCGAGGGAGCCGGGGCCGAGGGGATCATCCTGATTGCCCATTCGATGGGTGCCGCGCTGACGATGGAGACTCTGCGCCAGATGGCGCTGCGCGGCGACTCGCGCGCCCTGGACAAGGTGGCGGGGGTGATCCTGATCTCGCCCGACCTGGATCTGGACGTGTTCCGCAGTCAGGCCAAGGATATCGGCCGGCTGCCGCAGCCCTTCGTGGTCTTCGGCAGTTCGCGCGACCGGATCCTGGGGATTTCGGCCACCATCTCGGGCACGGGGCAGCGGCTGGGGAACCTCGCCAGCGTGGCGCCGATTGCGGACCTGGAGGTGATCTATCTGGATACCGCTGCCTACAATACCGGCGACGGGCATCTCAACCTGGGGCAGAATCCGGCGTTGCTGAGCCTGTTTGCGGGGCTTCTTGGCATCGACGAGGCGTTCCGCGCCGATGCCCGCGCCCGGGTGGGGCTGCTGCCCGGTCTGGTGCTGACGGTGCGCAACGCGACCGAGGTGATCCTTGCCCCGGTCAGCCAGTTGAGCGAGGCCGGCGGGGGCCGGTAGGCTCACGCTGTCTGGGCGCCGGGGACGGCGAGGTAGACGGCGTAAAGCGAGGTGGTGGCCGTCAGGAACAGGCGGTTCCGCCGCGGGCCGCCGAAGGTGAGGTTCGCCACCACCTCGGGCACCAGGATCTTGCCGAGGCGCGTGCCGTCCGGGGCGAAGCAGTGCACCCCATCCGCCGCCGAGGACCAGAGGTTGCCGCGCGCATCCACGCGGATGCCGTCGGGGATGCCGGCATCGATCTTGGCAAAGACCCGCTGGTTGGACAGTTTCCCCTGCTCCACATCGAAGGCGAGGATATGGCGCGGGGCGTCGGGTTTGTGGCTGGCACCGCTGTCGGCAACGTAAAGAGTGCGCTCGTCGGGCGAGAGGCAAAGGCCGTTCGGCTGCAGGAAATCCTCGGCCACGCGGTCAAGCTGGCCGGTGGGGGACAGGCGGTAGACGCCACGCACGGGTTGTTCCGGTTCGGCCTGGAAGCCTTCGTAGTCGGACAGGATGCCGTAGGTCGGATCGCTGAACCAGATCGCGCCGTGGCTGTCGACGATGACGTCATTCGGGGCGTTCAGCCGCTTGCCCTGATAGCTGTCGGCCAGAGTAGTGAGGGTGCCGTCGATCTCGGTCCGGGTGACGCTGCGGGTGCCGTGCTGGCAGGTGACGAGCCGTCCCTGCCGGTCGCGGGTCTGGCCGTTGGCGAAATGCGAGGGTTGGCGGAAGGTGGTGACGGTGCCGGGACCTCCGGTAGCGTCCTGCGACCAGCGCAGGATGCGCTGGTTGGGGATGTCCGAGAACAGCAGGCACCCGGCGTCGGCGAACCAGACCGGGCCTTCCGCCCATCGGCAACCCGAGGCGAGGCGGTCCAGCTGGGCCGAACCGATGGTCAGGTCAAGGAAGCGGGGATCATCAATCTGGTAAGGTGCGGGCTGGTAGGTCATGGGCGTCCCCCTTTGCGGCCCGAGGCCAGCAGGATCACGGCGATGATGATCAGGCCGGTCAGGATCAGCCGATACCCGGCCTGGAACTGGTAGGTGTTCAGCATCGACACGATCAGGAACATGAACAGCCCAGCGCCCCAGATGCCGGGGACGTTGGAGTCACCCCCTGCCACCGCGCTGCCGCCGATCACCACGACGGCGATGGACATCAGCAGGTATTCGTTCCCCATGTTCAGCGCCGCCCCGCCCGAGAAGCAGGACAGCAGGAACCCCGCCAGCGCGGCGAGCGTGGCGCAGAGGACGTAGGTGGCAAGGCGCACCCCATCCACTGGAACCCCGGCCATGCGGGCGGCGGGGAGGCTTTGGCCGATGGCGGCGACCTGACGGCCATAGACGGTTCGGTTCAGCAGGACCCAGGCTGCGATGGAGACGGCGAGGGCCACGAGGGCCACGTTCGGCACGGCAAGGGTGGAGGAGGTCGAGAACTCGGCCAGGCTGGCGGGCGGCTTGATGCGGATGCCCCGGTTCGACCAGATCGCAATGGACTGGATGATGAAGCTCATCGACAGGGTGGCGATGATCGGGGGGATGCGCAGCGCCTTGATCAGGGCGTAGTTGGCGAGGCCCACGGCGATACCGACCCCGAGGGTCACCAGAAGGCCGGGGATCACCATGCCGGGGGCGCCATCCATCAGCTTCAAGGCCAGCGTTCCGGCGAGGGTCATGGTGGCGGGAACCGACAGATCGATATTGCCGGGGCCAAGGGTGATGACGAACATCTGGCCGATGCCGACCAGCACCGAGAAGGCGGCGAAGGTCAGCGCGGCCTCGGTCAGGCCACCGCTGGCGGCGCCCCGAGTGACCCAGACGGTCGCAAGCCAGACCAGCGCCGCGGCAAGGAAGGACCAGGCCCAGGGGCGGTTGAGGAGCTTCATCGACGCGCCTCCAGCCGGTTGAACAGCAGGCGGAGCGCAAGGACCAGAATCAGGATCGCCCCTTGCGCCCCGATCTGCCAGTCGGGGGAGATGCGGAGGAACGACAGGAACGACCCGGCCAGGGTCAGGGTCAGCGCGCCGATCACTGCTCCGATCGGTGAGACGCGGCCGCCGATGAACTCCCCCCCGCCGAGGATGACCCCGGCGATGGAGAGCAGCGTATAGCGCAGCGCGATATTGGCGTCGGCCGAGGTGGTGAGGCCGACGAGGGCCATTCCGGCGAGGATGGCGAACACGGCGGCCAGCGCATAGGCGGCGGCGCGGGTGGCGATGACCGAGGTGCCAGAGCGGGCGACGGTGCGGGCGTTGCCACCCAGCGCGCGGATGCGGACGCCAAGGGTGGAGCGCATGACAAGGAGATGCGCGACAAGGGCGATCAGGACCGAGGCGACGATGGCCATGGGGACGAGCGGCGGCTTCACGGTCATCAGGCCGCGAAGCCAGTCGGGCGAGGAGCCTCCGGGCGCGGGCAGGATCAGGACGGCGAGGCCGGTCCAGACGAAGCTCATCCCCAAGGTGACGACGATGGCAGGAAGGTTCCTCAGGTGGATGATGACGCCGAGGCCCGCGTAGATGACGACCGAAGCGGCCAGGATCAGGAGGCCAAGCGCGGGCGCGTCCTTCAGGTAGGTCGCGGTGACGCAGGCGACGAAACTGACGAAAGCGCCCATCGACAGGTCAAGGTCGTTCACCGCCATGATGAGCATCTGCGCGATGGTGGCCAGAGCGATGGGGACGGCGAGGTTCAGGAGGAGGTTGAGGCCGTTATAGCTCGCGGCACGGGGCTGCATGTAGAAAACGCCGGCCAGAAGGGCGGCCAATGCCATGACGGGAACCAGAAGGCGCAGGCGATCGGGGGTCATGCGGCCCCCTTGAAGGATGCGGCGAGGATGGCGTGTTCGCTGATTTCGTCCCCCACCAGTTCCGCCACGATGGCGCCTTCGCGGAAGACATAGACGCGGTCACAGAGGCCCATCTCCTCCATCTCGGTCGAGTACCAGACGAAGGTGCGGCCACGGTCGGCCTCGTCCCGGATGATGCGGTAGACCTCTTGCTTGGTGCCGATGTCGACGCCGCGCATCGGATCGTCCATCAGGACGACGGGGGCGCGGGTGGCAAGGGCGCGGGCGAAGAGGACCTTCTGCTGGTTGCCGCCAGAGAGCGAGAGGATGGGGTTCTGCAGGTCGGGGGTGCGGATGGCGATGCGGTTCTTCCAGGTGGCGGCCTGAGCGGTCTCCTCGCCGCTGCGGATCAGGCCGTAGCGGGCAAGGTCGGGGAGCGCGGCGGCGGTCATGTTCTTCAGGATCGACCAGAGGTCGAAGGTGCCGTTCAGCCGCCGGTCCCCGGCGACAAAGGTCACGGCGGGGGTGGCGGCGGGCCACCATTGCGGGGCGTGCGCTTCGTGCAGGGCCAGTAGCATACGCGTCTGGCCATGGCCGCCAAGGCCGGCGAGACCGACGATCTCGCCCTTGCGGGCGTGGAAGGGCAGGCCGTGGGGAAGGCTCAGGGACAGCACATCATCCCCGGTGATCTGGGCGCGGCGGGCGGTCAGTTCCCTGGCCGAGGAACCCATCGCCTGGACAAGCGAGGCTTGGGTGAACTCGCCCGCGGGGCGTTCGGCCACGATGCGGGCGTCCTTCATCACCACGATGCGGGTGGCGGTGGACAGGATCTCATCCAGGATATGGCTGACCAGGATCACCGCGCCGTCCTGGGCGATGAAGCGTTTGACATGGGCCAGAAGCTGGGCGGCCAACCCCGCGTCCAGCGAGGAAGTGGGTTCATCGAGAATCACCAGACGCGGGGGCGCAGCTGGCGAGGAGAAGGCCATCGCGATTTCCACCATCTGCCGCTGGGCGATGGACAGCTCGCCAACCTGGGCGCGGGCGTCGATGCCGTGGCCGGGGAAGATCGCGTCAAGGCTGTCACGGACGATCCGCCGCGCCAGCTTGCGCCAGCCGAGGACCGGCAGGTCGCGGTGGGCGATGCGGGTGTTTTCGGTGATGGTGAGATTCGGGCAGAGCGACAGCTCCTGAAACACGCAGCGGACGCCCAGCGCGCGGGCGCGGGCGACGTCGTAAGGCTGGCCGCCCACAGTGCCGCGCTGGGGCGTGAGGCTGCCGTTCAGCACCGAGATCAGCGTGGACTTCCCCGCGCCGTTGTGGCCGACGAGGCCGATGCATTCTCCGGGCGCGATGGTCAGCGAGACGCCATCCAGCGCCGTGACCTCGCCAAAGCGGACGGCAATGTCGTGGACCTGAAGCACGGGGTCTTGCATGGGCATGGGGGCCAGAATGGGCGGGGGCCGAAGGGCAGGCAAGCCCCCGGCCCCGCGCCGATCTACCTCGCAGCCTCGATCACCTGGATCGCGTCCTCCTGGCTGTATTCGACATTGGCCACGCCGCCTTCTGGCGTGGTCTCGAGGTTCGCCTCAAGCGTGTCCTGGTCGATGCGCAGGAAGGGAACGGTCAGGTCCTTGGGGACATCCTTGCCGTCAAGGATCTGCTGCGCGACCCAGAAGGCCAGGGTGGAGACACCGGGCGCGATGGACACCGACATGGTGGTGTAGCCGTTGGCGTCCTTCTGTTCCTTCCACCACTTCAGCTCATCCTGGCGGTTGCCCATGATGATGATCGGCATCGGGCGACCGGCGGCGGCAAAGGCCTGGGCAGCGCCGTAGCCATCCCCGCCCTGCGTCACCACGCCGGCGATTTCCGGCAGCGAGGGCAGGATGCCCGCGACCGCCTTTTGCGCCACGTCCTGTGCCCAGTCACCATGCACCGAGCCGGCGATCTTGAACTGCGGGTTCTCGGCCACCCCGGCATGGATGCCGGCCGAGATGGCGTCATCGACGAAAACGCCGGCGAGGCCGCGGATTTCAAGCAGGTTGCCGCCGTCGGGCAGGGCAGTCTTGAGGTAGTCGAGCTGGGATTTCCCCATCGCCTCGAAATCCACTGCCACACGCCAGGCGCAGGGTTCGTCGACGATGCCGTCGAAGGAGACGACGACGATCCCGACGTCGCAGGCTTCCTTGATCGCGCCGTTCAGGGCGGTAGGCGAGGCGGCGTTGACGACGATGGCATCATAGCCCTGCAGGATCATGTTCTGGATCTGCGCGGCCTGTTCGGTGGCCTGGTTTTCGGCCGTGGTGAAGGCATCGGCGGCGGCCACGACGCCGTCAGTCACGGCCTGGCCGGTGACCTTGGCCCAGCTTTCCAGCATGGCCTGCCGCCAGGAATTGCCGGCGTAATTGTTCGACAGCGCGATCCGCTTGTCCGAGGTGTCGGCGACGCCGGTCCCGGCCAGACAGGCCAGCGCGGCGGATGCCATGAGAATGGTGCGAGTCATCTGGTTCCTCCCGTTGGTGTTCTGATGGGCCAGGTCCTCCTCCCGGCGGGAAAAGGATGCGGGCAAACCCACGGCACGGATAGGGCGGATTCGGCACGGCGTTTGCGGGATCGCGCAAGGGCTTTGCGGGAATCCGCAGGATCGGTGCAGACTGCGACATGGCGCGGCGGTGGGGGCTTCTGGCATGATGCGGCGGAAAGGGAGACGGCGCATGGAGTTTGCCCCGCGCGAGCTGATCGATCGCTTCTTCGCGATCTCGCGCCTGTTGGCGGGGCAGCTGGATTTCCGCTCGGCCATTCAGGCAGTGGCGACCGAAGTGGCGCAGATCCTGCCGCATGACCATCTGGATGTCTGCATCCTGCAAGGCGACGGGCGGTTCCATACGGCCTATGAAAGCGGAATCCAGACGGGGTGGAGCCGGAACACGATGGGCCCGGTCGAGGACAGCCCGATCCGGGCGCTGTTGATGGGAGAGGTGGATCACATCCTGACCGGGGATGCCTGCATCGATCCGAGGTTCGATCCGGCGCGGCCGGGGCATCGGCCGATCTTTGACCACGGGCTGCGGTCGCGCCTGCATGTGCCGATGATGGTGCATGGCGAGATCATCGGGGCGCTGAGTTGCTCGCTTCTGGCGCCGGGGGCCTATGGCGCGACCGAACTGCGCCATGCGCGCTATATCGCGGACCTGCTGTCGCCCTATTTCTTCGCGCTGCGCGCCTCACGCCAGGCGCAGGCGGCGCTGGTGACCGAGGCCGAGGCCCGGGCCCGCGAGGAAGGGTTGCGCCAGGGGGCCTTGCGGCTGACCGAGGCGCTGGAGGGCGAGCGGCAGCGGATCGGCATGGACCTGCACGACCAGACGCTGGCCGATCTGACCCGGCTGGTGCGGCGGCTGGAGCGGCTGGGACGCTCGGGCCCGGTGACGGCCGAGGCGCTGGAGCCGGTGACACGCGGCCTGCACGCCTGCATGCAGGACCTGCGGCAGATCATCGAGGAGGCGAAGCCCTCGGTCCTGCAGCTGTTCGGCTTTGCGGAAGCGGTGGAGAACCATCTGGAACGGTCGATCCGTGACAGCGGGCAGGCGCTGGACTGGCGCCTGGACGACCAGAGCGGCGGGGCCTTCGACCGGCTGGACCCCAAGGTCTCGATCGCGCTGTTCCGCATCGCGCAGGAGGCGGTGAACAACGCGGTCCAGCACGCCGAGGCGTCCCGTATCGTGGTGGAGTTGCGCGGCGACCGGGGGCCGGAGATCATGGTGACGGATGACGGGCGCGGCTTTGGCGGCAAGCGGGCGCGGCGGGGCAGCGGGATCGACAACATGAAGACGCGGGCGCGGCTGATCTCGGCCCGCTTCGCGCTGGAGCCGGGGCCAGAGGGGATGGGCACGCGGGTGACGATCCGGCTGGCGGATGGGGCGGGAAGGATGGCGGCGGAATGAAGCTGTTGCTGGTCGAGGACGATCCCCTGCACCTGTCCTATCTGCGCGAACAGATCGGCGGGGCGCTGCCCGAATGTGATGAGGTGTTCGAAGCCGCCAATGGTCAGGACGCCGAGGCCTTGGCGCGACGGCATCCGGGGGCGGATATCGTGATGGACCTGCAGATGGCCGGTCGGACGGGCATCGAGGCGGCGCGGACGATCTGGCGGGAGCGGCCAACGACGCGGATCCTGTTCTGGTCGAACTATTCGGACGAAGCCTATGTCCGGGGGATCAGCCGGATCGTGCCGATGGGGGCCGCCTATGGCTATGTGCTGAAATCGGCTTCGGAGGAGCGGCTGCGGCTCGCCCTGCGGGGGATCTTCCTGCAGAACCAGTGCGTGATAGACAACGAAGTGCGGGGCTTGCAGCAACGGTCTCTGGGGCAGGCGGGCGGGTTCACGGAAAGTGAGTACGAGGTCCTGCTGGACATCGCGCTGGGGCTGACGGACCGGGCGATTGCGGAACGGCGCGGGCTGTCGCTGCGGTCGGTGCAGAACCGGCTGCACCAGATCTATGACAAGCTGGAGGTCAGCCGCCCCGAAGCCGGGGGGGAGGAGCCGGTTCTGAACCTGCGCGCAAGGGCCGTCAGCGTGGCGATCCTGCGGAAACTGCTGAACCACGGCGCGCTGGAACGGGCAGAGGCCGAGCTGCGGGGCTGGATGGCCGGGCGGGCGCGACACTAGGCGGAACGGCACGGTCGGGGACCGATTTCTTCGAAGAAATCGGGGCGGAGCCTTTGAAGGCTCCGGTGCGGAATTTTCGAAACTTCCGCCTCAGCCCCGGCGGCGGAGGTAGACGTAATAGGCGCCGGAGCCGCCATGTTTCAGATGCGCTTCGCTGACCTGCAGGACTGCCGGGCCAAGCGGCGGCAGGCGCAGCCAGTGCGGGACCTGATGGCGGAGCGCGCCCATACGCTGCGGGATGGGGCCAACATCCTCACGCCGCTTGCCCTTGCCGGTGATCACCAAGACCAGCCGCATCCCTTGCGACTGAGCGTTCAGGATGAAGCGGATCAACTCGGGATGCGCTTCGGCAAGCGTGAGGCCGTGCAGATCGATCCGCGCCTCGGGGGCCAGCTTGCCGCGCGTCATCTTGCCATGGGTCTTGGCGTCCATCTGCAGCGGGGCCTGGCCAAGAAGTTCCGGCAGCGTCGGCGCAAGGTCCCGGCGTTCCGGTGCGCGGGTCTTTTCGCCAAGCACGAAGGGCGAGAGGCGGGGCCGGGTGTGCTGCAAGGGTTCGGGAGCGGGAGCGGCTTCCGGCGGGTCGGGCAGGTGAAGCGGCGCGGCATGCATCGGGCGCGCGGTCTGGGCAACCGAGCGCCAGAGGTCGGCTTCCTCGGGCGAAAGATGGCGGCGGCGGGCCATGTCAGTCTTCCAGCATCGCGAAGGCGCGGTCGATGGGGACCAGAAGCACCATTCGCCCCGGGTCCTTGACCGTCCCGGCCGCGTTCCCCGCGCTGGAGCCGGTGCCATAAAAGATGTCGGCCCGCTGCATCCCCTTGATCGCGCCGCCGGTGTCCTGCGCGACCATCAGGCTGCGGATCGGATCGCGGCCGTCCTTCTCGATCCAGACCGGCGCGCCGAGGGGGGTGAAGCGGGGATCGATGGCGACCGAGCGGAGCGTGGTGATCGACCGACCCATCGCACCGATCGGGCCATCCCGGGGGTCGAGTGTCCCGATCCGGCGGAAGAAGACATAAGAGGGATTGGTGTCCAGCAGCGCGCGCCCCGCGGTGGGTTCGGACCGGACATGGGCGGCGATTTCCTGCGCGGACACCTGATCGAGCGTATGGGTGCCGCGCCGGATCATCTCTTGCCCGACCGAGCGGTAGGCGTGGCCGTTCGCCCCGGCATAGCCCACGCGCATCACCGTGCCATCGGTCATGCGGATCCGGCCGGAGCCTTGCACCTGCAGGAAGTAGACATCCACCGGATCGTCCAGCCAGGCCAGTTCCAGCCCCCGGCCCGCGATCGCGCCGCCTTCGATGGCAGAGCGGGAATGGTAGACCATCCCCTCCTGCAGCTCGGGGGGGCGGCGGTAGATCGGGTACTGGAAGCGGCCGGAGCGGACCGGGGAGCCATCAAGCTCGGGCTCGAAATACCCGGTGAACAGGGCCGGGGGATCGCCGACGATGACGGGGCGGAAGAACAGTTCAAAGAAGCTGCGCGCCGAGGCGTCGTCCTGCGGGACATCGGCGGCGACAGCGCAGACGGGTTTCCAGTCGGGCTGGTCGATCAGATCGCAGGTGCGGAGGAAGGTCTGCAGCGCCGCGACGTGGTTGTCGTCGTACCAACCATCAAGCGCGTCGAAATCCAGCATTTCGGCCCGGGCAGGCAGGGCGGCCATCACAGCCGCCACAAGGATGCCAAGGCCCGCCCGCATCGCATCAGTCGCCGGTCGCGACCAGCTGCCAGTTCGGGTCGTCCGACCCCATGCGACGCGCGAACGTCCAGATATCGCGGGATTTCTTGATCTCCCGCGGGGAGCCTTCGACGATCTCGCCTGCCTTGTCGCGCACGACATAGGTCTGCTCGCCCACGAAACGGACGGAGATTTCCGCGAAACCGCTGTCCTTGTTGAAGGTGGCGTCGTGGAGGACGAGTTCCTTCATGCCGACGAAACTGGCCTCGATCGTCAGCCCCTCGCGCTCACGCTGCGCGATGGCTTCGGCAAAGCTGGCTTCGACATCATCGGCCAGGAAGGGGCGGATGCGGTCGAGATCGCCCTTTTCGAAATCCATCAGGATCATCTCATAGGCCTGGCGCGCGCCGTCAAGGAAGGGGCGCACGGCAAAGGAGGGATCGGCCTTCTTCATCTCGGCCAGCGCCCGGGCGGCGTCCGAGCCTTCGGGGACATGATCGGTAATGTCGCGGTCGGGGCCACCCTCGATCACCTCGAAATCACGTCGGACACGCGGGCGCACGTCATCAAGCGGGACGGGAGGCTTTTCAAAACCGTCACGGGTGCCCAGAACCGAGCGAAGCTTGAGAATAAGGAAGATCGCGATCCCGGCCAGGACCAGGAGTTGGATCAGGGACCCGTTCATCTATGACCTCAGAAGGCTTGTTGTTCCATTTGGATCTTGTACTGCTTGCTCTTATGTAGGGGCGGGTTCCGGCGAAGTCTACCACGCGGGGCCAGTCGGCTGCGCATGAGGGGCAAAAGCGATGTGGGTTCTACTTGGAATTCTGGCGGTTCCGCTGATCGAGATCGGCCTGTTCGTCACATTGGGCGGGGCCATCGGCCTGTGGCCGACGCTGGCCTGGGTGCTGCTGTCGGCAGCGCTGGGACTGCTGGTGCTGAAGGGAATCGCGACAACGGGCTCGGTCTCGCTGGGGCGGGACATGAAGGATATGGGCGATCCGCTGTCGCCGATCGCGCACCGGGTGATGGTGGTCATGGCCGGGGCTTTGCTGCTGATTCCGGGCTTCTTCACCGATGCGCTGGGGTTCGTGCTCTTGATCCCACCGCTGCGGACGCTGGTGATCCGGGTCGTCGGCCGCAGGCTGGCGGACCGGGGGGTGGTGGTGACGCAGACCACGGTGATCGATGGCGAATGGCAGGATGTGACGCCCGGCGCGTCGGAACAGCGGCAGGTGCCGCCGTCGGATTGGACCAAGCACTAGCCCATAGCATTGAGGCCGGGGACCTGACCTGATAGGAACGCGGGCAAATCCGCGAAGGAGTATCAGAGATGGCCGAAGAAACCCCGGCAGGCAACGGAGCCGCCGCCACCCCGCAACAGGTGCGGATGCAGGTGCTTGCGCAATACGTGCGCGACCTGTCGTTCGAGAACGTGGTGGTGCAGAAGGGTCTGAGCGCGGGCGAGGTGCAGCCCGATATCCAGGTCGCGGTCAGCCTTGATGCGCGCAAGCGCCCGGTGGCCAGCCAGTATGACGTGATCACCAAGTTCAAGGTGACCTCGAAGAACAAGACCAACGGCGACACGCTGTTCCTGCTGGAGCTGGAGTATGGCGGGACCTTCCTGATTGACGGCGTCGCGGAAGAGCAGCTGCATCCCTTCCTGCTGATCGAATGCCCGCGTCTCCTGTTCCCCTATGTGCGTCGCATCATCTCGGACGTCACGCGCGACGGTGGCTTCCCGCCGCTGAACGTGGACCAGGTCGATTTCATGGCGCTGTACCGCCAGGAGCTTGCCCGCCGTGCGCAGGCGCAGCAGGCGGTGCCGGCCGAAAAGGCGAACTGAGGCTCAGGCCGATTTCTTCCAGATGGCCGCATCGCCCAGCTTTGCGACCATCGCCTCATGGGCGGCGAGTTCTTCGGGCGTAATCCGGGACGGCAGCGGCTCTGGCCGGGGGCGGGGACGCCACGTGGTGTCGCCCATCCCTTTCGTCGGGGCGGGTATGGCGCTGCCGAGGACGAGGTCAGGCTGGCGCCCGCCGATCAGCTCCAGATAGACTTCGGCCAGGATTTCGCTGTCCAGAAGCGCCCCGTGCTTGTCGCGCATCGTGTTGTCCACGCCAAAACGGCGACACAGCGCATCCAGCGAGGCGGGTGAGCCGGGGAACTTCGACCGGGCGATCATCAGTGTATCGGTCGCGCGGCTGGCCGGAAGGCCGGGGAGGCCGCACCGCTGCAGCTCGTGGTTCAGGAATTTCATGTCGAAGGCGGCGTTGTGGATCACCAGCTGGGCGTCGCCGATGAAGTCGAGAAATGCGCGGCCGATCCGGGCGAAAACGGGCTTGTCGCGCAAGGTGACGCCACCAGGGACCGGCTGGCCGGGCGTTTCAAGGATGTCATGGCCGATGCCGTGCACCTCGAACGCCTCTTTCGGCATCCCGCGTTCAGGGTTGATGTACTGGTGGTAAGTACGGCCGGTGGGCAGGTGGTTGAACAGCTCCACCGCGCCGATTTCGACGATGCGGTGACCCTCGGAGGGTTCGAACCCCGTGGTTTCGGTATCGAGGACGATTTCACGCATTCTTGGTCCGGCGGATGGAAGCGAGCACATCCTTCACTGCGGTGCGGGCGGCTGCAAGGCTGGTCGTGGGGATGATATAGTCGGCGCGCGCGCGCTTCTCGGCGTCGGGTAGCTGACGCGAGAGGATCAGCTGGAAATCGGCTTCGGACATCCCGCGGGAGAGGACGCGGTCACGCTGGATCTCGGCCGGGACAGAAACGACGGCGACGGCATCACAGGCCGCGTCGAGGCCGATCTCGTACAGGAGCGGCACGTCGAGGAGGATGACCTCGGCCGTCTCGTTCGCGGCCAGGAACGAGGCCCGGTCCTGCGCGACGAGGGGGTGGACGACCGCGTTGATCCGGTCAAGCGCCGAGGGATCCGCCTGGATGATTTCGCGCAGCCGGGGGCGGCTGACGGCACCGTCCGCGATGGCATCGGGGAACAGCTTTGCAATGGCAAGCGCGGCGGGCTGGCCGGGTTGATACAGGCGATGAACAGCGGCATCGGCGTCCCAGACGGGTACGCTTTCCTCGGCAAACATCCGGGCCGTGGTGCTTTTCCCCATCCCGATGCTGCCGGTGAGACCGAGCTTGAAGCTCATGCGGCAAGCACCGCCTTGCGGGTGGCGTCGTCAACCTCGGGCCGGACGCCGAACCAGCGTTCGAAAGCCGGGACCGCCTGATGCAGAAGCATCCCCAGCCCGTCAACCGTCTGGCAACCGCGCGCCTCGGCCTCGATCAGAAGCTGGGTCTGGAGGGGGGTATAGACCAGATCGGTGACCAGCGCCCTGGGGTTCAGATCGTCAAGCGGCAGGCGGAGGTCGGGCTTGCCCGTCATGCCCAGCGAGGTCGTATTCACCACAGTCGCGGCGTCGGACAGAAGGTTCCCGGCCTGTACCCATTCATGGACATGGATCTTGGCCCCGAAATCTGAACGCAGGGCATCGGCGCGGGGGCGGGTGCGGTTGCAGATGCGGATTTCCGGGACACCGACCTCGATCAACGCGGCGACCACGGCGCGCGCGCCGCCTCCAGCCCCCAGAACGACGGCCGGGCCGGCGGCGGGTGCCCAGTTCGGCGCGTTCTGGCGCAGGTTGGCGATGAAGCCGGAGCCGTCGGTATTGTCAGCGTGGATCTTGCCGTCCTTGCGGAAGATCAACGTATTCGCCGCCCCGATCAGCGCGGCGCGGTCGGTCACGATATCGGCGATGTTCAGGATCGCCTCCTTGTGCGGAATCGTGATGTTCGCGCCGACAAAACCCAGCCTCGGCAGGGTGCGGATCATCTCGGCCAGGTCCGCCTGGGCAATGTCGATGGGGATGTAATGGCCCTTCAGCCCGTAGCGTTTCAGCCAATAGGTATGCAGGGCCGGGCTACGGCTGTGTGCGATGGGATGGCCGATGACGGCAGCAAGCGGGATGCGGGGATGGTCGGTCATCTGGAGATCATGCCCCGACTTCCCGCCCAAGCCAACAGGGGCAGCAGCGGCAGGCCGAGAATGGTGAAATGGTCCCCGGAAATGGCGGAAAACAGCCGGACGCCCTCTTCCTCGATCTTGTAGCCGCCGACGGAGTGACGGATCGAGTCCCAGTTCCGGGCCAGGTAGTCGTCAAGATAGACATCGCTGAACTCCAGCATGGTGAGCCGTGCTTCGGCGACATGGCGCCAGACGGGTCCGGCCTTCTCGTAGGCGACGATGGCGGACAGGAGCTTGTGAGACCGTCCCCGCAGGCGGCGCAGCTGGTCGCGGGCCTCGTCGGGGGATTCGGGCTTGGCGAAGGTCTCTCGGTCAAGCGCCAGAACCTGATCGCAGCCAAGGACCACCGCGTCCGGGTGCTTCTCACCCACCTTGCGGGCTTTCATCTCGGCCAGGGTGTCGGCGATGTCGCGGGGATGCGCGCCCTCGGCCACCAGGGCATCGCGGATCGTAGCCTCATCGACGCGAGGGGCGACAGGTTCGACCGTCAGCCCGGCGGCGCGGAGCATCTGAAGACGGGTGGCCGAGGTGGAGGCGAGGATCAGCTGCATGGACGACCGTGTGGATATCCTCTGTTTGTTCCTGGGCCCGACTCTGGGGACGAGTCCGGCGCGCGGTTCGGCCTGTGGGTGAACTTGCCGCACCAGGCCGCGCCGGGCAGAGATATCCCGTTGTGCAGAGCCTTGTCACGTGGTTCGGGACAAGAGGTTGCCAAGAGGGGCGGGATAAGTGCGGTCTGTGGAGGGAACTTCGGGACGGCTCACCATAATTTATTGATTTTACTATATATGTTTCGATCCCGGTGATCGGCACGTTGTTTATCCCAAGTTTTTCCACAGCGCCGTCCCTGGGGAAAATTCCGGGGATCGACCGGCTAATCCCGTTCTGCACAGGCCCAGCATCAACCACATTCCTTATTCACTTTTTTCTTTATAGAAGATGGGCCGCAGCAGGCAGGAAGGCAGCGATGGACTGGATCACGGATTTTCTCGCCGACTGGTACCTGGTCACCAAGTCGCTGCACGTCGTATCGGTGATCTCGTGGATGGCGGGGATCTTCTATCTGCCGCGCCTTTTCGTCTATCACGCCGAGCAGATCGAACTGGGCAGCCGGACCGACCAGATGTTCCAGACGATGGAGCGGCGCTTGCTGCGCGGGATCATGAACCCTGCGATGACAGCGACCTGGATCTTCGGCCTGGCGCTGGTTTTCACGCCGGGCGTCGTGGACTGGTCCTTCGCCTGGCCCTGGGTAAAGGCCGCCTGCGTTCTGGCGATGACCTGGTTCCACCACTGGCTTGGCTACCGGCGCAAGGACTTTCTGGCCGGGGCGAACAGCCGAAGCGGCTATACCTACAGGGTGATGAACGAGGTTCCGACGCTTCTGATGCTGGTCATCGTCTTCTCGGTCATCCTTCGCTATTGATTGACTTTCGGGCCGCGCCGCAGTACGTGCGCGCTTGCAGGACCGTCCGGTCCACCGCATTTCCCGTTGAACGTCCGCCGTGATCCGCCCCAGGGGGGCCGATCCGTCCGAAGGTATTACATGACTGTCGAACGCTTGAACCTCGCCGAACTCAAGGCCAAGACGCCCGCCGACCTGCTGGCGATGGCCGAGGAGTGGGAGATCGAGAACGCGCCCAGCATGCGCAAGGGCGAGATGATGTTCTCGATCCTCAAGGAACATGCCGAGGAAGGCTGGGAGATTGGCGGCGACGGCGTGCTGGAGGTGCTGCAGGACGGGTTCGGCTTCCTGCGCTCGCCCGAGGCAAACTACCTGCCCGGCCCGGATGACATCTACGTCTCGCCCGAGATGATCCGCCAGTTTTCCCTGCGGACCGGGGATTCGATCGAAGGGGTCATCAAGGCACCTTCCGAGAATGAGCGTTATTTCAGCCTGGTGAAGGCGACGAAGATCAACTTCGACGATCCCGAGAAGGCCAAGCACAAGGTCCACTTCGACAACCTGACGCCGCTTTACCCCGATGAGCGGCTGAAAATGGAAGTCGAGGATCCGACGATCAAGGACCGCTCTGCCCGGATCATCGACCTTGTCTCGCCCATCGGGAAGGGCCAGCGCGGGCTGATCGTGGCGCCGCCGCGGACGGGTAAGACCGTGCTCCTCCAGAACATCGCTCATTCCATCGCGACCAACCATCCGGAGTGCTATCTCATCGTCCTCCTGATCGACGAACGGCCCGAGGAAGTGACGGATATGCAGCGCACGGTGCGTGGCGAGGTCGTGGCGTCGACCTTCGACGAACCGGCGACGCGGCACGTGGCCGTGGCGGAAATGGTGATCGAGAAGGCCAAGCGGCTGGTCGAACACAAGCGCGACGTGGTGATCCTGCTTGACTCGATCACGCGGCTCGGCCGGGCCTTCAACACCGTGGTGCCGTCCTCGGGCAAGGTGCTGACCGGCGGCGTCGACGCGAATGCGCTGCAGCGGCCGAAGCGGTTCTTCGGTGCGGCGCGGAACATCGAAGAGGGCGGGTCGCTGACCATCATCGCCACCGCGCTGATCGATACCGGCAGCCGGATGGACGAAGTGATCTTCGAAGAATTCAAAGGCACCGGTAACAGCGAAATCGTGCTGGACCGCAAGGTTGCCGACAAGCGCGTCTTCCCGGCGATGGACATCCTCAAGTCGGGCACCCGGAAAGAGGACCTTCTGGTCGACAAGACCGACCTGCAGAAGACCTACGTCCTGCGCCGCATCCTGAACCCGATGGGCACGACGGATGCGATCGAGTTCCTGATCTCGAAGCTGAAGCAGACGAAGACGAACTCGGAATTCTTCGACTCGATGAACACCTGAGGGGCCGCTGGCGATGGACACGATCTATGCCCTCGCCACGGCGCGGGGTCGGTCGGGCCTCGCCGTGGTTCGCGTCTCGGGACCGGCGGCCTTTGCTGCCGGTTCGGCGCTGTGCGGGTCTTTGCCCAAGCCTCGGGTGGCAGGGCTGCGGCGTCTGACCTGGGGTGGAGAGTTGCTGGACGAGGCGCTGGTCCTGACCTTCGCCGAGGGAGCGAGCTTTACCGGCGAGGCGGTGGTGGAGTTCCAGTGCCATGGTGGCCCTGCGGTCGTCGGGGCGGTGCTCCGCGCCCTTTCAGAGCAACCGGATCTGCGTCTTGCCGAACCGGGTGAATTCACGCGCCGCGCCCTTGAGAACGGCGTCCTGGACCTCGCGCAGGTCGAAGGGCTGGCCGACCTGATCGATGCCGAGACCGAAGCCCAACGTCGGCAGGCCGTTCGCGTGCTGTCGGGTTCTGTTGGTCAGAAGGTCGAGGGGTGGCGGCGCGACCTGATCCGGGCTGGCGCCCTGCTGGAAGCCACGATCGATTTCGCGGATGAGGACGTGCCAGTAGATGTCTCACCCGAGGTCATGGCGCTGATCGACGGCCTGATGGCCGACCTTGGCCGCGAAGCGGCCGGCGTGGCAGCGGCGGAGCGGATCCGGGACGGGTTCGAAGTGGCCATCGTCGGCGCTCCGAATGCGGGGAAGTCCACGCTGCTGAACCAACTCGCGGGGCGTGAGGCAGCGATCACCAGCGAGATCGCAGGAACGACGCGCGACGTGATCGAGGTCCGCATGGAAATTGCCGGACTGCCAGTGACCTTCTTGGACACGGCAGGCTTGCGCGACACCGAAGATCGGCTGGAAAAAGCCGGTATCGACCGAGCACTCGCACGGGCGCAGGCGGCGGATTTGCGCCTGTTCCTGTCCGACGGGTCCGCGGTACCGGGGTTGGAGCCGTCCGGTGACGATTTTGTGGTCAGAGGAAAGTCAGACACAATATCAGGTGTTCATGGGCTGGCCGTCTCGGGCAAAACCGGGGCAGGGGTGCCAGAACTGATGGCCCGGATCGGGGAAATCCTGTCCCATAGGGTCGGCTCGGCTGGCGCCTTGGTGCGTGAGCGCCATCGCGTAGCTGTTACAACGGCAATCGCCGCTCTGGCCGAGTCACGCGCGGAAGTGGTAAGACCTGACTCGCGCGTCGAACTGGCGGCGGAGCATCTGCGACAAGCCGTGCGGGCGCTGGATGCGCTGGTCGGCCGGGTAGATGTGGATGACCTGCTGGGCGAAATCTTCGCCAGCTTCTGCATCGGCAAGTAGGGAATGTTCCACGTGAAACACTACGATGTCATCGTGATCGGCGGCGGCCATGCTGGGGCCGAAGCGGCAGCGGCAGCGGCCCGGATGGGTGTGTCGACGGCTCTGGTAACGCTGCGGATCGAGACGCTGGGCGCCATGTCCTGCAATCCCGCGATCGGCGGTCTGGGGAAGGGCCACCTCGTGCGCGAGATCGACGCGTTGGATGGGGTCATGGGGCGGCTGGCGGACCGGGCGGGGATTCAGTTCCGCCTGCTGAACCGTCGCAAGGGACCGGCAGTGCAGGGACCTCGGGCGCAGATCGACCGACGCCTCTATCGTGAGGCGATGCGGGCCGAACTGCTTGCAACGTCGGGGTTGGAGGTGATCGAGGGCGAAGTGGCCGGTCTTCGCCTGGCGGCGGGTAGGGTCACGGGGGTCGTTCTGGCCTCGGGTGCCGAGCTGTCCTCGGGTCGTGTGGTGTTGACGGCAGGCACATTCCTGAACGGCGTGATCCATATCGGTGACCAAAGGATGTCAGGTGGTCGGATGGGCGATTCGCCCTCACGTCTGCTTGCTGCCCAGCTTGCGGAGCTGGCGCTACCGGTCGGACGTTTGAAAACCGGCACGCCTCCGCGGCTGGATGGGCGCACGATTGACTGGGCAAGGTTGGACAGCCAGCCGGGCGACGACGATCCAGTGATGTTCTCCTTCTTGAATCGGGCGCCCGAAGCACGGCAGATTTCTTGCGGAATTACTCACACATCGGAAGCGACGCACCAGATCGTGCGGGACAACCTTGACCGTTCCGCCATGTATGGTGGTCATATTGAAGGTGTCGGCCCGCGCTATTGCCCCTCGATCGAGGATAAGGTGGTCCGATTTGCGGACAAGACCTCGCACCAGGTGTTCCTGGAGCCCGAGGGACTCGACGACCATACGGTCTATCCTAACGGCCTGTCGACCTCGTTGCCCGAGGAAGTACAGCACGCCTATATCCGCACGATCCCCGGCCTGGAGGAGACGATTATCCTGCAGCCGGGCTATGCAATCGAATACGACTATTTCGACCCCCGAAGCTTGCACAAGACACTGGAAACGCGGGCGGTGGGCGGTCTCTATTTCGCGGGCCAGATCAACGGGACGACAGGGTACGAGGAAGCCGCGGCACAAGGGCTTGTGGCTGGCCTGAGCGCCGCCGCAGCATCCAGAGATTCGGCGCCGGTCGAGTTCAGCAGGACTGACAGCTATATCGGGGTGATGATCGATGACCTCACCTCGCGTGGCGTTACGGAACCTTACCGTATGTTCACCTCTCGCGCCGAGTTTCGGCTGACTGTTCGCGCCGACAACGCGGACCGCCGTTTGACACCCGTCGGGTTGGCAGCCGGTTGCATTTCCGACCGACGGAAGGGCGCATTCGAAAGAAAGCTGGCCGCTCTTGAGGCTGGGCGAGAGGCGTTGTCAGCCGTCATGCTTGGCCCGAAGGCGCTGAACGATGCCGGCATCGCGGTAAGCCGTGATGGCGTCAAGCGATCTGCTTATGAGGCGCTCTCACTGCCGGGTGCTGAACTGGATGTGGTGGTTTCTGCATTCCCAGCCTACCAGAAGTTGGAACATGAGGTTCTGGCCCAGCTTCAGATCGATTCGACTTACGACCAGTATTCCGATCGACAGGCAAAAGAAGTGGCCGATCTTCGCCGCCAGGAAACACAGCGGATTCCGGATGGTTTTGATTACAGTCGGATTTCAGGGCTATCGAACGAGTTGAAGCAAAAGCTGACGCGAGCTAAGCCCGAGTCCATCCTTCAAGCCTCGCGAATCGAGGGCGTTACGCCGGCTGCGCTGCTTCTGGTTCTGGCGCACTTGCGGAAGCCGGATGAACGGTTGGCAGGATGACAACGACGCAAGGTCCTGTCGGCGGGGTGAGTGTTTCACGTGAAACATTCGACGCACTCCAAGCCTTCGATGCGTTAGTGCGTCGCTGGAATCCCGCCATCAATCTCGTAAGCAAGACGACCCTACGTGACCTCTGGATCCGGCATATCGCCGACTCGGCCCAGGTCTTCGCGCTTTGCCCGGAGAACGCAGAGACGTGGGCCGACCTGGGCTCTGGCGGCGGTTTTCCGGGGCTTGTCATTGCAATTCTCGCCAAAGAGCAGCGGCCGCAGCTGCGCGTCGTTCTTGTCGATTCTGATCTTCGAAAGGCGACATTCCTGCGACAGGCCGTGCAGACTCTTGGTCTCTCTGCAGAAGTCATCAGCCATCGGATCGAGGCGCTCCCCGCTCTCAATGCCGACGTTCTTTCCGCCCGCGCTTTGGCGTCGCTTCCCGACCTGCTTGGGTACGCCCACACCCATCTGAAACGGAGTGGGGTTGCGATCTTCCCCAAGGGCGCCCGTTTCAAGGAAGAACTCGCGGAAGCGAGGAAGTTCTGGAACTTTGACGTTAAGCAACATCCCAGCCTCTCTGACCCCGAGGCGGCCATACTTGTGATCAGGAACTTGCATCGCCATGACTGAACGGCCCTATATCCTTGCCTTGGCGAACCAGAAAGGCGGCGTGGGTAAGACCACGACGGCCATTAACCTTGCGGCCGGGCTGGCTGAGCTGGGAAAGCGGGTCCTGCTTGTGGATATCGACCCGCAAGGAAACTCGTCCACCGGGCTGGGCGTTCGACCGGATGCGCGCAAGAAGACCAGCTACGACTTGATCGTGGACGGCGTCAGCCTACAGGATGTTGTGATCGACACCGGGATTCCGGAGATTTCGATTATTCCGGCAAACGCCGATCTGTCCTCGACCGACATGGATATCGTGTCGAACGAGAAGCGGAGTTTTCTGCTGCATGATGCACTGCGTCACCCGGATATGGACAGCTACGGTTACGACTATGTCCTGATAGATTGTCCCCCGGCGCTAAGCTTGCTGACGGTGAACGCGCTTGTTGCCGCGCATTCCGTCCTGGTCCCGCTGCAATGTGAGTTCTTCGCCCTGGAGGGTTTGTCGCAACTGATGCTCACGATTCGCGACGTCCGCCGTTCAGCGAATCCGGATCTACGAATCGAAGGGGTTGTGCTGACGATGCATGACCGCCGCAACAGGTTGACGGCGCAAGTCGAGGCGGATGCGCGGTCGAACATGGGTGAACTGGTGCTGAAGACCACCATTCCCCGGAATGTTCGAATCAGCGAGGCGCCCTCCTACGCAATGCCGGTCCTGACATATGACCCCGGCTCAAAAGGGGCCGAGGCCTATCGGGCCTTGGCGCGGGAAATCGCGGATCGTCACAAAACCCCAGCAGTTTCAGAGGCCTGATCATGTCGAAGAACGAAAGAAGAGGCCTAGGTCGTGGCTTGTCGGCTTTGATGGCGGATGTTCATCTTGCGGGGCCGGAACAGATGGCCGCGCCCCGCAAGGCAGAGCTTCTTGTGCCGGTGGAGAAGCTGGAGCCGAACCCGCAGCAGCCGCGCCTGGATTTCCGGCGGGAGGAGCTTGAGTCGCTGGCCGATTCGATTCGGCAGAAGGGGGTGATTCAGCCCCTGATCGTCCGGCGGAAACCCGGCAGGGATGCCTATGAGATTGTCGCAGGGGAACGGCGCTGGCGGGCCGCACAGCTTGCGCAGTTGCACGAAGTTCCCGTTGTGGTGCGGGACCTTAACGACACTGAGGTCCTGGAAGTCGCCATCATCGAGAACATCCAGCGCGCTGATCTCAACGCCATCGAAGAGGCGCTCGGGTTCCGGCAGCTGATGTCCCGATTCGGTCATACGCAGGAAAAACTGGCCGAGGCGCTCAGCAAGAGCCGCAGCCATGTGGCGAATCTGTTGCGCCTTTTGTCCCTTCCCGATGATGTGCAAGAACTGGTCCGTGAGGGGAAACTTTCGGCGGGTCATGCGCGGGCCTTGATCGGAAGCCCGAGGGCTTCAGACCTTGCCGCCCAGATCGTCGCAAAAGGCCTGTCGGTGCGGGAAGTCGAGCGGTTGATGAAGGCGCAGGAGGGGGCGAAATCCTCGCCGCGGGCGTCAAAGGCCGCTGAAAAGGACGCTGACACCCGCGCACTGGAGGGCGATCTCTCGGCCAACCTGAAGATGCCGGTGCGGATCGAGCATTCCTCGGGTGGGGAAAGCGGCGAGCTGGTGATCCGCTACGGTTCACTGGATGATCTCGACAAGTTGTGCCGGATCCTGTCGCAGCTACCAGATGAAGATTGATCAGCCTGCGCTTTGACGGTCTGCCAGCAGGGCGCGAAGGATTCCGTTAAGCATCATCACGCCGGTTTCGCTGGTATGGATGCGGTCGCCGTCCTGGTGAAGGAAGCCAAGGGCGGTCATTTCCGCAAGGCCGCGGGGCGAGAGCGGCGTCCCCGCCAGCGCCCTGAACCGATCCAGCGAGGCGCCTTCCTTGAGGCGCAGGGCGAACATCAGATATTCAGCGGCCCGATCTTCCGCGGAAAGACGCTCCTGGCTCTCGGCCGAACCCGGACCGGCGAGCGTGCGCTCAAGCCACGGGGTCGGCCGACGCTCGGCCTCGGTCGCGAAGCGGGTCGAATCGATGGTCAGGCGGCCATGCGCACCCGGCCCGATTCCCGCATAGTCGCCCATGCGCCAGTAGATCAGGTTATGACGTGATTCGTCGCCAGGACGGGCGTGATTCGATACCTCGTAGGCGGGAAGCCCTGCCTGACGGGTGATTTCCTGGGTCAGTTCGAACATATCGGCAGAAAGGTCTTCCTCCGGCAGGCCGCGCAGCAGGTTCTTGGCATGCATCTGGCCGAAGACGGTGCCGTCCTCGATGGTCAGCTGGTAAAGCGAAAGGTGAGAGGTGCCGAAATCCAGGGCCCGGCGCAGTTCGTCTTGCCAAGCCGTGAGGGTCTGGTTCTGGCGCGCGTAGATCAGGTCGATCGAGACGCGGTCGAAGGTGGACTGGGCAATGGCAATGGCCTTCGCGGCCTCATCAACCGAGTGCATCCGGCCGAGGCGGCGGAGGTCGTCGGGGTCAAGGGCTTGAATTCCAAGGGAAACGCGGTTGACCCCGGCCTTGGCGTAGCCTTCGAAGCGGGCGGCCTCAACGGAGCCGGGGTTGGCCTCCAGGGTGATCTCGACGTCGTTCGCAAGGGTCCAGGTGGCGCGGATGCGGTCGAGGATGCCCTGGACGGTCCCGGCTTCCATCAGCGAGGGGGTGCCGCCGCCGAAGAAGACGGTATTCAGGACACGGCCCTCGGTCAGCGCACCGATGCGCTCGATTTCCGCTTCGAACGCACGAAGCCAGCGAGTCTGGTCGATGCGCCCCGCGACGTGGCTGTTGAAGTCGCAGTAAGGGCATTTCGACTGGCAGAAGGGCCAGTGAAGATACAGGCCAAAGCCCGCGTGGCGCCAGTCTTCCATTTACGGAAACAGGGCGGCGACGAGCTTCTGGAAGGCGTCGGCGCGGTGGGACAGGCGGTTCTTTTCCCAGCGGTCCATCTCGCCGAAGGTCTGGCTATAACCGTCAGGCATGAAGATCGGATCAAAGCCATGGCCTTGCTCGCCGCGACCGGGCCAGACAAGGCGGCCGGGAGATTTTCCTTCAAAGACAAGATGCTGACCGTCGGGAGAGGCGAGGACGAGGGTGCAGCAGAATTGGGCCGTGCGGGGTTCGGGGGCGTGGATCGCCTCCAGCTCGCGCCAGACGCGGTCCATGCCGACGGCGAAGTCGCGGCCCGTCGCGGTGGTGGCCCAGTCGGCCGTGAAAACACCTGGCGCGCCGCCAAGGGCATCAACGGCAAGGCCGGAATCGTCCGCCAGTGCGACGAGGCCCGAGGCTTTCGCGGCGGCGTAGGCCTTTAGCCGGGCATTGCCGACGAAGGTGGTTTCGGTTTCCTCCGGCTCGGGGAGGCCAAGGTCCCCCGCGCCGACGACCGTCACGTCGAAGGGGCGGAGGAGATCGGCGATCTCTTCCAGCTTGCCACGGTTGTGCGTGGCGACCAGCAGACGATCCCCGCGCTTGAGCATCAGAGCCCCAGCGCCGCGCGTTGCGCCGCGACGAGGGCGGCATTGCCCTGACGGGCGAGGTCGAGGAGGTGGAGCAGTTCGTCCTGGCTGAAGGCGGACCCTTCGGCGCTCATCTGGACCTCGATCAGTTTCCCGGCACCCGTCATCACGAAGTTTCCATCGGTCCCGGCGGCCGAATCCTCGATATAATCAAGGTCCAGCACCGGCTGACCGGCATAGATCCCGCAGGACACCGCAGAAACGTGATCCATGATCGGGTCGGATGTGATCACGCCCGAGGTCAGCAGCTTGTTCACCGCCAGCCGCAGGGCGACCCAGCCGCCGGTGATCGAGGCGCAGCGGGTGCCGCCGTCGGCCTGGATCACGTCGCAGTCCACCACGATCTGACGTTCCCCCAGCGCCTGCCGGTCCACGCCCGCACGCAGCGACCGGCCGATAAGTCTTTGAATTTCCTGTGTTCTGCCGGACTGCTTGCCCGCCGCGGCCTCACGCCGCGTCCGCGAATTGGTCGCCCGGGGCAGCATCCCGTATTCCGCTGTCACCCAACCCTGGCCGGTATTCTTCAGGAAGGGGGGCGCCTTGTCCTCGATCGTGGCCGAGCACAGGACATGGGTTTCGCCCATCTTGATCAGGCAGGAACCCTCGGCATGTTTCATCACGTTCGTTTCGATTGAAACCGCCCGTAGATCGCTTAATTTTCTGCCTGACGGGCGCATTGCTGGACCTTTCGCTGGAATGCGGCCACATATGCAACCACAGGCACCGGATGCAAGGCCGATTGCTGAACCCATGACGACCCCGCAACCCATCCTCAACGACATGAATGACCGGACGCGCGAGGTGTTTCGCCGCGTGGTCGAAGGCTATCTGACCTCGGGTGAGCCGGTGGGCTCGCGCACGCTGACGCGGACCCTGTCCGAGAAGGTCTCGGCCGCGACGGTGCGGAATGTCATGCAGGATTTGGAATATCTGGGCCTCTTGGACAGCCCGCATGTCTCGGCTGGCCGGGTGCCGACGCAGATGGGGTTGCGGATGTTCGTCGACAGCCTGCTGGAAGTGGGCCAGGTCGCACCCGAGGATCAGGAGAAGATCGACGCGACGCTGGGCGTGAATGACCATGACGTGACGACGCTGCTGGATGAGGTCGGGGCGGCATTGTCCGTCATCACGCGGGGGGCAAGCGTCGTGCTGGCGCCAAAGCGGGAAGCGGCGATCCGGCATATCGAGTTCGTGAGCCTCGCCCCGGACCGGGCGCTGGTGGTGCTGGTCTTCGCTGACGGGCAGGTCGAAAACCGGGTCTTCGTGCCCCCACCGGGGCAGACGCCGTCCTCGATGCGGGAAGCGGCGAATTTCCTGAATGTCCTCGCCGAGGGGCGGACGCTGTCGGAACTGCGGGCCAGCATGGTCTCGGAAATTGCCAAACGCCGGCAAGAGATCGACTCGCTCGCCCGTGAGCTGGTGGAAAGCGGCCTCGCGCTTTGGGAAAACGCCGGAGAGTCGTCCGAGCGGCTGATCGTGCGTGGCCGGTCGAATCTGATCGATGCCGTGGCCGACCAGGCCGAGATCGAGCGGATCCGGGTCCTCTTCGACGATCTGGAGCGCAAGCGGGACATTGCCGAATTCCTGAACCTTACCGAAGCGGGTGAGGGCGTGCGCATTTTTATCGGTTCAGAGAACAAGCTTTTCTCACTTTCCGGTTCAAGTCTGGTGGTTTCTCCCTATATGAACGCTGATCGGAAGATCATCGGCGCGGTGGGCGTCATCGGTCCGACTCGGCTGAACTATGGCCGCATCGTCCCGATTGTCGATTACACCGCCCAGCTGGTGGGCCGCCTGGTCAGTGACCGCGGCAAAGGCTGACAAGAGGACGTGACGAATGTCGCAGGAAGAAACCACCTCGTCGCAGGTGGAGCTGGAAGAGTTTGAAACCCCCGAAGCCGATGAACTGGAGGCCCTGCGGGCCGAGCGCGACGAATTCCGCGACAAGTTCATGCGGGTGCTGGCCGATGCCGAGAACTCGCGCAAGCGGGCCGAACGGGACCGGAAAGAGGCCGAGATGTATGGTGGCACGCGCCTCGCGCGCGACCTGTTGCCGGTCTATGACAACCTGAACCGTGCGATCCAGGCGATCCCGGAGGAGTCTCGCGCGGCCTCGGCAGCCCTGATCGAAGGGGTGGAACTGACCCTGCGTGAGCTGACCAATGTCCTGACCAAGCACGGCGTCACCCCGATTTCCCCGGCCGTGGGCGACCAGTTCGACCCGCAGCTGCACGAGGCGATGTTCGAGGCGCCGCTGCCGGGCACCAAGGCCGGGCAGATCATCCAGGTGATGACCGAAGGCTTCCTCTTGCACGACCGCCTGTTGCGACCGGCGCAGGTCGGGGTGTCGTCCAACGCCGGCTAAGCCTTGCCGCGCCCCCGGAGAGGGCTGTCTGCCCTCCCCGGACCCCTCCCGAGGATATTTGGGGAAGAGAAAGCCGAATTTTATTTAAGTTTGAACGGCTTGCTTCAATTCATAGACCAGCCGCAGCGCGTCCATCGGGGTAAGCTCGTCCGGGTGGACATCCTTCAGGCGTTCCTCCACCGCTGATGCTTTCTGCTTCTGCGGCGGGGGTGGCGGCGGCGCGGCGCGGAACAGGGGCAGGTCGTCGATCAGAGTGGCTTGCTTTCCGCCTTCGCGGTCGCCCTTCTCCAGCGCATCCAGTACCACTTTCGCCCGTTCGATGACGCTGGCCGGCAGCCCCGCCAGCCGCGCGACCTGCACGCCATAGCTGCGGTCGGCGGCGCCCTCGCGGACCTCGTGCAGGAAGATGACCTCGCCTTCCCATTCCTTCACCGTGACCGTGGCGTTCTTCACCCCCGGCAGCTTGCCCGCCAGCGCCGTCATCTCGTGGTAATGCGTGGCGAAGAGGGCGCGGGAGCGGTTGACCTCGTGCAGGTGTTCGAGGGTCGCCCAGGCGATGGAAAGGCCGTCGTAGGTGGCGGTGCCGCGGCCGATTTCGTCCAGGATCACCAGCGCGCGGTCATCGGCCTGGTTCAGGATGGCTGCGGTCTCGACCATCTCGACCATGAAGGTGGAGCGGCCCCGTGCGAGGTCATCGGAGGCTCCGACGCGGCTGAAAAGCTGGGAGACGAGGCCGATGCGAGCCTCTGTGGCGGGGACGTGGCTGCCCGCCTGGGCAAGAAGGGCGATCAGGGCGTTCTGGCGGAGGAAGGTGGATTTGCCGGCCATGTTGGGGCCAGTGAGGAGCCAGATCGCCGGCGTATCCTTGTCGGTGAGCGCGCAGTCGTTCGCCACGAAGGGCTGGCCGTCGCGGCGCAGCGCGCGTTCGACAACCGGGTGGCGGCCGCCGGTGATCTGGAAGGCGCGGCTGTCGTCGACGATCGGGGCGCACCAGTTTTCCTCGGCGGAAAGGTCGGCGAAGGCGGCGGCGAGGTCGATCTCGGCCAGCCCTCGGGCCGCCAGTGCGATCGGCGCAGATTGATCGAGGATCTGCGCTTTCAGCGCAGCGTAGTGGCGCTTTTCGAGTTCCAGCGCATGGTTGGCGGAGTTCAGGATGCGCGTTTCCAGGTCGGACAGGGCGAGGGTGGTGAAGCGGACCTGCCCGGCGGTGGTCTGGCGGTGGATGAAGAGCTCGGGCATGGCGCGCATGCGGTCTTCGTGGGTGGTCGTGGTCTCGATGAAATAGCCGAGCACATTGTTGTGCTTGATCTTCAGCGAGGCGATGCCGGTGGTCCCGATATACTCTGCCTGCATCCGGGCGATGACGGCGCGGCCTTCGTCGCGCAAGCTCCGCGTCTCGTCGAGTTCGGTGTCGAAACCGGGCGCGATATAGCCGCCGTCGCGGGTGAGGAGCGGGGGTTCCGCGACGAGGGCGTGGGTGAGGTGGGCGACGAGGGCGTCGTGGCCGATGAGGGACGCGGCGGCTTCGGTCAGCAGGGGTGGGGCGCCGGTCAGGAGGGCGGCGATGCGGCCGGCCTGTTCGAGGCCCGCGCGGATGGCAGCCATGTCACGCGGGCCGTCGCGGTCGAGGGCAAGGCGGGAGAGGGCGCGGTCGATGTCGGGGACGCGGCGGAGGGCTTCACGCAGCTGGTCGCGGAGGGAGGGAGTTTCCAGGAGGTAGTCGAGGGCGGCGTGGCGGGCGTGGACGATGTGCAGGTCGAGGGACGGCGAGGAGAGGCGGCGTTCCAGAAGGCGCGCGCCGCCGGCGGTGACGGTGCGATCGATGGCGGCAAGGAGGGAGCCTTCGCGGCCGCCAGAGAGGGCCTGGGTCAGTTCCAGATTGCGGCGGGTTGCGGTGTCGATCTGCATAGTGCCGCCGAAGGGCTCCTTCACCGGGGGGCGGAGGAGCGGCATCCGGCCGCGCTGGGTGAGGTGGAGGTAGTCGACGAGGGCGCCCATTGCCGAGATTTCGGCGCGGTCGAAGGTCCCGAAGGCATCGAGCGAGGCGACGTGGAAGAGGTCGCAGAGGCGCTTCTCGGCATTGGTTGAATCGAAGCTGCCGCGGCTGAGGGAGGTGATGGAGAGGCCGGGGTCGAGGGTGGCGGCGATCTCGGCTTCGCGGGCCTCGGAGAGGAGGAGTTCGCGGGGGGCGATGCGGGCGAGGTCGGGGCCAAGGCGGGTGAGGGAGGAGGGCATCACCCGGAATTCGCCGGTCGAGATGTCGGCCCAGGCGAGGGCGGCCTGGTCGCGGACCTCGGACCAGGCGGCGAGGAAGTTGTGGCGGCGGGCTTCGAGGAGGGAATCCTCGGTCAGCGTGCCGGGGGTGACGAGGCGGACGACGTCGCGTTTGACGACCGCCTTGGAGCCGCGCTTCTTCGCCTCGGCCGGGTCTTCCAGCTGTTCGGCGATGGCGACGCGGAAGCCCTTGCGGATCAGGTTGAGAAGGTAGCCCTCGGCCGAGTGGACCGGGACGCCGCACATGGCGATGGGTTCGCCGCGGTGGAAGCCGCGCTTGGTGAGGGCGATGTCGAGGGCGGCGGCGGCGGCGACGGCGTCGTCGAAGAACATCTCGTAGAAGTCGCCCATCCGGTAGAAGAGGAGGGCGCCGGGGTTCTGGGACTTGATTTCCAGATACTGCGCCATCATCGGCGTGACGGTGTCTTCGGTCATCTTTCCCCCTTGAGTGCCGGGAGAGTATCGGGTTGCGGGGGGCCGGAAAAGGGGGAGTGTCCACGGTGGACAAAACCGGAATATCGTTCGGATTCAAAAGGTTGGGCGCGGGCGTTTACCGGATGTTAGGAAGTTCAGTGCCGCGCGTCCCCCATCCCGACCCCCTTCGCAAAAGGGGGAGGGAGTTGCGGCTGGTCTGCAACGGTGCGCCAGGTGGGTCCGGTGGATGCCTCCGGCGGGGATATTTGGGCAAAGATGAAAGGCGCGGTGTTTCGGGATGCGTTGGGAGGAGGGGGCTCTCGGTCCGAAGCCCGACCTACAGCACGTAGCGCGAGATGTCGGCGGAGCGGGCGAGAGCGCCGATGTTGGTTTCCACGAAATCCGCGTCCACGGTCACTGACTGGCCTGAACGGTCGGGGGCGTGGAAGCTGAGTTCCTCGAACACACGCTCCATCACCGTGTAAAGGCGACGGGCGCCGATGTTTTCCACGCTGCGGTTCACCTCGGCGGCGATGCGGGCGAGGGCGGCGATCCCGTCCGGGGTGAAGGTGACCTGCACATCCTCGGTTGCCATCAGGGCGGAATATTGCCGGGTCAGGGCATTGTCGGTCTCGGTCAGGATGCGGACGAAATCGTCTTCGGTCAGCGGCGCGAGTTCGACGCGGATCGGGAGGCGGCCCTGAAGTTCGGGGAGGAGGTCCGACGGCTTGGCGATGTGGAAGGCGCCGGAGGCGATGAAGAGGATATGGTCGGTCTTGACCGGGCCGTGCTTGGTGCTGACCGTGGTGCCTTCGATCAGGGGCAGCAGGTCGCGCTGGACGCCTTCGCGGCTGACATCGGCCCCGCGCGCGTCACTGCGGGCGCAGATCTTGTCGATCTCGTCGAGAAAGACGATGCCGTTTTCCTGCACGGCCTCCAAGGCGGCGGCGCGGACGGATTCGTCGTCCAGAAGTTTGTCAGCCTCCTGTCCGATCAGAACGTCATAGCTTTGCGCGACGGTCATCCGCTTGCGGCTGGTGCGGCCGCCGAAGGCCTTGAACAGGTCCTGGAGGCCCTGCATCTGCTGCTCCATCCCCGGCATCCCGAAACCAAGCGGCATCGGGGCGGCGGCGTCGGCCACGTCGATCTCGATCATCGTGTCGTCAAGTTCGCCGCGCTTGAGCTTGCCGCGGAACATCTCGCGCGTCTGGTCGCGGGCGTCTTTTCCGGCCAGCGCCTCGATCACCCGGTCCTCGGCGGCCTTGTGGGCGCGGGCCTTCACATCCTCACGCATGGCGGCGCGGGTGTCGTTGATTGCCACGTCAACAAGATCGCGCACGATTGAATCGACATCGCGCCCGACATAGCCGACCTCGGTGAATTTCGTCGCCTCGACCTTCAGGAAGGGAGCCTTGGCGAGCTTGGCGAGGCGGCGGCTGATCTCGGTCTTGCCGACGCCGGTGGGGCCGATCATCAGGATGTTCTTCGGATAGACCTCATCCCGCAGATCGTCACCAAGGCGCTTCCTGCGCCAGCGATTGCGAAGCGCGACAGCCACGGCGCGCTTGGCGTCCTTCTGGCCGATGATGAAGCGGTCAAGCTCGGAGACGATCTCGCGCGGGGTCAGGTCGGTCATTCGGTCGATCCATAAGGGGGAAGGCTGGATTTGCCGGGGAAGTCGGGCAGCCGTTGCATGATCCAGCCGCGAAGCTGGACCCACCAGGTGCCGATGGCGGTGATGAAGGCGCCGAGAAGGAGCAGGATGAAGATCCATTGGGTCCCGTCGACTTCGCCCATCACCCAGGCGATGACCACGGCGATATAGGCGATGGCCGCAGTCAGGAAGCTGCGGCGGTCAATCACCAGGGCAAGCAGGGTGATCAGGATCAGCGCAATCGCCAGGAATCCGGTGCCGCCGCCGTTCATCAGAGTGACGGCGACCGTATTCACCAGCGCGGGCGCGGCGAGGAGGTGGCACCAGAAGGCGGTGGCGGAATGGCGGCCCAGCCGGTGCGGGTCGCGGGTGTCGAACCACATGCCGATCAGGAAGGCTCCGATCCCGAAGAGGAGGGTGGCGGTGGCGAAGGCCGGGCTGGCGGAGAGGTCGAAGAGCAGCCGGTAGTTGCCGGTGGCGATCGGGCCGAGGTTCGTAGCCGAGGCGGTGAGCGAGTAGACCACGCCCAGCATCGCCCCGCCCGCGAGGAAGGCCGAGAAGGGCAGGCGGAACCGACGATACCACAGGACCATCGCCGCAGCCGAAAGCGCGAAGCCGGCGATGGCGATGGACCGTTCCCCCAGCCCGCCGCGCGCCAGCAGGCTGAAGGCGAAGATCACGATCCCGGTGCCATAGGCGGTCGCCAACACCATCGAGGGCAGGGTCATCCGGCGCTTCAGGGTGAAGTAACCGGCCCACCACCAGGCGATCGCGGCGGTGGCCAGCGGGACCAGCGTCAGCAGGGCAAAGCCGCCGAACACGGTCAGCAGCGCGGTGACGCCCGCCAGCAGGATCACAAGGCCGATGGAGATGAAGATTTCCGAGAAGCCGCGGAAGAACTCGAACGGTTCATCCTCGGCCGGGAGGGTGGCACGCTTGCCGTTGCGGCTGTTGGCGAGGGCGTTGAGGGAGGCCGCCTGCGCCTCGGTCACGATCCCGGCGGCGACGGCGGCGCGGAGGTCTTCCGGCGTCATTTGCGGATCGTCTCGACGGTGAGGTTGCCGTTGGTATAGACGCAGATGTCGGCGGCAATGGCCATGGCCTGGCGGGCGACGGCCTCGGCCGGGAGGTCGGTGAGCATCAGGCCCCGGGCGGCGGCAAGGGCGAAGTTCCCGCCCGAGCCGATGGCGGCGACGTCATGTTCGGGCTCCAGCACGTCGCCGGCGCCGGTGATGACGAACAGGTCGGCGCCGTCGGTGACGATCAGCATGGCTTCGAGGTTGCGCAGGTATTTGTCCATGCGCCAGTCCTTGGCGAGGTCGACGCAGGCGCGGGCGAGTTGGCCGGGCGCGGCCTCGAGCTTCTTTTCCAGCCGGTCGAGCAGGGTGAAGGCGTCGGCGGTCGATCCGGCAAAGCCGCAGACCACGGCGTGGCCGCCAGGGTTCAGGCGGCGGACCTTGCGGGCGGTGCCCTTGATCACGGTCTGGCCCAGCGAGACCTGACCGTCGCCGGCCACCACCACTTCGCCGCCGCGGCGGACGGCAAGGATCGTGGTGCCGTGCCAGCCGGGGAATTTCTCTTCGGCCATCAAGCCCTCCGTTTTCCCCAATATGGCCGGGGGCGCGGGGGTTCTCAAGGTTCGGAAAAGCAGAACGCCCGCACCGGGGGTGCGGGCGTTCGGTATCGGTGCGGTCGGGATCAGCGACGCAGGCCGAGACGGGCGATGAGCGAGGTGTAACGGCCCTCATCGGTTTTCTTCAGGTAGTCCAGCAGCTTGCGGCGCTGGGCGACCAGCATCAGCAGGCCACGACGCGAGTGGTTGTCGTTCTTGTGGCCCTTGAAGTGCTCGGTCAGGGTGGCAATCCGCGAGGACAGGATCGCAACCTGGACTTCCGGCGAGCCGGTGTCGCCTTCCTTGGTCGCGTATTCCTTGATCAGGCGGGCTTTTTCTTCGACGGTGATCGACATCGGGGTCTCCTTGGCTAAGGTGATGGCGCAAGCCGGGATGTCGTCCAGCAAGGCCCTTGGAGGGTCCGCCAGCGGGCGGATGCGCGCGTATAGGCGGATTCGCCAGCGAAGGGAAGCCCGTTCCGTCCGGGGGCTGATAAGGCAGTATTAATCCAGAGTCGAGATTCCCGGGCCCGGTCCGCCGTTGGACGTATCGGGAACATGGGAATCATGCTACCAGTGCAGATGGGTGTTTACGCAGTGGGAACAGAAAGTTAGCCAAGTTCTTGGTTAACGTTTCCCGCAGTGGTGGTAGGGGGTGACGACGTGCTGACCGTTCTTGGTATCCTCGGTATTCTGGCTGCCGGCGTGGTGGCGGATGCTGCATTTTCCGGCGGATCCAGGGACGAGGAGGACGATCCCGACCTTGACGGCCACGAACTGGACCGGACCGGGCCGCATCTGGACCTTTCGCATGGCGCAACCTCTCCACGATCAGATGACATGGACAGGCCGGTCGACGCGGGACGCGAGGTGTTCGGGTCGAACGCGGATGAGGTTCTGTCGGGCGGCGACGGGGATGACCACATCAAGGGGCAGGGCGGCACCGATCTGATCGACGGCCGCGATGGTCATGACCGGATCGATGCCGGGAGCTGCGATGATGCGGTCTGGGCGGGCGGGGGCGACGATTCCGTCTACGGCGATGAGGGGGACGACAGTCTTGCGGGCCAGGATGGGCACGATCTGCTGGACGGTGGCGCGGGGGATGACTCGCTGTCGGGCGGGATGGGCGACGACCAGCTGTTCGGCGGGCAGGGCAACGATACGCTGCTGGGCGGCGCGGGAAATGATGTTCTGGACGGGGGGTCGGGCAATGACTGGCTGGCTGGCGGCGACGGCGACGACATGCTTGCCGGCGGACGCGGGTCGGATATCCTCGATGGTGGCTCGGGGAATGACTGGCTGGCCGGCATGTCGGGCGCGGTGGATGACTTCGAGGTCGACTACCTGAACGGCGGGACGGGGGACGACACGATCCATGTCGGTTCCGGCGATATCGCCACGGGGGGCGAAGGCGCAGATACATTCACCATCACCGAGACCGGCGTCCACGCCGCCGCAGCCGTGATCACGGATTATGACGCGGAGCAGGACCAGTTGGTCGTGATGTATGACAGCACCCACCACACCAACCCGCAGCTGACGGTCGCGGTCGGTGAGGGGGGTGGCACCAGCACGATCCTGCTGGATGGCCATGCCGTGGCCGTGGTCCACGGCAGCCCGGTCAAACTTGCCGATATCCGGTTGCTTTCGAACGCGGTGTGACGGTTACCAGGGCTGCGGTTGCCGGTCGTAGCCGATGTAGAGCGGATGCGTCGGCTGGCCCTGTCCGGTAAGTCCCAGATGGTGCAGACGGGCCCCCGCCGCGCGCAGCATGGCTTCGACCGCACTGCCACGGCCCAGATGCAGGCCGTGGTTGCCCCAGGCGCAGACGACCGTATCCGCCCAGGCCAGACTGTCCAGAATCGCCTGGTCATTGCCTGCGCCCACCGGATCTTCGGCCGCGCGCATCGCCTTTGGATCCGTCGCGCGCCAGGCGAAGATGTTGGTGACGCGGAAGGCGCCATACCCCAGGGCGCGCGCCCGACGCTCACAGCGTTCGACCGTGGGATCGTTCTGGACTTCGGTCGCGGTGGAGGGGTTGAGCATGACGAAAAGGACGCGCGGCCCGCTGCCCCAGGTGCGGGTCAGCAGGAAGCGATAGCGTTCGCAGTCGGAATAGACCGCCTCGGACTCGGCGTCGCCCTTGGTGAAGCTCCGGGTAATCATGCCACAGCCCCGCGCACAAGCCGGGTTACTGCCGCGCGCATGGCATCGCTGCGATCCTTCCGGGAACGACGGATGTCCTGAGCCATGCTGCCTGTATGCTTCCTGATTGCACCTTGCAGGACAGATATGACAGCACGCCCGCGATGCAAGCAGCAAGCTGGTCGCTGGACCTTGCGCGGCAAAGCCGTGAAGCTGCGTGGCAAACCAAGGGGCGAAGCCATGGCCTGCACATATTTCCGCGACTTTCCGCAGCGCAGCGGCGAGCGGATGCTTTTCAAGATGGAGCATTACCTTGAAATCTATGACGAATTGCTAGCCCCTTGGCAGGGCCGTGACATCAGCTTTCTGGAGATCGGCATCTACAAGGGCGGGTCGATCCCGATGTGGCAGGGCTTTCTGGGCGCAGGCTCGCAGCTGGTGTTTCTGGACATCGACCCGACTTGTCGGGCGCTCGCCCTGCCGGGGACGGTGGTCGAGATCGGCGATCAGGCGGACCCGGCCTTCCTGGAACGGGTGGGCGCGGCGCATGGTCCCTTTGACCTGATCGTCGACGATGGCGGGCACCAGATGGACCAGCAGATCACCAGCTTCCGCCATCTCTGGCCCCGGCTGCGCGACCGGGGGCTTTATATCGTCGAGGATGTGCATACGAGCTATTGGCCCGGCTTCGGCGGCGGCTTCCGCGCGCCCGGCAGTTTCATCGAATTCGCCAAGGATCTGATCGACCGGATGCATTCGTGGTACACCGAGGACGATGCAGGCTTCCCGTTGCACCCGATGGCGCGCGAGATCGGGGGAATCCGGTTCCATGACAGTCTCGTGGTGATCGAGAAGCGCCTGAAGGAGCCGCCCGTCGCGATCACCGCGCAGAACGGTCAGGTCGGGCGATCCCGGCGGATGCTGGAGGTCCGGGGGCGGCGGTCGATCTTCTGAACCTTGCATCGCGGGGCCTTCGCCGCTAGCAGAGGGGCGGTTTTCAGGAGACGGACCATGGACGGGATCGACACGCTCAAGGCCAAGTATCTGGCGGCGGTGGCTGGTGCGGCGGATGAGGCCGGGCTGGAAGAGGTCCGCGTCGGCGCGCTGGGCAAGAAGGGCGAGATCTCGGGCCTGATGGCGGGGCTGGGCAAGATGGACCCCGAACAGCGGAAGGCCGCGGGGGCGAGCCTCAATGCCCTGAAGGATGAGATCGACGCGGCCTTGCGGGCGCGGAAGGTGGCGCTGGCGGATGCGGCGCTGGACGAACGGCTGAAGACCGAATGGCTGGACGTGACCCTGCCGGGGCGGCCGCGCCCGCGGGGGACGGTGCATCCGGTGAGCCAGGTCATGGAAGAGCTGACAGCGATCTTCGCCGACATGGGCTTTTCGGTGGCCGAGGGGCCTCAGGTCGAAAGCGACTGGTACAACTTCGACGCGCTGAACATCCCGCCCGAGCATCCCGCGCGGCAGGAGCATGACACGTTCTTCATGGCGCGGGCCGAGGGCGACAATCGGCCTCCCCACGTGCTGCGGACCCATACCAGCC
Organism: Alphaproteobacteria bacterium; assembly: GCA_029289325.1. Taxonomy (GTDB): domain Bacteria; phylum Pseudomonadota; class Alphaproteobacteria; order Rhodobacterales; family Rhodobacteraceae; genus Tabrizicola. Next base: position 100,219 of record JARFTV010000009.1, read on the forward strand.
CGGTGCAGATCCGGGCGATGATGGCGCAGGGCGCGCCGATCCGGGTGATCGCGCCGGGTCGGGTCTACCGGATGGACATGGACCAGACCCATACGCCGATGTTCCACCAGGTCGAGGGGCTGGCCATCGATCGCAGCATCTCGATGGCCAATCTCAAGTGGTGCCTGGAGGAATTCTGCCGGGCCTTCTTCGAGGTCGACAAGGTGGAGCTGCGGTTCCGCGCCAGCCACTTCCCCTTCACCGAGCCGTCGGCGGAGGTGGATATCCGCTATTCCAACGTCGGCGGGCAGCTGAAGATCGGCGAAGGCGACAAGTGGATGGAGATCCTGGGCTCGGGCATGGTGCATCCCAAGGTCCTGTCGGCGGCGGGGGTGGACCCGACCCAGTGGCAGGGCTTTGCCTTCGGCATGGGGATCGACCGGATCGCAATGCTGAAATACGGCATCCCCGACCTGCGGGCGTTCTTCGAGGCCGACCTGCGCTGGCTGCGGCACTACGGGTTCAGCGCGCTGGACGTGCCGGACCTCGCGGGCGGGCTGTCGGCCTGACGGATGGACGACGCGGACCTCTCGGCGCGCAAGCATCGGGCGGCCAATGACCCGGCCTTTCCGGCGCGGCGGGAGGAGGCCTGGGGGCGGATCGTCGCGGCGCTGGACGGGGTGCTGGTCCCGGCTGGCTACGGGCTGAGCGGCACGACCTGGAGCAAGACCTCACCGCAGGGAAAGTCGGCGGTGCATCTGCAGCGCAACCGCTATGGCTGGGAGGTGCAGATCGTGCTGCGCTTCGTCACGCCGGGGGGCGAGGTGCCGGACCATCCCGACTGGCCGGGCGGGGAGGATGTGACCCTGGCCGAATTCTTCGAGGCCACGGTCAGCGATCCGGGCACCTTGGCCTTTGTCGATGTGCTGGAGCGGCCCGCCTGTCTGGACCAGGCGGTGGAGATCCTGCGGGAGCAGGTGCTGCCCTGGTTCGAGGCCCTGCATGCAGGAGGTTAGGCAAGGCGGCGGGCGGCGGCCCGGCCACGGGGGGGGGGGCGGGGCGCGCCGCGGGGGGGGGCCTCCCAGTCCAGCATTTCCCCGGCGGCGAGGATGCCGGGAAGGGCCTTCAGCTCCAGGTCCGCAGTCAGCGCGTCCCAGGCGATCCCCCCGGCCACGGAGATGGCTTCGTCGAGGGGGCGCGGGCCTTGCAGCGGGATCTCAAGATGCTTGAGCCGCGCGAAGGGTTCGGTCCGAGAGAACTCCATCACCAGGGCGATCCGGGCGCGGTCGAGGCCGAGTTTCCGCAGCCGGTTGGCGGTGCTTTCGCCGGGCTTCATGCGGGACAGACGCTGGGCGATCTCGTCCTGGGTAAGGTCGGGGAGGAGGTCGAGCGCGAGTTGGGCTCCGTCGCGCAAGGGGCGGTAAAGCGCGTAAATGCCGCTGCCTTCGATGCCCTTGGCCGAAATCACGAATTCGCCGCGCTGCTCGTCGAGCACTTCGGGCATGCCTCGCAAGGACGCCGCGTCGCTAGGCGTGCCCGAAGTGCTCGACGAGCAGGCCTTCAGGGTGACGCTCTTCACGGGCTGTCCGAAGAACGGCGCCGTATGCGCCGACCAGTTGACGCGAAACCCCATGTTGGCGGGTTGCCAGTCGGTGATCTGCACCCCTTTTCCGCGCAGCCAGGGCACCCAGGCCCCGTCAGAACCGAGGCGCTGCCAGCTTGCCCCGCCGAGGGCGAGGATGGTGACACCGGGCGTCAGGACCTGCGGCCCGTTGGGCGTGTCGAAGCACAGGCCCTGCCCATCAAAGCCGGTCCAGCGCCAGCGGGTGCGGATCTCGACCCCCTGTGCGCTTAGCCGCTGCAGCCAGGCCCGCAGCAGGGGGGAGCCCTTCATCGCCACGGGGAAGACGCGGCCGGTAGACCCGGTAAAGACGTCCTGCCCAAGGGCGCGACACCAGGCCTGCACCTCTTGCGGGCCGAAACCCCGCAGGATCGGGCGCAGCCGGGTGCTGTCGTAGCGGGAGACGAACGCCTCCCACTCTTCGTCCTTGGTGACGTTCAGGCCGGATTTCCCGGCCATCAGGAACTTGCGTGCGACGGTGGGTTTTGCCTCGCAGACAAGGGTGTGCAGGCCGGCGCGGGCCAGTTCCTCGGCAGCCATGAGCCCGGCGGGACCGGCGCCGATGACAAGGGCCTGTGGCGCCGGCGCGGCCATGACCTATTTCCGGTTGTGGGCGATGCGCCCGATCGTGTTCAGCAGTATCTGCGCGGCAAGGATCGAGGTCATCCCGGAATGGTCGTAATCCGGGGCGACTTCGACAAGATCGATGCCGATGATGTTGCCCTGTTTGGTCAGGCCGTCGATCAGCTCCAGCACCTCGTAATACAGGAACCCGCCGTGCGAGGGCGTGCCGGTGCCGGGGGCGATGGAGGGGTCGAAGCCGTCGATGTCGAGGGTCAGGTAGTAGTCGACGCCCTTGGGGATGCGGGCGAGGGTGGCCTCCACCCCCAGTTTGCGCATCTGGCGGACGGAGAGGATATCGTCGCCCATCGCGCGGGCGGCGTCATAGCCGTCCTTGGCGGTGGAGCTGACATTGCGGATGCCAAGCGCGGTGATGCCCTTGACATGGTCCTGTTCGGCGGCGCGGCGCATCGGGTTGCCGTGGCCGTGGCGGACGCCGTGGCGGACATCGACGAAATCGAGGTGCGCGTCGATCTGGACGATGTGCAGCGGGCGGCCCTGGAAGGCGCGGATGCAGGGGATGTTGATCGAATGGTCGCCGCCAAGGACCACGGGGACGGCCCCGGCGGCGAGGATGGCGCGGACGCCCTTCTCGATATTGGCGTGGCTGGTTTCGGTGTCGGTATGGACGATATCGGCATCGCCGATATCAAGGATGCGGACGCCTTCCAGATAGGTGACGTCGTCCTCGTGGTCATAGGCCCCGGCATGGCCGAAGGAGAAGAGGGTGGAGGCCTCGCGGATGCCACGCGGACCAAAGCGGGCGCCGGCGCGGAACTGGGTGCCGAAGTCGAAGGGCGCGCCGAGGATGGCGAAGTCGGCGTCGATCTTGGACCAATCCGGTTCATAGGGGTTCTTGCCGAAGGTCGAGATGCCCACGAAAGGCAGGTTCAGGCGGCCCTGGTCGTAGCTGTTGGTCATGGCTTGTCCCCGTTGGTCATGCGTTTCAAGGCACGAACGTGCCCCGGATCGGCGGCGAGTGCCGCCTCTGCCAGCGACATGGCCGTGTCCATCAGCGCCTCGGGCTGGGTGATCCGGTCGACCAGGCCCCAGGCCAGCGCGGTTTCGGCGTCGATCCTCTGGCCGGCAAGCAGGATCATCTTCGCGCGCGACGGGCCGACCAGCGCGGCCAGCCGGGCGGGGTCCGAAGGTTGCGGGTGATAGCCAAGGCGCATGACCGGGTAGAAGAAGCTGGCCGCGGGCACCGTGATCCGCAGGTCGCAGGCCAGCGCCACCCCCATCGCCCCGCCCGCCAGCGTGCCGTTCAGCGCGGCAATGGTCAGGCCCGGATAGCCGGCCACCGCCCCCGATGCCGCCTCCCACGCGGGCGACAGGCCAAGGCCCGCCTTCATTCCGTCGAGGTCCGCCCCGGCCGAGAAGACCCTGCCTGCGCCCGTCAGGATCAGGACCGGAGTCCGCGTCGCGCGGACCGCCTGGGCGATTCCCTCCAGCATCGCCTTGGTCAGCGCGTTGGCCTTTTCCGCCCGCTCCAGCCGCAGAATCGTGCAATTGCCGCTTTCCGTCACGCCGATCATCTTGCCTCCGCAGTTCCTGACCCTGTCCGCGCCGTGGTTACCCTTGACGCCCAAGCGGGTCATAGAAAGGATGCGGCGGCAACTTCAACTGGAAAGGCCTGGCCATGACCCGGACCCTGGCGTGCAGCACCGCCCTTGCCCTTGTGTTCAGTGCGCAAGCGGCCCTTGCCGTCACGCCCGAGGAGATCTGGGACAGCTGGCAGGCCCTTGTCACCTCTGCCGGGCAGGAGCTGACGGCGGATACGGCCGCCCGCAATGGCGATACGCTGGAAGTGAGCTATGTCGTCGTCACCCACGAGGACGAGCTGGGCGGCAGCTCGCTGGTCGCCATCGACAAGATGGACTTCACCGACAATGGCGACGGGACTGTCCTGGTGACGATGTCGGACGAGCATCTGATCCAGCTCGTCTTCCCCGAGGGGGTGGAGGGTCCCTCGACCATCAAGCTGTCGGTCAACCAGCCGGGGATGGTCATCACGGCCGGGGGCAGCGCCACCGAGACCAGCTATGAGGTTTCCGCACCCACGACGACGGTGACGCTTCTCGAGATCCTGGATCAGGAGGGGGAGCCACTCGACACCCAGGTCGAAATGGAGCTGGCCGATCTTTCGGCGAGCTATCTGGTTACCCGCGACGGGGATGACGCGAAGCTGGACAGCAGCTTTGCTGCCTCTCGCCTGACCGTCGATGTGGCGGGAACGGACAAGGAGGGCACGGGCGGCGGTACCATGACCCTGTCGATCGCCGGTCTTGAGGGCGCGACGAAGGGAAATTTCCTGGGCGCGGAGATCATGGCCAACATGGCCACGGCGCTGAACGGCGGGTTCGCCACGGACAGCACCTTCAGCTTTGGCGCGCTGTCGGCCGCGCTTGACGTGACGGATGCCTCGGGGCCCGTTCAGGCCAGTGTTGCAGCCACGGGCGGCGGGTTCGCCGTGGCGCTGGACAAGGCGAAACTGGATTACGGCACCAGCCTGACCGGGCTGGAGATGACCGTCTCGGGCGCGGAAATCCCCTTCCCGGAAGTGAAGGTCGGGCTTTCGGAATTCGGCTTCGGGATGATGATGCCCGTCACGAAATCCGAGACGCCGCAGGATTTCAGCTTTACCACGCGCCTTGTCGACTTCACCGTTTCCGAGGATATCTGGGGCCTGATTGACCCCGGCGCCCTGCTGTCGCGCGACCCGGCGAGCCTTGTCATCGACGTCAAGGGCAAGGGCCTGTGGTATGAGGATATCATGGACCCCTCGTTCGATCTGGAGCAGGTCGAGGCCCCCGGCGAACTTCATTCGCTGGACCTGACCGAGGTTCTGGTCAAGGCCGCCGGGGCCCAGGTCGCCGCGACCGGGGCGCTGACCATCGACAACAGCAAGGTGGACGGCTTCACCGGCATGCCCGAGCCGACGGGCAAGATCGACGTCACCATCACGGGCGTGAACAAGCTGGTCGATAACCTGATCGCCCTCGGCCTGCTGCCCAGCGAAGAGGCGATGGGCTTCCGCATGATGCTGGGCCTGTTCACCCGGCCCGGCGGCGCGCCGGATATGGTGACCTCGGCCATCGAATTCCGCGATGGCGGGATCTTCGCCAACGGGATGCCGTTGCAGTAAGGGCGGACCCCGGGCTTGCACCGGGGGCCGTGCCGGACTACCTCGGCCCGACACCAATGCGGGACTGACCCATGACCCCTGACCTTTCCGATCTGACCTCGGCGCTTCTGGATGCGGCTCGCAAGGCGGGGGCCGAGGCGGCCGACGCGCTGGCGGTTTCGGGCACCGCCCTGTCGATCGAGATCCGCAAGGGCGCGCTGGAGCAGGCGGAACGCTCGGAAGGGGTGGACATCGGGCTGCGCGTCCTGATCGGGGGGCGGCAGGCCTGCGTCTCGGCCTCGGACAGTTCGGCGGCGACGATCACTGCGCTGGCGGAGCGGGCCGTGGCCATGGCGCGCGAGGCGCCCGAGGACCCGACGGCCGGTCTGGCCGACCCGGACCAGCTTGCCCGGTCCTGGGACCTGGCGGCGCTGGATCTTGCCGATCCGGCGGAGGAACCCGGTGCGGCCAGTCTGGACGCCGCCGCCCGCGCGGTCGAAGCCGCCGCGCTGGAAGCCAAGGGGATCAGCCAGGTCGAAGCCGCCGCGGCCTACAGCCGGCGTCAGCTGCATATGGCGGCGACCAACGGTTTCTCGGGCGGCTACGGCCGCAGCTCGACCTCGCTGTCGGCGGTCGCCTTCACGGGCCATGGGACCGAGATGCAGCGCGACTGGGCCGGGGAAAGCCGGGTCTATGCCGCCGACATGCCCTCGGCCGGGGAAATCGGGCGGTTGGCTGCCGAACGGGCCTTGCAGCGCGTCGGCTCGGTCAAGCCGCGCACGGGGACCTTCCCGGTGGTCTATGACGAACGTGTCGCGGCCTCGCTGGTCGGCCATCTGCTTTCGGCGATCAACGGAACCTCGATCGCGCGCGGGTCAAGCTGGGCGCGTGATCTGTTGGGCAAGCCGGTCCTGCCCCAGGGGATCGCCCTGATCGAGGACCCGCACCGCCCCCGCATCGGCAGCTCGCGCCCCTTCGACGGCGAGGGGCTGGCGACCCGGCGGCGTGAGATCGTTTCGGATGGCGTGCTGACCGGCTGGGTTCTGGACCTTGCCACCGGGCGCAAGCTGGGGATGCCATCGACCGCCAACGCCTTCCGCGGGACCGGCGCGCCGCCCTCGCCGTCCACGACCAACATCGACCTGACCCAGGGCGCGCGCAGCCGGGCCGACCTGATCCGCGACATGGGGACGGGTCTGCTGATCACCTCGATGATCGGCTCGACCATCAACCCGACGACCGGCGACTATTCGCGCGGCGCGGCGGGGTTCTGGGTGGAAAACGGCGAACTGGCCTATCCCGTCCACGAATGCACCATTGCGGGCAACCTGCGCGACATGCTGCTGCGGATCGTCCCGGCGAACGACGCGCGGGCGCATCTGTCGACCCGGGTGCCTTCGATCCTGATCGACGGGATGACAATTGCCGGCGCGTGACCTTGCGCTTCTGACCGAAGCCGCGCGCGAGGCCGGGCGGATCGCCATGCGCTATTGGCGCGGCGACCTGCGCCATTGGGACAAGGGCGGTGAGCATGGCCCGGTCTCCGAGGCCGATCTGGCGGTGGACGCGATGCTGAAGCAGCAGCTTCTTTCGGCCCGGCCCAACTATGGCTGGCTGTCCGAGGAGACGCCGGACGACCCCGTGCGGCTGGGGCATGAGCATGTGTTCATCGTCGATCCCATCGACGGGACCCGTGCCTTCATCGCGGGGGAGGAGACCTTTGCCCATTCGCTGGCCGTGGCCCGGAATGGCCGTGTGACGGCGGGGGTGGTCTATCTGCCGGCTCTGGACCGGATCTACTGCGCGTCGGAAACATCGGACCCCCTGCGCGACGGCCAGCCGATCAGCGCCAGTCGGCGGGAGCGGCTGGAGGGCGCGGATATCCTTACGACTAAGGCAAATCTCGCGCCCGAGAAATGGCCGGGCGGCGCGCCAAGCGTGCAGCGCCACTTCCGCGCCTCACTGGCCTACAGGTTGTGCCTTGCGGCCGAGGGGCGGTTCGACGGGATGCTGACCCTGCGCCCCGCCTGGGAGTGGGACATCGCCGCCGGAAGCCTGATCGCCACCCGCGCCGGAGCGGTGGTGAGCGACCGGCTGGGAGCCGAACTGCGGTTCAACACACCCTCGGCCCTGTCGGACGGGGTGGTGGTGTTGCCGCCCAAGCCCCATGCCGAGGCGGTGCGACGTCTGGCACCGCCCCGGACCTGAGCCAACTCAGCGCTTCTTCGGCGGGACGAAACGCTTGGAGGTGTCGCGGGCGTCGGCCTTCGGCTTCTCAGCGCGGGGCTTGTCAAAGGGCTTCTTGCCCGCCGCAGTGCCCTTGAACCCGCCGGGCTTGCCCGCGCCGTCACGCTTCACGAAAGGCCGCGAGTCGTCGCCCTTGGGGGCATAGGTCTTCTTCGGGCGGTCGCCGTCTTCGCGGGGCCGGAAGCCTTCGCCTTTCGGGGCGTAGGGTTTCTTCGGACGGTCGCCATCCTCACGCGGCTTGTAGTCG
>JARFTV010000009.1:108067-114434 GCA_029289325.1 Alphaproteobacteria bacterium
CTTGGGTTTGAAGCCCTCGGACTTGCCGGCATAGGGTTTGCGCGCCGGGCGCTCGCCGTCGCTTTCACGCGGTTTCCAGCCTTCGGACTTGGGCTTGTAGCCCTCGCCTGCATGGCTCTTGTAGCCCGTCGCCCGTGCCGGACGGTCCGCCGAGCCGCCGTGGCTCTTGAACCCTGATGACCGCGGGGCAGACTTCTGGTCCGGCGACCAGCGCGGCTTGCGCGAACGGTCATCCTCACCCTCTGCACGGGGTGCGCGCTCCTCATACGGCTTGCGGGCCGGACGGTCGGCTTTCGAGTCGGGGCGCGCCTCGGACGGGGCGGCCCGGTCATACTTGGCTTTCGGCTTGTATTCGCGCGGGGCCTCGACCTCGTCCTCTTCGACCACCCGCGGCGGCTTGGGCGCATAGGCGGGTTTCTCGGTCCGTGCCGGGCGTTCGGCTCGTTCCGGCCGCGTCGGACGATCGCCGCGCGGCTTGTCGAAGCGCGGACGGTCGAAATCCGGTTCGCCCTCCAGGCGCTCCATCAGCAGGCCCTTGTCGAGGTCGATCTGCTGGCGGAACTTGTCAGCGACCGCCTCGGCGATCTGGACGAAGGTTTCCTCCTCGCGCACCCGGATCGCGCCGATCGAATCCTTCGCGATGCTTCCGGCATCGCAGATCTTCGGCAGAAGCCAGCGCGCCTCGGCCCGGCCGGCGCGGCCGACATTGATGCGGAACCAGACCGCCGGCCCGAACTCGCCCCGTTCGCGCGGGGCCGAGGGGGCGGGCATCGGATTGTCGGTCGACAGGACCTCGGGGGCAGAGCGGCCATCGCGCCAGAGCCGCACGAAGGCGGCCGCCAGTGCCTCGGCGCCGAACTGCTCCAGCAGCTCGCCCGCGATGCCAGCCTCGTCGCCGATCGGCGCCGTCAGAGCCGGATGCTCCAGAATCCGCAGGTCGTCCTTGGCCTGCACGTCATCCGCACCGGGAGGCGCCCCCCATTCGGCAACCAGTTTCGCGCCCGACAACAGGCGTTGGGCCTTCTTGAATTCCGCCGGAGTCACGATCAGCGCCGAGACCCCCTTCTTGCCCGCCCGCCCCGTGCGACCGGACCGGTGCAGCAGGGTTTCCGAGTTCGAGGGCAGGTCGGCATGGATCACCAGCTCCAGCCCCGGCAGGTCGATGCCGCGCGCGGCTACGTCGGTGGCGATGCAGACCCGCGCCCGTCCGTCCCGCAGCGCCTGCAGCGCATGGGTCCGTTCCTGCTGGCTAAGCTCGCCGGACAGCGCGACGACCTGGAACCCGCGGTTGCCCATCCGGGCGAGCAGGTGGCTGACGTTCGCCCGCGTCTTGCAGAACACGATGGCCGTCCGCGCCTCATAGTAGCGCAGGACGTTGAAGATCGCATGTTCCCGGTCGCGCACCGCCACCGAATACGCCTTGTATTCGATATCGACATGCTGCTTCGCCTCGCCCTGGGCGACGATACGCAGCGCGTCCTTCTGAAACTCGCCCGCCAGTCTTTCGATTTCCTTCGGCACGGTGGCCGAGAACATCAGCGTGCGCCGATCCTCGGGCGCGGCGGCGAGGATGAATTCCAGATCCTCGGCAAAACCAAGGTCCAGCATCTCATCCGCTTCATCCAGCACAACGGCGCGGATGGCGGACAGGTCCAGCGAGCCGCGTTCGATATGGTCGCGCAGACGGCCGGGGGTGCCGACGACGATATGCGCCCCACGCTCCAGCGCGCGGCGTTCGGTGCGGTAGTCCATGCCGCCGACGCAGGTGGCAAGTTTCGCCTGGGCACCGGCGTAAAGCCATTCCAGCTCACGCGCGACCTGCAGGGCAAGCTCGCGGGTCGGGGCGATGGCCAAGGCGATGGGCTTGTCGGCATAAAGCAGCACGTCCTGCCCGTTCAGGATCTCGGGCGAGATGGCAAGGCCGAAGGCCACCGTCTTGCCCGATCCGGTCTGCGCCGAGACCAGCGCATCGCGGCCCGCCACGCCTTCGGCCAGCACGGCCTCTTGCACGGAGGTCAGCGTTTCATAGCCCTTGTCGGCCAAGGCCTGCGCCAGCGGCGCGGCCAGGTTCTGCATAGTCATGGATGTCTTTCCAAAGGGGGACGGCCAGCGCCCGAAAAAGCCAAACGGCCCCTGTCCCCCTGGTGTGGGCCTCCTCGCCCACAGTCGCGGAAGCTCGACCGTGGGGCGCACCTACCCGAAATGGCGCGCGCTGTATAGGCCCGTAAAACCAAAGGCCGCGTTCCTTGCGGGAACGCGGCCTTGAGGTAGATGGTGCCCAGAAGAGGACTCGAACCTCCACGCCTTGCAGCGCTGGTACCTGAAACCAGTGCGTCTACCAATTCCGCCATCTGGGCACTGATGGGCGATGTAACGGCCCGGTTGGGGAGAGTCAACGGCCCCCGCATCAAATTTCTTCGCTCCGGTTTAGCCTTGCCCGGCCCCGGCGTGGCGGGTATTGATCCGGCGAGTTTCCGGTGCCTTTTCGGCGCTTTCGCGGGGGTGCGCACATGAGCAAGCTGGTCACCATCTTCGGCGGGTCGGGCTTTGTCGGCCGCTACATCGCGCGGCGCATGGCGAAAGAGGGCTGGCGGGTGCGGGTCGCCGTGCGTCGCCCGAACGAGGCGCTGTTCGTCCGTCCCTACGGTGTGGTCGGCCAGGTCGAGCCGGTGGCCTGCAACATCCGTGACGACGCCAGTGTCCGGGCCGTGATGCGCGGCGCGGATGCGGTGGTGAACTGCGTCGGCATCCTGAACCGGTCGGGCAAGAACACCTTTGACGCCGTGCAGGCGGAAGGCGCCGGCCGGATCGCGCGGATCGCGGCTTCGGAAGGGGTGGCGAATCTGGTCCATGTCTCGGCCATCGGGGCGGATGCGGGGTCGGACAGCGATTACGCGCGGTCCAAGGCCGAGGGCGAAAGCGCGGTGCTGGCGGCCTTTCCGTCGGCGGTGATCCTGCGTCCCTCGATCATCTTCGGGACCGAGGACGGCTTCTTCAACCGCTTTGCCGGAATGACTCGGATGGGTCCGGTCCTGCCCGTGGTTGGGGCCGAGACGCGGTTCCAGCCGGTCTATGTCGATGACGTGGCGCAGGCTGCGGTCAAGGGCGCGCTGGGCGAGGCGGCTCCGGGCGTCTATGAGCTTGGCGGGCCGGAAGTGGACACGTTCCGCGGCCTGATGGGGCGGATGCTCAAGGTGATCCAGCGCCGCCGTGCCGTGGTCAACGTGCCGTTCTTCGTGGCGAACATCATGGGCTTTGCCTTCGACGCGGTGCAGGCCGTGACCCTGGGCCTGATCGAGAACAAGCTGATCACCCGCGACCAGGTGCGGAACCTGCGGCGCGACAATGTGGTCTCGCCGGGCGCGAAGGGGTTGGCCGACCTTGGCATCACCCCCACCGCGATGGAGGCCGTGCTGCCCGAATATCTGTGGCGCTTCCGCCCTTCGGGCCAGTTCGCAGCGATCAAGGATTCGGCCAAGAATCTGCGGAAAGTCTGACGTGTGGAAAACACGATCGTTGCTGCAGCCCTGGGGCTTCTCGAAGGGCTGACCGAGTTCCTGCCGGTATCTTCGACCGGGCATCTGCTGCTGGCCGGGCATTTTCTGGGCTTTGAAAGCACGGGCAAGACCTTTGAGGTCGTGATCCAGCTGGGCGCGATCCTGGCGCTCACTTCGGTCTATGCGGCGCTGGTCCTGCGGCTTTTGCTTCGGGCGCGGCATGAGGATGCGGCGCGGCGGTCCATCGTGTCCGTCCTGCTGGCCTTCCTGCCCGCTGTCGTGGTGGGTGTGCTGGCGCATGATTTCATCAAGACCGTCCTGTTCGAGAGCCCCAGCCTGATCGCCGTCATGCTGATCCTGGGCGGCTTCGTCCTTTTGGTCATTGACCGGATCGCGCCGGACCCCGTCCACCACGATGCCTTGGCGCTGCCCCTCGGCAAGTCGCTTGCCATCGGGGTCGTGCAATGTCTGGCGATGATCCCGGGGGTCAGCCGGTCCGGGGCGACCATCGTGGGTGCCCTGCTCATGGGTGTGGAGAAGCGGGCGGCGGCGGAGTTTTCGTTCCTTCTGTCCCTGCCGACCATGGGCGCGGCGGTCGCCTATGACCTGTTCAAGAACCGCGACGTGCTGGACTTCGGCGCCTTCTGGGACATCGCCGTGGGCTTTGCCGTGGCTTTTGTGACCGCGGTGCTGGTGGTTCGCTGGGTGCTGAACTTCATCAGCCGCAATGGCTATGCGCTGTTCGGCTGGTGGCGAATCACCGTGGGATCCGTCGCTTTGGTGGCACTTTGGCTGGGGTTCTAGATAGATAGGGAAACCAAGCTGACCTAAATGGCATGAAAAATGTCAGACTTGCTGTCCAATCTGATGAAAAACTCGCATTTAGGTAAACCATACTGACTTTTATTGCGAAGTGATCCGCTGTACCAAATCGCTCCCGGAACAATCCGTTGGGAGGCGCAGCCGTGGCCACGCAGAAGATGCTCAAGTTCGTCACCGTCGGCAAAGAGATGCCCGAGAAACGTGACGCATCCTCGCGCGCGCAGGATTTCCACGAGATTTATCGCGAGTACGCCGACCAGAAGGCCGCCGAGCAGGCCAGCCGGTGCAGCCAGTGCGGCGTGCCCTATTGCCAGTCGCATTGCCCGCTGCACAACAACATCCCCGACTGGCTGAAGCTGACCGCCGAGGGGCGGCTCCAGGAAGCCTATGAGATCAGCCAGGCGACCAACACCTTCCCGGAGATCTGCGGCCGCATCTGCCCGCAGGACCGCCTCTGCGAAGGCAACTGCGTGATCGAGCAGTCGGGGCATGGCACCGTCACCATCGGCTCGGTGGAGAAATACATCACCGACACCGCCTGGGAGGAGGGCTGGGTCAAGCCGATCCGTCCCCATGCGGAACGGCCGGAATCGGTGGGCATCATCGGCGCGGGGCCGGGGGGTCTGGCTGCGGCCGACATGCTGCGGCGGCAGGGCGTGCAGGTCACGGTCTATGACCGCTACGACCGCTCGGGCGGGCTGATGACCTATGGCATCCCCGGCTTCAAGCTGGAGAAGGACGTGGTGGAGCGCCGCAACGCCCAGCTGGAGGACGGCGGGGTGAACTTTGTCCTGAACTGCAACGTGGGCGAGGATATCACCTTCGACGCGATCCGGGGCCAGCACGACGCGGTGCTGATCGCCACGGGCGTCTACAAGGCGCGGGATATCGAGGCCCCCGGCGTGGGGGCCAAGGGGATCGTGAAGGCGCTGGACTATCTGACGGTGTCGAACCGCAAGGGCTTTGGCGACGACGTGCCGGAGTATGAAAGCGGCGAGCTGAACGCCAGCGGCAAGCGCGTGGTGGTGATCGGCGGCGGCGACACGGCGATGGACTGCGTTCGGACGGCGATCCGTCAGGGCGCGCTTTCCGTGAAATGCCTGTATCGCCGCGACCGGGCGAACATGCCGGGTTCGCAGCGCGAGGTGCAGAACGCGGAAGAGGAAGGCGTTGAATTCGTTTGGCTCTCCGCGCCGAAGGGCTTTACCGGCGGGGCCGAGGTTGAAGGCGTGATCGTGCAGAAGATGCGCCTTGGCGCGCCGGATGCGACGGGCCGCCAGACGCCGGAAGTGATCGAGGGGGCCGATTACGTCGAACCCGCGGACCTGGTGATCCAGGCGCTGGGCTTCGAACCCGAGGATCTGCCGACGCTTTGGGGGGTGCCGGAGCTGAAAGTGACCCGCTGGGGCACGATCAAGGCCGATTTCCGCACGCATGAGACCAGCCTGCCGGGCGTCTATGCGGCGGGGGATATCGTCCGGGGTGCCTCGCTGGTGGTCTGGGCGATCCGTGACGGGCGCGAGGCGGCGGAGTCGATCCTTGGCTATCTGGCCCAGACGGGGGCCGTGGCGGCGGAATAGTGAACGGTTGGTTAAGCGTCTGGCATCCGTCTGGCACCTGTCTGGCCAGCGTCTGGCGCGTTTGACCGACCCGCGAAAGTGAAATGTCAGGACAGTTGACCTGATCCCAAGGTGAAACGGCGATGCGTAAGTATCTGATCCTTGCCTGCCTGACCGCCCCGGCCGCCCCCGTGCAGGCCGCGACCTGGACCGCGCCTGAGGGTTGCGAAGCTTTCCTGACTGTGCAGGCGAAGCAGTGCCGCGTATCCCACTATTACCGCTGCGCGGCCGACACGCCCGGCGACCAGTGGCGCGTCGACCTCGACCAGGAGGGGCCGTTCTTCTATTCGCGGATCAACTCCGAAGCGGAATGGGTCGAAAGCTACGACCCGGTGAAGCAGGTGCTGGACCCGAACCCCGCCGATCCGGCCCGCTTCAGCGAGCTTCTGGCCGAAGGGATCGACACCTGGAGCTTCAGCCTGTCGAAAG
>JARFTV010000093.1 GCA_029289325.1 Alphaproteobacteria bacterium
CGTCAGCGTCACCTGCTGCGCCTTCAGAACGATCTCGGCGAACCAGATCAGCCAGCCAGTGACGTCCAGCGTTTTCTGGTGGATCTCGAGCTGGTCGTAATAGGCCTTCCGGTCCCGTTCGATCGTATAGGCTAGCGCGATCAGGCTCGGCTGGCCGATGTTCTGGGCAAGGGACTTTTCCGCCAGGGCGCGGCCGAGGCGACCATTGCCATCTTCGAAGGGGTGGATGCTTTCGAACCAGATGTGCCCAAGCGCCGCTCGGGTCAGAGCCGGCAGGGGCGTTGGACCGTCTGGTACCGTTCGGTTGAACCAGTCGACGAACACGTCCATCTCACCTTGGACATGCGCCGAAGGCGGTGCTTCGAAATGCACCGTCGGTCGGTCGATCCTGCCGGAGACGATCTGCATCGCGTCGGCATGTCGCCGGTAGGCACCGATGGTCTCGAGGCTTCGGTCATGTGCCAGGAGCATCCCGTGCCAGCGGCTGAGGGTTTCGTGGGTCAGAGGCGCGCCGTAGGTCGAGTAGACGTCGACCATCATCTCTGCGACGCCCTGTTCCTTGGGCTTCGATGGCGCACCGTCAGTGATCAGACCGAATTGCCGCCGGAGGGAGGATTGCACACTGCCCCTGTCTAGCACCTCGCCTTCGATGGCGCTTGTCCGCATCGCCTCTTCACTCAGAAGTTCGATGCGCAGCCGGTCGCGTTCATCGCCGGTCACATGGCGGACGGCGCCGAGAATCTCGCCGGATGACAGCAGGAACCGCCGCTCGAGAGGTTCGATGGCAGCGCTGTCATAGACGAAATTCGGCCAGTCGGGTTGATTCCAGTTCCAGCGCATGAGCTATAGGATCCATTTCTATAACTCACAATAATGGCGATCCATGATGCATGAAAGCGAATTCTATGCATCATCCCGAGCGCTGGCGTTTAACCAGCTGGGCGTCTCCCCGCTTCAGGCGGCCTGTACCATGGGCTCGTAGCGGACCTCGGCCATGGCCTCGTTGATCCATGCCGGTTGGAGATCGCCGTTGTTCCACTGGTAAAGATAGCCCACGAGGGCGTCGGTCTTCTTGCAGAGGATGCGCATGATGGGTTCGCCTGTCAGGCGGGCTGTGTTGGACATAATCTGCTCCTCTACCTGGACCTCTGCACCGGGAACAAGGAGGCCACTCTATCCTTGGCAGGGTTGTTAATGACTGGTTTCTGCAACTGCAAGATGAACAGGTGCTTTCGGGAAAATTGTGATCGGACGCTTGGCGGAAACACGCCTAAACAATGGGTTAGACTTCGGCATCTCCATGCGGCACCGCAGCATAGGCAGCGATCTCGCTCAGGATAGCGTCGATCTCGGCCCAGACTCGGGGCTCCAACTGCCCGCGGATCAGGGTCCACTTACTCAATACGTCAAGGGGGTCTTGGGCGCGCAGGAGGGAGGTCACAGCCATCGCGTCAACTGCTAGAGAGGTCCGTGCTTGCCATTCGGTGATCCGCGTGCGCTGCTCTTCTGAGGGGGCGACGAAGTCAGGCCCGAGTTCCCAGTTCTTGACCGCGCGGCGCAGGGCTGCACGGATGACATGGGCCGGATCGACGCCGCAGTCGATCAGGGCTTCCTCCTGCCGTTCCAGCGCGTTCACCCGGATGTCGATCTTGCGCGTCGCCGGACTGCGGCGTGCGCGGGTGGGAGATACCATGGCCGCGGATGCTGCACGCCCGGCTGTCTCCTGTCTGGGCTGAGGAGCGGGCGCAGGCTGCGTACTTGGCGGCGAAACAGCGTGACTGTCCAAGACTACAGGCTCGACGTTTGCAGCTTCTGGTATCGTCTCAGCTCGCAGAACCTCTTCCCTTCCCGGGTCTTCTCCCACCTCTGGCCGCAGGGATGCAGCATAAGCCGGGTCGGGCCGCGTGATTGTCGGGATTCTCTTCCTCACAGCCCTGTCCTCACGCGGCCAGGATGTTGTTGAGGATGTCGGTCGCCTCTTCGAGTGCCTCGACCACATGGCGCACATGGGGGCGCATGAGAGGGTTGGGATCGGCCTGCTTCTGCAGGGCCACAGCGTGCAGGAGGCCCTTTTCGTCCATCTCCTTGTAGGCGTTGCGGCGCATCATCACGGTCTCGACCACCGGAAACCGCGCGATCGCCGCTTCGATGAGGGCTGCATCGGCGCGCGTGGTCTTTGGGTCCACCATGTTCAGAACGACATGGTGGCGCGGCAAGCTTTCGGGGTCATCGACGCGGGCGCGGAGCCTTTCGAACCAGTCAGCCGTCTGCGCACCGACGTCGAGATCCGAGGTCGAGAGCATGACTGGTGTCACGATGTGATCTGCCAGAACGGCGATCCCGTCCGACCACTCGGCCCCGACGCCTGCCGTGTCGATGA
Source organism: Alphaproteobacteria bacterium (assembly GCA_029289325.1). Lineage (GTDB taxonomy): Bacteria > Pseudomonadota > Alphaproteobacteria > Rhodobacterales > Rhodobacteraceae > Tabrizicola. The sequence continues at coordinate 2,381 of JARFTV010000093.1, forward strand.
AGATGAAATCCGCAGAGTCCGCCGAATAGACCTGCTCGATCCGGCGGTCCACGGCCCCTACGCTTTCGACGGTCGCAGATCGCAGGAGCGGTGATCCCAGCCCCGCGGCTTCAGCCCGCTTGTGCCAGGTGCCGAGCACGCCTGTGCTGTCAGTATCGATTAGAAGGACGCGACGCCCGGCGGCAACGGCAGCACTGATCAAGGCGCGCGAGAGCGTGGTCTTGCCACTCCCGCCCTTCCGGGCCATCGCGGCGATCACCACGAGATTATCGTTCGGCATGGGGGCGGATCTCTCACAAGAATGGTGAAACGCAACAAAGATGTTTCCGCGTCGCTAACCCCCGCACGCGACGGCGTCAAGCAGAAGACGGGATGCGGGCTGCCTCAGGCGGAATGCGGGGTCCATGGTGCATCGTGCAGGGAGCGAAAAGCACCACGCTCGCGACGCCTGACGTTCTCCCGTCCGCGCGATGCGGTCCACAGATGACGTGCGACATGCGACATCGGCCATAGTGCGCGACGCAGGAGGCGTGACGCATACCGCACGGGACGTGGACCATCGGGCACCACGCGCGATGCGGGTAGCAGGGGCCATCTGACACTCGCCAGAGGACGTGATGCGAGGCGCGCAAAACGCAGTCCAAAGGACGCGATGCGCGGTGCAGGCAACGCGGGACGCGTTGCATTGAGCGCCTTGCGCGCTGCATTTGCCAAAGGACGTCAAATCGGCCCGCGAGGCCGATTTTCTACATTGAGTACAAGCCCTTGGTGCCTTCTCCGCTTGTGCTGGGAGAAGGCGGGCTTGTACGAAGTTGGCAAGAAATAGGAACGTTAACTTCAAAATGTCACGCGGCCGCAGACTGACCGAAACCGAGCGCCTGAGCATCGCCGAAGAGCGGTCGCAGGGCGTCGCCGCTGGCGATCTCGCCACCCGCTACGGGGTCAGTCTCAAGTCCGTCTACAACGCGGCCAACCACGCTGCAGATCGCCAGACGGCGAACGGCAGTCGGCCGAAGGTGATTGGCGTGCGCGTCAGCCCGAAGGAGCTACAGCGCTTCGACGCGGCCCTTGCGCGCCACGGTGTCGCTCATCGGTCGGACGCTTTGCGCTGTCTTATCCTGGCCGCTGACGACATCCTGCGCCCGGATGAGGGCATGACGGACGAGCTGCGAAACTTAAGCGCGGCGCTGAATCGGGTTGGCAACAACGTGAACCAGGTCGCGCGTCGCCTGAACGAGGCGAAGATCAAGGGAGAGCGTCTGCCCTACACCCCCGCCAGCCATGCCGAAATCCGTGATCTCGCCGTGCTCGTCTTCGACATGGCCGACCAGATCCAGGAGATGTTCCGCGCGCGCCGCCGTGCGCTGGACCTCGAGGTCACCAAGGCCCTTGCCGATCTGGCGCGGCAGGACACGGAGCAGATGGCCGAGCATGGGGCGGAGTGAGGCGCGCGGTGTCGCGCCCGCCCTCTTCGATCTTGACTGGAGCCGGGTCTCAGGCAGCTGGCAGGGGCTCGCGAAGAAGGCGCAGATGGTCCGGGCAGCGCGCGGCTACTCGCCTGCCATCTTCAAGCCCATCTCGAAAGGCGGGTGCCATACGGGCGCCCAGCTCAAGGCCCAGTTTACCTATCTCACAACCAAGTCGAGCCATATCCTCGACAGCCGCGGCACCCATGATGGCAAGAAGACCCTGTCAGAGGCCGAGATCGACCGGGTCGTGCGGCGCTTCGAAAACCAATGGGGCGAGCGGCACAGCCCGAAGCTCGGCCACACCTCGCATCTTCTGCTGGCCTTTCCCGTCGGCACCAGCGGCGAAGAGGTGCGCGCGATCACCGAGACGGTCTGCGAGCGGTTCTTTCAAG
>JARFTV010000094.1 GCA_029289325.1 Alphaproteobacteria bacterium
TAACGCCGGGCGAAGATCACCGGCACCGCGCCCTCCGCCGCCAGGGCGCGCGAGATCGCGCCCCCGATCCCCGACCCGCCGCCGGTCACGACCACCACCTTGTCCCTCAGTCCCAGATCCATCGGCCCCTCCCCGGATTCGCCCCCGGACTATGCGATGGAACCGAGGTCCTTTGAACGGGGAACCGTCCTCGGGGGCATCGAGCCCCCTCGCACGGTGCTGCCGCGGACCAGTCTTCGATCGTTCGGAACGACCGCCAGGTCAGAACCCGACGTCCGGCCCGCCCGAACCCTGCCAGGGTTTGGCGAGGTTGCCGAACCGGGTGAAACGGCCCTCGAAGGACAGTTCCACCGTGCCGATCGGCCCGTGGCGTTGCTTGCCGATGATGACCTCGGCCTTGCCATGGACCGATTCCATGATCGCCTGCCACTGGGCCATCTTTTCCAGCTCGTGTTCGCCGGGTTTTTCCCGTTCCTTGTAGTATTCGTCACGGTAGACGAACATGACCACGTCGGCGTCCTGTTCGATGGAGCCCGATTCCCGCAGGTCCGAAAGCTGGGGCCGCTTGTCCTCGCGGCTTTCGACCTGACGGCTCAGCTGCGACAGCGCGATCACCGGGATGTTCAGTTCTTTCGCGATGGCCTTCAGACCCTGCGTGATCTCGCTGACTTCCTGCACCCGGTTGTCCTTCGAGGACCCTTTCAGAAGCTGCAGGTAGTCCACCATCAGCACATCCAGCCCATGCGTCCGTTTCAGCCGCCGCGCCCGCGCCGCGACCTGGCTGATCGGCAGGGCGGGGGTGTCGTCGATGTAAAGCGGACAGGCCTCCAGCGCCTTCGCCGCCTCCACGAAGCGGCGGAACTCCTGTTCGGTCATGTCGCCGCGGCGGATCTGTTCCGAGGGCACCTCGGCCGCTTCGGACAGGATCCGGGCGGCCAGCTGTTCGGCCGACATTTCAAGGCTGAAGAACCCGACCACGCCCCCCTCGACCGCGCCTTCCGACCCGTCGGGCAGGCGGCCGCGCTTGTAGGCCTTGGCGATGTTGAAGGCGATATTTGTGGCGAGCGAGGTCTTTCCCATCGACGGGCGGCCCGCAAGGATCAGAAGGTCCGAGGGGTGCAGGCCCCCCAGCTTCTTGTCCATGTCGATCAGCCCGGTCGAGATGCCCGCAAGCCCGCCATCGCGCTGATAAGCGGCGTTGGCCACATTCACCGCGTCGGTTACGGCCTTGAGAAAGCTCTGGAATCCGCGCTCGGCCACGCCCTGTTCGCCCAGCTTGTAAAGCCGCTGCTCGGCCTCGATGATCTGGTCCTTGGGCTCACTTGCGACCTCGACCTTGGCCGCCTGGGCCGAGATGTCGCGGCCCAACTGGATCAACTCCCGCCGCACGGCAAGGTCATAGACCATCTGCGCATAATCCCGCGCCGCATAGGCCGAGATCGCCGCCCCCGCAAGCCGCACCAGATAGGCCGGGCCGCCCAGCTCCTTCAGCCCCGGATCATCCTCCAGAAAGGCCTTCAGCGTGACCGGCGAGGCCAGCGCGTTCTTCTGGATGCGCGCCGCCGCGACCTCGAAGATGCGCTGGTGGACGGGGTCGAAGAAATGTTCGGCCTTCACCAGGCTGGAGATGCGGTCAAAGACCTCGTTGTTGGTGAGGATCGCGCCCAGAAGCTGCTGCTCGGCCTCGATATTGTGCGGCAGCACCTCTTCCGGGGTCGCCTGGGGTGCCGCCGGAACCATCGGCCGTAATGCGGTGATCTCGGTCATTTCTGCCCCTGCCGTCTGTCTGCTTTTTGATGTCCCCCGGCCTAGCATATCCGGCCGTGGATTGGGTTGGGGGAAAGCTGTGCATAAGCCGCTTATCCACAAGATTGAGCCTACCACATCCTGTCCCGCCGATGAAGCGGGAAGCTAGATCTGGCTGGTCGGGCAGGCTTTGGTGGCTGGCCGTTCCCCTGGGGCGAGGCGCCGGGACCAGAATCAGCCCTTGCGGGCCTCCTGCCAGGCCCGCGGGGCCTTGAGGAAGCTCTCCACCTCCGAGAGCGTGGCTTCGTCGAAGGCCGCTTGCGCCCGCGCCTCGGCCAGAACGTCCCACCAGGTGCAAAGATGGTGCAGCGTCACCCCATGCGCGCCAAGCTTCGCCTCGGTGTCGGGGAAGATGCCGTAATAGAAGATGACCGCTGTATGGCCGCAGGTCGCGCCCGTCTCGCGGATCGCATCGACGAAGGAGAGTTTCGAGCCGCCGTCGGTGGTCAGGTCCTCGACCAGAAGGACGCGCTGTCCCTCGGTCATCGCGCCCTCGATCCGGGCGTTGCGGCCATAGCCCTTGGGCTTCTTGCGCACGTAAGTCATCGGCAGCGCCAGCCGTTCGGCCACCAGCGCGGCGAAGGGGATGCCGGCCGTCTCGCCGCCCGCGATGTTGTCGAACGCTTCCATCCCGGCCTCGCGCATCACGGTGACGGCAAGGAAATCCATCAGGGTCGACCGGATGCGCGGATAGCTGATCAGTTTCCGGCAGTCGATATAGGTCGGCGACGGCAGGCCCGAGGCCAGCGTAAACGGTGTCTCGGCGTTGAAATGGACCGCCTTGATCTCCAGAAGCGCGCGGGCGGTGAGCCGGGCGATTTCCTCTTTCGGCGGGAAGGTCGAGGGGATCATTCGGTCAGTCCTTTCAAGGCGAAGCTCGTCAGACTGCGCCTTCTCCTCGCCTGCGACGAGGGACGCAGCCATCGAGGAGCGGTCAGGTCACGACGTGCCAGTGCACGGGAAAACCGGGTTGGAAAACGGTCACGGGCCCGGCTTCGGAGTGGATCTTCTCGGGCCAGCTGCAAGGCTCGGGGCGCTTTTCCAGCGTGATGGTCCCGGGGTTCACGGGCAGGCGATAGAACGCCGGCCCGTGGCGCGAGACGAAGCCCTCCAGCCGTTCCAGCGCGCCCTCTTCCTCGAAGACATGCGCCAGCAGCGACAGCGTGTTCGTCGCGGTGAAGCAGCCCGCGCAGCCGCAGGCATGTTCCTTCAGCGCATCCACATGCGGCGCGCTGTCGGTGCCGAGGAAATACCGGGGCGAGCCCGAGGTTGCGGCCATGCGCAGCGCCAGCCGATGCTTCTCGCGCTTGGCGACGGGCAGGCAGTAGTAATGCGGCTTTATCCCCCCGGCGAGGATATGGTTGCGATTGATGATCAGGTGATGCGTCGTGATCGTCGCCGCCAGAGTGTCCCCGCCCTCGGCCGCATAGGCCACGCCTTCCTCGGTGGTGATATGCTCCATGACCACCCGCAGCTCGGGCAGACGGCGACGCAGGGGGGCAAGCACCGTGTCGATGAACACCGCCTCGCGGTCGAAGATATCGACCTCGGCCGTCGTCACCTCGCCGTGGGTGCACAGGGGCAGGCCGATCGCCGCCATCCGCTCCAGCACCGGCATCACCTTCGCCAGATCCCGCACGCCGGAATGCGAATTGGTCGTCGCCCCGGCCGGATACAGTTTCACCGCCTTCACCAGACCCGAGGCCGCCGCACGCTCCACATCCGCGGGGTCCGTCCCCTCGGTCAGATACAGCGTCATCAAGGGCTCGAACGCCATCCCCTCGGGCAGGGCCGCCAGGATCCGGTCGCGATAGGCCAAGGCGTCGTCCAGCGTCACCACCGGCGGCACCAGGTTCGGCATGATGATCGCCCGGGCGAAATGGCGGGCGGTTTCCGGCAGCACGGCCTTCAGCATCGCGCCATCGCGCAGGTGCAGGTGCCAGTCGTCGGGGCGGGGCAGGGTGATCGTCAGCATGGCCCGGCAGGTAACGCAATCCCGACCGCGTTTCCAGTGGCATCGCAAGCCATCCTGCGCCACGATCGCGCCAGACAGGAGTCCCCGATGTTCCGACCGCTCGGCCTTGCCCTCTGCCTCTCCGTCGGTCCCGCCGTCGCGCAGGACTGCGCCGATGCCATGACGCAGTCAGAGCTCAACCACTGCGCCTACCAGGACTGGGAAGTCGCCGACGCCCGGTTGAATGACGCCTATCAGGCGGCCATGGCCTTGCTGAAAAGCTGGGACGCCGACCTTTCGGAAAGCGAGCGGGGTGGCGCCTTGGCCCTGCTGGAGGCGCAACGCGCCTGGATCACCTTCCGCGACCGGGCCTGCGCGGCCGAGGGCTATGCGATGAAGGGCGGCAGCGCCGAGCCCCTGCTGATCTACGGCTGCATGCGCCAACTGACCGAGG
>JARFTV010000049.1 GCA_029289325.1 Alphaproteobacteria bacterium
GATCCCGCAACCGCAAAGGCGCTGACGCCGCGCGACATCTATGCCAAGCGCCCCTTGTGCGGGAACAACTACTATGAGGTCTACAATCGGCCCAACGTCACCCTCGCCGATGTAAAGGCCGACCCGATCGCCGAGTTCACCGCGACCGGTATCCGGCTGGAAAGTGGCGCGGAGCATGAGCTGGATGTGGTGATCTTCGCCACTGGCTTTGACGCGGTGGACGGCAACTACGTCAAGATGGACATGCGCGGCCGCGGCGGCGTCACCATGCGCGACAAGTGGAAGGACGGCCCCCTGGGCTATCTGGGCATGATGGAGACGGATTTCCCGAACCTCTTCATGATCCTTGGCCCGAATGGCCCCTTCACCAACCTGCCGCCGAGCATCGAAACGCAGGTCGAGTGGATCGCCGACACCATCGAGATGATGGAGGGCAAGGGCCTGAAGGCCATCGAGCCGACCGAGGCCGCCCGGGACGAATGGGTCACGCTCTGCCGGACAATTGCGGACATGACCCTATTCCCGAAAGCCGAAAGTTGGATCTTCGGTGCGAACATCCCCGGCAAGAAGAACGCGGTGATGTTCTACATGGCGGGCATCGGCAATTACCGCAACGCGATCAACGCGGTGAAGGATGGTGGTTACCAGACCATGATCTTCGACCGCGAGATGGCAAGCGCCTGAAGCTACGGAACGCGCGGCGGGCCGGGCAGGATTGTGCCCGGCCCGCCATGCGCCAAGAAAACCACACAGCAATAAGGGAGAGAGTCTGTGGGACGTGTATCGGGAAAAGTCGCCCTCGTGACGGGCGCAGCAATGGGGATGGGCAAATCCCACTCCGAACTTCTGGCGCGGGAAGGCGCGCATGTCTTCGTCACCGACCGCGACGTGGCGGCGGGTGAGGCGGTTGCCAAGGGCATTGTGGCAGCAGGTGGCAAGGCCGACTTCATCAAGCATGACGTGGCAAGCGAAGCCGACTGGGCCAACGCCATTGCCACTGTGCGTGCCAAGGCCGGGCGGCTGGACATCCTTGTCAACAACGCGGGCGTGCTGATCTTGAAGCCCCTGCACGAAACAACGCCCGAGGAATTCGACCTGACGATGAACGTCAACGTGAAGGGCGTCTATCTGGGCATCCGCGCGGCCGTGCCGCTGATGAAGGAAGCGGACAAGGCCTCGATCGTGAACATTTCGTCGATCTACGGCATCGTCGGTGCGGCAATGGCCGGGGCCTATATCGGTTCCAAGGGTGCTGTGAGGATGCTGACCAAATCCTGTGCCGTCGATCTGGCAGATACCGGGATCCGGGTGAACTCGATCCACCCCGGCGTCATTGACACGCCGATGACCAAGGATCTGCTGCACGCCGATCCGGCCACGCGGCAGGCGATCCTGGGCTGCACGCTCCTCAAGCGTCCGAGCAAGCCCGAGGAAGTGTCGAACGCGGTGCTGTTCCTTGCTTCGGACGAAGCCTCGTTCGTCCATGGCGCCGAGATCGTCGTGGACGGTGGCTACACCGCAAACTGACGCACATGACTGCCCTGTCCGCCCAGCACGACCGGGCGGACAGGGGATGTGAGAAAGGAAGCTCTCCCATGAAGGTTCTGGTGCCTGTCAAACGGGTGATCGACTACAACGTGAAGGTCCGCGTGAAGGCGGATGGCACGGGTGTCGATCTGGCCAATGTGAAGATGTCGATGAACCCCTTTGACGAGATTGCCGTGGAAGAGGCGATCCGTCTGAAGGAGAAGGGCATCGCGACCGAGGTCGTGGTCGTCTCCATCGGCGTCAAGCAGGCCCAGGAAACGCTGCGGACCGCGCTTGCGATGGGGGCCGACCGCGCCATCCTGATCGAGGCGACGGACAACCTGCATGTGGACATCGAGCCCTTGGCCGTGGCCAAGCTGCTGGCGGCCGTGGTGAAGGAAGAAAAGCCGGGCCTCGTCCTTTGCGGCAAGCAGGCGATCGACAACGACATGAACGCCACCGGCCAGATGCTATCGGCGCTTCTCGGCTGGAGCCAGGCGACCTTCGCCTCGGAAGTGTCGATCAACGGCGACCAAGCCAAGGTCACCCGCGAGGTGGACGGCGGTCTGCAGACGATCACAGTCAAGATGCCGACGATCATCACCGTCGACCTGCGCCTGAACGAGCCGCGCTATGCCTCGCTGCCGAACATAATGAAGGCCAAGGCCAAGCCGCTGGCGACCAAGACGCCTGCCGACTACGGCGTGGACGTGAGCCCGCGGCTGTCGGTCGTCAAGACCGTGGAACCGGCGGGCCGCAAGGCGGGCGTTAAGGTCGGCTCGGTGGCCGAGCTGATCGCAAAACTCAAAGACGAAGCAGGGGTGATCTGAGATGGCCGTTCTTCTTCTTGCCGACGTTGCTGACGGGAAACTCGCGACCGACCAGGTGGCGAAGGCGTTGACCGCGGTGAAATCGCTGGGTCCAGTGACCGTGCTGGTCGCGGATCCCGATGCAGCGGCCGCTGCGGCCGAGACCGCGACGCTGGAAGGCGTGGCGAAGGTACTACTGGCCGAGGACGGGGCCTACGCGCATGGCCTGGCCGAGCCCACCGCCGCGCTGGTCGTGTCGCTGGCCGGTGACTACGAGCACATCGTCGCCGCCTCGGGCGCATTGTCCAAGTCGGTCCTGCCCCGCGTGGCAGCCCTGCTGGACGTCATGGTGATCTCGGAAGTGCTGGCGGTGCATGACGCTGCGACCTTCGACCGGCCAATCTATGCCGGGAACGCGATCCACACGGTCAAGACCTCGGATACGAAGAAGGTGCTGACCATCCGCACCGCGACTTTCGATGCGGCGGGCAAGGGCGGTAACGCCCCGGTCGAGAAGGTCTCGGCCTCGGTCGACAGCGGGCTGTCCGCCTGGGTCGAGGATAAGGTCGCGTCCCCCGACCGTCCCGAGCTGACGTCGGCCGGGATCGTGGTCTCGGGCGGACGTGGCGTGGGCTCGCAGACCGAGTTCGCGCTGATTGAGAAGCTCGCGGACAAGCTGAACGCCGCTGTCGGTGCCTCGCGCGCCGCGGTGGACTCGGGCTTTGCGCCGAACGACTGGCAAGTCGGGCAGACCGGCAAGGTCGTGGCTCCGGACCTTTACGTCGCCGTCGGCATCTCGGGTGCGATCCAGCACCTCGCCGGGATGAAGGATTCGAAGGTCATCGTCGCGATCAACAAGGACGAAGAGGCCCCAATCTTCCAGGTCGCCGACTATGGATTGGTCGCAGACCTGTTTACCGCCGTGCCGGAAATGATCGAGAAGCTGTAAGTTGCCACACTCGGAGCACCAACATGACCGACGTCTTCATCTGCGACTACATCCGCACGCCGATCGGGCGCTATGGCGGGGCGCTCTCATCGGTGCGCCCCGACGATCTGGCGGCCATTCCCCTGCGAGCGCTGATGGACCGCAACGCGGGTGTGGACTGGGCGGCGGTCGATGACGTGATCTTCGGCTGCGCCAACCAGGCGGGCGAGGATAACCGCAACGTGGCGCGGATGTCGCTGTTGCTGGCGGGGCTGCCGGTCGGCGTCACCGGGACCACGATCAACCGGCTTTGTGGCTCGGGAATGGACGCGGTGCTGACCGCGGCGCGCCAGATCGCCGCCGGCGAGGCGCAGCTAGTCATCGCGGGCGGTGTCGAAAGCATGAGCCGCGCCCCCTTCGTAATGCCCAAGGCCGACAACGCCTTTTCTCGCAACGCCGAGATCTGCGACACCACCATCGGCTGGCGGCTGATCAATCCGGCGATGCACGCGGCCTACGGCACGGATTCGATGCCGCAGACCGGGCAGAACGTGGCGGATGACTACGGCATCAGCCGCGAGGCGCAGGACGCGATGGCACTGTCCAGCCAGGCCAAGGCGTCGGCTGCGCAAGTCAACGGGCGCCTCGCGGCTGAGATCACCCCTGTCACGATCCCGCAGCGCAAGGGCGAGGCGCTGGTGGTAGACCGCGATGAGCATCCCCGCGCGACAACGGCCGAGGCGCTGGCAAAGCTGCGGTCACTGTTCCCGAACGGCTCGGTCACGGCGGGGAACGCGTCGGGCGTCAACGATGGCGCCGCGGCGCTGATACTGGCCAGCGCCGACGCCGCCCGCGCGCATGGCCTGACGCCGATCGCCCGCGTCCTCGGCGGGGCGACCGCGGGCGTGCCGCCGCGCATCATGGGCATCGGCCCGGCACCCGCGAGCCAGAAACTGATGGCGCGGCTGGGGCTCTCCCAGGCAGATTTCGACGTGATCGAACTGAACGAGGCCTTCGCCGCGCAAGGCGTGGCCACGCTGCGCCAGCTCGGGATCGCCGACGATGACCCTCGGGTGAACCGCAACGGCGGGGCCATCGCGCTGGGTCACCCCTTGGGCATGTCGGGTGCGAGGATCACCGGCACGGCCGCGCTGGAATTGCGCCACATCAACGGCAGACGCTCACTCTCTACCATGTGCATCGGCGTGGGGCAGGGCATCGCCATCGCGCTGGAACGCGTGTGAGTTGCCCGCTCTCCTGTCCAGTCAGATCGAATCCTTGAGGAGGCGAAGTGCATAGGGGGCAGCCTTCCCGGGTGGCGGTCACGCGATTGTCGCCGCTAAGGGAGATTGCACATGGTCGAGATTGTCAGGGGCAAGGACGTCACCATCCCGTTCGATGCGTCGTTGTGCGTCCACCCTGCCTATCATCCATCCCCAAGTTCTGTTGATCTACGTGCAATTCAGAAAATCGCGAAAGACCAATCCTACCGCTGCCAGTGACCTATTTTGGCGATCATAAACGGCTCGTTTGAAGATAACCCGCTCATTGCTGTAACGCTCGGCAACCGATCAGGAAGGCGCGAAAGGCTTACAGATATCCGCAACGGCCCTTGAACCATGCCACTTAGGTTCTCGGTCTCACCCAGATTGTCGCGCAATAATTTAGGCAAGGTCGCACGGCCAACCCTGCCATCGGCTCGCTTCCTGCGCTTACATGCCATTCGTCTTAACCGCGGCGAACAGCCGCTTTCCTGAAGGTTTTTCGACGTGGACCGCAGCGCAACAGTGGCCGCCGGGTGGTGGCGGTCCACGTTGACAAACCTCGGAAGGACGAAGCCGCGGGGGGCGAGGCGCTGCCTATGGAGAAAGAGCGCCGACGGTGTGGTCGATCTGGCGCACAGGCGGCCACCGGCGTTCGGTGCGCCTGGCGACAGCTTGGCTTTTTCCGCCAGTTGCCGCTACTTTGAGCCTCGAAAGCGGGCGACCGTCTGCCGAATTTGGCGATCCGTTCCGTCGCGCGCAAATCGGGGCCACGCCGGTTCCAGGCAGGCACCGGCGGCGGATCAGGCAAAGGGATGGGCTTTTCATCATGCGGCCTGCTCCCGCGGTGGTGCCCGTGATCGCGGCGTCTGTCCGCGCCGGAAGAACTCGATGATCCGCATCTGCGCGCCACAACAGGGGCATGGTTCGCGCAGGGCTAGGGGTGCGGGTTCAGCCGCAGTTTTGGGCGCTGCCGCAGGTTGCGGCACCCCGAGCAGGGCGCGGATCTTCGCGATATTGGCCTTGCGACTGGCGCTTGCCAGCAGGCCGTAATGCCGGATGCGGTGAAAGCCGTCGGGCAGGACATGGATCAGGAAGCGGCGGATGAATTCGTCGGTGGCGAGGCGCATCACCTTTTGCCGGTCGCCCTGCTTGATGCGGTAGTCCTTCCAGCGGAACGCCACGGTTCCGGCCTCGGCGCTGACAAGGCGGTGGTTCGAGATCGCGACGCGGTGGGTGTAACGGCTGAGATAGGCCAGCACCGCCTCGGGTCCGCCGAAGGGGGGCTTGGCGTAGACCACCCATTCGGATTTGCGGAACGTGGCCAGCCAGGCGGCAAAGGCGGCGCTCTCTGCGAGCCCCGCCAGATCGCCGAAGAAGGCGAGATCCCCCGCGCGGTGCAAGGCGAGCAGCCCTTCAAGGAACAGGCGCCGAAACAGCCGCGACAGCACCCGCACATGAAGGAAGAATCCGGGCTTGCAGGCAATCCAGCGGCTGCCGTCGGGCGACAGGCCACCGCCCGGAACGATCATGTGGATGTGGGGATGGTGGGCCAGCGCCGAGCCCCAGGTGTGCAGCACCGCCGTCATGCCGAGCCGTGCGCCGAGGCGTCTGGGGTCGGCCGCGATGGTCATGACCGTCTCGGCCGAGGCGCGGAACAACAGGTCATAGACCGCCTTCTTGTTCCAATAGGCGATCTGCGCGATCTCGGCCGGCAAGGTGAAGACGACGTGGAAATATTCGACCGGCAGCAGGTCCTCGACGCGCGCGGCCATCCAGTCGCGCGCCGCCGGCCCCTGGCATTTGGGGCAATGCCGGTTCTTGCAGGAATTATAGGCGATGTGCTGGTGGCCACAGCTGGCGCAACCGGCCACATGCCCGCCGAGCGCCTCGGTTCGGCAGGCTTCGATGGCCGACATCACCTTCAGCTGGGTCAGGCTGACATGCCCCGCATTGGCCCGTCGCCACGCCGGACCATGGGTGCGGAAGATGTCAGCCAGTTCCAGCGATGGGCGGGGCATAGAGCCCCTGCATCAGTCCGGGCCGTCGGATCGCAGCACCCTGTCCTGCACAAGTTTCATTTGTTCGAAGGGGCTGACGGTGCTCTGGATCGTCTTGGTGGCGACATGGGCATACCGCGCCGTGGTGCTGAGCTTGGCGTGCCCCAGCAGCACCTGGATCACCCGCACATCGGTATTGGCCTCGAGCAGATGCGTGGCGAAGCTGTGGCGCAGGGTGTGCAGGGTCGCGGGCTTCGTGATCCCCGCCATGTCCTTGGCCGCCATGAAGGCACGGTTCAACTGTCTGGACGACAGAGGCGAAATCTTCGGCTTGCCCGGAAACAGCCAGCCTTCGGGTCGGGACTCGCGCCAATATTGCCGCAGCACCTCCAGCAGGCTGGGCGACAACATGGCCTGCCGGTCCTTGCTCCCTTTGCCTTGCTCGACATGGATCAACATGCGCTGGCTGTCGATATCGCGGACCTTGAGGTTGCAGACCTCCGATGCCCGCAGTCCGGCCCCGTAGCTGATGCCAAGGGCCGCACGATACTTCAATCCGGGCCCGGGCACCGAGGCCAAAAGCTTCGCGACCTCTTCCACGCTCAGCACCACCGGCAACTTCCGCGGCTGGCGATGGAACTGCATGTATCGCTTCATCTCCTCGCGTCCGCAGGTGACGCTAAAGAAAAACCGCAGCGAGATGATCCGGACGTTGAACGTGGTGGCCGAGACTCCGTCTTTCGTCATTTGAAGCTGATAGGCCCGCAGATCCTCCGGAGTGGCGGTGTCTGGCGATCGCCCCAGGAACGACGCGAAATGCTTCACGCAGCGGATGTGACCCTGTTGGGTCTTCTCGCACAACCCGCGGATCTTCATGTCCTCGATCATCCGCTGGCGCAGCGGGGTGGTCTTCTCCTCCTTCATCGAAACCTCCTGTCTGACGGGTGGGAAGACCCAAATCGTCAGCCCGGAAAGGCCTCACACAAAGCGCAACGCTGAATTGGGAGACGAGCGCCAGCCATACGCGCCAATGCCGCGGAGCGGCTTAGTCCTTCCGCCCGGTGCCCCCACTCCTGGCCTGAAACGTGGTATCCTGTGGTGGTCGGCATGACCGAAGAAGGGTGGGCCGGGTGGACAGGAGGTATACTCATGCCCGCCGAATTTCTCCCCGTCCTTCGGCCTGTCCGCGTCCCTTGGAACAAGGGCCGCATTATCGGTCAGAAGCGCCCGCTCCTGCCGCGGCATGTCTGGTCCATCCGGGTCCGCTTGGAGATGGCAGGCAACCCGCGCGACCTTGCGCTGTTCAACATGGCCGTCGACAGCAAGCTTCGTGGATGCGACCTCGTCGCCCTCCGGGTCCGGGATGTGTTCGCCGCCGGGCGGGTCAAGGAGCGCGCCTCGATGATCCAGAGCAAGACGGGCAAGCCGGTCCGCTTCGAGATCACCGAAACGACACGGCTATCCCTCGAGCGATGGATCCAGGACCCGGAGATGACCGGCCTCGAATTCCTGTGGCCTAGCCGGATCCATGGCAGCCCGCATCTGTCCACGCGTCAGTATGCGCGGATCGTCCGGGGCTGGGTGAAGTCGCTGGGCCTCGAACCAAGCGCCTACGGCACCCATTCCATGCGACGGACTAAGGTCGCACAGATCTACAAGAAGACCGGCAACTTGCGCGCGGTCCAACTGCTACTGGGGCACACGAAGATGGACAGCACCGTGCGTTACCTCGGCGTCGACATCGAGGATGCCCTGACGCTGTCAGAGGGCATCGATCTGTGAGGCAGACGCGGCCAGCGCAAGCTGGCCGCGCTTGTCGCCCAAAGCGACATTGATCTTGACACACCCAGGATTAGTAGCTTAAAGCTACATCATGAAGCAGATCAGCTACACGAGGGCCGCGATCCGGGCGTTGCGCCGGATGCCCGCCAACACGGCCAGGCTGATCCAGTCCAAGATCGAGGCCTATGCGACGGACCCGGCCTCACAGGGAAACAACGTGAAGTCCCTCAAGGGGCGAGAGGGGATCCGGCTGCGGGTCGGGGATTGGCGCGTGATCATGGATGACCAGGGCAATGTCTTGGCGGTTCTCGATATCGGCCCACGCGGCGACGTCTATGACTGAAAGGGAATGACATGAACGAGATGGTGACCATCCCGCGCGAGGAATACGATCGCCTTCGGGCCGCAGCCGAGGATCTGGCCGATCTCCAGAGCTATGATCGGGCAAAGGCCGCCCTGGCGGCAGGGGCGGAGGAACTGATCCCCGGCGATTACGCGAACCGGTTGCTCGATGGGGAAAGCCCGCTGCGCGTCTACCGGAACCTGCGTGGCTTGACCCAGGCCGCCTTGGCCGAGAAGGCCGGGGTCAACCGCGTGACCGTGGCCGAGATCGAGACCGGACGCAAACAGGGCTCGATCGCAACCTTGCGCGCCATGGCGGGCGTCCTCGACGTCACGCTGGACGATCTGACGGAGTAGTCGCGGCGGAAAGCGGTCGTTCGCACCTGGAATACCTGTGCGTTCAAAAGCACCTTCGCCCAGCGATGGTGGATCCAACGCGCTGCTGGTCCGACCCTCTGAAAGTCTGACGAGCACCAGAGCAGGCTCAACGACATCGGCGGTGGGCTATGGAATGTCTGCGAGCGGATAGCCCCAAGCGCCTTCCCATCCGCAGGCTCTCGCTGCGCAGAAGGCCGCATATTGGAGAACCTCTTCTGGAGTATTACCGCGCAATCTTGCCACAAGGTAGCCCGCGATGAAGGCATCGCCAGCGCCCATGGTATCGACCACCGTGGCGGGCACAATTGGTTGTTCGATGCGGGTCTGACCCTTGGCCCAGACAGCCCCCTTGTCGCCGCGCGTCACGCAGACGGTGTCCGGTCCAAGGTCGAGGACCCGCGCGATCAGCTCTGACACTGCCGCGTCGGCCAGCCCTGCTCCTGACAGGAAAGCTGTCGAGACATGCGGACAAACCTGCGCCAGATAGGCCGGGTCGTGCAGAGTGGAGAAATCGAACGACACCTCGTGCGCGGCGGCACGGATGCGAGGTAGTTCCGGTTCGAGATAGCTGAAGCAGCTGGAATGGACATGGCCCATGGTGGCGATCAGCGCCAGGTCGTCCTCGTCCATCCTGAGCATCACCTTGCGCCGGATTCCGCCCCGGTTCGATGAAACGAAAACCCGGTCGCCATCGGCGTCATGCGTGACTTGCGCCTTGCCATTCGGTCCTTCTACCCGGCGCAGATGGGCGGTCGAGAGGCCTTCGGCAGCCATGCAGGCGCGGACGTGATCGCCTTCACGGTCATTGCCGACGATGCCCATATAGGCCACATCGGCCAACCCGAAGCGGCGGGCCAGAACGGCCACGTTCAGCGCGTTGCCGCCGGGGAAGAACTCACCTCGGTCAAGGTAGAGGTCGACGACGTTGTCGCCGATGCAGAGAAGTCCGTCGGTCATGCTCGCTCCGTCCTTGAGGGGGCAGGACTGGCCTGCCCCCGGAACTCTCGTCAATAATCCATCTTCCACATGTAGCGCCGCACTGTGAGCGGATGGCCGCGGCTGTCGGCCAGCTTGTCGCAATAGACGCGCAGGAGCGTGCCGAAGGCCATGTGTTCGACATGCTCCACCACTTCGGGATCGATCACGCCCAGACCCAGTTCCTCGGCGCAGAGCGTGGTCACGCGCTGGCTGTACTTTGTCACGAAATCCAGCCCCCGGTCGTCCATCTTGCGGCTGGCACCCAGGCCGCGCAGCACGATGAAGGGCACGTCGAAATCGGTGATCTCGAAGGGTCCGTGGAAGTATTCGCCCGCGTGGATGCCGGCGGAATGGATCCACTGCATCTCCTGGAAGATGCAGATCGCGTACGAGTAGGCCGTGGCATAGTTGGCCCCGGCACCCATCGTGTAGATCACCGGCTCGCGTTTCATGGCTTCGGCGAAGGTGGCGATGCGGTCTGTGTGGGCGGCGATGGCGGTGTCGATCAGGGCCGGAAGGGCGGTCAGTGCCTTTTCCACCTTTTGCGCCAGTGGGTTCGCTTCGCGCACGCCCATGATGCCGAAGGTCAGTCGGGCCATGACGGCGGGGGAATGGTCGGGCGCAAAGGTCTTGGGCGCGTGGGTGTAATAGACTGGGAACTCGACCGCTTCATCCAGCGGGCTGCCGGGCAGATTGGTCAGCGCGATGGTTAGCGCGCCCTTGGCACGGGCGAAGCGCGCCGCCTCGACCGTTTCCGGCGTGGTGCCGGAGTGCGAACACAGGATCACAGCCGAGGTTGGCCCCAGCCGTGCCGGGTTGCGGGCCATGAACTCGGCGGCGGTCAACGCGTGGCCGGCGATGGTTTTTGCGTGACGGTCGACCGCATACTGATTCGGCAGCATAAGCGCATAAGATCCGCCACAGGCGACGAAGTAGATTTCGGTCAACTCGGGCCGTGCCTTTGCGGCGGCCAATGCGGCGGCGATCTGCGCCTCGGTCGGGAAGGGTTTGTCGGTCATCTGGTCCTCTCATCAGGCAAGGTTGGGCCGGTCCCGGAAACGGCGTTCCGGGGGCGGCAGGTCGGCAATGGGTCGGGCGCTACTGGGGAAAGCCCCCCGGATGGCCGCAGCATGCGGCAGCGCAGGTGTGGCCCGCTGCCATGGCCATGGGCACGTCGGCCCCGTTCAGACGCGCGGCGAGAAAACCCGCGATATAGGCATCGCCCGCGCCGGTGGTATCTACCGGGCTGATCCGTGGCGCCTCGGCGCGCCAGGTCTGGCCGCCGATCAGGGCAAGGCTGCCCCGCGCGCCCAGGGTCACGACGGCACCCTTCGCGCCCTGCGCCACCAGGTCGGCCGCGCGGGATTCAGCCCGGTCGGCCTGATCTTCGGGCAGCGAGGCGAAGGCGATGGCCAGCCCCTCGACCCCCAGATCCTCCGGGGCGGCATTCACCGAGACATCCTGCGACAGGCTGACCCCGTCGCGCGCCAGAACCCGGCGCGCATGGCCGCCGTCCTGCAGCCAGCCGATATGGACATGGCGGGCCGCCTTGAGCGTACGCAGACGCGCGGCATCGGGCACCCAGCCCGCGCAAGCCCCGAAATCCTCGGTCAGGATGGTGCGGTTTCCGTCGGGGGCAACGTTCAGACGCGTGACCGACGTTGCCGACCCCCGTCTATCGGCGAGAGAGACATCCACACCCTTTGCAGCCACTGCGGACAGCACCCGGTCGCCGTCGGCTTCTCCTGTCGGGCCGACCGAGCCGCAATAGGCCGTGCGAAGGCCCAGCATCGCCGCCTGCACCGCGACGTTCACCGCGTTGCCCCCGACGAGGTCGGCCGTCACCGCGCCGGTCAGCCGGTCGATGCAGTTGTCACCAAGGGCTATCAGGTCGAACGCGGTCATCCGATCGTCGCCCCACGCGATGCCATGTTGTCTTTCAAATCATGCCAGGCAAGGACCGGGCGGCGATACCAGGTCTGACCGTGGAAGAAGGGGCGCGTTTCCAGTTCCAGCCCGTCAAGGGCCGTCTCGCCGCCCTTGCCCAGCATCTTCTGCGCCAGCTTCATCCCGAGGTAGGACGACATGGCAACGCCGGTGCCGTTGTAGCCGATGGCATAGCCCATGCGCCCGTGCATCCCGACATGCGGCAGGTGGCTGAAGGTCGCACCGACCCAGCCGGTCCAGACATGGGCGATCTTCACGCCCTCCAGCTGCGGGAAAAGCCGCAGGATGTTGCGGCGCACGCGCGGCAGGCAGGCCGCGACGTTGTTCACGTCCACCGGAACCACCGTTCCGATCATCACCCGGTCGCCATCGGGCGAGGGCCGGTGATAGGTCACGTTCATCCGCGTGTCATAGACCATCGAGGCCCGGGGGTAGAGCGCACGCACCGCCGCCGGGTCCATCGCTTCGGTCGCTGTCACCACCGAGGCCAGCGAGACCACCCGCCGCCGCATCCAGCGCGAGGCGCCGTCGGTGTAGCCGTCGGTCGCCATCACCAGATGCGCTGCGCGCACTGCTCGGTCTCCGGCCAGGCAGGTGATGTGATCGACATGATCCTCGATCTTCGAGACTCGGGTATGCGGTACGAAGCGCACGCCAGCCGCAAGGCAAAGCCGAACCAGTTCGGCGACCAGACGGCCGGGATGCAGGCTGGCCCAGTCGGGCAGATGCACGCCGCCATGAAACTGTGGCGAGGCGACGAAGTCGCTGACGCGGGCCTTCGGGATCTCCTCGCCCTCGACCCCAAGGCGGGCGTTCTGGCGCAGGAAGTGGCGCAGCCCCTCCATCCGGTCAGGCCGGTGCGCGCCGATGAAATGGCCGCAGACGCTGTAGTTGCAGGCGATACCTTCCTCCGCCACGAAGGACCGCAGGTGACGATGCGCTTCGATCCCTGTCGACAGGATGCGGCGGGCTCGATCCTCACCGTATTTCTTGATGAAGTCGTCGAGGTCTGGCTTCATTTCCGAGGAAACCTGCCCGCCGTTCCGGGTGGAGCAGCCCCACCCGATCTCGCGAGCGTCGCAGATCACGACCTGTCGCCCACCGCGCGCCAGATGCAGCGCGGTGTGCAGGCCGGTGAAGCCCGAGCCTACCACCAGCACATCCTCGCGCGGCTATACCTGCGCAGGCGGCACCGGTGGCAAGGCCATTTCGGCCCGCCAGAGGGGGGTGTCGCTGTGTCCTTGGAAGGCATCCATCTCAGTAGGCCACGCGCTTGTAGTAACGGCGCGTGACCAGCGGATGGTCGCGCATGACCTCAAGATGCGCCGAAAGCCGCTCCAGCACGGTTGCGAGAAGCGCCGGGGCCAGCAGCGCCCGCAGGTCCGGCGAAAGGCCGGTGGTCGCAAGATCGCGGGTATCCAGCACCGTCAGCTTGTCGGTATAGCCCTTGGCAAAGGCGATCACGCGGTCGGTCAACGGGCGGGTTTCATCCTCGCCCGCGAAGACCACGACCGAGACGCCTTTCTCCACCAGCTCCAGCGTGCCGTGGAAGAAGTCCGAGGCATGGACCGGCCGGGTGCGGATCCACTGCATCTCTTCCAGGATGCACATGCCGTAGTAATAGGCCTCGGGCCAGGCGGCGCCCGATCCGGTGATGATGTGCCAGCCATCAGCCGCAATCGCCCGCGCCAGCGCATCGGCGCGCGACTCGAACGCCTGTTTCACTGCAAGAAGCTGCTGGGGAAGTCCGGCCAGTTCAGCGATGATCCGGTCATAGTCCGACCGCTCGCCCCGTGCCTGCATTGCGGCCAGGGCCGCGACCAGCGACGTGACGTAGAACATCTCGCACGAGGTATCATCCTCGGCAAAGTTGACGAAACTGTGGTCGGCCCCCTTGGCCAGCGGCGTCTCGGCGTGGCCGGTGATCGAGATCACGGTGGCCCCGCGTGCCTTCACATAGTCCATCGCCGCGATGCTTTCCTTCGTGGTGCCCGACAGCGACGGCATGACGACCACCGACTTCGGCCCCAGCGCCACATGACCGGTCAGCACAATCTCGGCGCAAAGGACGTTGTGGCAGGGGAGCTTTGAGGCCCGGCGCATCAGGTCGGCCGCGGGCTGCATCAGGATGCCCGCCCCACCCGAGCCCATGAAGAACAGGCTGTCGGCCCCTTCAGCCACCAGCCGTCCGACCAGTGCGCCAAGGTCGCGGGCAATGGTCACGGTTCCGGTCTGGATGCGCAGGAAGCGGGCGGGATCGAAGTTCAGCATGGTCATTCCTTTCGAGAACCAGTTGGGCGGATCAGAGCCGAAGGCCGCTGTCGCCAGAGAAGAGGTGTGCGCGGCCCGGCTGGGGCTGCACTGTCAGACCGCCGTCGGTGGCGAAGTCATGTTCGCCGTCCAGCTGCACGGTCACGGGCTGGCCGTCGGCAAGGCGGGCATAAGCATAGGTCACCCCGCCAAGCCGTTCGCTGGCCTGTACCTGCACCGATGCTCCGGGTCCGGCCGCAAGATGCTCGGGCCGGATGCCAAGCGTGACCTCAGCGCCCACGGCCGGCAGATGATCCACGGTCACGTCGCAAAGCAGACCTGCGGCATCGACGCGGGCGCGGCCGGCCTCGATCGCCACCACGCGGGCTTTCAACAGGTTCATCTTCGGGCTGCCGATGAAGCCCGCGACGAAGGTGTTGGCCGGGCGGCGGTAGATTTCCAGCGGTGCGCCGATCTGTTCGACCAGCCCGTCACGGAGGACGACAATCTTGTCGGCCAGCGTCATCGCCTCGATCTGGTCGTGCGTGACGTAGACCATGGTCGCCTGCAATTCGCGGTGCAGCTGTGCCAGTTCGATCCGCATCTGCAGCCGCAGGCTGGCGTCAAGGTTCGACAGCGGTTCGTCAAACAGAAAGACCTTGGGGTTGCGCACGATGGCACGGCCGATGGCGACGCGCTGGCGCTGGCCGCCGGACAGCTCCTTCGGCAGCCGCTTCATCAGGGGGCCAAGTTGCAGGATTTCCGCCGCACGCGCGATCTTGCGGGCGGCCTCGTCCTTCGGCGTCTTCGCGACCTTCAGCGCGAAGCCCATGTTCTGTTCAACGGTCTTGTGCGGGTAAAGTGCGTAGGACTGGAACACCATCGCGATGCCCCGATCGGCTGGGCGCACATCGTTCATCCGCTGGCCGTCGATCACCAGATCTCCCCGGCTGATCGTCTCCAGCCCCGCGATCATCCGCAGAAGCGTGGACTTGCCGCAGCCCGACGGGCCGACGATCACCACGAACTCCCGTTCGGCGATGTCGATGTCGATGCCGCGCACGGCCTCATAGGTGCCGTAGCGTTTGGCGATACCCTTGATCTGCATGTAGGACATGGACGAGCTCATTTGACGGCGCCGCTGGTCAGACCGCCGACGAACTGGCGCTGCATGACCAGGAAGGTCGCAAGGATGGGAAGGATCGACAGGGCGAGGCCAGCCATCAGCACGCCCCAATCGGCGCGCAGGGCGACGGCAAAACTCATCACGCCGATGGTCACGGTCTTGACGGAGTCGCTTTCGACGAAGGTCAGCGCGAAGATAAACTCGTTCCAGACCCGCATCGCCGAGATCAGGCCGGCCGAAGCGAGGATCGGGCGACAAAGCGGCAGGTAGACCTCGGCAAAGATGCGCGCCTCGCCCGCGCCGTCCATCAGCGCCGCCTCGCGCAGCTCACCCGGGATGCCGGTCATGTAGGCGCGGATCAGGAATGTGGTGAAGGGCAGGCCGAAGGCCACGTTGGGCAGGATCAGCGCGAAATAGGTGTTATAAAGCCCGGTCTCGGCCATCACGCGGAAGAGCGGGATCAGACTGACCTCGGGCGGCAGGATCGCGCCCCCCAGGATCAGCGTGTAGATCGCGGCCTTGGCCCGGAAGTTCAGGACGACCAGCGCGTAAGCTGCCATCGTGGCCAGCGCCAACTCGATCACGACAGTGGCCGTCGTGACGATCAGCGAGTTCAGCAGGTAGCGCGAGATGCCGTAATTCCAGGCGGTCGAGAAGTTCTCCCAGTGCCAGACCTTCGGCAGGCCCCAGGTGGCGGCGAACATGTCGTTGGTGGTTTTGAAGGCGTTCAGGAACAGCCAGACCATTGGATAGACGCAGACCACCGCCAGTGTCAGGAACACGGCCCAGAGGAGGACGCGGTTCAGCACGGCAAGGACGGGAATGGAACGCGCGGCGGCCATGTCAGCGGTCCTTCTGCAGCTTGATCTGCACCAGACCGATGGTCAGCGCGATGAAGAAGATCACCGTGGCGATGGTTGACGAATATCCGATCATGTCGTCGCGGAAGGCGGCACGGTACATCATGGTGCCCAGCACCTCGGAGGAATGGTTCGGGCCGCCAGCCGTCATCACCCAGACGATGTCGAACACCTTGAGCGAGCCGAGGATGGTGATGATGGTGACGATCAGGATCGTCTCGCGCACGCCGGGGACGGTAATGTGCCAGAACTGCTGGATGCCCGAGGCGCCGTCGATCTCCATCGCCTCGTAAAGATCGCGCGGCACGGCGCGGATGGCGACCATGAAAAGGGCCATGATGTAGCCGGTCCACTGCCACTGGCTGACGAAGATCACCGCGAAGATGGCGGTATCCGGCTCGCCCAGCCAGGCCTTGGACCAGCTGGCCAGCCCGGTCTCCCAAAGGATCTGGTCGATCAGGCCGGTGGTCGGCGTGAGGAGGAGCTGCCAGACCAGACCAACGACGACCACGGGAAGAATCGACGGCAGGAACAGCGCGGTCCGGAACAGGTTGGCCGAGAAGTCAGGGAAGATCCGCGCCTCCAGCACGGCGGCCAGCACCAGCGCAATGCCGACCTGACAGGAGACCGAGATCACCG
Source organism: Alphaproteobacteria bacterium (assembly GCA_029289325.1). Lineage (GTDB taxonomy): Bacteria > Pseudomonadota > Alphaproteobacteria > Rhodobacterales > Rhodobacteraceae > Tabrizicola. Next base: position 16,829 of record JARFTV010000049.1, read on the forward strand.
CGTAGATCGCATTGTTGGTCAGCGCGGTCATGAATTTTGGATCGTTCCACAGGCGCAGGTAGTTGTCGAAGCCGACAAAGTCCCAGTCCAGCGACATGGCCGAGAAGGAGAACATGCTGAAGCGGATGTTCGTCAGCGCCGGTCCGTAGACAAAGATCACCAGGAACAGCAGTGCCGGGGCGACCCAAAGCCAGCCCTGCAGGCTTTGCCGCCACGTCGCTCGGTTATGATCGGACCTGTCGGTCATCGGTCAGTCCTGTGGGAGAGGGGGAAATGGGCCGGGCGACCTGCTGGTCGCCCGGCGTCGGTCCAGCGTGGGAGCTTACCGCTGGGCCAGCGTTTCCTTGGCCGCGGCGCGCACCTTTTCCATCACGGCTTCCGGCGTCTCATCACCCGACAGAAGGCCCTGTCCCGCGGCGAGGATCACGTTGGCCGAGGCGGTGTCCATGTCCGTGTCCAGCCAGAGCGCCATCCCGGCGGCATCTTCAAGCGCCTTGAGGCCCGCAAGAGTTTCCGGCGTGGTGGTCGCTTCCGTGACCGACCCAATCACCGCGGACGTCATCCCAGTCGTCGACACATACTTTGCCGCTTGTTCCGGCGAGGTGATGAAGTTCAAGAATGCCAGCGCCTCGTCAGGATGCTCTGTCTTGGACGAGATCAGGAATCCGTCCGGCGCCCCGGTCAAAAGGTCGTTGCGGCCCGCGGCACCTTCCATCGGCGGCATCGGGAAGAAGCCCCACCCCTGTTCGGCCACCGGGGTGTCGGCCAGCATGTAGAACTCGACCAGCTCGAGATAGACCATCGCCGACCGGCCGGCGATGAACGCACCCCGCGCTTGCTGATGCGAGATCGCGTTGGCGCCGTTGTTGAAATAGCCCTTGTCGCCGAAGGATTTGTACAGCGCCAAAGCCTCGACATAGCCGGGATGTGTGTAAAGCTGGTCAGCCGGAGCGAGCAGTTGATAGTCGGCCTGACGCACGTCGTCGGGAACCATCTTGGCGAAAAGGTCGCCGATGTAATGCGTTGCCGCCCAAGGCGCCTGGTTGCCGTAGGCGATCGGCACTTCACCCGCCGCCAAGAGCGCGTCGTTAAGCGCAATGAACTCGGCGAAAGTGGTCGGCACGGCCAGCCCGTGCTTTTCGAAGATCGCCTTGTTGTAGATCATGTATTTGCTGTCGACGTTCACCGGAATGCCGAACTGCTTGCCCTCGAACTGGAACGGCTCCAGCGAGGCGGCGGCGAACCGGCCCTGCCATTCCGGGCCCTTCAGCGCCTCGGTCAGGTCCAGCGTGCGGCCTTCGCGGGCGAACTTGCGGCCGAACTCGCCCGACCAGGAAAAGTAGATGTCCGGCACCTGGTCCGAGGCCATCAGCACCCGGATCTTGTCCTTGTAGGGTTCATCCGCGACGGCCTCCATCACGATGTCGATCGAGGGGTTGGCGGCTTCGAATTCGGCCACGGCGGCGTCGAAGTAGGCCATGTTCTCAGGCTCGGGGAACTTGTGCAGGAAACTGACCACGGTCTTGTCCTGGGCCAGCCCCGGCAGCGATGCCAGGATGCCGGTCGCCAGTGCGGTCACGGCGAGAAGGTGCTTCATCGAACTCTCCCTTGTTGGTTGACCGGACTATACCAGTTTGCCCGGTTTGGTTAGCATTGGTATAATAGTTTCCATACCAAGTGGACCAAGGCAACGGTTTTCTTGCCGAAGTCGGCGAATTCCCATGCTGCGCTGCGGCGTGACAGGGAAGAAGGTGGCTTTTCGTTTGCCCCGCGCGGAACATTGGTATAGTAATTTGGGCAAGTGGCCCCTGCTACCGGCGGAAAATCGGGCCGATTTCAACGCTTGCCCTGCTGTCGGTGTATACCAAATGCCCATCCCAGCCTTCATAAGCCAGGAACAGCGCCCCGGGTCGGCGCTGGCCCGGGTGCACTTGCTTTTGCGCAATCTCATGCTGGAAACCGGCATGTCGCACGGCGACCGCATTCCATCCGAGCGCGAACTGGCCGAGCGATTCGGAATATCGCGCATGACAGTGCGCAAGGCGCTGAACCAGCTTGTTGACGCGGGGCATCTGGAACGCCGCGGCACGGCAGGCACGTTCTTGCCCGAACCCGCAGTCGTGCGGCCGCTGTCCAAGCGGGTCTCGACGGCGATCTCGGAAGTCGTGGGCCAGGCCGGTCATAAACCCGGCGCGCGCCTTCTATTCTTCGAGCAGGCGCAGGCCGATGCAAATATCGCGCGCCGGCTGCACCTAGACGAAGGCGCACCGGTCATCGTGATCAAGCGGCTTCGACTGTCGGACGCAGTGCCCTTCTGCGTCGAAACCAGCTACTTGCCGCAGCACCGCGTTCCCGGACTGGTCGCCGCCGATGTTTTCGCCGCGCCATCGCTTTACGCCCTTTTGCGCGAACGCTTTGGCATGACCTTTGCGACCTCGGACTTCCACGTGAGCGTTGCCGCCGCCCCAGAAATCGAGGCAGATCTTCTTGGCCTTGCCCCGGGGGTTGGTGCCCTTGCCATGCGCTCGACTGTCTATGACCGCGACGGTCAACCGGCCGAATTCTTAATTTCCTGGAACCACCCCAACCGCGTAGCGTTCGAATCTCTGCGCGATGATGCAGGCCCGGTAAAGAGCGTTTTCACCGACTGGGCGAGTCCAACGCCGTGAAGGCATGACAGCGAAAAGCAACTGTCCGCTTTGGGCCGAGGCTGTGTGAAAACTCCAATTTCGAGCATCTATGAAGAACAGTCTCCTCATGAGCCCGTCCGTGACGGCCCGCGCGGGAACGAAAGTTCGCAGTCACGCCTGCAGGAGAACGTCGTTCTGCTCCGACAATGCTGGACCGAGTTTTCACACAGCCTCGGCCGAAGCCTGCCCATAAGAGGATGCGGCGCGGGTCAGCAACTAAGTACTCGTCAGACCCGAGCGGGCACCTTCCTTCTGCGCTTGGCGCTCTTCGCAATTTCCTGAAACACCCGTGCCGCTTCTCCGAAGACCTCGGCGCCCGCCGGTCCAGCGGACTCAGTCAACCCTGACAGCTTTCCGACAGGCGCAAGCCTGCTATCCGCCCCGCCCGTTTGTATTGTCGGCAGCGCCTTCCCCTTCCGTGCTCGATCAATCGGACCAAAGTGCCGATCCTCATAGTATCGGATGTGTCGCGCCCGGATCGGATACTGTCCCTCGGGCAGCACCAGCACCTCATCCAGCGGAAACCGCAGCACCTCGTTCGCCGAAATCAACGGCCGCTCCTCGGAACGCCGGCTAACATTGGCACTGTCCTCCAATGTGCGCACCCGAGACTGGCTCTCGGTCACCGCCGTGATCGTGGATCGCCCCAAGGCATTCGACAGCACCTCAGCGGTCCGGTCATCTTGCGGCGTCATGTAAATTTGCACGCCTGCGCCACCCTGCAGGGAGCGCCGCCCGGTTTCGCCATAGATGTCGTCCAGACCAGGGATGGTCTGGGAGATGATGAAGAACCGGCCCCCGAAGCTGCGGATCGTCTTGATCGAAGAGAGAACCAGGGGCTGCCGACCGAGTTGGTCGAACTCGTCCATCAGGAACATGACGGCATGGGGCTCATCCGGTCCTGGTTCCTTGCGCTGGAGGGACGCGATGGCATCCGCGAAGAGAAGGCGGACGAGGGGGGCGAGGGTTTTCAGGTGCTCGGGCTGGACGACGACGTAGAGGCTTTGGGGATCGCGGCGGAAGGTCGAGAAATCGAAATCGCTGGCCGAGGTCACCCGGTCCACCGCAGGGTCGTTCCAAAGTTCGAGACCGGATCCCTGGATGACTGACACATAGGCACCGAGGGTCTTTTCCGGGACGTCGGCCATCTCGAGGAAGGTGCGGGAGACGATCGGGATGTTCGTGGTCTCGGCGATGGACGTATAGCTCTTCTTCTTGTCGCCACCCCCGGCCATGATCTCACCGGCGAAGCCCAAAGTCGGGCGGCGTTGTTCGATGGCATAAAGGCATGAGGCGATGAAGAGCCGCTTGCCTGCATTGAAGAAGCTCTGCGCACTTTCGCCTTCCGGGATGAGGAAGAGGTCGGCCATCGAGTTCAGCGCGGTATACTGACGCTCGGCGGAGGGCAGGGCGGCGATCCGGGCAAGCGGATTGAACCGGTGCGAGCCACGGTTTTCATCAAAGGGCGAGAAGTACCAGATGCCGTTCTTCAGGCCAAGCTTGCGGTGGATCGAGGTCTTCGCGAAGTTCTCGCCCTTTACGTCGAGAATGATCGCCGAGCCTGAGAAGTGGAGGAGGTTCGGGATGACGAAGCCAACGCCTTTCCCCCGGCCCGTGGGCGCTATCATCATCGCGTGCGGGAAACGGTCGGGCGGGGCCATCACGAAAGGCGCATCGGATTTCGGGAGGCCGAGCTTGCCGAAGATGAAGCCGTTCTGACCGAGAGTTCCGACCATGTGGTTGCGCTTCAACTCGCGGCGCGACTGGAAATGTGCGTCGTCATACTGGTTGAGACGGCCGCGATGAACCCCGGCTAATCCGACGAGAGTCAGGGCGACTGTGACGGCGCCGGTGATGATCAGCGCGCCCTGCAGGACCGAAGGCCGCGCGGCGAGGTCGGCCCAGGCATAGCGCAGGAACCAGGGGCCCATAGGGCTAAGCGTATCGAGGCTCTCCCGGAAGGCAGTAATCACATAGATCGTCGCCAGCATGCCGCCGATGTAGAGGCCGGTCAGCAGGCCAAGGAGCAGCGCCAGCGGATACCGCCATGCGGTGTCGAGGTTCGAAAGCATGGGACTGTCCTCAGAGTTCGTGGCCGGTGTCGCGTTCGACGGCGCGGTCGCGCTGCCCCAGTTCTGCGGCGCGATGCTGCGCTCGTGCGAGGTCTGCCCAGGGTCCGACCTCGCTCGCCTGACCGAGGTCGCCTTCGTTCTTCAGTTCATGGGCGACGGCGGCCCGGAGTGCCGGATCTCGGACCTGTTCGTTGAGCGGGGCGAAATCGCCGGACCGAACGCGGTCGAGATCCTCGGGTTTCAGGGTATCATGGAGGCGGTCGACGATGGCTTCCAGCGCGGGCACCTCGGACAGCTTCATGTGGCGATCGGCGCTCAGCAACTGGTCGCGCGCGATGGCCTCGGTCAGTTCCGGCGCGAGGTTGAAGGAGGCGACTTCTGCGCGAACTTCCTCACCTAGGGCGCGCTCCGTTTCCATCCAGAACACCTTTTGCATCGTGTTCGGCTGTTCAGTGATCCAGCTTGCCCGCTGACCTTCGCTGCGATCGGCCAAACTGAAGCGGGCGACCATTTCCTCGACGGACGTGCCGGCTATGCGAAGCTCATCTTCCCGGATCGAGAACAGCGCCGTCAGCCGTTCGCCGATCTCGTCGCGAACATGTGCAAGGGTCGTGCGTAGACCTTCATCGAGGGTAACCCCCTCGGTCTGGCCCTGCTCCAGCCGCGCCAGCGAGGCGAGGGTCGGATTGTGATAGGGATCGGTGTTCCGATCAGCAACCTGCGCATGCTCTGCCAGGAGGACGCTTTCTGGTGCGAGTTTCAGGGAGGCGCGCGCCTGCTCGGCAAAGCTTCGTTCAAGATCGACCCGCTCGGCCGAGGGTTCCATGGCACGGATCGCCTCCCAAGCTTCGGTGGCCGAAGCGATCATCTCGCTGCGCGCAGCCTCAACCCGTGCGGCGGGATCCCCTTCGGCATGAAGCGAGTGATCGGGCATCAGGGGAACTCCTTGTCTGAGAGCGGCGGCAGAAGCGCCAAGCGCTCGGGCCAGCCGGGAAAGGTAGGAAGAGGTGCCCGCCTCGGCGCCGGTTGTAGCGGCAAGACCAGCAAGGTCACCCAAGGTTTCGTATTCGCGAGCAAAGCCCTGCATCGCGGCGAGCCGTCGGCTCCGCTCCCCATCGGAAAGCGGCGGCGGGGCAGGGGGCGTGGCCTTGCCGCCCTCTCGCGACGCACGCAGCTCGGACTGGCGCGGCGGGTTCTCGATGATGCCGCGGGAAAGGCGCGACGAGGCGAGGATGTTCAGCCCATGCGACTGGCTGATCTCGGCGTGAAGTTCACGCATCACATCGAAGTTCAGCGCGGCATGGCGACAGATCGACAGGAAGCGGCCTTCCTCGATGCCATGCTTGTCGACCACGAAATGCGCATGCAGATGGTCGGTGTCCTTGTGAAGGGCAGCGACATAGCGCCAAGCATCCCCATACTCACCGGACCCGAACACGGCCTGACCCCATTCCCGGGCGATCACCTCAGCGTGCTCGGCGTCCACCCCCCGCGGAAAACTCAGAACGATATGATCGGCGTGTCCCCGGCGTGGCGCACCTATCCAGGTCGAGGACCAGGTGTCCGCCGTCCGCTCCGTTCGCGCAGGATCAAAGTCACGCTCGTAGCCCGCCAGATTGCACCAGGTGCTCTGCACCCCCTCTTCCCGGGCCACATAGTCGAGAAGGCGCTTCAGCTCCTGCGGGGTGCGGGCACTCCCACCAGCGATGCGTTTGACGACCGACTGCCAGCCGCGTGGCCCACTCGCGTTGCGCAGAAGCGCCCGAGTCTGACGTTCTTTCCTGGTTCCGAGCCGGGACGATGCGCCGTCGCCACCGCCCCGCCCACGACGACGGTCGTCGAGAACATGACCGAGAACCAGATCCTCGACGGAAGGTGACCGGGTCATTTCGGCAGCTCGGCAGACGCGTCAGTGGCGGGAACAAAGGAAGTGGCTTGTTCGCCAAGTCCCTGCTTGGCCCTCAGCGCCGAGAGGAGATGGACCACCTCTTCAACAAGGTCATCGACCCGCACCCCGACCTTTCGCACCAGGGCGGCATCGCGGGCGTTCCAGGTCAGACGGCCAACCGCGCCCAGACGGGCGATCTGGTTGAGGTTGTTGCCGATGGCCGACAACTCTCGCCTGGCTGCAGCGATGGCATCCAGCTCGTCTGCCTGGATGGCCAGACGATCGCTTGCCTGTC
>JARFTV010000050.1:0-4069 GCA_029289325.1 Alphaproteobacteria bacterium
GACCTCGGCTCCCTGCGCACGCGCGCGCGGAAAGAGGGTGAGGACTGGGTGATCAACGGCAACAAGACCTGGATCACCCATGCCGCGCGGACCCATGTGATGACCGTCCTCGCCCGGTCGGTCGAGGGCACCAGCGACTATCGCGGCCTGTCGATGTTCCTGGCCGAAAAGACCCCCGGCACGGATGAGACGCCCTTCGTCGATCCCGGTCTCTCGGGTGGCGAGATCGAGGTGCTCGGCTATCGCGGCATGAAGGAATACACGGTCAACTTCGACGATTTCCGCGTGAAGGGCGAGAACCTTTTGGGCGGGGTCGAGGGGCAGGGTTTCAAGCAGTTGATGCAGACGTTTGAATCCGCCCGCATCCAGACCGCCGCGCGGGCCGTTGGCGTCGCGCAATCGGCGCTGGAAACCGGGATGCAGTACGCCGAGGACCGCAAGCAGTTCGGTAAGTCGCTGATCGAATTCCCCCGCGTGGCCGGGAAACTGGCGATGATGGCGGTCGAGATCATGGTCGCCCGGCAGCTCACCTACTTCTCCGCCTGGCAGAAAGATCACGACAAGCGCTGCGATCTTGAGGCAGGGATGGCCAAACTTCTGGGCGCCCGCGTCGCCTGGGCGGCGGCGGACAATGCGCTTCAGATCCACGGCGGCAACGGTTTCGCGCTGGAGTATCGGATCAGCCGCATCCTCTGCGACGCCCGCATCCTGAACATCTTTGAAGGGGCGGCAGAGATTCAGGCCCAGGTGATTGCCCGCCGCCTCTTCGATTGAACCGATCGGCCTCCCTCCCCAGCCACTGGGGAGGGAGGCCTGGGGCAGAAGCGATTCACCCTGGGCTGATCCCCGCCCAGTTTATGAGCGAAATCGTCCGGAAGCGGACAGTCGCCGCCTGAAAGCCACACCGTAGGCTGCTCTTGGCCCGCGACTTTCGCCGTTGTGCAGTTCCCATGGAACTTTGCACTGGCAGCATGGTTACTAGCCTGGACCTGACATGCCCACCCGCGAACGGCGCCGGGGTGTCAGATATTGCTGTGCCTGGGGTGGGGCAGAAAATGGATTCGACTGGCTTGCAACTGAACATTGCGATCATTGACGCCAATCCCCTGCTGGCCGACGGCATCGCCGCCCTTCTGGCGCAAGACGGCGGCATTGCGGCCCGGACTGCCTTTCTTGGTCCGCTGCCAGCTGCCGCGGCCGGAGAGGAGTTCGACCTGATCCTCATCGATCCTTCTCAGGTCGACACGCCCCCGAAGACCCTGATCCAGGACCTCGGCGCGGGCGGCCGCCCGGTTGTCGGCTATGCCGGCACCGGCTCGGTCAGTCTTGCTCGGGCCTGTATCGCCGCGGGTTTCCGCGGGATCCTGCCCAAGACCGTGTCCTTCGAGACACTCAAGATCGCCCTGTTCACCGCGGCCCAGGGTGGAATTTTCATTGATGCAGCCTTTGCGGCGGCGATCGCGCCCACTCCGGGTGCCGAAGACCCGCCAACCCTTCCGCCCCAGGACGCCTGCCTGTCCGAGCGGGAGCTTTTCGTGCTGAAATCCGTGGCCCATGGCAAGTCGATGAAGGAGATCGGCAAGGAGCTCGACCTCTCCTCCAAGACGATCGAAACCTACAAGGCCCGCGGCTCCAGCAAGCTGAACCTTTCGGGCCGGCGCCAGATTGTCGAATTCGCCATCGCCCAAGGTTGGGTCGAAGGGGCCCGCCTCACCGCCGGCTGAGGCTTCGCGCCGGCATTCATTGCAGCTTTTCTGCCGTCTGATGGGGCGGTCAGCCACACTTCGCACCTGCAGCATCTCCTGTCAGGATTTTCCTTACACCGCGGGTTTAATTGTCAGGAGCGCCCGCAGCCTTGTCGGGCAAACCCCCGGATTCCCGTGGGGTTTCTCCCCGACTTTCAGATTTGCCCTTCGTGCCTACCCTATTGGCAAGCGCTCGCAATGCTGCAGCGCAGAACGGAAAACCCGCCCGGCGGGAAATGAGGACGGAGCATATGACCAGGCTTGCAGTGTTTGGAATCGGCTATGTCGGGGTGGTCTCGGCGGCCTGTCTGGCCCGCGACGGGCATGAGGTGATCGCGGTCGATGTCGACCCCGGCAAGGTGGCGGCCATCAATGCCGGACGCTCGCCCATCGTCGAACGCGACCTGCCCGAGCTGATCGCGAAAGTGGTGGCCGAGGGTCGGCTTACCGCCACGACCGACGTCACGGCGGCGGTCCATGCGGCCGAGGCCTCCTTCGTCTGTGTCGGCACTCCCTCTGCCGCCGACCATTCCATCGGGCTGGATTACGTCAAGGCGGTCTGCACCCAGATCGGCCGCGCGCTCGCCGACCACCCCGGCTTCCACTCGGTCATCATGCGCTCCACCATCGTGCCTGGGACGATGCAGGACGTCTGCATCCCGATCCTCGAACAGGCCTCCGGCAAGAAGGCCGGCCGCGACTTTGGCGTCGGCTACTACCCGGAGTTCCTGCGCGAAAGCACCGCCATCCAGGACTATGCTGATCCCGGCCTGATCGTCTTCGGCGCGCTCGACCCGGCGACAGGCACGCTGCTGACCGATCTGAACCGGGATCTGCCCTGCGAGATCAACCTCGTCGACCTCGCGACGGCCGAGATGGTGAAATACACCTCGAACGCCTGGCGCGCGGTCAAGGTCAGTTTCGCGAACGAGATAGGGAACATTGCCAAGGCCGCCGGGTTGGACGGCCAGCGGGTCATGTCGATCCTGTGTTCGGATCGCAAGGTGTCGATGAGTCCCCACTTCCTCCGCCCGGGCTTTGCCTTCGGGGGGTCCTGCCTGCCCAAGGACGTCCGCGCGCTGCGGACCTTCGCGGCCGACCACCAGGTCGCCTCGCCCTTGCTTGACGCCGTCCTGGTGGCCAATGCCGCCCAGATCCGCCGGGCGGAGGCGATGATCGAGGCTTCGGGCAAGACGCGGATCGGCATGGTCGGAATCAGCTTCAAGCCGGGGACCGACGATCTGCGCGAAAGCCCGCTGGCCGAGCTGGCCACCCGGCTGATCGGGCGCGGGATGCAGCTTTCGGTCTACGACCCCTTCGTGCGGGAGGCCTTCGCCAGCGACACGACTGCCGCAGGACGCGGGCTTGATGGCGACATCCAGCTTGGCAGCCGCCTCGTCGGCTCGATCGACGACCTGATCGAACGGTCCGACATCGTGCTTATCGGGAACAGCTATGATGAGGCGATCCCGCCGCTTCGGGCCGCGATGGGCAACCGCCCGATCGTGGACCTGACCCGGATCATGCCGGGCCAGCGGTCCGACGGGCTTTACCAGGGGATCTGCTGGTGATGCACCGCGCGCGCCTCATCCTGGGCCATTTGCTTTACCTGGCGGTGCTCGCGCTTCTGGCGCTGAGCATTCCGCCGGGAGCATTGGGGCATGTTTCCGAGGGGCTGATCGTCGTGGGTCTGGTCGGAGCCTGGCGCTATGGCTGGGCGCTGGTCAACTACCTGCGCGCGGTCATCTACCTGCGGATCGCCTATCCTCGGCTGAAGGCGCGCGCCCATGCCGCCCATGCGGCGCAGCCGGTGCAGGGCCATGCCTATTTTCTTGTCACCAGCTACAAGATCGACCCTGCCGTCACCCAGCGCGTCTTTCAGGCCCTGTTCCGCGCGGCCGCACAGGCTCCGGGGGGCGCGACCATCGTCGCCTCGGTCGTCGACACCGCCGATCAGCGCCTGATCAAGCGGATCCAGGCGCTGATGGATGTGGACATGACCGGGGTCGAGGTCGTGATCGACCAGATTCCCGGCACCGGCAAGCGCGACGCCCTCGCCCGCTCCCTGCGCCTGATCGGCCGCCAGGCCCCCTCGCGCCGCGACATCCTGCTTCTGGTCGATGGCGACAGCTGCGTGCCGCCCGATATCGTGACCGCCTCCGCCCCGTTCTTCACCGATCCTTCCGTCGGCGCGCTGACCACGGATGAGGCGGCCGAGATCGCGCCCAGCCTCTTCGCCGACTGGTTCGCCCTGCGCTTCACCCAGCGCCAGATGATGATGAGCTCGATGGGCCTGTCCGGTCGCGTCCTTACCCTGACCGGCC
>JARFTV010000050.1:4079-23518 GCA_029289325.1 Alphaproteobacteria bacterium
GCCGCATGTCCGTCTTCCGCGCCGACCTTGCCACCCAGCCCGAGTTCATCCGGCTGGTCCAGCACGACCATATCGATCACTGGCGCCTTGGCCGCGTCGATTTCCTGACCGGGGATGACAAGTCGACCTGGTTCTGGCTCCTCCAGCGCGGCTACCGGATGCTCTATCTGCCCGACGTGACCTCGGTCTCGATGGAAACGCAGCCGAAACCGGGATTCGCCGACAGCGCGGTCACGCTGATGATCCGCTGGTTCGGCAACATGCTGCGGACCAACAGCCGGGCGCTGGCCCTGCGGCCGTCGCAGATCGGGCCTTTCACCTGGTGGTCGATCCTCGACCAGAAGGTCGGGATCTGGACCACGCTTGCGGGCCCGATCTCGGTCGTGCTGGCCGCCCTCTTCCTCGAGCCCCTGGTGATCCCGGCCTACCTCGCCTGGGTCATGGCGACCCGCTACATCTTCTGCTGGGTGCTGGCCAGCGTCCGCGGCCGGGGCTTTCCCATCACCTGGCCCCTGCTCCTCTACTTCGGCCAGATCGTTGGCGCGGCGGTGAAAAGCTATGTGCTGTTCCGCCTCGACCGCCAGCGCTGGACCCGCCAATCCACCGGACACGCCGACCGCCCGGCCCTTGGCCTTCGGCTTCGCGCGCTTGGCTCCACCTATGTCCACGCCCTCGCGCTCGGCTGGCTGACCTTCGGGGTCATGCTGCTGTCGGGCCTCGTCTGACCCCTGCCAGGAAAGGACCGCCCCTTGGAACACGCGACCCTCACCGCACCATCCGCCTCCCCCCTCACCGGGCCGGGAGAGCACCCGATGCTCGACATGCCCTTCCACGTCGAGATCGATGGCCGCCAGTATCAGGGCCGCGGCCTCTCGCTGGTCCGGGCCGGGATCGGCGGGCTGATCGATCCCCACGCTTCCGGAACCGAGCGGCTTGCGCTTTTCGTCTTTCCCTTCCAGGGCTTCGTCGTGGCGCTGTCGATCGAGGTCCGCATCCTGGACACCGACCCCGCCCGCGGTATCGCCGCGCTGGAGTTCCTCGATCCCCTGGGCGAGCATCTGCCGCAACTGCGCCACCTGATGAACGCGCATATCGCCGGCGATCTGGTCACGCTGGGCGATACGCTGGCGATCCGCCCGGCGGGGGCACAGAAGAAGGGGACGGCTGCCCCTGACGGACGGGGCGCGCGGCGGCTGGGCGGGACGCTTGCCCTGCTGGCGCTGACGCTTCTCCTGATCGGCCTGGTCGCCGGCAAGGTCCACCAGCGCGTCTTCACCCGCACGCTGGCCACCCCCGCCCTGGCCACGCTGGAGGGCCAGACCCTCGCCGCCACCGCCACCGGGCAGATCGACTTCCTGAACCCCGAGGCCAAGGCGGGCGAGGTCGCCTTCGCGATCCGCGCCAATACCGGGCAGACCCTCTCGGTCGTGCTGCCCTGCGATTGCCAGGTCCAGCTGCTGGGCGTCGAGGAAGGATCGACCGTCTTTGCCGGGGACCCGGTCCTGCGGGCCTCGCCGCCCGATGCCGGAGTCACCCTGACCGGAACCGCCCTGCCCGAGGAACTGCTGGACCTGTCCCGCGCCGGCGCGGTCGAGGTGAGCTTCGCCGACGGCAGCGAGATCACCGCCCGCCTCGCCACCCTCGGCACGGCCGCACCCGGCGAACCCGTGACCTTCCGCCTGACCCCCGACGCGGCGCTGACCGATGATCGTGTGGGCCAGCTCGCCGAGGTGACGCTCCGCCGCCCCGGACCCGGCCTTCTGCGCCCGCTCTTCGCCCGTTCAACCCCTGAAACCAAGGCAGATGCACAATGACACATTCCATCACTCCCGTGGTCCTGTGCGGTGGCATGGGCTCGCGTCTCTGGCCGATGAGCCGGGTCGAACAGCCCAAGCAGTTTCAGCCCACCCTCGGCAAGGGCAGCCCGACCTATTTCCAGGCCACCGTCCAGCGTCATCGCGGCCCGGATTTTGCCGAGCCGATCGTCGTGACGAACGCGCGCCAGGCCGCGCTGGTCCACCGTCAGCTGGACGACCTGCAACTGAAAGGCCGCGTCATCGGCGAACCGGTCGGACGCAACACCGGACCCGCCGTTCTTGCCGCCGCGATCTGCGCCTGGCGTGAGGACCCCGAGGCGATGCTGCTGGTCCTGCCTTCGGACCACATGATCAAGGGCGACATCAACCGGATCATCACCAGCATGGCCACCGCCGCGCAGGATGGGCGCATCGTCAGCTTCGGCGTGATCCCGACCTATCCCGAGACCGGCTACGGCTATATCGCCGACGGCGGGGCGGTCACGGATTACGCTGGCCTCCACAGCGTCGCGCAATTCGTCGAGAAACCCGGCTACGACCATGCCAAGCGGCTGATCGACGGCGGCGGGGTCTACTGGGCCTCGGGCATCAGCCTGATGCGCGCCCAGACCCTGATCGAGGAATTCCGCCGCCTTGATCCCACCACCCACGCCGCCGTCACCGCCGCCGTCGACGGGGCCGAGTTCCGCAGCCTGGGCATCGTTCTGGACGAATCCGCCTTTCGCCGCGCTGCGAACGAACCGACCGAGCGGCAGATCTTCGAGCGCACCCCCGCCATCGCGCTGGCACCGCTGCACGGCGTCGAATGGGACGACGTGGGTGCCTGGAACTCGGTCTACCAGATCTCGGAACCGGATGCGGACGGCAACGTGCTGCATGGCGACGTGGTTACGGTGAACACCCGCAACTCCCTGATCCAAAGCGAATCCCGTCTGGTTGCGGTGATCGGGATGCAGGACATGGTGGTGATCGACACTCCGGACGCGGTGCTGATCACGCAGCGCGACCACTCGCAGGATGTGAAGGAACTGGTGGACCTCCTGAAGTCCCAGGGCCGTCGCGAGGTCGCCAGCCATACCGTGCGCGAAATGCCCTGGGGACGGCTCGAGACACTGACTTCGGACAAGGCTCATGACATGCGGGTGATGACCCTGCGCCGCCGGGCAAGCGTCCAGGTCAACGGCACCGGGCTTGGCCCGAGCCTGCTCACCGTCATGGCGGGCGAGGGACGCTGCACCGTCGACGGGGCCGAGGTCACGCTCCGCCCGGGCCAGACCATCGCAATCGAGCCCGACCACGCGCTGCCGCTCACCAACGCGGCCGAAAGCGAGCTCAAGGTGATCCACCTGATGTTTCGCAACATGGCCGAGACGACGCCCCGCCTTGTCCCACCCGCGCCGCAGAACGGCGCGCAGGTCGTGACCGAGGCTATATGATGCGCCCCGCCGCCGCCCTTCTGGCGCTTCTGGCCGCCCTCCCCGCCCCGGTCGCCGCCGACCCCCCGGCGGTGCTGGGCGCGGTCCGGCATGTGCTGGACCAAGGCGGTGGGGCCGAGGTCCTTGCCGCCCTCGCCCGGCGGCTGGCCGGCGGCACCGAAACCCCGACCGCGCGAGCTGCCCCCGCCCTGCCGGACGCCGCCGTCCGGGTCGAGACCGGGGAAATCCAGGCCGCACTGACCCAGCTTTCGATCCTCGTCGGCGGCAACGGCCAGCTTACCCTGCAACGCGCGCAGGGCGGGCGGTCGGACGTGGTCCAGATCCTGTCCGGCACCGCGGGACTGGACGACCTTGCCGCCAGCAATCTGGTTCGCCGCAAGGGCCAGGTCTGGCACCTCACCCGCCCGCTGGTCGTCTGGCCCGGCGCGGCCCTGGCCCTGACCCCCGGTCAGGTGCTTGATCTGGACACCGAGGCCGGGGCCTTCCTCCTCAGCTTCGGCGCCGTCTCGCTGCAAGGCGCCACGATCCGCGGCGACGCGGGGCAGAACGCCACCGTCCCCGACTTCCGCCCCTTCCTCCTGATCGCAGGCCAGGGCGCGCTGTATGCGGACAGCGCCGCCTTCCAGGATCTCGGCTTCCCCGGCCCGGCCCCGTTCCACGGCCTTTCCGTCCTGACCGCGGGCCTCCTGCAACCGGTCTTCCCCACCAGCCTGACCGCCAGCCGCGTCACAAGGGTCCACAGCCTCGGCTTCGAGGGGACCAACGGCCTGATCCTCGCCGGAAACCGTGTCACCGGCGCGGGCGGCGCGGCGATCCGCGTGGCCGATGCCCAGAGCGTGACCCTGACCGGCAACCGCATCCAGGACACCGGCCAGGGCGCGGGTCTGCGCCTGACCGGGCAACTGGCGAAGCTGCGTGTCACGGACAACCGCATCCTGTCGGGCGGCGGCAACGGGGTGCAGATCGACGGCATCGCCACCGGCCTCATCCTGTCCGGCAACGTGGTGCTGGACAACGACGGCGCGGGCATCGTCCTTGGCCCCTCCGCCTGCGTCACGATCCGCGGCAACATCCTTGCCATCAACCGCACCACAGGCCTCCGCCTTGTCGGCACCTCCCATGCCGAGGTCACCGGCAACGCCATCCACCGGAACGGCTCCGCCGGGATCGAGCTGCAGGACCGCTCTGGCCAGGCCCCTGTCGCCCTGTCCGGGAACGTCCTCGCCGGAAACCGCGAGGGCCTCCGCGCCGCCGGTCTGGGCGAGGTCCGCCTGACCGGCAACGACCTCTCCGACCAGATCCCGCGTCAGTTCGCCGGGGACTTCGCGCCATGGCTCGGCCCCTACCTGACCGCGGGCGAGGCCCTGGTCATCCCCGTCGCCCTCGGCACGAAACCCGGCGCCGACGCCCCCTGCAAGTCGGAGTAACCAGATGGTCTTCTCTTCGGAAACCTTCCTGTTCCTGTTCCTGCCGCTCTTTCTGGGGCTCTACTACCTCACGCCGTTCCGCTACCGCTCGGTGCTGATCCTTGCGGGGTCCTGGACCTTTTACGCGTGGTGGCGGATCGACTTCCTCGCTCTGCTGATCCTGACGACGCTCTGGACCTATGCCTTCGGCCGCCTGATCGCCGCGAACCTTGGCACGCGGCGGGCAACCTGGGCCTGCGGGATCGGCACGGCCGGCTGTCTGGCGGTGCTGGGGGTGTTCAAATACCTCAACTTCTTCCTCGACAGCTTTGCCAGCCTTCTTGGCACCGACACTGCGGGCCTTGGCATCCACTGGCGCCTGATCCTGCCGATCGGCGTATCCTTCTACGTCTTCCAGTCGATCAGCTACCTCGTCGACGTCTACCGCCGCGACGCCAGCGCCACCGGCAACTTCTTCGAC
Source organism: Alphaproteobacteria bacterium (assembly GCA_029289325.1). Lineage (GTDB taxonomy): Bacteria > Pseudomonadota > Alphaproteobacteria > Rhodobacterales > Rhodobacteraceae > Tabrizicola. The sequence goes on from JARFTV010000050.1 coordinate 9,220, forward strand.
TTCGCCGCCTTCATCTCGCTGTTCCCGCAGCTCGTCGCGGGGCCGATCCTGCGCTTCAAGGATCTTGAGGACCAGTTCCGCGCCCGCACCCATACCGCCGACAAGTTCGCCGACGGCATGGCGCGCTTTACCATCGGGCTGGGCAAGAAGGTCCTGATTGCCGACAGCCTTGCCCCGATCGCCGACCTTGCCTTCACCACCCCCGACCCGACCGCGCCGCTCGCCTGGCTGGGGGCCGTCGCCTACATGCTTCAGCTTTACTTCGACTTCTCCGGCTACAGCGACATGGCCATCGGCCTTGGCCTGATGATGGGCTTCCGCTTCATGGAGAACTTCCAGACGCCCTATATCTCGGGGTCGATCACCGAGTTCTGGCGGCGCTGGCACATCAGCCTGTCGGTCTGGCTGCGCGATTACCTGTATATCCCGCTTGGCGGCAACCGGATCAGCGGCGGGCGGACCTATGTCAACCTGATGACCGTTATGCTGCTGGGCGGCCTCTGGCACGGCGCGAACTGGACCTTTGTCCTCTGGGGCGCCTGGCATGGCGGCTGGCTGGCGCTGGAGCGCGCGACCGGCATGGCCAGCGCGCCCAAGACCGCGGCCCGCATCGCCCGGACGCTTCTGATCGTGCTGATCGGCTGGGTCGCCTTCCGCGCGACCCATGTGGGCCTCGCGATGGACTTCTACGCCGGGATGCTTGGCGCGAACGGCTGGGCCCTGCCGATCGACATCGCCCTCCAGATCAGCCGGGAAAGCCTCGCCGTCCTGCTCCTTGCCGTCATGCTGGCCAGCTTCGAGCCGGTGCTCACCGACTGGTTCGGCCAGCGCTATCACGCCGTCACGCCCGAGGGCCGGGTCGAGGCCACCGGCACGCTCCTCCCCGCGCTGGCGACGACGCTGATCTTCGCGCTCGCCGTCATGCGCCTGGCCGAGCAGAGCTTCTCCCCCTTCCTCTATTTCCAGTTCTAGGAGCCGCCCATGCAACCCATCCTCAGGGCCTCGCGCTTCCTGCTTCCCGCCACCTTCCTTGGCTATGCCGCAGTGGTGAACCTCGGCTATGCGCAGTTCCCCGACCGGGCCGAGCTGACGCGCGACCTCCTTTCGGGCGGCCCGACGGCGCGGATGGAAAGCGTCTACCGCCAGTCGCTTCCCCACCGCGAAACCGCGATCGGCACGCTTGGGGCGCTGCGCTACATGGCCTTGGGTGAGGGGCGGAAGGGCGTGCTCATCGGCCCCGATGGCTGGCTCTTCACGGCCGAGGAAATCCGCCCGCTGACGGACGACCTCGACGCCTCGCTCAACCGGATCGACCGCATCCGCGACCGGCTGGAACGTGCGGGCGCGCAGCTTGTCGTCATCCCGGTCCCCGGCAAACTGGACGTACACGTGGCCCACAGCGACACGGCGACCGCCGAGGGTATCGCCACGCTCTACGACGCCTTCCTCGCCGGTCTCGACGACCGCGGGATCGCCACCCTCGACGCCCGCGCCGCGCTGCGGCTGGACGCGGAATGGCGCGCGGCCTTCTTCCGCACCGACACCCACTGGACCCCCCGCGGGGCCGAGGGCGTGGCCCGCGCGCTGGCCGGATCGGGCCTTGTCGCCCTGGGCGACACCGATTTCACCATCCGCACCCTGCCCGAGACGCAGTTCACCGGCGACCTCGTGTCCTTCGTCACCACCGACGACCTTGCGCCGACGCTGGGCCTGATGCCGGAAAGCGCCACCCCCTACACTGCCGAGACCACCGACTCCGCCGCCGACATCTTCGCCGGGACCGAGGCCGGGGCCACGCTCCTCATCGGCACCTCCTACTCGGCCAACCCGACGTGGAGCTTCGCCGAGGCGTTGAAACTCGCCCTTGGCCGCGACGTGCTGAACCTTGCCGTGGAGGGCCAGGGTCCGGCGCGACCGATGCTCGACTACCTCGCCTCGGACGATTTCCAGACCGCCCCGCCCGAGGTGGTAATCTGGGAATTCCCGGTGCGCTATCTGACCGACCCCGCGCTCTGGAGCGGCCCCGCGACGGAGAAGAGCGGTGCGTGACCGGCGCTGGCATATCGGGCTCCTCATGGCTCTCCTTGCCCTGGCCACGCCGGTCGCGGCCGATGTGGTGCTGCCCCCGGCCATTGCGGCCAGCCCCCGGCTGAAGGACCTGCGCAAGTCGATGCTGGCGGGGGCGAACATCTCGGACCGCGGCCTGCAACAGCTTGCCGACGCGGGCGAAGGGCTGGCCGCCGCCCGCTATGCCAAACGGCTGGAGGCGCGGCAGGACCCGGCCTTCCTTGATGATGCAGCGCATTACTATTCCATCGCCGTCTACGCCGACCGCGACTTCGCCATCCCGCGCCTGATCGCCATCCTGCGCGGCGGCAAGGCCGAATTCACCCCCGCCCGGTTGCGCAACATCCGCGAGGTGCTGGACCGCGAATCCCGTCGCGATCCGGTGGCGGCGGCTGGCCTCGCCGACCTCCTGCTCCGTGGGGCACCCTTCGACCAGGACGTGCCGACCGCGCGGGACCTGCTGATGACGGCGGCCAGGGGCGGCGATCACAAGGCCGCCGTGCGCCTAGCGCAAAGCCATTTCACCGGAGCCCCCGGCCTGCCCCCCGACCCCGAGGCCGCCCGACCCGCGCTGGAGTTGGCGCTGGAAAGCCCCGACCCCGGCGTGCAGTCCATCGCGCTCACCCTGCTCAACCAGCTTTCCGGTGGCGCGCCCGAGATCTTCCCCCGGCAGGTCGGCCCCGTCCACCCGCGCCCGCGCCCCGCAACCCTGCAAGGAGCCACCCCATGATCCGCGCCGCGATCCTTCTGGCCATCCTCTCCCCCGCCCCGCTCTGGGCGCAGGACTCGCAGTTCGGCTGCGCCCGCACCGACTTTGCCCCCTCGGCCAGCATCGAGGGTCGGGACGGTGTCTTCTACCGCGTCCAGGCCGACCTGCGGCTGCAACACCCGATGGATGACATCGTGGTCGGGCAACTCGCCCAGCTCACGCGCGCCCTTGCCGAACAGGGGACGACGCTGGTCTTCGTCAACGTGCCCACCAAGGGCCAGGCCATGCCGCAGTTTCTCCCGCCCGAGGCCTCGGCCTATGGATATGACGCCGCCACGATGCAGGCCAACTACGCCGACGTGACCGATCGCCTGAACGCCGCCGGCGTCCCCGCCCCCGACCTGATGACCGCGATGCTGGGGGCCGACCCCGATGAAAAGGTCTTCTTCCAGGCCGACTTCCACTGGACGCCCACCGGCGCCCGCCTCGCCGCCCAAGCCATCGGCGAACTGATCCGCGCCCACCCCGCCTATGCCGACGTGACCCCGCTCACCTTCACCTCAACGGAAGGACCGGCCGAAACCGCCTTCTCCGGCCTCCGGCGCGAGCTTCAGACCTACTGCAAGGAAACGCTCCCCCCGGTCCAGGCCACGACCTGGACCACCACCCAGGCCGCCACCCCGGTCGACGGTGCCGCCGACATCTTCGCCGAACCCGAAACCGAAGGCACGCTCGACATCTTCGGCACCGATGAGACCGAGGCCAGCCTCGTCCTTGTCGGGACCTCGTTTTCCGACAGCACGATCAACAACTTCGCCGGCTTCCTCTCGGAATATTCCGGGATCGAGGTCGTCAATTACGCCATCACCGGCGGCAACCAGTTCGGCTCGATGACCTCCTACCTCACCTCGCGCGACTTCGCCCGGGACCGGCCGACCTTCCTGGTCTGGGAAAACCCGATCTACAACAGCCTCGCGCAATACGGGCCCCTGACGATGGACGAGCTGATCCTCGCCGCAGGCCCTCCCTGCGACATCGCGACCGAGACCACGGCCGAGGACAACATCCTCTCCGCCCGGTTCGAACCCGGCCGCCTGACGCCCGATGACGCCTTCCTCTTCGACCACGGCAGCGACGGCGCGCGGACCGCGACGGTCATGCTGCAAAGCGCCTCGGGGATCACCCGCAGCGTCCGCATCGAACGTGGCGACCGCCTGCGCGCGACCGGGCGCTTCTTCCTCAAACTCGCGCCCTACTGGCAACCGGACCTTGTCCGCGTGGACGTCCGCTTCGACCGGCCGCTCGGCGAAAGCTCGGCCATCACACTTTGTCCAACCCCCAAAGGAGACGATTCATGAAACATATCGCCTGGACCCTTCCGCTGGCCGCCCTGGCCGCAACCGCCGCCCTGGCGCAGGACACAAGCCTTTATGAGGATGTGGCCAGCCCGAATTCCACCTTCGTCCGTGTCGTGGACGCCGGCACCCCCGTCGCGGTGATCCAGTCCGCAAGCTTTGACAGCGTCGAGGGGGGCGTCACCCCCTATGTTGTGATCGACGGGGCCAGCGAGGTGCAGATCACCTCGGGCGAAACCTCGGCGACCGAGGCGATCCAGCCCGCCACCTTCTATTCCTTCGTCGTGGGGGCCGATGGCAGCTCGGCTCTGGTGGTGGACAAGATCACCCGCAACCCGGCACAGGCCGACGTGACCTTCTACAACCTCACGGACCTGCCCCAGGTCGATCTCTACGTTCCGCAGGCCAAGGCCGTGGCGATCGAAGGCGTGGCTGCAGGGGATGGCGGGGCGGTGGCGCTGAAGGCGCCGCTGACGCTCGATTTCGAGGTGCGCGACGGCGAAACCGTGGTTGCCACCATTCCTGCCGTGAACCTTGTCCGCCGCGAAGGCGTTGCCATCGTGCTCAGCGGCTCGGGCGGCAGCTACACCGCGACCGCCACGCCCAACGCGCTGGCGAAATCCAACTGACGGAAAGGCCCGACGATGCACCGCACGCTAGCCACCCTTCTGCTTCTCGCTTTGCCCTCTGCCCTTCCGGCGCAGACGGTGGACCTGGTGTTCGAACCGCCGGTGCTGACCTCGGCCCCGATCTGCGACCGCAACCTCTCGGACGAGGCGCTGGTCGCGAAATGGGAGGGGGTCGACCCCTCCCAGCCGCCCGAGACCGATACCGCCGTCATCAAGCGCGACCTGCGCCGCCTGATCGAACTGGACCCGGTCGGCTGGTTCGATCTTGTCGCCGCCGTGCAAGCCAATCTGCGCCAGTTCGATCCCAGCTATTCCGAGGCGAACATGGTCATCGACCGGATCGAGCTTCTGCTTGCCACCGGCCGACTGGCCGAACTCCAGCGTGAAAAGCTGGTGGACAAGCTCGCCGCGATGGACTTGACCCAGACGCCCCGGGCGCAGCATCTGCTGGCGGGCTACCTGATCCGCGGCGTCGGCATCGAGCGCGACATCGAACAGGGTGAGGAACTCCTCCTGACCGCGGCCTTCGGCGGCAATGCCGACGCCATCCTCGAACTTGTGGAACGCGAGATTTCCGGCCGTCCGATCCCCGGCTGGGACGTGGCCCCCGAACTGGGCGTGACCATGGCCTTCGGCGCGCTTCTCGGCAAGCTCGACCCCCTGATCTGCGACCGGGTAAACCGGATCGCACGCGAATACATGAACGGCCGCATCGTCACCCGCGACGCGGCGCTGGCCGAACGCTGGTACCGCTTTTCCGCCGATCTCGGCGATGCCCTCTCCGCCTGGCGGGTGGCCGAGATCCACCTGCGGGCCGAGGATCTGCCCAAGGACAATGACATCCTCCTCCACTACCTGACCGCCGCCGCCGAGGCGGGCCTGCCCTACGCGCAGGCGACCCTCGCCCGCCTGCAGGCCGACGGCGCGCTGATGCCACGCGATCTGGCCGCCGCCGACGAAACCTACCGCGCGGCAGGCGACAGCGGCTGGGCCCCCGGCGCGGCCAGCCACGTCCTTTTCCTGCAGGCGCAGTCCCGTCGTGACCCGGAATGGACACCGCGCTATGTCACGGCGTTGACAAAGCTCACCGGCTCGCCCGAAGCCCCCGCCTGGGCGCTCATCGCCATGGCCGACCACATCCTCGCCGAAAAGGGCCGCTGGGCGGGTGAGAGCGAGGCGCGCGAGCTTCTCGACCGCGCCATCGCGCTGGGGGAATACTCGGCCCTTGAACGCACCGCCGCCATGCGGTTCCGCGCCGGGAAAGACCCGGCCGAGTTCTACGCGGTGATGGACCAGCTCATCCAGGTCGTCGTTTCGGCAGGCGAGGTGGACCCGCTCCTTGAACTTTCGAACGCCTATATCTGCCGCGCCCCCGACGCCCCCCAGGTGGCCGAGGCCGATTACTGGGTCCGCGCCGCCGACAGCACCGCGACCAATGCCGTGGACTATGGCCCGGCCGATCTTGTCGTCCTCGCCGCCAACCCCGACCCGATCCTGGAGGCCGAGATCCAAACCCAGGCGCTCACCGGCCGGATCACCGCCATCGCGCAATACATGCACCTTCTGGAACTGCGCGGCGCCCCGGCCGAGACGCTGGACTTCTGGCACAGCTACGCCACCCGCTTCCCCGGCGTCACCTCGGCCCGGGCCAGCCTTGCCCTGAAAGCCGCCCGCAATCCGCAGGACCGGGCCGCCGCGCTGGACCTTTTCCGCGAGGCGGTGGCGATGGGTGAACTCTCCGCCCAGGCCCAGCTGGCCGAAGCGCTGCTCGACGACGGCTACATCACCCCCGCTTCCCAGGCCGAGGCGCTGGAGCTTCTCCTCCCGCTCGCCGACCGTGGCATGGGCGATGCCATGGCGCTGCTCCCCCTCGCCGATCCCGAGCAGTTCCCCGACCCGGCCGCCGTTCATGCCCGCTACGCTAAGACGATCGACGCCAGGGGCGATTTCGACGCGCTCCTCCTCGCGCTGCCACAGGTCAAGGATCCCGCGACCTTCGCCGACTACACCGCTCGCGCCACCGCCATCACCGCCTGCACCTTCGACGAATCGCTGCGGATGGCCGATGCCCTTGGCCGGGCGGGCAACCGGGAGCTCATGGACCGCTGGCTTGGCATTGCCGAATACCTGGCCCAGGATCGCGGGCGGCTCATGGCCGATCTCGGCGACGTGCTCACCCGGCACGCCACCGACGCCGACCGCGACCGCATCCTCGCCTGGTATCAGGCCGCCCGCGCCGATGGCAGCAAGACGGCGATCCACCGGCTGCTCAACCTATACTCCCGCCGCAACGCTCCCGGCTATGACCCGGCCCTCTCGGCCGAGCTTTACGTCGATCTCGTCGCCGCCAGCACGCCCGAGGACCTGCCCTCCACCCTCGCCCGCCTGCGCAGTGCGACGCCCGAGATCCGCACCATCGCCTACCGCAGCATCGACGAGGCCGCGCTTTACCTCACGGCCGCCGAGGCGGAGAATTCCGCCGCCATGCGCGAATACGCCCTCCTCCTCCGGCAAACCGCACAGACTCCGGCCGAAGTGCTGGAGTCCACCGACTGGCTCCGCCGCGCGGCCGAGGCAGGGGAACCCGCCGCCATGCTGGATTACGCCGAGGCGCTGGTCTTCGGCATCGGCGTCCCCGCCTCGCGCGACGAGGCGGTCGCCTGGCTGCAAAAGGCCGCCGACCTTGGCAGCGCCGATGCCGCCCAGCGCCTGCGCACCCTGGACCTGACGACGGAGGTCGGACAATGACCCTGCGCCCCCTCGCCCTCGGGCTGGTCCTGCTGGCCCCGCCGCTGGCCGCCCAGGACGCCCCGCCGCAACAGCAAGAGGCCCCGGCCTGCCCGGCCGGGACCGATCCGGTGGTCTCGCTGGGCTTCGGCAGCCGCTACACCGCCGACAGCAAGAACCGCAGCGACTTTGACGAAGCCTCCGACCGCGCCGTCACCGCCGCGCTGAAGCCGATCGACGATTACATCAACGACCTCGCCCGCCTGACCGACCGCCTGAACGATCCCGAGACCGAGCCGGAGGCGGCGCAAGAGGCGGCCGAATGTGTCGTTGCCCTGATCCTGCCCTGGGCCGAAGCCGACGCCCTCAGCGACCTGAAAACGCAAGGCGCCAACCTTTCGGCGCCCTCTCGCGCGGGCGGGATCGCCTTCGCCTATGGCGCGGCCATCGCGGCCCGCCCCGATCTCGCCAACCAAGGGATCGAGGACTGGCTCGCCGCCCGCGCCCGCCAGACCATGACCTTCTTCGACACCGAAGCCCCGCCCCGCGCCTCGCAGAACAACCTTCGCGCCTGGGCCGGTCTTGCCGTGACGCAGATCGGGCTCATCCTCAACGACCCGGCCCTGATCGACTGGGGCGCGGGCTCGGCCGAACTGGTCGCCTGCACTGCCGCCCCCGACGGCAGCCTTCCGAACGAGATGTGGCGCGGCCGCCTTGCGCTGCACTACCAGCTTCACGCCGTCGGGCCGCTGGTGCTGACCGCCGCCCTGTTGCCGGATCGCGATCTCTTTGCCATCTGCGACCGGGCGATCCCCCGCATCGTCCGCTTCACCCTCGCCGGGCTGAAGGACCCCGCCCCGGTCGAGGCGCTGACCGGCAAGACGCAAAGCGTGGGCGGCAAGAAGCAGCCACGCGGGTTCGAACTGGCCTGGCTGCCGGCCTACCTGCGCTTCAACCCCGACCCCGACCTTACCGCCCGGATCAGGGGGATCGAGAAGCTTGGCAATTCCAAACTTGGCGGCGACCAGCGCCTGCTCTGGGGGACCAATCAGAAGGACAGCGAAGGCTAGGCCCCGCCCCGCGACGGACGCGCGGTGCCCAGCCGGGGATGCAGCCGCCCCGCGATCGCCCAAGACGCCAGCAGCCCTGCCCCCGCCGCGACGAAGATCCCCGGCAACGGCGCGACCCAAAGGACCAGCCAGGCCGCGCCCGGCGTCAGGATGCCCGACACGTCGCGGAAGCTGGAATAGACCGCCGACATCTCGGTCCTCTCGCTCGGTTTGACCGACATCAGGAAGGGCAGGCCGCCCACCACGTCGAGCATCACCAGAAAGACCGAGGCGCACATGACCAGCGCCACCGTCGCCCAGGGCAGGACCGAGACCAGCCCCGCCGCCACGAACAGCGCCCCGCAGACCCCGAAGGCCACCCGGACCGACCGGCGGACCGACAGCCGCCGCCCCAGCCGGTTCAGCGCGGGCGCGGCGAACAGCAGCGCATTGGTGATCGACAGCGCGATGCCGCCCACCTTGTCGCCCAGGCCCGCCTCGATGCAGAAGATCGGCAGGTAGACGACATAGACCCACCAGCCGCAGCTGCGCATCACCGCGAAGGTCCAGCCCGCGATCAGTCTCGGCTGCCGGAAGAACCGGCCCAGAAAGCCCAGCGGGTTCACCGCCGGTCCCTTCGCCCGCTGGATCTGCTTGCCATTGCCCAGCCGCAGGACCCAGAAGCTGACCATCAGCACCAGCGCGAAAGCCCCTGCCGCCAGGAAGGGCAGCGCGTGGTGCTGGTGGTAAAGCCAGACCCCCGACATCGGCCCCAGCGTCCAGGCCGTGGCCGCATAGGCCATCTGCGTCGACTGGCTGCGCCCCAGGTCCACCCGCTCGACATAGTCCAGCACATAGGCGTTCAGGCAGACGAAGATCGTCACCGTCGCCATCGCATTGCACATCAGCGCCAGGGGCACCGTCCAGACCGTCCCCACCGCGCCCAGGGCATTGCCCAGAAGGTACAGTGCGACCCCGCCGGTATAGACCCAGCGCCTCGGCAGCTTGCTGGTCGCCCAAGGCACCATCAGCCCCCAGACCAGCGCCACGATCCCCGCCAGGAAGAACACAAGCGATGTCGTCTGCGCATCGCCCAAGGCGTCATAGACCACCAGCGGCATGGTCGAGATCAGCATCCCTCGGATCGAGGCATCAAGCCCCGCCAGCAGTGCGAAATGCTCGATACGGGGGGTAGGGCTGTGCCTCAGCGCAAGGGGCAGGTAACGGGTGGCCATGCCCAAGTTCGACCGCCGAAGCCCGGTTCCGTCTGCCACGCCCGCGACATCCGGCGTCGTTTCAGGCCGGTCGGCCCAAGAGGTCCAGCAGCCGCGCCCGTGCCTCGGGCAGGGGCCGATCGTGCAACACGGGCCGTAACTCGCGGTCAAGGAAGAACCCGGTCAGCCGCAGCCCGGCCAGCACTGCCTCGCGCGGCAGGGAACCCTCGCCCCCCAGCCCCTCCGGCAGCGGCAAGAGCCGATCCGCCCAGTCCCCTGCACCTTTCGCCGTCACCGCCCGGCCCGTCTTCGGACTGACATAGGCCAGCCCCTGCCGCACCCCCGTCACCGCGCAGACCTCCAGATCCAGCCCGAAGCCGATCTCCTCCAGAAGACACAGCTCCCAGCGGACATAATCCGCCGTCCAGCCCTCCTGCCCCAGCCGGTCCATCAGCGCCAGCGTCCGCTGCCACAGCGCCGGATGCGGCTCCCGCTCCGGCAGCGCCACATGCAGCAGCGCGCAGACCGCCATCAGCCCCGCCAGCGCCAGCCGGTCCGCCAGCAGATGCGCCCGCGACTTCAAAGGCTCGACCGTGAAACTGCCGATATGCTCGTCCAGCCGCGCCCGCCAGTCGAGCATCAGCCCCATCCCCGGCTGCAACACGGCCGCCATCTTGCGCGAGGCACCGCCCCGCACCACACCCATGTGCCGCCCATGCCCCGCCGTCAGCACCTCGACAATCGCCGAGCTCTCGCCATGCGGCCGCATGGACAGCAGGATCCCCTCGTCGCGCCAGTCCATGCCGGGACTATCCGTGCCTGCCCCCCTCAGCGCAACCCCGCACCAAGGCCGGGGCGCAGTGTGCTTCAATCGCTGAGGCCCGGTTCCTCCAGAAGCGTCCGCCCCTGCCGGTCCTCCAGCTCGATCACCCAGAGGTCGGGGTCCCGCGCCCTCGTCCGCGACAGCAAGGCATCGACCTCGCGCTCCTCGCCCTCGGCCAGCAGGATCCAGGCCCGTGCCCCGGTCATCAGGTCCGACCGCCGCTCATAGGCCCGCGCGGTGCCGTCAAGCAGCGCCACCTTCACCACCACGGCCCCGGCCTCGGCATCGCCCTTCGCGGTGACATAGGCCGGGATATCCGCCAGCCGCAGCCGGGTCAGATAGGCCGAGACCCAGACGCCACTGGCAAGACGCGGGCTCATCGCGCCAGACCGGGACCGCGAGCAAATTCCTTCAAAGGAACCTGCCCGAAGTCTTCGAAGAACTCGGCGCCCTCAGGCATCGCCGTCCTTGAAATCCAGCCCCATCTCCGAATAGCGCTCGGCCTCTTCCAGCCAGTTCGGCCGCACCTTGACCTGCAGGAACAGGTGCACCGTCCGGCCCAGGAACTCGCTGATCTCCGCCCGCGCGGCCTGGCCGATGGCCTTGATCGTCTCGCCCCGGTTGCCCAGGACGATCCCCTTGTGCCCGTCGCGTGCCACATAGATCACCTGGTCGATCCGGGTCGAGCCGTCGGGCTTGTCCTCCCAGGCTTCGGTCTCGACCGTCAGCTGATAGGGCAGTTCCTCATGCAGCCGCAACGTCAGCTTCTCGCGCGTCATCTCGGCCGCGATCATCCGCATCGGCAGGTCGGCAATCTGGTCCTCGGGATAGAACCACGGGCCGTCCGGCAGGTTCGCCCCCAGCCAGTCGCGCAGATCCTCCACCCCATGGCCCCGCTCGGCGCTGATCATGAAGGTCTTGGCGAAGGGAAACGCCTTGTTCGCCTCTTCGGCCAGCGCCAGCAGGGTTTCCGCCTTCACCCGGTCGATCTTGTTGATCGCCAGCGCCACCGGCTTGCCCTTCGGCATCTCGTCGCGCAGCCGGTCGATGATCGCCTTCGCGCCCTCGGTCAGCCCGCGATGCGCCTCGATCAACAGGACGATCACATCCGCATCCGAGGCCCCGCCCCAGGCCGCCTTGACCATGCTCCGGTCCAGCCGCCGCCGGGGGCGGAAGATACCGGGCGTGTCGACGAAGACGATCTGCGCCTCGCCCGCCATCGCGATCCCCCGGATCCGCGCCCGCGTCGTCTGCACCTTGTGCGTGACGATGCTGACCTTCGCCCCCACCATCCGGTTCAGAAGCGTGGACTTGCCGGCGTTCGGCTCTCCGATCAGGGCAACGAAGCCCGCGCGTGTGGTCATGGACTTTGGTGATCCCTTGCTGTTCAGCCTGCCCCATAAAGAATAGCGGGCGCGAAAGCCAGTTGGCATCGGCGGTCCCCGGCGGCATCCTGCAGCGATTACCACTGCGAGTCGATTGAACTGGGTCTCTTGCGCCGTCTCCTCCGTGCCCTTACCGCCACGCGGCGCCCCAAGGCAGTTGTGATCCGGCAGGAAACCTCGGTGACCGAGGATTTCGTTCCCTGGAACACGCGCGCGGCCACCGTCCGACAAACGACCCAGATCAGTGTGGTCGAGGTTCTGGAACAGCGCGGCACGGCCTGGGTCATCGACGGCGACACCCTCGACCTCGGTGGCACCCGGATCCGCCTCGCCGGCATCGACGCGCCGGAGCTTGACCATCCTTATGGCAAGACGGCCAAATGGGCGCTGGTGAAGCTGTGCAAGGGGCAAGAAATCCGCGCCGTGTTCAAGGGCAGCCTTTCGCATGACCGCACCGTAGCCACATGCTACCTGCCCGACGGCCGCGACCTTGCGGCCGAGATGGTGCGCGCGGGCCTCGCGATCGACTGGCCGAAATTCTCGGGTGGCAAGTATCGCGGGCTAGAGCCTCCCGGCATCCGCCGCAAACTATGGCGCTGCGAGGCCCGGCAGAAGGGAAGGCTTCCGCCGGTTCTGCCGAACTGAGCAGGGGGTCAGGAATTAACACGCGGTAAATGACCGCGCGTAACCTCATGACTTATATATAATCTTCAGATTGCCCACCGTGGACACCGCTCAGGCTCCACCGCCCTCCAGCCGCACCAGCAAGATCCGCGCCGCCGCCTGTTCCGCCACCCGCTTCGACCCGGCCGTCGCCTCGGCCGTCTCGCCGCTGGCCAACGTCACCCGCACGGTGAATTGCGGCGCGTGGTCGGGGCCCGAGCGTCCCGCCTCGGTATAGGCCGGCGGCGGCATCCCCCGGGCCTGGGCCCATTCCTGCAAGCTCGTCTTGGCATCCCGCGCATCCGGCTCCACGGCCGCGATGCGCCCGCCCCAAAGCCGCAGCACCAAGGCCCGCGCCGCCTCGAATCCCGCGTCCTGGTAGACCGCCGCGATCACCGCCTCCATCGCGTCGCCCAGAAGCGCCTCCTTCCGGCGCCCGCCTGTCAGCATCTCGGACCGGCCCAGCTTCAGGACTTCGCCCAGCCCGATCCCCCGCGCCACGTCGGCGCAGGTCTCCTTGCGGACAAGGGCATTGAAGCGGGGCGCCAGCTGCCCCTCGCGCGCCTCGGGATCGGCGGCCAGCAGCGCCTCGGCCATGACGAGGCCCAGCACCCGGTCGCCCAGAAACTCCAGCCGCTGGTTGTCCGGCCGCGTGGCCGAGCCGATCGAGGCATGGGTCACCGCCCGCACCAGAAGATCGGGCTTGCGGAAGACGTGCCCCAACCGGCCCTGAAAGGCCAGAAGCTCGACCGAAAGCCTCACTCGATCGCCGTGAAGAAGCGGTCGGACCGCCAGGTCCAGAAATACAGCATCCGCGACCCGGCCGAGGAGAAGATCACCCGGTCGGCGCGGCCGATCAGATATTCCGCCGGCAGCATCCCCACCCCGCCCGCGCGCTGGTCATAGCGGCTGTCGGTCGAATTGTCGCGGTTGTCGCCCATGAAGAAGTAATGCCCGGCCGGGACGGTAAGGACCTGGGTGTCATCCCCCGGCCCGTTGTCGCGGATGTTCAGGATGCTGTGCGACCGTCCTTCGGGGAGGGTCTCGATGAAACGGCTCTTGGTGCAGGTCCCGCCCGCGCCGACAGCGCCATTCTCGCATTGCGGCAGGTTCCGCATCGGGCCCTGCGGCTCGTAGATCTCGGCGAAGGTCCCCGCCGGTTCCTGCGGCGCCGCGACACCGTTGATGTAAAGCACCCCACCCTGCATCTGGATCTTGTCGCCCGGCAGGCCAACCAGCCGCTTGATGTAATCGGTCCCCGCGACCGGATGGCGGAACACCACCACATCGCCCCGCTCGGGCTCGGAGGCAAGGATCCGGCCCTCGAAGGGGCACATCGCGAAGGGGCAGGAGTATTTCGAATAGCCGTAGGCCATCTTGTTGACGAAAAGGAAGTCGCCGATCAGCAACGTGTCCTTCATCGACTCCGACGGGATCCAGAACGGCTGGAAGAACAGGGTGCGGAAGATGCCCGCGATCACCAGTGCCCAGAATACCGTCTTGATCGTCTCGACGATCCCGCCCTCGGCCTTGCCGGATTTTGCCATGATGCCCTGCCTTGCGTTTTGCCGCTACATGCGCGCCAGGGGGATGGGTGTCAAGCGCGAGCCCCCGCCAGCGGGCGGGCCTCGATCACCACGAAGGCCTGCGCCCAGGGGTGGTCGTCGGTCAGGGTGAC
>JARFTV010000095.1 GCA_029289325.1 Alphaproteobacteria bacterium
CGCGACAATCCCCAAGAGAGGAGCCTTCCCCCGTGTATCTTCCCGCCGACCAGTTCGCCGAACGGATCACGCCCGTCGCCCTGTGGGCCGACGCCGTGAGCCGCGGCGATATCATCCGTATCGTCCCGACAGAGCCGGACGGATCCGACGCTCCCCTGCCCTGCCTCATCCTCGAGGTGGAGGAGGCGCGACAGGGCAAGCGCCTGCTCATCGCGCCCGGCGTGGCGGACTGTGCAGACCGCGACAGGGCCTATGAGATCGGCCTGCGGGCGGAACCCGAATGGCTGGCGGCGGGGCTGACCGGCCCGACCCGCTTCCTCGGCGCGGCGCGGATCGTCCTGCGCAGCACCAGCCCGAGGGTTCACGTCCCCAAAGGCGCGGTTTCCCCGATCTCGGGCCGCCTGACTGGCGCGGCCCTCGACCGGATGAACCGCGTCCGCGCCCGCATCCACGCCGAGCGCGACATCGCCGCGCATTACGCGCTGCAGCAGAAGGCGATCACACCCTGACCTAATTCAAATGAGCAATACTTTGGAGAAAATTTCCTCAGGGGCTAAGGCATCGCAGCGCATTTTGCGCCCCATCAGAAGTCATTGAAATTAGCCAAAGCGCATAAAGGCCAACAAATGTTCCCATATAGCGGAGTGTGGAACCCCACGCTTTCCACCCCGGACGATTATCTTTACTAAAGTCCACAATGATCCCAACAAAAGCGCCCATTGCCGCAACCGATGCGCCAACATACTTTAAAAAATCATAGTAATTCGAAAGGTCGAAAAAAAGATGCTTGCGGCACGATAAAAAAACAATCCCATCCAGCACAATTAGAAAAGGAATTAGCAGCCAAATCGGAACCGCCAGTCCAAGTGGGACTATGTAGCGTGAACCTTGCAAGGTTTGCCCTACCAGGGCAGTCCTTTGGTCGTCACTGTTCGTTTCTTTAACGTCACCGGAAATTTCGGTCATACTCTTACACTGTCCTGCTACAAAACGCCTCTTCCGTCGTATGCCAAAAAAACATAGCTGAATTCAACAGCTATCAGGCCCCCGGATCCGCTCCGATCAACCCAACCTTCTTTCTGCTGCTGGAAAGACCGCGGGTTCGGGGGCCGAGCAAGTTGCGCACCGCGCATCCCCTGCCCTTCCTGCCCGATCCATCCTTCCCGGCGCTTGCGTCCGTGACGCGCCGGGAACGCCGGATCCGGCTTCGGAAGGTCGTCCCCTCCAACCAAGAAAGGAATGTAGATGACTGCCGCATTGGCAATGGCCGCTGCACCGCGCGTGCAAAACGGCACTGACTGGATCGTGCCGCCCCCGCTGATCGGGAAGCTCCTGCCCGGCGATCAGGTCGTCTGGACCGGATTGCGGGGCATCAAGATCCACGAGATCGTGGCGCTGATCACCCTTGCCGGGGTTCCGGTCGCCATCCTGCGGACGGCCGACGCCAAACCGGCCGCGCCCGATGCGGCCCGCACCCTCACCACCTTCGCCGTGACCGCCGCGCACGGCGAGTTCCGCCTGACCATCGTCGAGCCCCTCCCCACCGATCGGGTGTGGATGGTGACCGACGCCCAGATTCTTCTCACGCAAAGGACCAGCAAATGACCCTGCCCCTGCCGACCGCCTTCCCGACCCAGAACACCTACCGCCTCGTGCATCAGTCCGCAGAGCCTGACAGCGCGCGGTTGGCGGAGATGACCGCCGACGCGATCGCGCTCCTGCGCGGCGTGGCGGACGCCGCGCATACGCTGCCGACGGCGGATCTGGTGGCCGTGAAGGACGCCTATCGCGACCTGACTGCCTTCGCGCTGCGTGGCGATGTCCTGTCGCCCGAGATGCAGATCGCAGCCATCAACCTCATCGACACGCTGGATGACCGTGCGGCTCTCGGCAGCACTGACGAGGCATTGACGCGGATCCGGGACGATCTGCGCAAGGCGATGACGCTCGGACGCCGCGTCTTCGACCTCATCATCGCTGAACACCAGATCGCGGCGCTGCGCCTCGACCTCTGCGCGTCGCTGATCGAGGACGAGGCCGACGACGGCGATGAAGACTGACGAGGATGCCCCCGCATCCGTTGCGGGATGCGGGGGACTTTGCACTGCGGGCTGAGTGCTTCGGGGGCCATACTCTCGTCCGCTGTTTGCGGTTGTTCATCGACCCAAACAGAAAGGAACCTTGGATGGACCTCTCGAAGATCATCAGCCTGATAGCAGAAGTTGCGGTGAAGAAGCTCGCTCGCGAACGGGAGGGATCTTCGGACCAGACCACGCCAGAGGCAGTGCCCTGGATCGTAAGGCGGACGCTGGCTTTCGGACAACGGACCATTCGAATGGGTGTCTGTCCCTTGGTCTGACCCGACCCTAACCTTATGCCAACCGATTTCCCGAAGGAGCCCGCAGTGACGACCGTTCCGCCCCGCGTGATCATCTACGCCCGCTATTCCTCGGATATGCAGAGCCCGCTCTCCGTCGAGGACCAGATCGCGCTCTGCCGCAAAACGGCGGCCTCAAAGGGATGGACTGTCGTCGGCGTGCATTCCGACGAGGCGATGACGGGCAAACGGAAGGACCGGCCCGGCTTCAAGCGCCTGCGGGACGACCTCAGCCGGGGTGTCGCGGAAATCGTGATGTTCGAGAGCCTCGACCGCCTGTCACGGAGCCTCGAACACTCCGCAGGGTTCTACCAGATCGCCGAACACCACAGGGTGAAGCTGTACGCCGTCGATGCCGGTTTCCTCGATATGATGCGCCTCGGTATGCAGGCCATTATGGCGCAGGAATTCCTTAATCAGATGGGCAAGAAGACGCGGCGGGGGATCGAAGGGAAGGTTCTGCGCGGCGAGAGCGGCGGAGGCCGCTCCTACGGCTATCGCATCCCCGTGGATGCCGATGACAAGCCCATCAAGGGCGCGATGGAGATCGACGAGGATGAGGCGACGGTCGTGCGCCGCATCTTCCGCGATTACGCGGCAGGCCTCTCACCCCAGAAGATCGCCGCCCAACTGAACGCCGAGTTCATCCCCTCGCCCCGTGCTGGCGGCAAGGGATCCGGCCACTGGAAGCAGAACACCATCAACGGCAACCGCCAGCGCGGCACGGGCATCCTCAACAACGAGCTCTACATCGGTCGCCGGATCTGGAATCGCGTGAACTACGCGATGAACCCGCAGACCGAGCAGACCGAGGCGCGGATCAATCCCGAGAGCGAATGGGTCATCAACGAGGTGCCGCACCTGCGGATCGTCGCGCAGGAGGACTGGGACGCCGTAAAGAAACGCCAGACCCGGCAGGACGAAGCGCGGGGCGGCCTCTCGCCGATCGAGCGCCGCGGCCTTCGGGTCAATCAGAGCCTGCGTCGCCCGGGGCACCTTCTCACAGGCCTCATCAAATGTGGGATCTGCGGAGGGTCAATGACCCTGGTGGGCGGCAACAAGCGGGGCGGGGCCGCAGCCTACTATTGCGCAAACCGCAAGGAGAAGGGGCCGGCGGTGTGCCCCGGAATGCGCGGTATCCGGAAGCAGGTGGTCGAGGATTTCACGCTGGCGAGCCTGCGGGACGGGTTGGTGCAGCCGGATGCCTATGCCCAGTTCAAGGCCGACTTCGCGCGCCATTTTGAGGGCGCACGGCAACCGAGGGAGGAAGAACTGCGCCTGAAGGACAAGCGCATAAGGCAGGTGGAGAAGGAGCGGGCGGGTTTGCTCGACGCCATCAAGGCGGGCGGGCACACCCCAGCCCTCATCGCCGAGTTCGAGCAGCTGGATGCCGATTTGAAGGCGATGAAGGAAGATCGCGCCAAGGCTGCGCCGGTCGCCGTCGAGCTGCCCGACGATCTGCCCGCGCTTTACCGGACCTATGTGGAGAGTCTGGTCGCCACCCTGTCGGACGAGACCGTGCGGGGCCGTGCGGCGGAGGAGTTGCGGGATCTCATCACGGCGATCGTCATCCACTGGGACGCGGATGCCGCCACGCATCGTGTCGAGATCGAGGGCAAGCTGTTGGGTATGCTCCAAAAAGCAAACCCCGCCGGAGGGGCGGGGTATGTTGCGGAGGAGATTTCGCTAAAACTGGTTGCGGGGGCAGGATTTGAACCTGCGGCCTTCAGGTTATGAGCCTGACGA
>JARFTV010000051.1 GCA_029289325.1 Alphaproteobacteria bacterium
TGAGGAGGGGGCACGCTTTGCCCCGGCCATGCTGGCATCCGGGGTGTTCGCGGGGATCCATACCGAGGACTATGCCAAGTCCCGCAAGGATCTGGATGGCAAGGTCTTTGGCGAGGAACTGGCCCGTATTGGCTGGGTCGGCGACGAAAAGGTCGGTGCCCGCAAGATGCATGCGATGCTCGAGCTGCACATCGAACAGGGCCCGATCCTGGAGGCCGAAGGCAAGGATATCGGCGTCGTGACCCACGGCCAGGGACTCTGGTGGCTGGAGATCACGCTGACTGGCAAGGACGCTCATACCGGCTCGACCCCGATGCACATGCGGGTGAACGCGGGCCTCGGTATGGCCCGGATCACCGAACGCGTCCACCAGATCGCGATGAGCCACCAGCCGAACGCCGTGGGCGCGGTGGGGCAGGTGAAGGTTTTTCCCAATAGCCGCAATGTGATACCCGGCAAAGTTGTATTCACGGTCGACATCCGCTCGCCCGAACAGGCCAAGCTCGACGCGATGAAGGCCGAGGTGATCCGCGCCGCCCATGCGGTGGCGAAGGAGTTGGGACTGGGCTGCGAGATCGAGGATGTGGGCCATTTCGACCCCGTGACCTTTGACCCCGGCCTCGTGAAGATCGTCCGCCAATCTGCGGAAAAGCTGGGCTATTCCCACATGGATATCGTCTCGGGCGCCGGCCACGACGCCTGCTGGATCAACCGTGTCGCGCCTACGGTGATGGTGATGTGCCCCTGCGTGGACGGGCTGTCCCACAACGAGGCCGAGAAGATCAGCCCGGAATGGGCAGCGGCGGGGACGGATGTGCTCCTACACGCCTGTCTTGAGGTGGCGGAGGTCGTCACCTGAGCGACAGCCCCCGGGGCGCTGCCCCGGACCCCGGGATATTTGGACAAAGATGAAAGCAGGGAGTGGTTCGATGGCTTCGACGGTGATCAAGGGCGGAACGGTAGTCACGGCTGACCTGACCTATGCGGCGGATGTGAAGGTCGAAGGTGGTCGGATCACCGAGATCGGCCCGAACCTGAAGGGCGACACGGTTCTGGACGCGACCGGCTGCTATGTGATGCCCGGCGGGATCGATCCGCATACGCATCTGGAGATGCCCTTCATGGGCACCTACTCGGCGGATGACTTCGAGAGCGGCACGCGGGCGGCGCTGTCGGGCGGGACCACGATGGTCGTCGACTTCATCCTGCCCGGCCAGGGCCAGGACCTGATGGATGCGGCGAAGGTCTGGTCGAACAAGTCCACCCGCGCGACCTGTGATTATTCCTACCACATGGCCGTCACCTGGTGGGGCGAGAAGGTCTGGACCGGGATCGAGGATTCGGTGAAGGCCGGGATCACCAGCTTCAAGCATTTCATGGCCTACAAGGGCGCGCTGATGGTGAACGACGACGAGTTGTTCAACAGCTTCCGCCGCGTCGGGGACCTTGGCGGCCTTGCCATGGTCCATGCTGAGAACGGCGATGTGGTGGCGGAGCTGACGGCCAAGCTCTTGAAAGAAGGCAACACCGGCCCCGAGGGCCACGCCTATTCGCGCCCGCCGCAGGTGGAGGGCGAGGCGACGAACCGCGCAATCATGATTGCCGACATGGCGGGGGTGCCGCTGTATGTCGTCCATGTCAGTTGCGAGGACGCGCATGAGGCGATCCGCCGGGCGCGGCAGCAGGGCAAGCGGGTCTGGGGCGAGCCCTTGATCCAGCACCTGACGCTGGATGAATCCGAATACTTCCACCCCGACTGGGACCATGCCGCGCGGCGGGTGATGAGCCCGCCGTTCCGCAACAAGCAGCATCAGGACAGCCTCTGGGCGGGTCTGATGTCAGGGTCGTTGTCGGTCGTGGCCACCGACCATTGCAGCTTCACGACCGAGCAGAAGCGCTATGGGATCGGCGACTTCTCCAAGATTCCGAACGGGACGGGGGGGCTGGAGGACCGGATGCCGATGCTCTGGACCCACGGGGTTGGCACGGGCCGCCTTACGCCGAATGAATTTGTGGCCGTAACCTCAACAAATATCGCGAAAATCCTGAACTGCTACCCGAAGAAGGGCGCGGTTCTGGTGGGGGCGGATGCGGATCTCGTGGTTTGGGATCCCGAGAAGGAAAAGACCATCGGCGCGGCGAAGCAGCAGTCGAAGATCGACTACAACGTCTTTGAAGGCCACAAGGTTAAGGGCCTGCCGCGCTTTACCCTGACCCGGGGTCATGTGGCGATCCACGATGGCGAGGTGCGGACGCAGGAAGGCCACGGCAAGTTCGTCGCCCGCGAGGCGCGCCCGGCGGTGAACCGGGCGCTGACCCAGTGGAAGGACCTGACCGCGCCGCGTCCGGTGGAGCGGTCAGGCATTCCCGCGACAGGGGTCTGAGCGGTGTCAGGGCTCTCCGGGTTCGCTTTCCTCATCGTCCGTGGCCAGGGGCGAGAAGGCGATCACCGGGGCGTCGAAATGGACGTCCTCCAGATCCTCGGGCTGCGGCGCGAAGGCGAGGGTCGTCTGCAAGACATTGAAAAGCATGGCGGTCCTCCTTATCGGACTAAGGTGGGGGCGAGGACCAAGGATCGCACCGGACGGCAACGGGAATGTGAAACCTTGTGGGCGGGCAAGAAAATCGAAGGGGCGTTGGGGTGAAGGACACGATGAGCCTGGACCGGCCGGTGATCGAGGCGAAGGGGCTGGACCTGGTGTTCCAGACGGCGGACGGGCCGGTGCAGGCATTGCAGGACGTCAATCTGACGATCAACCGGGGTGATTTCGTCAGCTTCATCGGGCCAAGTGGCTGCGGCAAGACGACCTTCCTGCGCTGCATTGCGGCGCTGGAACACCCGACCTCGGGCGTGCTGACCGTTAACGGAATGACCCCGGACGAGGCGCGGAAGCAGCGGGCCTATGGCTACGTCTTTCAGGCCGCGGGGTTGTATCCGTGGCGGACGATCGCGGGAAATATCCGGCTACCGCTTGAAATCATGGGATTTTCCCGGGCCGAACAGGAGGAGCGCACCGAGCGGGTGCTGGAGCTGGTGGAGCTGAAGGGCTTTGGCAAGAAGTTTCCCTGGCAGCTTTCGGGGGGGATGCAGCAGCGAGCCTCGATCGCTCGGGCGCTGGCCTTCGATGCCGATATCCTGCTGATGGATGAACCCTTCGGCGCGCTGGACGAGATCGTGCGGGACCGGCTGAACGAAGAGGTGCTGAAGCTCTGGGCGCGCACCGGGAAAACCATTGGATTCGTTACACATTCCATCCCCGAGGCGGTCTATCTGTCCACCAAGATCGTCGTCATGTCGCCACGGCCGGGCCGGATCACCGACGTGATCGACTCGCCCTTGCCGAAGGAACGGCCGCTCGACATCCGCGACAGCCGCGAGTTCATCGAGATCGCCCACCGCGTCCGGGAGGGCCTCCGGGCCGGTCATCATGAAGACTAGGTTAAACGTCTGGCATCTGTCTGGCATCCGTCTGGCATCCGTCCCGACGCTTGACGGCGCGATCTGGCAGGGGAAGGGCGCGGGATGGGCCTGATCTCGTTCCTCTGGCTGGGCGCGGCCACGGTGGTCTTTGTCGCGGCGAACGGCGTGCTCAAGGTCTATGCGATCAAGGGACAGGTCCCGGTCCTGATCGGGGCGCTGGCCATGTTCTGTCTGGGCAACTGGCTGATGGTCCAGGTGATGAAGGCGAACGGCCTTGGGCTGGCCATCGCCCTGTCGGCGATCTTCCAGCTGGTCGCGATCTCGGTCATGGCGATCCTCGTCTTTGGCGAGCGGCCGACGGGATTGCAGCTGGCCGGAATGGCGCTTGGCGTGGTCGCGGTGGCGATGATCGCCTGGCCGACGGGGGTGCGGCAATGAACCGGGTGCTGCCTGTCCTGACCGTCCTCGCCGGGATCGTGGTGATCTGGTATGCCGCCGCGATCTGGATGAACTCCACCTGGGTCTTCGATCAGGCCAACCGCGCCGGAACCCCGGTCAGCTGGGCCGAGGTGATCCCGCAGACGATGACGCAGGACCGCCCGCTGCTGCCGCCGCCGCATCAGGTGGGGGCCGAGCTCTGGAAAGGTCTGTTCGGCCAGGCCATCACCTCGAAGCGGAGCCTGGTCTACCACGGCTATGTGACCTTCAAGGGCACGATGATGGGCTTCGGCCTGGGGATCCTGGCGGGGGTGCTTCTGGCGATGGCCATCGTCCGCTTCCGGGTGATGGACATGAGCGTGATGCCCTGGGCGATCATCAGCCAGACGATCCCCATCGTGGCGCTGGCGCCGATGATCATCACGCTGTCCAGCCAGATGGGCCTGTCGGGGCGCGACCTGCCCAAGGCGGTCATCGCGGCCTATCTGTCCTTCTTCCCGGTGCTGGTCAGCATGGTGAAGGGCCTGCGCGCGCCGGACCAGATGCAGCTTGACCTGCTGAAGACCTATGGCGCGAGCGAGATGGCGACCTTCCTGAAGCTGCGGCTTCCGGCCTCGATGCCCTATTTCTTCGCCTCGCTGAAAGTGGCCGTGGCGGCGTCGCTGGTGGGGACCATCGTGGGTGAGCTTCCGACCGGCGCGATCGAGGGGCTGGGGGCGCGGATGCTGATCGGCTCGCAGTTCGGAGAGCCGCTGATCATGTGGGCGGCGCTGTTCGCCGCGGCGATCCTCGCGGGGCTTCTGATCCTGGTCGTGGGCTTCGTCGAGCGGCTGGCCCGCAAGCGGATGGGGGTGCCGGCATGACCGCATTGTGGCTTGCCATCGGGTTCTGGCTGGCGGCCTGGGGCGTGAACGTCTGGCTGTCGGGAAGCCGGTTCGGCCGGACCGGGCCGGGCCGGGCGCTGGTGCCGATCCTCTTCGGGGTGACGGTCCTTGTCCTGTGGGAGGGGCTGGTGCGCGGTCTGGGCATCGCAGGCGTGATCCTGCCCGCGCCAAGCGTGATCGCGGCACGGATCGCCGGGTCGCTGCCGACGCTCTGGCAAGACTTTGTTCAGACGATCCTCAAGGGCGCGATCCCGGGGTTCCTGATCGGATCGGGCGCGGCCTTCCTGACCGCGATCGCCATCGACAGAAGCCCGTTCCTGCAGCGCGGCCTGTTGCCGATCGGCAATTTCGTCGCGGCGCTGCCGATCGTCGGCCTCGCCCCGATCCTGGTGATGTGGTTCGGCTTCGACTGGCAGTCGAAGGCGGCGGTGGTCGTGGTCATGGTCTTCTTTCCGATGCTGGTGAACATCGTGGCAGGGCTTCAGGCCTGTGACCGGATGCAGCGCGACCTGATGTCGACCTGGGGGGCGAGCTACCTGCAAAGCCTGGTCAAGTTGCGGCTTCCGGCGGCGATGCCCTTCATCTTCAACGGGCTGAAAATTGCATCGACTCTGGCCCTGATCGGGGCCATCGTTGCGGAATTCTTCGGCAGCCCGATCTACGGCATGGGCTTTCGCATCTCGACCGAGGTGGGGCGGCTTGGCCTTGACATGGTTTGGGCCACCATTGCGGTCGCGGCCCTTGCGGGGTCGGTCTTCTACGGGCTGATCACGCTGATCGAACGCTGGGTGACCTTCTGGCACCCGTCGCAACGGCATTAACAAAGGCCCCAGAAGGGGCTCAACACGGGAGTACGAAGATGAAGAGACTGATCACGGCGGCCGTCCTTGCGGCGACAGCTTCGGCCGCGCAGGCCGAGGATGTGAAGCTGCAGCTGAAGTGGGTGACCCAGGCCCAGTTCGCCGGCTATTACGTCGCCCAGGACAAGGGCTTTTACGAAGAAGAGGGGCTGAACGTCACCATCCTGCCGGGCGGCCCGGACATCGCGCCGACCCAGGTGATCGCGGGCGGCGGGGCCGATGTGATCGTCGAATGGATGCCGGCGGCGCTGGCCGCACGGGAAAAGGGCCTGCCGCTGGTCAACATCGCGCAACCCTTCGCCAGCTCGGGGATGATGCTGACCTGCCTGAAGGAGACCGGGATCACCTCGCCGGCCGATTTCCCCGACAAGACGCTGGGCGTCTGGTTCTTCGGCAACGAATATCCGTTCCTGAGCTGGATGAGCCAGCTGGGTCTTGCCACCGATGGTTCGCCCGGTGGGGTGACGGTGCTGAAGCAGGGGTTCAACGTCGACCCGCTGCTGCAGAAGCAGGCGGCCTGCATCTCGACCATGACCTACAACGAATACTGGCAGGTGATCGACGCGGGCCTGACGCCCGAGGATCTGGTGACCTTCAAATATGAGGACCAGGGCGTCGCCACGCTGGAGGACGGGCTTTATGTCCTTGAGGACCGGCTGCAGGACGAAGCCTTCCAGGAGACGATGGTCAAGTTCGTCCGCGCCTCGATGAAGGGCTGGAAATATGCCGAGGAGAACCCGGACGAAGCCGCGATGATCGTTCTGGACAACGACCAGACCGGCGCGCAGACAGAGACCCACCAGAAGCGGATGATGGGCGAGGTCGCCAAGCTGACCGCAGGGTCGAATGGCGCGCTGGACGTGGCGGCGGCCGAGCGTACCGTGGCCTCGCTGCTGTCGGAAGGGTCGGATCCGGTGATCACCAAGGCGCCGGAAGGGGCTTGGACCAGCATGATCACCGACAAGGCGCTGGCGGAATAATCCTTCGACTTGTCTGAAATCGGCGGACGCGGCCCTGGGGTCGCGTCCGCCTTTTCTTTACCTTTGCCTGTTTCACTGGCCCGGAAAGGCGGTGACATGCGGCTGGTTCTGGGAGTGTCGGTTCTGGTGCTGCTTCTGGGCACCCTGGCCTGGTGGCAGGGCTTCGCCGCGCCGCCGGGGATGCTTCACGGCACAGACAGCGCCGAGGCCGAGGCCGCCTATTGTCTTGCGGTGGCCGAACGGATTTCCGAGATCACCGGGGGCCGGGGCGAGCCGCGGCTTGAGGCGCATCTGGACGAACAGGTGGCCTTCTGGCGCGCGCGGGCCGGGCCTCGGCCGGGGCAGGGGCGGGTGGCCCTGGCGCGGGATACGAATGTCCCCGGCGTGAACGAGGGCGCGCATCTGCATCTTGCCGTGCAGGACTGCGCCCACCGGGCCGTCGGGTTCTACGGGCATCGCTTCTCGGCCTTTGACTAGACATCGGTTGTAAAGATTCACAGGCGTTGTAAATCTGGCGGACGGAGGGACCCGATGCCGCTATCCGCCCTGACTGGAACCAAGCTGCGCGAGCGACGGCTGGCGGCGGGGCTGCGTCAGGCGGATGTGGCGGGCAGCGCGGGGATCTCGGCCAGTTACCTGAACCTGATCGAGCACAACCGCCGCAATGTCACGCCGCAGGTGATGGAGCGGCTGGCCGAGGCTCTGGGCCTGGACCGGGCCGCGCTGATGGAGGGGCAGAACCCCGCCCTGCTGGAAGACCTGCGCGCGGCGGCGGCGCGGGGTGCGCTGGATCCCGCCAGCCTTGAGCGGCTGGAGGAGTTCGTCGACCGCTTTCCCGGCTGGGCGGGCCTTCTGGTGCGCCTTGGGGCCAAGGTGCAGACGCTGGAGCGCGCGGTCGAGGCGCTGAACGACCGGATGACGCATGACCCGCATCTGAGCCAGGCACTGCACGAGCTTCTGTCCTCGCTCTCCTCGGTCCGGGCCACGGCGGCGATCCTGGCCGATACCGAGGATCTGGAGCCGGATTGGGCTGCGCGTTTCCACCAGAACCTGCATCACGACAGCGAACGCCTTGCCGCCGGGGCCGAGGCGCTGGTTGCCTATCTGGACAGCGGCGGCCAGCAGGCCGAACAGGGCATCGCCTCGCCGCAGGAAGAAGTCGAGGATTGGCTGCGTGGGCGCGGCTGGCGGCTGAGCGACGCGGAACTGGCGGAAGGGCTGGAGAATGAGATCGCGGACCTGCAGGCCTCGGCCGCGCGGGTGCTGGCGCGGGCGCATGTGGCCCGGGCGGCGGCGGAGGCGCAAGCGATGCCGGAGCCCAGCCTCCGCGCGGCGCTGGCCGACCTTGGTCCCGATCCCCTGGCCCTGGCCGAGCGCCTTGCGGTCGAGCCGCTGGCCGCGATGCGACGGCTTGCCAGCCTGCCCGACCTGGGCGCGGGGCTGGTCACCTGCGATGCCTCGGGGACGCTGACCTTCCGCAAGCCCGCGCCGGATTTCCCGCTGCCGCGCTTCGGGGCGGCCTGTCCGCTCTGGCCCCTGTATGCGGCGCTGGCGCGGCCGCAGCAGCCGGTCGAGACGCGGGTCGAGATCGCCGGCCAGCCGGGGCGGCGGCATCGCGTGGTTGCGGTCTCGGCACTGCGGCATCCCCTTGGCCTGCGTGGACCGGAACTGCGCGAGGCCGGGATGCTGATCCTGCCGGACGAGGGTGCGGGGCCGGTCCTGCCGATCGGGTCAAGCTGCCGGGTCTGCCCGCGGGCCGCCTGCGTGGCGCGGCGGGAACCGTCGATCCTGACGGTGGAGGGCTGAGCAACGACGGTTTTGACATGGACGCCCGATCCGCCGATAGTGACGTCAGGGCAGCGCAAGTCTGCCGGGGGGAATTTCTGTGGAACGGCATGTGCTCCTGGTCGAGGATGAGGCAAACATCGCCGAGGCGATCCGCTTCATCCTGACCCGCGATGGCTGGCGGGTATCGCATCTTTCCGACGGGGCCGAGGCGCTGGCGCGGGTGCGGCGGGAACCGCCCGATCTGGTGATCCTGGACCATATGTTGCCGGGAATGTCGGGGCTGGAGGTGCTGGCCGCCCTTCGCGCCGATCCGGGCACGCGGTCCCTGCCGGTGATGGTGCTGACCGCGCGCGGCCGCGACCGCGAGGCGGCCGAACGCGCCGGGGCGGACAGGTTCATGTCCAAGCCCTTCTCCAACTCCGAGATCCTGGCCGAGGTCCGGGCGATGATGGGCAACTGATGCCGCGGTCGAACCGCCCGCTGTTTCTTGCCCGCGCGCCCTACAAGCGGCGCCGGTTGCGCGATGCGGCGCGGCTCTTGCCGGTGCTCGGGGTGCTCCTCATGGTCCTGCCGCTGATGTGGACGCCCGATTCCCGGGTGACGCTGCGGTCCTGGGACGTGGCCTATTTCTTCCTGGTCTGGATCGGCCTGATCGCGCTGGCCGCCGCCTTCGCCCCCGGCCTTCGCGCCGGTGGGGGCAGCGAGGACGAGGAGGACTGAAATGCAGTTCAACCTCCTCGTCGCGGCCTGCCTGCTGTATGTGATCTTCCTGTTCGCCGTGGCCTTCATGGTCGAACGGCGGGCGGCGGGGGGAAGGGTGGGCTGGCTGCGCTCGCCCCTGGTCTATACGCTGTCGCTGTCGATCTACTGCACCGCCTGGACCTTCTATGGCGCGGTCGGCTATGCGGCGCGGTCGGGGCTGGAGTTCCTGACGATCTATTTCGGCCCGACGCTGGTCTTCATCGGCTGGTGGTGGCTTCTGCGCAAGCTGGTGCGGATCGGGCAGCAATACCGCGTGACCTCGATCGCGGACCTGATCTCCTCGCGCTACGGGAAGTCGAACACGCTGGGGGTGATCGTCACCCTGATCGCGGTGATTGCTGCCACCCCCTATATCGCGCTGCAACTGCAGTCGGTGGTCCTGTCCTTCGGCGTCTTCGCCACGGGGACGCCGGATGGCGTGACCCCGCCCGACGCGGCGAGCACGGCGATCTGGGTCGCGGCGGGGCTGGCGGTCTTCACCATCCTGTTCGGCACCCGGAACCTTGACGCCAAGGAGCAACACCATGGCATCGTCACGGCGATCGCGGTCGAGGCGGTGGTCAAGCTGGTCGCGCTGGTGGCGGTCGGGGCCTTCGTGGTCTGGGGCATCGCGGGCGGGGTGGGTGAGATCATGGCCCGGATCGACGCGGCAGAGCTGTCGGCCTGGCAGGTCCAGCCGGGGCGGTGGACCGGGCTGATCTTCCTGTCGGCCGTGGCGGTGATCACGCTGCCGCGCATGTTCCAGGTCATGGTGGTGGAGAACGACGACGAAGGCCATCTCGCCCGGGCAAGCTGGGCCTTTCCGGCCTATCTGATGCTGATGAGCCTCTTCATCGTCCCCATCGCCGTCGTGGGACTGGAGCGGCTGCCCGCGGATGCCAATCCAGACATGTTCGTCCTGACGCTGCCGCTGGCCGAGGGGCAGGGGGGGCTGGCGCTTCTGGCCTTCCTTGGCGGGTTTTCCTCGGCCACCTCGATGGTGATCGTCGAATCGATCGCGCTGGCGACGATGATCTCGAACCATATCGTGATCCCGCTCTGGCTGCGGCTGCGGCCCGCGCCGGAAGGGCAGGGCGAGGATCTGCGCGGCGTGGTGCTGATGGCGCGGCGGCTGGCGATCGGCGGGGTGCTGGCGCTGGGGTATGGCTATTATCAGGTCTCCGGCGGCTCGGCGGCGCTGGCGGCGATCGGGCTCATCGCCTTCCTCGGCGTGGCGCAAGTGCTGCCGGCGATGCTGGGCGGGCTGTTCTGGCGCGGCGCGACGCGGGTGGGCGCGATCCTGGGCCTGCTGACCGGCTTCGTGGTCTGGAGCTTCACCTCGTTCCTGCCCTCGTTCGGGCCGGGGGCGGTGCTGTCCGAGACGGTCTTTGCCGAGGGGCTGTTCGGCCTGGCCTGGCTGCGGCCCTACAGCCTGTTCGGGACCGAGGCGATGGATCCGATCACCCACGCGCTGTTCTGGTCGCTGACGCTGAACGCGCTGGCCTTCTGCCTGGGGTCGCTTCTGAGCTTCCCCGACCCCGTGGAGCGGCTGCAGGGCGCGGCCTTTGTCAAGGTCTTCGAGGGCGCGGTCGGGCCGCAACGCTGGGCCCGCGGTCAGGCCGAGCCGGAAGCGCTTTTGTCCATGGCGCAGCGCATCCTGGGCGAGGAGGAAGCCCTGTCGCTGTTCCAGGCCGCCGCGCGGGAGCAGGGCAAGGAGGGCTATCTTCCCGACCCGACGCCCGGCTTCCTTGACACGCTGGAAGCGCGGCTTTCGGGCTCGGTCGGGGCGGCGACGGCCCATGCGATGATCAGCCAGCTTGTCGGCCGCGCCACCGTCACGGTCGAGGACCTGATGGCCGTGGCCAGCGAATCCGCGCATATCATGGAATATTCCGCCCAGCTTGAAGCCCGCGAGGCCGAGCTGACCCGCACCGCCGGCGCCCTGCGCGAGGCGAATGAAAAGCTCATGCAGATCTCGATCCAGAAGGACGCCTTCCTGTCGCAGATCAGCCATGAGCTGCGCACGCCCATGACCTCGATCCGCGCCTTTTCCGAGATCCTGACCGAGGGCGACCTGCCGCCCGAACAGGTGGCGAAATACGGCCGGATCATCCATGACGAGGCCAAGCGGCTGACGCGGCTGCTGGACGACCTGCTGGATCTCAGCGTGCTGGAGAACGGGACGGTCCAGCTCAATCTGGGTCTGGCAAGCCTGCAACAGATGCTGGACACCGCGCTGACTGCGGCGCGGCAGACCCGGCCCGAGCGGTCCTTCACCATCCACCGCGACCTGCCGTCCGAGGCCTTCTACATCAAGACCGATGCCGACCGGCTGACGCAGGTGTTCATCAACCTGATCTCCAACGCGCGGAAATATTGCGACGCGCCGCGGCCGGAACTGCGGATCACCGTCCGGCAGCGCGGCGGGCGGGTGATGGTGGATTTCGTCGACAACGGGAAGGGCATCCCCAAATCCAGCCAGGCGCTGATCTTCGAGAAGTTCG
The DNA here is from genome assembly GCA_029289325.1 of Alphaproteobacteria bacterium. Lineage (GTDB taxonomy): Bacteria > Pseudomonadota > Alphaproteobacteria > Rhodobacterales > Rhodobacteraceae > Tabrizicola. The sequence goes on from JARFTV010000051.1 coordinate 11,617, forward strand.
CCCGCCTGACCGATGCGAACCGGGCCGGGGGTGCGGGTCTGGGCCTTGCGATCTGCCGCGAGATCATGGCGAACCTTGGCGGGTCGATCGCCTATCTGCCGGGGCAGGGCGGCGCGGCCTTCCGGGTGACCTTGCCCTTGCGGCTGGAGAAGGCGGCGGCCTGATCCGGATGCGCTTAACCCTTTGTAAGGGCTTCGCGTTCTAAGGTGCCGGGGACTGGACGGGGCGCCCTGAATGACCGACGTGATCCGCCGAAAGATCGACCGCGCCCGACCGGCGCAAGCCGAAGGCGCCCCCGGCGCCGACCGGGGCTGGCGGCTGGCGCTGGCCCGCTCGGCCCGCGATGCCATCGGGCTGGAGCTTGACTTCACCCGGATGTCCATCCGGCGCCACAGCCTGGCCGATATCCTGGAACTGGCCCCGGAACGGGCGCTGATCGCGCTTCTGGACGGGCCGCGGGGGGCCTTGGGGGTGCTGATGTTCGCGCCGGAGGTGACGGCCACGCTGATCGAGATGCAGACGCTGGGCCGCCTGACCTCCACCCCGCCCACGCCGCGCAAGCCGACGCGGATCGACGCGGCGATGGTTGCGGGACTGATCGACCGCGCGCTTCTGGGCCTGGACGAGGCGTTGGCGGAAGAGGCCGACCTGTCCTGGGCCGGGGGGTTCCGCTATTCCAGCTTCCTTGACGAGGTGCGCCCCTTGGGCCTGATGCTGGAGGATGAACCCTATCGCCTGGTCTCGGCCGAGGTTTCGATGGGCGGGGGCAAGCGGACGGGGCAGGTCCTGCTGGTCCTGCCCGCACAAGGGCGCGGCGAACGCCCGGCGACGCTTGCGGCGGGGCAGGACGGGGAGGCGCCGCAGTTCACCGCCGCGCTCTCGGCGCAGGTGATGCAGGCCGACTGCCGGCTGGACGGGGTGATCGGCCGAATCACGCTGCCGCTGAAGCAGATCATGGGCCTTCTGCCCGGCGATCTTCTGCCGCTGGGCCAGGCCTCGGTCGATGCCGTGGCGCTTGAGACGATGGAGGGGCGCAAGGTCGCCTTGGGGCGGCTGGGCCAGAACCGGGGGATGCGGGCGCTGAAACTGTCGGAAAGCCCGCACCTCGCCCCGACGGCTGCGCCGCCGATGGGCATGGCCAGACCGCTGCTGGCCGAGCCGGGGCCGCTGGACGAGGGAGAGGGGCTCCGCGCGGCGGGCTAGGCCTCGCGGGCCAATGCCTCAAGCTGCGGACGCAGGTGATCGAGCTGGTAGCCGAAGCGGGCGGGGATCCCGACCAGCTCGTCCACCGGGCGCTTGCCGGCATTGGCCAGCGCCCAGACGATGGACGACCGATTGCCCGAGGCGCAATAGGCCAGGACCGGTCCGGTCGCCGCGGCCATCGCCTCGGCCTGGGCGGTGACATTGGCCATGGTCAGCGCGCCGCCGATCACCGGATTGGGGATGAAGACCAGCCCCAGCGCCTCGGCCGCCTGGCGCATGGGATCGGTGTGCAGATGGGCCGGAATCTCGCCGTCGGGGCGGTTGTCGATGATCGTGGTATAGCCCGCCGCCTTGATCGCCGGCAGGTCGCCGGGCTCGATCTGGGGGGAGACCGCGTAATCGGGCGTCAGGGGGCGGATATCCATCGGGCTGTCCTTTCAGGCTGCGGGCGTGACCATAGCCCCCCCGGGACGAAAGCAAAAGTGCCGGCTTGACGTGGGTCAAGGCGGGGCCGTCGCCGGCAGGGCAGAAGGGAGGCGTTGAAGGAGGACCGTATGCAGGCCAGTGGCAAGACCCCGATCCCCGCGCGCAAGGCGCAACTCGAAGGCCGCCTCGTCGAACTTGGTGCTCGGCTTGAGGCGATCGAGGAAGAGCTCGATTCGCACCATGACCCCGATTGGGAGGAGCTGGCCGTCCAGCGCGAGGGAGATGAGGTGCTGGAAGCCACGGGCGAGGCCGGGCTGGCCGAGATCCGGCAGATCCGCAACGCGCTGAAGCGGATCGAGGATGGCAGCTACGGCACCTGCGTCCGCTGCGGTGACGCCATCGCGGAAGCGCGGCTGGACGTGATTCCGTGGACCCCCCTGTGCAGGAGCTGTGCGAAATGACCAGGAAATCGACCGAACATCAGCCCGAGGGCGAGAGCGAGATGGTTGCCGCCTCGGTGGCGCTGCAGGAGCAGGGGCTGGAGCTGTTGCGGGCCGAGATGCAGGCGCTGAAGGGCATCATGGAGGGTGCGGCCCATGCGTCCGAACCATCCTCGGACGCCGAGATCGAGGCCGGGTTCGACAACATGCCGGTCTGAACGGGCATCAGCCCAGGACGATCCCCAGCACGACCAGCATCAGGCCAAGCGCCGAGACCGCCAGCGCGCCAAGGTTGAGCGCGACCACGCGCTGCAGTTCAAGGCGCAGTTCGGCGTCGGGCAGCCCCGCCTTGCGCGCCTTCAGCGTGCGCAGGACGCAATAGCCCAGTCCCGCGATCCCCGCCAGCGTGAGCGCCGTGCCGCCCCAGATCAATGCCTGCATCTCGCCAGTTCCCCTGAAGGTCCGGGTCTGGCTACCCCGTCGGCGACGACCGCGCAAGCCCGGGCTTCCCGCTTGAACCCCGCCCCCCCGCCGGGGTAGGAGGCCGAAGACCCATTCCCCGGAGGACGCCATGGCCGATGCGAACGACCCCTATGCCGTGACTGCAGACGAACTGCGCCAGTTCATCGAACGCTACGAGCAGCTGGAGTCCGAGAAGAAGGACGTGACCGAGCAGCAGAAAGAGCTGATGGCCGAAGCCAAGGGCCGCGGTTACGACACCAAGGTCATGCGCAAGGTGATCGCGCTGCGCAAGCGCAAGCCCGACGAGATCGCCGAGGAAGAGGCCGTGCTGGAGATCTACAAGGCCGCGTTGGGGATGGCCTAGGCGTCGAGGAAGGTGACCCCGGACATCCGGCGGATCCGCTCGACATCCTCAAGATAGCGGGTGGTCAGGTCGTCGACATAGTCCTGGGTCCAGCCCAGCATCTCGACAGGCGTCTCAAGCACGTCCGGCCGGGCGAATTTCTCCATGAAAGCCGTGGCGACCCGCCGGCGCTGCGCTACCGAGGCAGGCGGATGCTCGGCGCAATAGGCGCGCATCCGGGCGAGGCCGGTCTCGGTCAGGACCTGGGCCAGGATGTCGTCGCACTCGCCCAGCACGGTGTCCGGCGCATGGCCGGAGACGGCCTGCAACACCTCGGGCCAGATCAGCGGCGTATCCTCGTCGCACCAGACGGTGATCGGGACGCCGGGGTTGAACTGCAGGATCTGGCGGATCGCGTCGGACCAGCACAGTGTGAGCGGATCGCAATCGATCAGGTTCGGATCCTGCCCCCGCTCGGTCACCTTGACCTTCAGCGCGGGCAGGAAGGTGGCCGGATTGCGGATCGCAAGGTGAAATTCGGACGCGAAGTCCGGGAAGATGCGGGTGAAGGCGCGGATCCGCTCGCCCGCGAATTCGTAGAAGGTGCCCCGCACGGCCCAGGCCGGGAAGGACATGAAGCTGTCCCAGCTGAGGACCAGCCGCTCGGCCGCGGGGGCGTCCATGATCTGTTCCAGGATCATCGCCTGCGTCTCGTCCGAGGCGGGGGCGCCTTTCAGCTGGACCGCGGTGTCGCGCAGGAGTTTGCGGTAGCGGGTGGGTGAGGGGACGGCGATCCCCTGATCGGCAAGGGTGGCGCGGTTCTTCAGCAGGCAGCGGACCAGCCGGTCCTCGTCCGTGCAATGGGCACCAAGGTGGAAAACGATACGCATCGGGCCACTTACCTGCGGCCCTGCGGCCGATCCTTGCGGCCGACTATACGGGCTTTTCTGGACAGTCAAACCGCTTTCCGATAAGCCCCCGAGGATGACCGAGCGTTTCAGTCAACTTGACCCGCCGCGACGGGGTTTTCGGCCGGATCTCTGGACTCCTGGGGCGCTTCTGATCGCCGCGGTGGTGCTGACGCCGATGCTGGCGATCCTGTGGATCGCGCTGACCCCCACCGAGAACATCTGGCCGCATCTGATGGCCACGGTCCTGCCGCGCTATCTGGGCACGACGCTGGCGCTGATGATCGGGGTCGCGCTGCTGACGGCGCTGATGGGGACGGGGGCGGCCTGGCTGGTCGGGCAATACCGCTTTCCGGGTCGGGAATGGCTGAAGCATGCCTTGCTGTTCCCGCTGGCGATCCCGGCCTATGTCGGGGCCTATGCGCTGGTCGATTTCCTTGACTATGCCGGGCCGCTGCAATCGGCGCTGCGGGCGAGTTTCGGCTGGACCTCGGCCCGGGATTACTGGTTTCCGCAGACCCGCTCGCTCTGGGCTGCGGTGCTGGTCCTGTCCTTCGCGCTTTATCCCTATGTCTACCTTCTCGCCCGCGCCGCCTGGCGTGAGCAGTCGGGGCGCAGCTACGAGGTCGCCCGCGCGCTTGGCTGCGGGCCCTGGGGGCTGTTCCTGCGGGTGGGCCTGCCCCTGGCGCGTCCGGCGGTGGCGGCGGGGGTGGCGCTGGCGCTGATGGAGACGGTGGCGGATTACGGCACGGTGCAGCATTTCGGGGTGCAGACGCTGACGACGGGCATCTTCTCGACCTGGCTGAACGGCGGTAATGCCGGAGGGGCGGCGCAGATCGCGCTGGTGATCCTGGCGCTGATTCTGCTTCTGGTCGGGCTGGAGCGGGCCGGGCGCGGGGGCGCGAAGTTTCACCGCCTCGGCCGCGGCGCGCGCGCGGTAGAGCCGCAGCCGCTGACGGGCCTCACGGCCTGGGCGGCGACGGGGCTGTGCCTTCTGCCTGTTGCGGGCGGCTTCCTGCTTCCGGTGGGCGTGATGCTGGCGCAGAGCCTGTCCGCGCCGCAGGGCTGGCTGGCCCCGGGTCTGGCCGAGGCGCTGAGGAACACGCTGGTCGTGGCGGGCGGGGCCTCGCTGGCCACGGTCGCGGCGGCGCTTTACCTCGTCTATGCGCTGCGGATGGCGGGCAGTCGGATCGCGGGGCTGGTCCTGCCGGTGACGCTGCTGGGCTATGCCGCGCCGGGGGCGGTGCTGGCGCTGGGGCTTCTGATCCCGCTGGCGGCGCTGGATCACTGGTTTGCCGATGCGGTGCTGGCGGCGACCGGCTGGGACCCCGGCCTGCTGATCACCGGAACCGCCTTTGCGCTGGGGCTGGCCTATCTGGTGCGCTTCTTCGGCATTGCCCAGGGGGCGCTGGACGCGGCCTATGGGCGAGTCGCGCCCAGCCTGCCAATGGCTGCCCGCTCGCTGGGCCGGACGCCGGGGGGGACCTTGACGGCGGTCTACCTGCCGCTGATGCGCGGCTCGGTCCTGACGGCGCTGCTGGTGGTCTTCGTCGATTGCGTGAAGGAGCTGCCGGCGACGCTGCTGTTGCGGCCGTTCAACTACAACACGCTGGCGACGCGGGTCTACGAGCTGGCCAGCCTCGAGCGGCTGTCCGAGGCCGCCCCCGCCGCGCTGGTGGTGATGGCGGTCGGCATGGTCGCCGTGGCGATCCTTGCGCGTGAGCAGCGCGACTGACTTGCGCGCCGCCCCGCGCGCGGGTATCTGGAGGTCGGTGGCCCCTATAGCTCAGCTGGTAGAGCATCTGATTTGTAATCAGAGGGTCGGGGGTTCGAGTCCCTCTGGGGGCACCAATCGGACGGTGGGCGGATCGCCCACCCTACGCCCGTTCGACGACACCCAGGAAGCTCAGCATTGCCTCCATATCTGCCCGCAGCTTCGCGTCGGAGCGGTTGAACCCGGCGCAAAGCGCGTCGAAGCGTTTGCGCAGCGCCTTCTTCTCCTCGCCTTTGCAGTCGTTCCACGGGCGGCCCTGCAACCCCATCACCAGCACGTAATAGCCGATGAAATGCGGGCGGGTGCCGGCGGCGAGGAGGCGGCGGTAGGCCTCATCGGCGCCGAGGGCGTGGATTTCCTCGGCCGTGGTGATGCCGGCGCGGGCGAAGGCCTGTTCGGAAGCGGGGCCGAGATTGGGGATCGACGAGACGGGCGAGGGCATGGCGGATCCCCGGAACGAGAAAGGCCAGCCTCGCGGCTGGCCCGGCATCTGTCAACGGCGGCTGGGATCAGATCGAGGCCCAGTCGCGGAAGATGGGCTGGCCAGCCTGCTGGGGGACAGGGGCGCCCTGCTGCTGCTGCGGGGGTTGGCCCGAACCGCCAGCCTGCTGGGGGGTCGCGGGGGAAGTGGCCATCTGACTGCTCCGTTCTGTGGCTCTGGTTGTCGCGTTCTTCCGATATTGCGTCGCATCTTTGCGCCCGCAAGCCCGGTCCATGACGATTTTGCGACGATCTGGCAGAATCGAGCGATTTCGGCAACAGATTTCGCCAAAGGGTCAGGTTTTCCGACGCGGGCGTCAGCCCATGCGGAACTGCTTGGCGAGTTTCAGTCCCTGACCCTGATAGTTCGAGGAAATCCCAGCACCGTAAAGGGTTTGCGGGCGTTCCTTCATGTGCTCGTAGACCAGGCGACCCACGACCTGGCCGTGTTCCAGGACGAAGGGTGCCTCGTGGCAGCGCACTTCCAGCACCCCGCGCGAGCCTGCGCCACCGGCGGCGGCATGACCGAACCCGGGGTCGAAGAAGCCGGCATAATGCACCCGGAATTCGCCGACCATCGCCAGATAGGGGGCCATCTCGGCGGCATAATCGGGCGGGATCGTCACCGCCTCGCGGCTGACAAGAATGTAGAAGGCGCCGGGGTCAAGGATGATGCGGCCGTCGGAGCTGTGGAGGTCCTCCCAGAAATCCTGCGCCGGATAGTGGCCGATCCGGTCCAGATCGACGACGCCGGTATGCGGCTTGGCGCGATACCCGACCAGCGTGCCCCGTGCCGGCTTGAGATCCACCGAGAAGCCGAGCCCTTCGGAGATCACCGCCTCGCCCGAGACCAGCGGCTCGACCGCGTGGAGCGCGGTCAGTTCGGCATCCGACAGCACCGCCTGACCCTCGCGGAAGCGGATCTGGTTCAGCCGCTGCCCTTCGCGCACCAGGACGGAGAAGCTGCGCGGGCAGACCTCGGCGTAAAGCGGGCCGGAATAGCCCTCGGGGATGCGGTCGAATTCGATCCCGCCGTCGGTGATGGTGCGGGTCAGAAGGTCCAGCCGGCCCGAGCTGCTTTTGGCATTGGCGACGGCAGTCAGGCCGGGGGGCAGGGAAAGACGTTCGGCAAGGGGAATCACATAGACGCAGTTCTTCTCCAGCACCGCGCCTTCGGCAAGGTTCACGCGATGCATGGTGAATTCGTCCAGCCGGTCCCGCACCGTGCGGCCATGACCCGCAAGGAACGAGGCGCGGACGCGGTAGGCCACCGGGCCGAGGCGCAGATCAAGGCTGGCAGGCTGGATCTGGTCGTCGCGGATCGCCGGATCGGCCGCCAGGGCGCCGGTATCCACCAGGCGGCGCAGATCCTGGGCTGGCAGAACTCCGAATGTCATGCCGCCCCTCCGACGGTTGGATATAAAACCGCCCGCGCTGCCATGAGGCAGGCGGGCGGGTTTTTAGTGGTCGGGCCGGAGAGATTCGAACTCTCGACCTCCCGCCCCCCAGACGGACGCGCTAACCAGGCTGCGCTACGGCCCGACACGGGGCGATACATACCGGGATTCGGGGCCGGTGCAAGCGGGAAAGCGCATCCGCGGCCTATGCCGTGTCACCTTCTGCCCGGGCGGCCATCCGCCCGCGCAGGGCCGAGAGCCTTGCGGCGAGTTCGACGACCTCGGGCCGGGCGGCAGCCAGCGCATCGGGGGACAAGGCTCTGATCCGGCTGGCAAAGGTCACGTCCTCACGCCGCACGGGCTGCGGCGGCACGGCAGGTGCGGGGTAAGTCGCCGGGGGCGGGTCGAACAGCGGCAGGACCGCCTGGGCCGGGTCGATCGGACGGGCGGGCGTGCGTGCCGAGGTGCGGGCCGGGGCAGGGGGCGGCGCGGGGACCGGTTCCTCCTCCTCCTCGTCCTCATCCTCGACGGCGATGAAGGCGGCTTCGGGCACCGCCTCACCGGGGACGATGGGCGGCAGATCCTCGGCCTCGGGCAGGTCGAGGGGGACGGAGCCGTCCGACAGCCCGGCGACATGGCGCACACCGTGGTCGCGAAGCAGTTTCTGGACGCCCCGGATCGTCAGCCCTTCCTCGTGCAGAAGCCGCTTGATCCCCGCCAGAAGCGCCACGTCGGACGGCCGGTAGTAGCGCCGCCCACCCGCCCGCTTGACCGGACGGACCTGCGGGAAACGGCTTTCCCAGAACCGCAGCACATGGGCCGGGGTTTCGAGATGTTCGGCCACTTCGCTGATGGTGCGGAAGGCGTCCGGTGACTTGTCCATGGGGGAACCCCCTTAGCGCTTCTTCCCGGCCGCGACGCGGTCCTTCATCAGATGCGAGGGGCGGAAGGTCAGCACCCGGCGGGGCGAGATCGGCACCTCTTCCCCGGTCTTGGGGTTGCGGCCGACGCGGGCGGATTTCGAGCGGACCGAGAAGGTGCCGAAGGACGAGATCTTCACCGTCTCGCCCGCGGCCAGCGCGTCGGACATGTGTTGCAGCACGCTTTCAACCAGATTGGCAGATTCGTTCCGGCTCAGGCCCACCTCGCGAAAGACGGCTTCGCTCAGGTCCATGCGGGTCAAGGTCTTTTCGCTCATCACGTCCCCCAACGTGGTTGTGTTCGGGGAGATTGGGCCGGATGGATTTACGAGTCAATATCAACAACTTGGACGCCGTGGTTAAAGGCGCCTACCAGCGCAGGACGACCGAGCCCCAGGCCAGTCCGCCGCCGATCGCCTCGGTCACGATCAGGTCGCCCGGTTTGATCTGCCCGCGCGCCTTGCCGACCGACAGCGCCAGGGGAATCGAGGCGGCGGAGGTGTTGCCATGGTCCTGCACGGTCACCACCACGCGGTCCATCGGGACCTGCATCCGCTTGGCCGTGCCCTCGATGATGCGGATATTGGCCTGGTGCGGGACGATCCAGTCGACATCGTCGGGCGTCAGCCCCGCCTTGTCCAAGGCCGTGTGCGCGGTTTGTGCAAGTTTTTCAATGGCATGGCGGAAGACTTCCTTGCCCTCCATCACCAGATGCCCGGTCGTTCCGGTAGAGGTCCCGCCATCGACGTAAAGGATGTCCTTGAAGCGCCCGTCCGAGTTCAGGTCGGTCGCCAGGATGCCGCGATCGGCGGGCGTGCCCTCACCCTCCACCGCTTCCAGCACCACGGCGCCGGCGCCGTCGCCGAACAGCACGCAGGTCGAGCGGTCCTTCCAGTTCATCAGCCGGCTGAAGGTCTCGGCCCCGATGACAAGGACGCAGGTCGCCTGACCCGACAGGACCAGCGCATTGGCCGTGGTCAGCGCATAGACGAATCCGGCGCAGACGGCCTGGACGTCGAAGGCGAATCCCTTGGTGATCCCGAGATCGGCCTGAACCATGGTCGCAACCGACGGGAAGGTCAGGTCGGGGGTGGATGTGGCGACGATGATCGCATCGACGCGGTCCACCTCGATCCCGGCATCGGCCAGGGCGGCGCGCGCGGCGCGGGCGGCAAGGTCCGAGGTCAGCTGCCCCTCGGCCGCGAAATGCCGCCGCTCGATCCCCGAGCGGGAGCGGATCCATTCATCCGACGTCTCGACGATCTGTTCGAACTCGCTGTTCGGAACGACCCGTTCGGGCAGGTAATGCCCTACGCCCTTGACTGCCGCGCGTATCATTCGGTCGGACCGCTCCCTGATCCGGTCGCGCCGGAGTCATTCTTTTCCCCATCCTGCCCCGCGGCCTCGGCGGATGCAACCCGGGCCGCAAGCCGCTCCAGGAACCCGGCCTCGGCCAGCTGGTAGGCCAAGCCGATCGCCGCCGCCACGCCGGTGGCATCGGCCGAGCCATGCGACTTGACCACGGTGCCGTTCAGCCCGAGGAACACGCCGCCATTCACCCGGCGCGGGTCGATCCGGCGTTGCAGCCGACCCAGCGCCCCACGCGCCAGGACCGCGCCCAGCTTGGCCAGAAGGGTCGAGGTCAGCGTCTGGCGGAGAAGGTCGCCCACCAGCCGCGCCGTGCCCTCGATCGCCTTCAGGGCGACATTGCCGGTAAACCCGTCGGTCACGATCACATCGACCCGGTCCGACAGGATATCCGTGCCCTCGACGAAGCCGACATAGTCGAACCCTCCGGCCTCGGCATGGGCGCCAAGCAGGGCATGGGCCTCATGCAGTTCGGCCCGGCCCTTGTGCTCTTCGGTGCCGACGTTCAGCAAGCCGACGCGCGGCCGGGCGAGCGCCAGGCCGTTGCGGGCGTAGGAGGCGCCCATGAAGGCATATTGCAGCAGGTCGCGCGGGTCCGCCTTCACATCGGCACCCATGTCCAGCATGACATTCATCTTGCCGGGGGTGGGCGTCGGAAAGAGGCTGGCGATGGCGGGCCGGTTCAGCCCCGGCATCTTGCGCAGGCGCAGCATCGACACCGCCATCAGCGCGCCGGTATTGCCGCAGGAGACGGCTGCCGCCGCCTGACGCTCGCGCAGGGAATCGATCGCCGACCACATAGAGGTGCCCTGGCCGTGCCGCATCACCTGTGCCGGCTTGTCCTCCATCGATACGACGCGCGCGGCATGGCACAGCGTGACGCGCGCCGCCAGATCGGGGTGACGCGCCAGCAAGGGCCGCAGCGTGGCCTCGTCGCCATGCAGGATCACATCCATCCGGGGATGCTGGGCAAGCGAATCGACAAGGCCGGCAACAACCGCTGCCGGCCCACGATCGCCACCCATGGCGTCCACCGAAATGACGACACGCTCGGCAGCCGTGGCAGACACAGACGAGGGTCCGGTGGCCATGGGAACGTCGCGCGGGGCGTTGATTACGCCGCGTCCTCGTCCAGGTCGACTTCACGCGCCATAGAGACGACTTCGCGCGAATCGTAGTGGCCGCAGGCGCTGCACACGTGGTGCGGACGCTTCAGCTCGCCACAGTTCGGGCAATCGTTCGGGTTGGCGGCAACCAGGGCGTCATGCGCGCGGCGCATGTTGCGGCGGGATTTCGTGGTGCGGTTCTGCGGGACAGCCATGTCTCAACCTTCGGGCATTGGGGACAAGAGGCCCCGGTTTTCCTTGTTCCACAGCGGGTTGGCCTGCCATTCGGCAATAGGACACCCCGGCTGTTTCACAGCTTGAATGAGGCGCGGAACATACTCGGATTCCGGGGCGGTGCAAGCCCCTTTTCGTATGTGCCGCGCCGCAGCGACGGGCGGCCTATTCGCCGCCCTCGGGGTCCTTGCCATCCTTGGCGGCAAGGCGGTCGGCCAGGCCTGCAAGCCCGGCGAAAGGCTTCAGCGCGGCATCGGTCAGCGGCTCAACCCCTGGGGCGGCATGGACCGCCTCGCCAAGGGCCGCACCGGGCGCGCGGGGATATTCCGGCAGGGCCAGGGCCAGCGCCTCGGCTGCGACCTCGGCCAGATCGATCACCTCGGGCAGGGGTTCGACGCTGTCATCCTCGGGCAT
>JARFTV010000052.1 GCA_029289325.1 Alphaproteobacteria bacterium
CCCGTGCGCCTGCTGCGGCGAAATACCGGCACCCTGAAAACCCGTCGCTCATCTGGTCAGGCCGTGGGCGCAAGCCGCAATGGTTCGTGGAGGCTCTGGCTGCTGGGAATACGGCCGAAGACCTGACCATCGGTTGATCGTGAGAAGGAAGTGCGCCGACCGCGAGTGCATTGGCCCTCAATCAACCTGCGCCATCAGCACAATCCCTTTCGGCGGGATCGCATTCTTCAAAGCACTTCTGGCAGCGTTGACAACGCGTTTTGATCCCGCGACAAGAAACCTATGGGGATCTGCGATCTCCCCACGAGGCGCCAGCTGAAGATCGCGTTCCAATCCCGTTGAAGTTTCCCGAGGAGGAACGCAGATGCCTGCGCCTGATGCCATTTCCTGCGACCAGCTTGCCCGCCTGTTGGGCACACCGAAAGCCCCCACCCTCCTTGATGTACGGCGTGACGCAATCCGCGCGACCGACCCGCGCCTTCTGCCCGGTGCACGCGCACTGGCCGAAACCGACCTGACGCCGGAGCGTCTGGCGGCCATCGCCGCCGATCTCTCAGGCCCGGTGGTCGTGGTGTGCGCCGAAGGTCACCGCCTAAGCCAGGGCACGGCGGCCTGGCTCAGGCACGAGGGGGTGCAGGCGGAATACCTGCTTGGCGGTCAGGCGGCTTGGCTGGCAGCGGGCCTGCCCCTGATCGACCCTGCAAAGATCACCGCGCGAGATGGACAGGGCCGGTCGCTCTGGGTCACACGGTCGCGACCCAAGGTCGACCGGATCGCCTGCCCCTGGCTGATCCGGCGGTTCATCGACCCACGCGCCGTGTTCCTGTTCGTGGCACCGGCAGAGGTGGAAGGCGTGGCCGAACGCTTTGGCGCCATGCCCTATGACATCGAAGGCGTGTTCTGGAGCCACCGGGCCGATCTTTGCACCTTCGATGTCCTTCTGTCGGAGTTCGGCCTCTCGACCCCTGCGCTAGAGCGGCTGGCACTGATCGTGCGCGGGGCCGATACCGCGCGACTTGACCTCGCGCCGGAAGCCGCAGGGCTTCTCGCGGCATCCTTGGGCCTGTCGAGGATGTATTCCGACGATCTGGCACAGCTCGAGGCGGGGATTGCCCTTTACGACGCCTTCTATCGTTGGGCCCGCGATGCCACTGACGAACAGCACAATTGGCCAACGAACAGCGGAAAGTCCAAATGAGCGTGCCACAGGATTTTCCGACTCTGGCCGAAGCGGCGAAGGTCTGGGCGCGCATCGCGGCGCTGTCCTTTGGCGGGCCTGCGGGGCAGATCGCGGTGATGCACCGCATCCTGGTCGAGGAGAAGCGCTGGCTGGGAGATGGCCGATTCCTGCATGCGCTGAACTTCTGCATGCTGCTGCCGGGACCGGAGGCGCAGCAACTGGCCACCTATATCGGCTGGCTGATGCACGGCGTGCGCGGTGCGCTAGTGGCGGGGCTCTTGTTCATCCTGCCCGGTGTCGTGGCGATCATGGCACTGTCCTGGATCTATGCGATCTGGGGCGATGTGGGGTTCGTCTCGGCGCTGTTCTTCGGGCTGAAGGCCGCAGTGCTCGCGATCGTGCTGCAGGCAGTGGTCCGGGTAGGCAAGCGCGCGCTGAAGAACCGCGCGATGCAGGCCATCGCGGCGGCGTCTTTCGTGGCGATCTTTGCCTTCGGTGCGCCCTTTCCGCTGATCGTCGCCGTGGCGGCGCTGATTGGCTGGACCGGGGCCAAGGCAGGATTGGCGGCGTTCCAAGGGGGTGGCGGGCACGGATCGGTCGGTCAGACCCCTGTCGCGGATGCGGCCACCCTGCTGGGGGAGGAACATGGCGACCTGACCGGCGCAAAGCGCGTCGGCGCCTTTCGGGCCGGGGCGGTGGCGCTGATCCTGTGGCTGGCCCCTGTCGCGACTCTGGTCCTGTTGGCCCCCGGCAGCGTGTTCACCGACATCGCCACGTTCTTTTCCAAACTCGCCGTGCTGACCTTCGGCGGCGCCTATGCCGTGCTGGCCTGGGTCGCGCAGGAGGCGGTCGGCACCTACGGCTGGCTGCAACCGGGCGAGATGCTGGACGGCCTCGGCATGGCCGAAACCACACCCGGGCCGCTGATCATGGTGCTGCAATTCGTGGGCTTCATGGCCGCCCTGCGCGAGGCGGGCTGGGCCGCCCCGCTGCTCGCGGGCACCCTCGGCGGGTTGCTCGCGACCTGGGTCACCTTCGCCCCCTGCTTTGCCTGGATCTTCCTCGGCGCCCCCTTCATGGAACGGCTGCGGTCCAACCGGGCGCTGTCGGCGGCCCTGTCGGCGGTGACGGCGGCGGTGGTGGGGGTGATCCTGAACCTCGCCATCTGGTTCGCCGTCCACGTCATCTGGCGCGAGGTCGCGCGGATCGAGGCAGGCCCCCTGTCGCTGGAACTGCCGGTTCTGGCCTCGGTCGACGGGGCGGCGGCGGCCCTGTCGGCGCTGGCGCTTCTGGCGGTGTTCCGGCTGAAACTCGGCATTGCCACCGTCCTCGGCGGCGCGGCCGCGCTGGGGCTGGCGCTGCATCTGGCGGGTCTCGCCTGAAGGGAATGACGATGGCCGCGCGTCCAAAGGAAGGGTCGGCGCGGGCGGTCAACGCCCTGCTGGCCGCACGGGGCCTGCGCGACTTCGGCGAAGGGCTGGTCGCGGTGATCCTGCCCGCGCATCTGCTGGCGCTGGGGTTCTCGGCGGTTCAGGTGGGGCTGCTGTCCTCGGCCGCGCTGGCGGGGTCGGCCCTGATGACGCTGGGCGTGGGCATCGCCGGGGCGCGGCGGGATCGGCGGGGCCTCCTGCTGGCCGCGGCGGGGCTCATGGTGGCGACCGGGCTGGCCTTCGCCAGCCTCGACGGCTTCGCAGCCCTTCTGGTCGTGGCGATGGTGGGCACGCTGAACCCATCGGCGGGCAGCGCAAGCCTGTTCGTCCCGCTGGAACACGCGGTCATCGCCGGGGCCGTGGTGCCCGCGCGGCGGACGGCGCTCTTTTCCCGCTACAGCCTGATCGGCGCGCTGGCCGGTGCCTTCGGCGCGCTGGCGGCGGGCAGCCCCGACTGGCTGGCCCCCCTGGGCGTCGACAGGCAGACGGCCTTCCGCCTGATCTTCGCGCTCTATGCCCTGCTCGGGCTGGCCGCCTTCGCCTTCTACCGCCGCCTGCCGCCACAGGCCCCGCCCGCCGCGGGTGCAGCCCCCGCAGGCCTCGGCCCCTCGCGCGGGATCGTGATCCGCCTCGCGCTGCTCTTCAGCCTCGATTCCTTCGCGGGCGGTTTCGTGGTGCAGTCGCTTCTGGCGCTCTGGCTGTTCCAGAGTTTCGACCTATCGCTTTCCAGCGCGGGGCTGTTCTTCTTCTGGTCGGGGGTGCTGTCGGCCTTCTCCTTTCCGGTCGCGGCCTGGCTCGCGCGGCGGATCGGCCTGATCAACACGATGGTCTGGACCCATATCCCGTCCAACCTGTGCCTGATCGCCGCCGCCTTCGCCCCCTCGCTGCCCGTGGCACTCGGCCTCCTGCTCCTGCGGTCCGCGCTGTCGCAGATGGATGTGCCCACCCGGTCCTCCTATGTGATCGCCGTCGTGACCGAGGGCGAAAGGACGGCCGCCGCCAGCTTCACTTCCGTCCCCCGCAGCCTTGCCGCCGCCGTCAGCCCCTCGATCGCGGGGGCCATGCTGGGGGCGGGATGGCTGGCCCTGCCGTTCCTCGTCTGCGGCGGGCTCAAGATCACCTACGACCTGCTGCTGCTGCACCAGTTCCGCCACATCCGCCCCCCGGAGGAGCGCTAGGCGCAGCCCCCCGCTCAGGCCGCCCTGGGCCAGCGGCGGTGCAGGTCGTCGATCACCACCGCATGGGCGTGGTGGGGGCCGTGTTCGGCCAGATGCGGATGGTCGGGCGGCAGGTCCGGGTGGTCATGCGGCAACACGGGGCGGTCATCGGCGGGCCACAGGCGCAGCACCGCCACCAGACCGGCCGCCCCGATCCCCGCCAGCACCAGCGCCGCGACCGACAGCCCCGCCCCCGCGCCGATCCAGCCCGCCAGCGGATAGGTCACCAGCCAGCAGGCGTGCGACAGCGCGAACTGCGCGGCAAAGACAGCACCCCGGTCCGCCTCGCGGGCGGAACGGTTGATGATCCGCCCGATGGGCGTCTGCGTCAGCGAAAAGCCGAAGCCGATGGATGGCTCCAAAGGCGATCAGGCCTGTCATTAAACAACCTGCAAGCCCAGAACAAAGGCAAGCCGATCACTACGCCTGGGGACGGGAAGAAGCTGCGGGTAAGGGCAGCATCAAGGCCCCCTTTGCCGGAGAGCACGGCTGGTTCTGGCGCAACCGCGACGCCGCCGCCGTGACCATGACGCTGAAATTGCGCGGCACCTATGCGGAGGACATTGAGACCTAATGAGAAGGGCTTCGGTCATCGGCAGCCTGGTCCGCGGGTGGCCAACACAGATCTTCCGTCGCACCGGCGGGAGACTTCAGCGCAACATTTTGCGCCAACGCCCAACAGATCCTGCACGCCGCGTTAACCGGCCTGCCCGTATCCCGTGGGCCAGGTTGGCGCTGGCATCGCTTTTCGCCAAGGATTCCTCTAGCCCTGCAAGTTTAGCTGTCCAGCCCGAAATGAGGCTTCGCTTCCCTGACTGCCACCTTCCCCGCCTACCGCACCCCATACGCCGTCGCCAGTGTACATCCTGATGGCCACCAGGATGCAGTGTGGGAATCACCTTTGAAACGGGTATTGCATCTTAGTCGCCAACCGGGACGCACAGCGACCTGTGCAGGCCGCCAGCACGGCACCCCGAGCGAAAGCCGGGAGCCAAGACCAAGACCAAGCTGCCGTATCGCCGCAGGTGCCTGCTTAGCCGTTCAGCCAAACCTTAATCACCGCCGAGAAGTGCCAGCCGATCCAGACGGATAGGACGGACAGGACCAAGCCCAGTGCCACAATCCGCCCGAATGCTGGCGATCGTGAGCGAAGGGCAAGCACAAGTCGTACCATGGCATTGACCGTCAGGGCAGCCGCCAGGGGCATCACGGCCTCACCCGCTGGCATCTGGCCTGCAGCGACCAGAGAGGCTAGAGCGACGGCAGCTGAACTTGTGCTGATCAACCCGGCCAGGGCCGCTGACAGCAGTACGGCCTCGGTTCCGAACCGATCGTTCAGCATCGCAGAGATCAGGATGACCGCTGCCACGGTCAAAGCGAACTTCACCGCGTCGTTGACGCTAAAGATCCGCGAGGGCAATTCGATCCCCGCCGGCTCGACCCCCTTTCGCGTGGCCAGGTAGACCAGCAGGGCGCTGAAGATCAGCACGACCAGGGTCGGCACCACCAGCACCGGCAATGCCAGGGCGAAGAGGGACGGGCTGACCAGGCCCAGTACCAGGCCGGTCTGCACCAGCGACGACACCGAAGACAAGGTGGCCCCCGCCGCCGCTGGCTGGATGAAGCGGACGGCCGCATCACCCAGGGCGTCGACCTTGCGGCCCATCTCGACCACAGTGGCCGTCGAGGACACGAAACCCGACAGGAACCCCGAAAGCGGCAGGCCAAGCCGGTGGCCGAAGACCCGGGTGCAGATGTGACTGACCGCCCCGATGACCATCACCAGGATGACGATGACAAAGATGGCGCGCGCGTTGATCGCACCGTCCGGCCCGAAGCCGGTATCGGGGATCACCGGCAGGATGATCAGACCCGAGACGCCAAGGATCAATCCGTCGCGCATCTCGAAGTCGTTCAGGACCGAGCGGCTGAAGTCGCGCAGGGCCGACCGTGCTGCCAGCAGGGTGGCGACCAGCACCCCCGACGCGGCGGCAAGGAAGGTATGCTCGACCGACAACCCACCCAGAACCACGACCAGCACCAGCGCGAGGCTGGTGGTCATTCCTGCCTCCCGGGCCGGCTGCGACAGATGTGCGACCGCCCGCAGGACGCCCACCGCGGCCAGCGCCACCGCCAGCAACGGCAGCCCGCCCGCATACTGGCTGAGCGCGCCAATCAGCGAGGCGAGCGAGAAGGTCCTGACCCCGATCGGGGCCGGACCGCCGTTCTCGCCCCCGTTGCGCTCGCGCTCGATCCCGATCAGAAGACCGATGCCGAGCGCCTCGAGCAGTAGCAGGGCCTGACTTGCTTCTTCCATCATCCGATCACTGCGCCCTTCCGGCTCGGCTCAGGCCATCGGGCGCGCCACGCTTTCACTATTCCTCACTGCGCCTGCGGCCACAAGACCATCCACGCCGATATCAGGCCGCGACCAAGACGACCACGACCAGGGCCAGCAGCGGGCCGACGCAGGCGACCATGAAGATGTCGGCATAGGCCTGTCGATGGGTCAGCCGGCAGACGCTGAGCAGCGTCACCACGGCCCCGTTCTGCGGCAGCGCGTCCAGCCCGCCCGAAGCGATCGAGGCGACCCGGTGCATGACCTCGGGCGCGATCCCGGCGGCCAGACCGCGCGCCAGATAGTCGTCGCCCATGGTGGCCAGCGCGATGCTCATCCCGCCCGAGGCCGATCCGGTGATCCCCGCCAGCACGTTCATCGACAGCGCCAGCGACACCAGCGGCGACCCCGGCACCACCCCCAGCACCGCATCGCGCACGACGGCAAAGGCGGGCAGCGCCGCCACCACGGTACCGAAGCCGACCAGCACCGCGGTGCTGAGCAGCGGCAGCGCCGCCGCACCTGCCCCGGCCGACAGGCTGTCGGTCAGCGCCGGCAGGCGGCTGCGGTTGGTCAGCACGATCAGCACGATGGTCAGCGTCAGCGCCAGGATGATCGCCCAGACCCCGCGCACGCGCTCGAAGGTGGTTTCGCCCCAGCGCGGCTCGGCCAGAAAGGCGCTGTCGAACAGTGGCAGCACCAGCCAGACGAAGAGCCCGTTCAGCACCACCACCGCCAGGATGGGCAGCGCCGCCAGCCAGATGGGCGGCAGGTTGTCGGGCGCCACCCCGTCCTGGCGCGCCTCGGCGATGTCGAAGCCCTCGCCCTGCGCCAGTTCGCGCATCCGGCGCGACATTGGCGCGGCGGCGACAGGCTCGGCGTCATCCGCCAGCGCGCCCGACCGCGCGCGCCAGAGCAGCCAGCCCAGGCCAAAGGCCAGCATCACCGCCGCGCCAAGGAAACCCAGGCCCGGAGCGGCGAAGGCCGTGGTGCCGAAGAACGGCATCGGAATCGCGTTCTGGATCGCCGGGGTGCCGGGCAGCGCCGACATGGTGAAGGTGAAGGCCCCAAGCGCGATGGTCGCCGGGATCAGCCGCCGCGGCAGGCCGGCTCGCGCAAAGAGCTCGGCCGCCAGCGGCGCCACGGCGAAGGCCACCACGAACAGCGACACCCCGCCATAGGTCAGCACCGCGCAGGCCAGCACGACGGCGGGGATGGTGTGGGTCGGGCCGAGGCGCTCGGCCAGCGAAAGCGCCAGCACCCGGGCGGCGCCGGTATCCTCCATCAGCTTGCCGAAGATCGCGCCCAGCAGGAACAGCAGCATGAACTGCACGATGAAGCTGCCCATGCCGGGCATCATCAGCTGGGTCAGGGCCGCCAGCACCGGCACCCCGGAAAAGGCCGCCGCCAGAGCCGCCGCCAAAGGTGCCGCGATCAGCACGCTGAGGCCGCGGTAGACCAGCAGGATAAGCAGTACGAGAGCGATCAGGATGCCGATCAGTCCGGTCATGGGAAATCCAGTGCGGTTGTGTCGTCGAGGGTGCTGACGCGGCCCAGACTATCCCCGTACTGTTGCAGCCAGGCGTCGGCGGCGCGCTGTCCCGCGCCGTGCAGCCGTTGCAGCAGCGACCATTCCGGGTTCATCCGGCCGCGGCCATCGGACGCGACATCGGTTTCGGTCGCTGCGATCCGGTGCAGGCGCAGGGTGGACAGCTTTTCCAGAAGCGCCTCGCCACACAGGAACCCCGGCGGGGCCAGCGCAAGCGCCCGGCGCAGCGTCAGGATGCCCCGCAGCTCGTTCACCAGGCTGGCGTTGAAGCTGATCTCGTTCACCCGGGCTAGGATGGCGTCGGCGTCTTCGTCCAGCGCCTCGCGCCGGGTCGGGTTCAGCTGGACGACCAGCAGGTCGTCGGCCGCGCTTTCCGCGATCAGCGGCGCAAGCGGCGGATTGGCCAGATAGCCGCCGTCCCAGTAGGCGCGGCCGTCGATCTCGACCGCGCGAAACAGTTGCGGCAGGCAGGCCGAGGCCAGCACCGCCGATGCCGACAGATCGGCGTTGCGAAACACCTTGAGCGCGCCGGTGGCGACATCGGTGGCCGACAGGAACAGCCGCACCGCCGTCGGCTGGCGCAGCGCCTCGAAATCGACCAGCCCGTTAAGCAGCGGGCCAAGCGGGTTGAGGTCCTCGGGCACCCGGCCATGCCGGCCTGCCGCGCGTTCGGCAAAGGTGCGCCAGGCGGCATGGCTGGCCGACCACAGCGCGAAGGGCCCGAAGGCCACACCCGACAGGCCCTGCGGCGGCGCCATGAAGTCCAGCGCGGCCGTCGCCCCGCGCATCATCGCGGCCGAGCGCGAGACGCCCTTCCAGAACTTCCACAGCGCCTTTTGCGCCGCCGCAGCACCCGCGGGCCCCGGCGCGGTGCCCAGGCCATGCGCCACCAGAACCGCATTCATCGCTCCTGCGCTGGCACCGCTGATCGCGACGATCTGCAAACGCGGCTCGTCCAAAAGCCGGTCAAGAACCCCCCATGTGAAGGCCCCATGCGCGCCCCCGCCCTGCAAGGCAAGTTCAAGTCGTACCTCTGTCTCTGAAGGCAGGTAGCGTGCGGCGGCCGTTGCAAGGGTCAAGCTGTTTCCTGTCAGGGTAAAGCGGCTGCGCCGCGGGCGCCCGCGATGCGTTCGGCTGCGCGCACCGCGGCGTCCGGGTAGGGCTCCAGCGTCAGGTCCGCCCCGGCAACATGCATCCGGGCGGCGTCATCCGGGCCTCGGATAATAACAGCCGCCTGTCCGCGATAGCCGACCGCGCGCAGAGCCTCAAGCAGCGTCAGGCGCGGATCATCGCTTTGCATGTCGCCGGCATGCGGGGGCACCGCCAGCACCACCCAGCGCACCGGGCCAAGCGGCAGGCCTGCCACGAATTCCGGGTCCGAGGCATCGCCGAAGATCAGGTCCAGGCCGCCCCTGCCCTTCGTCACCGTGGGGTCGAAGTCCACGCCCAGCACCCGGTGCCCGCGCGCGACCAGCTCCCGCGCGATGCCGCCGCCATAGCGCCCCATGCCGAAGACGATCGTGTCATGGTCCGGCCCGACCGGCTCGGCCGCATCCTCGCGCCGCGCGGGGCGACGGGCGAACCAGCCCAGCCAAGGCTCGCAGACCGTCCAGAGCCGGTGCGAATTCAGGATCATGTAGGTCGAACTGGCGATGGTGACGATGCCGACGAAGGTGGTCAGCCCCAGCGCCTCGGGCCCGACATGGCCCAGCGTGACCCCCATGGCGACGAAGATCAGGCTGAACTCGCTGATCTGGGCCACGGTCAGCCCGGCCAGGAACCCCGTCCGCTTGGCATAGCCCAGCGCCGCCATGATCGCGAGCACGATCAGGGGGTTGCCCACCAGCACAAAGGCCGACAACAGCAGCGCCTCGGGCACCTGCGCCATCACCAGCCCAAGGTCAAGCTGCGCGCCCAGGCCGACGAAGAAGAACAAGAGCAGAAAGTCGCGCAGCGGCGACAACCGTGAGGCCAGCGTCTCGCGCAGCGGTGTCGAGGCCAGCGTGACCCCGGCCAAAAGCCCGCCCAGTTCCTTGGAAAAGCCCAGATAATCGCCCACCGCCGCGAAAAGCGTGGCCCAGGCCACGGCGAATGCGATCAGAAGCTCGGGCGATCCCGCCAGCATCCGCGTCAGGGGCGTAGCTACCCAACGGATGATCGCCAGCGACGCCGCCACCATCACCGCGCCCCAGACAAAGACCATCGCGATCTCGCCCGCGGCACCCCCGGTGCCCGAGGTGGCAATCCCCGCCGCCTGACCCGCGGCGATGGCCGACAGCACCACCATGGCGATCACCACCACGATGTCCTGCACGATCAGGAAGCCCAGCGCGATGCGACCATGCAGCGAGTCGACCTCGCGCTTGTCGGACAGAAGCTTGACGATAATGATAGTACTGGAAAAGGTCAGCGCGACGGCGATGTAAAGGCTGGTCACCCAGTCCATCCCCAGGGCAAGGCAGATCAGGAAGCCGAAGACCGAGGTGAAGCCGACCTGTCCCAGCCCGGTCATCAGCGCGACCGGGCCCAGCGTGCGCACCAGGCCCAGGTCCAGCTTCAGCCCGACCAGGAACAACAGAAGCGCGATCCCCAGTTCGGCGAAAAGATGCAGGTGCGGATCGGCCTCGGCGGTGCCCGCCAGCCCCAGTGCCGAGGGCCCGACCAGAAGCCCGACCGCGATGAAGCTGACGATCAGCGGCTGGCGCAGCTTCATCCCGACCAGCGCCACCACTGCGGCGACGACCAGGATCGCCGTCACCTCGCGGAACAGCGAACCCTCGATCAGTTCGGCGATCATGCGCGGTCTCCTTTCGCGGGAACTTGGTTGGGGGCGGGTGCCGGGGCAAAGGTGCGGCGCAAGGCCTTTTCGATCTCGAGGATCACGAAAACCGCGACGCCGATCCCCAGCACCACCGGCACGTGGTCCAGCGGCAGGGGCATGGTATCGAACAGGGTCTCCATCACCGGCGCATAGGTGAAGAAGCCCTGCAACAGGATGACCGCGCCGACGGCGATCAGTACCGAGGGCGTGCCGCGCGCGCCCAGCAGCGTCAGCGAGGTGCCGCGCAGGAAGCGCACGCTGAACAGGTAGAAGATCTCCATCACTACCAGCGTGTTGACCGCCCAAGTCCGCGCTTCCGCGACGCTGGCGCCGTGCGCCTGAGTATATTCGAAGATGCCGATGATGCCGACGAAGAACAGGGTCGAGACGAACAGCACCCGCCACAACAGGAAGGCCGACAGGAGCGGCTCTCCGGCCGGGCGAGGCGGGCGGGCCATGATATCGGGCTCGGCCGGCTCGAAGGCCAGAACCATCGCAAGCGCCACCGAACTGACCAGGTTGACCCAAAGGATCTGCAACGGCGTGATCGGCAGCGTCAGGCCCAGAAGCAACGCGAAGACGATGGCGCTGGCCTCTCCGCCGTTGATCGGCAACAGAAAGGTGATCGACTTGCGCAGGTTGTCATAAACGTTGCGCCCTTCGCGCACCGCCGCGGCGATCGAAGCAAAGTTGTCGTCGGCCAGCACCATCTCGGCGGCTTCCTTGCTGGCCTCCGTGCCGGTGATGCCCATCGCCACGCCGACATCGGCCTGTTTCAGCGCGGGGGCGTCGTTCACCCCGTCGCCGGTCATTGCGATGACCTGGCCGCGCGCCTGCAACGCGCGCACCAGCCGTAGCTTGTCGGCGGGGCTGGTGCGGGCGAAGATGTCCACCTCGGCGGCGCGCAGCGCCAGCGCGGCGTCGTCCAGCTGGTCGAGATCGGCGCCGGTCAGCACCGTGTCCGAGTTTTGCAGGCCAAGCTGGCGCCCGATCGCCCGCGCAGTGGCGGCATGGTCGCCGGTGATCATCTTGACCCGAATGCCGGCGGCGCGGCAGTCGGCAACAGAGGCGATCGCCTCGTCGCGCGGCGGGTCGATCAGCCCGACCAGGCCCAGCAGCACCAGCCGCCCCGGCAAGACGTCGGGGGCAAGCTCGCCGGTGGGGGCCGGACCCTCGGCCACCGCCAGAACGCGCTGGCCGTCGCGCGCCAGCGCCTCGATCGCTTCGGTCCAGGCGGCGGGGTCCAGGGGCAGCGGCCCGTCCGGCCCGGCCACCTGGGCCGCCATCGCGAGCACCGCTTCGGGCGCGCCCTTGACGAAGACCCGCGCCGCACCTTCGGGCGCGCGGACTGCCACCGCCATGAAGCGGTGCGCGGCATCGAAGGGGATCACCCCCAGCCGCGGCCAGGCGGCGGCCTCGGTCGCGGGGTCCAGCCCCGCCTTCATCGCGCCCGCGACCAGCGCGCCCTCCATCGGATCGCCCGAGACCGTCCAGCCCTGCACGCCCTGCACCAGCGCGGCATCGCCGCACAGCATCGCCGCGCGCAACAGCGCCAGCGGCGGCGGCGCCGCACCCTTTCGCGCCATCACCGCGCCCTCGGGCGCATAGCCAGTGCCGGTCAGGTCGAAATCGCCCCCGGCCGTGACGATGCGGCGCAGCGTCATCTCGTTGCGGGTCAGCGTGCCTGTCTTGTCCGAACAGATCACCGAAACCGAGCCCAGCGTCTCGACCGCGGGCAGTCGGCGGATGATGGCGCGGCGGGCGGCCATGCGCTGCACCCCGATCGCCAGCGTCACCGTCAGGATCGCTGGCAAGCCTTCGGGGATGCCCGCGACGGCCAGGCCGACGACGGTCTTGAACATCTCGTCCAAACTGTAGCCGCGATAGGCGACGCCGAAGGCAAAGATCGCAGCCGCCACCGTCACCACGACCGCCGCCAGCCAGCGGGCGAACTGGTTCATCTGCCGCAAGAGCGGCGTCGTCAGGTCCTCGACCCCGGCCAGAAGGCCGGTGATGTGGCCGATCTCGGTGCCAAGCGCCGTGGCCACCACCACCCCCCGGCCCTGACCCGCCACCACCAGCGTGCCCGCATAGGCCATCGAGGCCCGATCCCCCAGCGCCGCATCGATCGCGACCGGCAGCACCGCCTTGGCCACCGGCACCGATTCGCCGGTCAGTGCCGCCTCCTGCACCGCAAGCTGCGCGGTCCAGGTCAGGCGCAAATCGGCGGGTACCCGGTCGCCGGCCTCGATTAGTACGATGTCGCCCGGCACCACCTCGGCGGCGGACAGCGTCACCCGCTGGCCGTCGCGCAGCAGCGCCACCCGCGGCGCCAGCATCTGCCGGATCGCGGCCAGCGCTTTTTCCGCCCGGCCTTCCTGGAAAAAGCCGATCAGAGCGTTGAACAGCGCCACCAGCGCGATGACCACGGTGTCGACGTAATGGCCAAGCAGGAAGGTGATGAAGGCCGCCGCCAGCAGGATCTGGATCAGCAGGCTGCTGAACTGCGCGAGGAACCGGCGCAGGGGGCCGCGCACCTTTGGTTCGGGCAGGCGGTTCGGCCCGTGTTCGGCCAGTCGGCGCGCCACCTCGCCCGCGCCCAGCCCCGCCTCTGCCGCGCCAAAAGCGGCAAGGGCGATCGCCGCCTCTTGCGCGTGCCAGGGAGTAGTTTCCTCGATCCCGACGGAAGGGCCGCTCGTTTGTTCGGTCATGCGCGCTGCTCTCTAGTTTGCCTGCTGGTGTGACCCGCTAGTCATTTTCTGTCTTCAGGGGTCTTGTCCTCGTTCGGTTCACCCTTCGGGCGAAATCGCGCCTTTGTGGCGTGGATCTCGACAAAATCTTCCAGGTCGCAAACAGCGATCCGGTACTCGCGCCCCAGCCGGATCGCCCGAAGATCCCCGCGCCCGATCCAGACCCTGACTGCGGCTTCCTTTACTCCCAACAAAGCTGCCACCTGGTGGGTGTTAAGCAGCGGCCGGCTGAGAACCATTTCGTTGTCTCCAGCATGTTTGACGCACTCTCATAGCGGTTCATATGGCCCAAATGATTTTGTCGGGCTTTGATGCAGATCAACGACTTAATGGCCATCTTGATCGAGAAGAATCGGAAACCGAAAAGCCACAGGAGTCGTCTTATGCCCGCCAGAATGAAGGCTGCCGTTTTTGTCGAACCAGGCCGGATCGTGCTGGACGACAAGCCGATCCCCGATGTCGGCCCGAACGACGCATTGCTCAGGATCACGACAACGACGATCTGCGGCACTGACGTCCACATCCTCAAGGGCGAATACCCGGTGGCGCGCGGGCTGACAGTGGGCCATGAGCCGGTCGGCGTGATCGAAAAGCTTGGCCGCAACGTGCTGGGCTACACCGAGGGCCAGCGCGCCATCGCCGGGGCGATCTGCCCATCGGGCCATTCACACGCCTGCCTTGACGGGCTTTGCGCCCAGGATGGCCAGTATTCCCGTCACGGGCTGAAGCCGATGGGCGGCTGGCGGTTCGGCAACAGCATCGACGGTGCGCAGGCGGAATATCTTCTGGTGCCGGACGCGATGGCCAATCTGGCACTCGTGCCCGACGACTTGAGTGACGAGCAGGTACTGATGTGCCCCGACATCATGTCCACCGGCTTTGCCGGCGCGGAATCAGGCAATATCCGCATCGGCGACACGGTAGCGGTCTTTGCCCAGGGGCCGATCGGGCTTTGCGCCACAGCCGGGGCAAAGCTGCGCGGCGCGAGCCGGATCATCGCTGTCGACACCTTGCCCGAGCGGCTGGCAATGGCCCGGCGCCTTGGCGCGGACGAGGTCATCGACTTTCGCGCGGCGGACCCGGTTGACGAGATCATGCGTCTGACCGACGGGCGCGGCGTCGATGTGGCGATCGAGGCGCTGGGGCTGCAATCGACCTTCGAGGCCTGCCTGCGGGTGCTGAAGCCCGGCGGCACGCTGTCCAGCCTTGGCGTCTATTCCGGCGACCTGACGATTCCGCTGAAGGCATTCCACGCCGGATTGGGCGACACCAAGATCGTCACCTCGCTTTGTCCGGGCGGCAAGGAACGCATGCGCCGTCTGATGAACGTGATCGCCGGCGGGCGGCTGGACCTTGCGCCGCTAGTCACGCACCACTTCCCCCTAGAACGGATCGGCGAGGCCTATGATCTTTTCGCGGCACAACGGGACGGCGTGATGAAAGTGGCGATTGTGAACTGAAAGAGAGCAGCGGCCTGTCGGAGCCGTAGCGAAGCAGCAAGACAAAGCAGTGGCGACATATAGCAAAGTCGAGAGATAATCATGCACATGAGTCTGAAGCGAATAGCGGTGCGGGCAGAATTGCCTCCGGGTGAGGGAGATCTCGAAGCCGTAATGCTTGCCTGCCGGGTCGCGCGAGAACAGGAGGCCGAGGTTAGCGTTATCCTATATACAACCGAGGTCTTGCCCGGCTCGGCCTCGGCAAACGTCACTCCGGCGGAATTGGCCGAGATCAACGAACGGCTGGCCGCCATTGGCTCGAACCATGGTGTGAAACTGTCGGTTCACGAACGATGCAGCTATGCTCATGGCAGCGGCGAAGTCTTCGCCGATCTTCTACGCGTGAGCGACCTTGGGGTGCTTCATTATGCGGCGCAGCCGTCCATCACACAGCGAATGCTGGCGCCGACAGTCATCTTTGACGGAGGGGTGCCCATCGTCCTTCTTCCTCGTGCTATGGGCTTTGACAGGATGCCCAAGTCCATTCTGGTTGGCTGGGATGGTTCACCTGCCGCCGCGCGTGCACTGCGCAGTGCCATCCTGTTGGGGGCCCCGCGATGCGCTATCACCGTTGCCGCTATCGACGAGTCACCAAAGCACAGGTCGGGACGGTCCGGTGTCGAGGCGGCCCATTTGGCGGCAATGCACGGGGCGATTTCCTCATTCGTGACGCTGAAGGGCGATGGACGGCACGCGCTTGACGTGCTGGAAAGTCATTGTTCTGAGAACGGCATTGATCTCCTTGCCGCCGGAGCCGTGCGGCATGGCGCAATCCACCAAGTCATCTTTGGAAGCCTCACCAGCGAGATCTTGTTGCGTGGCCCCAGTCTTCCAACTCTTCTCGCGGGGTGACCCCGTTTCGCTGGCGAGCCTCTAGATCTCTCATGGACAACAAAGTTAGAGGACCTACTCAATGAAAACCGTCAAATCTATTCTGTTTTTGACCCGGCCGGGAGACCGGTCGGAACTAGCATTCAAAAACGCTATGAAACTAGCGCAGGCCCAGGACGCGGATGTCCACATTCTGGTCACCTATCCGGACGATGTCGAGACCGCTGAAACCGTCGGCTTTGAGGAGTTCAACAAGTTGATAGAAGCGGCGACGCAGGAAAAGGCCGAAGAGCTTATGGCCCTTGTGCCTGCGGGAGTGCCCAAACCGCGTGTCACCACAAGGACAGGAAAGCAGTATTACCAAGCAATCCTTCTGGTCCAGTCCGAGCGACATGATCTCGTGATCAAGGCTCCCGAGCCTGATGTCGGCTTCATCGAGAAAGTTCTGGGCTCCGAGGACATGCACCTGCTCCGCAAGTGCCCCTGCCCGGTCTGGCTCATGCGCCCGGAAATGGTCATGCCGCCGAAACGGCTGTTGGCCTGCGTAGCGATGGATGAACGCGAGGGTGCCGATCTGAGGCTGAACAGCCGCGTAATCGAGATGGGGCTGGAGCTCCTTGATCGATCGGCTGATGCCGAGCTGCATATCCTGCACTTGTGGAATGCTCCTGGCGAACACTTGGTGCGCAGTGCGCGCACCGGACTGTCTGAACGACAGGTACAAGATTGGATCTCGGCAATCCGAGAGAAGCATAAATCTTGGTTCAAGGATCTTGTACAGCCATTTTCCGGTCGCGCCCGGATAATTACACATTTCGAAAAGGGGTTCCCTGAAGGCAGAATCGCAGAACTGGCCGAAAAACTGAAGGCAAGTTCCGTCGTGATGGGGACCGTCGGACGGACCGGGATCAGCGGCCTCTTCATGGGGAACACGGCTGAGACCGTTCTTCACCAACTCAAGGGCTCAGTCCTTGCGCTGAAGCCTGAAAAGTTCAGCACGCCGATCCGCGCGACAGGGAATTCTGGCGCCGAAACCACCTGAATAGGAAATCCTTGGAACGTCCGGAGTGCATCCGGCCATGAACCTGATCTGACCGGATGTGGACGCGGGACTGTAAGCGGTGCGCCGGCCCCGTGGTTTCGGCCTGATGTAGCATCGGGCATTTCGTCCTGCAGCTGAGTTTGCGGGAGTCTAACCATGGAGCGCCAAAATGAGCACCGGATGGAGGTGCGCGGGTCGAAGGGAGTATCTCGGATCGAGGTCCTTGATGGCCCGACGGGACGTCGTCGTTGGCCGGATGATCTCAAGGCGCGGATTGTGGCTGAGAGCTTTCAGCCTGGCGCGCGGGTCTGCGATGTTGCGGCGAAGCATGGGCTGATAGCCCGACACCTTTCGGGATGGCGGGGTCAGGCGCGTAAAGGGGAACTGGTCATGCCGGTCGATATGTCCCCGACTTTCGTGCCGCTGGTGATCGAGTCATTGGCAAATTCTGCGGCAACTGCCGCGTCGGCCGACACGGGCGTGATCAGGGTCGAGATCTGTGGGGCCGTTCTGCATGTGACGCCTGACTGCAGCCCGGAGCGTGTGGCGGCTTTGGCGGCGGCGTTGGGGAAGGCACTGTGATCTTTCCAGATCAGGCCGTCCGGATCGTGATTGCGACAAAGCCGGTGGACTTCCGCAAAGGGCATGATGGGCTGGCAGCCATGGCGCATGGCGAGTTGGGCTTTGCGCCCAAGGCGGGGGTGATGGTGGTGTTCCGCTCCAAACGTGGCGACAGGATAAAGGCTCCAATCAGCTTCATTCTGGTCAATCACCGGCTGGTTACAATCCGCCACACCGAACCTCGACCGTTTACAATCTTTCCTCAACGTGCCGAGAAAGCGGATCTGGGATTGCGTTCTGGCGAAACCATCCTGCTGGGGCTGCTCGAGGCAATTGTGGACCGGTTGGCGGATATCCTTGAACGCGCTGGCCGTGAGATTGACACGATCTCTCGGCTAATTTTAGGACAGAAGGGCTCCGACACACGCAAAGGGGCCAACTATAAGGCGACGCTGGAAGAAATCGGCCGAAAGGGAGACCTGACATCGAACATTCGTGATAGTCTTGCCACACTTGAGCGACTTACCACCTTTCTAGGGCCAAAGCTGACATCGACGGACAAAAAGTGCCGTGATCAGTTGAAGGCTCTGGCAGCAGATGTGCGGTCGCTGGCCGACCACGCCAATTTTATGGCGCAGAAAATTACCTTCCTCCTCGATGCAACACTTGGCCTGATAAACATCGAGCAGAACGCCATCATCAAGATATTCTCAGTAGCTGCCGTGGTCTTTCTGCCACCCACCTTGGTCGCTTCGATATACGGGATGAACTTCGATCTCATGCCTGAACTGAGGTGGACATTAGGCTATCCCTTTGCCATTGGTTTGATGATCCTTTCGGCAGGCCTTCCCTACCTATATTTCAAGCGCCGAGGATGGTTGTAGCGGTATGATGTGCTTAATCGCCTGTCGCGATCATTAGGGTTATGTGACATGCGCAGCCGACCACGCTGTTTACAACATGTGTCGGAAATTCTCCCAGTCGGCCACAATGGCTGTTGGCAGGCGAGAGGTCTGGATCGAGGCCCCCTACCCCGACGCCGAGCCTTCGTTGGAGGCCGTAGGCCTCATGCGCAAGGGTCCACCTCAGCGACCACTTGAAACTCGTCTCCGTCGATTTCATCGGCGGGGACTGCGCCGAAGGTTCCATCCCCTGCCTGGAAGACGACGATCGAGACCATGAGGGTGGCAGCGAGGGAGGCGGCGAAGGCGTGAGCATCTTTGCGGGACATCTGTTTGGCTCCTGTCTTGGAGGCGGGGGACCATTCCCCGCGCGACAGGACCCCGGAGGCCCGAAGACTGGCTGACATCACCGGGTGCGTTCGGCTCGCCCGAATCCACGCGGCGGCACGGGCTCGCCCGTAGTCCGACCCCTCGCGAGTTGATCTCGAAGATGGGTTCGGGGCAAGGAAGGGAATGACGAGCAGGGGATGGTGCCCCAACGTCAGGAGCCGATTGTCCCGTTGATGCTTGGAATTCCGCCAGCCTCCTGGCCATGCTCTTGGTTGATGATCCCCCTATGGCGGATGGATCCCTTTGGTGCCCCGCTGCATCGCGGGACGAAGGTGTGATCGGTGAGAGGCCCGCCCTTCGGCCGGCCACAGACGCATTCTCAGGCCTCAGGCGGCCAGCTCCGAGCCCCCTGCCCGATCGCTGTCCTCCGCACCGACGATCTCGAGCCGCGCATCGCGATTATCTCCCCCGCGATCCAGAGCTCGGCTGCCGTCAGACAGCGTCGAACAAGCGTGGAAACAGCACATCGTGGGTTTTGCTGGGAAAACGCAGCATCAAGGCACCACGCGGAGTCTCGGACCCGACAACTCCATCGTCTAGGAGGGTTTTCATTGTGGCCCGTGCTGTTCGCGGAGCCACGCCCAGCAGGGCCGCGACGTCACCACGTTCGACCTCGCCACGCAGGAGCATGATGCGCAGCAAATCCCCTGCCCTGTCGCCCAGACCCGAGAGTGCCGCGTAGCGGGTCAGCCGTTCTCCCAACCTGTCAAAGTCGAACATGCCCGCCATGAAGCTGACCTGATCCTCGCAAACCGCAAGGAACCACTTGGTAAATCTGACCAGCGCTGCCAACGACAAGTTCCCGCGCCCGTCACGATCGCCCTGACGGACACGGTCGGCGAGTTGCATCATTTCGCGATATTCATCGCGACCCGTTAGGCCATCCTGAAGCCCCCGCGCCAAGCCGCGGGAAACAGACCAGAGCCCCCCTGCCCCGATACCGGCATGATGCGCCATTCCGTGCGACATCAGACGACTGACGCGGCCGTTGCCATCGTAGAACGGGTGAATGAAGTTGAAGCGATGGTGTGCAGTCGCCACGGCGAGTGTGCGAGTGACCTGACCATGCAGCCAATCCAGCCGAAACCTGGTGTGGAAATGCGCCATAAAGGAGGGAACAGCGTCATACGGGGGCGGAACATGGGCGCCAACTTCCACGTCGCCCTGCCGCCATTCCCCAGGAACGATCCGCACCACTTGGCCTCCATGGCGCAGCATCAGCATCTCTTCAGTGGCACCTTCATAGAAGGCTTCGTGAAGCCATTTGATGAACGACGGATCACTCGGATCTGGGAGAGTGCCCTCGACCGCCCGGCGGTCGATCTCTTCCTGCAAGCGGACATGGGCCGCATGTTCTTGCTGCAGCGCCCGACGCCCTGGATCAGCGTCAAAGTCACCGGCGAGTGCCCGTTCGATGTCGCGCGGACGGGTGTTGTTACCCTCGATCCGGTTGGAATAGTAGCTGTTCATCATCCGCACCATCGCGGCCAAATCGGCCAAGGTACGAGGAGGCAAATTCCAGCCCAAACCGCGCGACGACTGAATCAGCCGGTTTGCTGTCTCGACCAGATCAAGCGGGATGTCATCTTCGAGCCGAGCAGGCTCGATCCGCGATGGGGACAGGATGTACGTCAAGCGGTCTCCCGTATGCCACTACGTGTGACTCGCAACATACTCTTTGGCTTTGGAAAAAGCTAGGATAAAGTGGACATCGCCCACTAACACAGGCCACAACGCCGTGCCACTCGCGGCTTGGGGGGTGTGTATCCGGACTTGTCCGGATCCACACCGCCTTATCAGATCAGGCCGCTTCCCAGACCTGGTTCAGGATCCGTGCCGCGATCTCGGATTTGTCCTGCGGCAAGAACCGACCGTAGTGCTGCGCGACCATATCCGGTGTATCCTGAATGGCGTAGCTCGCTTGTTCGTAGGACCCGGTGCGCTTCAGGATATGGGTGGCCAGAACGTCCCGCACATTGTGCGGCCCGTGCGGCAACAGGCCTTCAATCGCGCCGCGCTTGGTCCATGGGTTATAGATGCCGTAGCGCTGTATCGCCGTCCGCCATGCCTCGTAGAACGTGTTCTGGCAGTAAGCGGCATTGGTGCTGATCTTCTTCGCTGTCTTGACGAAGAACGTTCCCGGGTCAGCCGCCTCGCCGATCAGGCGCGCGCGATGGCGCTCGATCCAAGCTTCGATCAGTTCGTAAAGTCGCCCCAGGTCTGGAAGGATCAGGCGAAATGGTTTTGAGCCGAAGAACGATGAGTTGGCGTTCTTGAACGCCACCGACGGGATCAGGATTTCCCACCCTTGGTCGCGGCTGCTCCAACGCAACTCGCCACGCTTCGTGTCCTCCAGCTTGCGCTCTGAGGTCGGCAAGGTCCCTGGCTGGCAAAGCAGCAGTTCGCGCAAGTTCTTCTGGCGCAGCCCCGTGTGAAGACCGATGCGCAGCATCAGGAATGCCCGAACAGCTTCTGCCGTTGCGCGTGCGTTGTACCGTTCGTCCGGCATCCGCAACAGGATTTCTTCTGTTATCTTGCGGTACTCACCGACAGGGCTTGGCGCTTCGAGAACCGGGAGGATGGGCTCGAAGGGGTCGCGATGGACCCGGGCAACACGGTCGATCTCCTTGATCCGCCGACGGGCGTGTTTGTACATGCGGTCGCAGGCGGCGGGCCAATCCGACTGCACGGCGATGATGTCGGCCTCGGTGACCAAGCCTTCGATCGGACGAAGGCTGCTCCCCATGCGGGGCGATTGGCGCAGCCATCCGGTCTCCTCCCGACAAATCGCCGCAGCGATCGATAGGAGGTCGATCTCCCATTTCGTGTAGAAGCCTCGCCGACGCTCCCGCCAATGAACAATCCCACACCTGCGGAAAGATCATCATGGCGAAAGTCAGAAGCTTCGGAGCGACGCCGAGGCCCTGTACTTCGCTCTCTTGCGGGGCCACGAACGCCCCGAACCATAGCCCGAAATGCTCCACCTTCTGGGAAGCGGTTTCCGTCCCCCACACCCCATTCCGTTGCATGCCGAAGGCGGCGAAGGTCGACGTTTTGAAACGAAGAAGGTCGGCCATCTCGTCGTTCAGGCGTTTGGGCGCGATGACGATGCCGGACTCGTCCGGCGTCCGCGTGGGTGAAGACTTGCGAACGGGCCCTGAGGCACAGCTGAAGCGAACCGCATAGCGTTGGCGAATGGCCGCCGCCTGGTACCTGCGATAATCCGTTGACCCGCTGATGATCACGGTACGGACCCAATTAAGGATTTCTGCCTTCTCCTGGCTTGACCGTCGGTTGAAATCTTCGGGCAGGTGCCACGCCAGACGCCGGCGCTCAGATGGCGAGATGTCGTCTAGATCAAAATCGCCCGGCGCTCGATCGGGCATACCAGACAGGCCAATGAAGTAGCCCGCCGGCAGGCAATAGCGCCGCTCGATGCGTCCCAGGATTTCCAGGCTGATTGCAGCGCGCGGAACCTTCTTGCCGCGCCCCCAGCTGATCAGCGTGCTGCGATTGACGCCGTCCTCGGGTCTCACCACTGCATTGTAGAGGTGGTAGATCGTTTCGCCATGACGGCGGGCGTGCAGTTGAAGGGCTTCACCAAACGTCGCGGGGTCATTCCATGTCGTGTCCAGTGACTTGGGAAATTCGACGATCGCTCTCGGCCGGACGCCGGGCTTCCTGCGAACCTTCTCAAGGCCGGTCGCTGAAACGTCGGCGAAGTTCGTAGAAGGCGCGGTGGCCTTGGAGCGTATTGATCGGCTTGGGGTGCGAGCCGGGCGCAAGGTCACATTCGAAACTTCCCGTGCCACGGCGTCGAAGATCGGCTGCAATATCGCCCGATGGGCACGTAGCCGATCGACATCGATGCCGAGCATGGCGGACAGCGATTGCAGGTCGAGCCCACTGCTCCAATAGGGCGGGTATTCGTTTCGCTCGAGCAGGTCGACCAAACAGCTGTAGAGCAAGCGCACCTCACCTTCGGTGAACATCGACGTGAACCGGCCCTTGCAAAACTCCGCGATCTTGCGCGGTGTGAGTGCAGAAGATGTTGATTTCATTTTCCATCCTTCGATTTCTGGGGCGGCCCAGCTATCGAAATGACCGATTGGACGGGAGGGGCATTCGACGGTCGCGAAGCCCAGAACCCGGCGGGTTTCCCCGCCGGGCCCGAGGGTGAGACTCCGTTCCTCAGAACGGGATCTCGTCGTCGCGGTCGACCAGCTCGGGGTTTTCGTTCTCGGCCGACTTCGGGCGGCTCAGGAAGTCGACCTTCTCGGCGATGATCTCGCAGCCGTAGCGGTCGTTCCCCATGCTGTCGATCCACTTGGTGTAGTGGATGCGGCCGTGGACGAGGACC
Source organism: Alphaproteobacteria bacterium (assembly GCA_029289325.1). Lineage (GTDB taxonomy): Bacteria > Pseudomonadota > Alphaproteobacteria > Rhodobacterales > Rhodobacteraceae > Tabrizicola. The sequence continues at coordinate 22,871 of JARFTV010000052.1, forward strand.
TTCATGCCCTTTTCGCAATGCTCCGCGACCGTCTTGCCGAGACCGTTGAAGCAGGTGATGCGGTGCCATTCGGTGTCCATGACCC
>JARFTV010000096.1 GCA_029289325.1 Alphaproteobacteria bacterium
TGAGGTTGTGGTGCGTGACCATCCGGCCGTCGGGCATCCTGTAGGCAGCGGCGCCTCCACGGAGCGTCTGGATAGCGGTAAGTGTCGCGGAAACCTCTGCTGCGGCCTGTGCGGCGGTGATTGCCATGCCCCCAGAACAGCCCCTTTTTGTGAACCTATGCAAGGGGGTACTTTACACGCGGTGTAAACAACATTTGCCTTGTCGTAAAGGCATTAGGAAGCAGGGATTAGGGACTAGGAACCAGGGACCCGGGGCCGGAATCAGGCAATCGGCAAAAGATTTTTCACCCCGAACCGTCGAGCAAGTGTCGCAAGCGCATACGCAGCCTGGAGAGCCACAACCGCATTTCCACAGGCGCGAAGTCTGTCCACCCGGCAGGCAGTCCCATCAGCCACTCCACAAATCGCGGGTTCAAGCGTCGGGTCCGCGTCGAGGACTTTCCGCCAGGCATCGACGTCTGCGGGGCCGGGAGGGAAGAGCGGCAGGCCATGTTCGGCAGGGCGTCCATCAGCCCATGCTTGCCCCTCTGCGATTGCCCCTTCCAATCTCTGTCCTTCGGCGTCGGCCACTGGTTCGCCTGCTTTGCGAACTCCCCGCCGCCCGCGCCGCCCACCTTCCCCGTCGCGTCGTAGTTCGCCATCCCGTGAGGTGTTTTCCACATCGCCACGTCGCTCCCCAAGTCCCTGCATCCCGGCTTGCTCCCGACTGCCCGACGCTTCACCTTGCTGTTCTCGCTCGCTGGCCCGCCTGCATCGTGGCCCTGCGGTGTCGTCCACATTCGTGCTTGCGTGCGCAATCGTTGGTCGCTTGTAAGCATCTGTGGAGTGCCATATCTTGCCTCTGCTTTCGGGCCATCCGTTTTCCCATCCTCTGTCGATATTGTGTGCCAGGAGGAACCATCGCTCGCGCCTGTGGGATGCCCCGACCTCGGCAGCCGTGAAACAATCCCATTTTGCATCGAACCGCATTTCGGCCAGGGACCGCAGAACGGCTCCGAATGCTTCAAGGTCGGAAACAAGGCCTGGCACGTTCTCCAGGAAGATGTACCGGGGTCGTACCTCGCCAATAATTCTTGCGATCGCAGGCCAGAGCCAGCGGGAGTCTGCGATTCCGAGCCGCTTGCCGGCGACGCTGACTGGCGGGCATGGAAAGCCAGCAATGATGCAATCCACGACTCCACGCCACGGCTCGCCGTCGAAGTTTCGTAGATCCGACCATACAGGCGCCTCATCCAGGGCTTCGTCCTCCATGCGCGCCGCCAGAATTTCGCAGCAGTACGCTTCCCGCTCAACATAGCAAACAACGCGAGCCTTCGGAATCGCCAATCGAATGCCGAGGTCGAGGCCTCCGACCCCGGCGCAGAGTGACAACACGTTGAAGGAAGGACTATCCACACCGCTTCGCCTGGTTGACCGGTTGACCAGTTAACCGGTTGACCGGTCCCTATTGCCTAATGCCTTTCTTCAATAACCACCTTGTCCGGGAAACCGCAGGCCCGGCACTTGACGTGCCGCACCCTAGGCTCATCGGCCTCGGGCTTGGGGCTGGACGTTATCTCACACGTCCCGATCTGCCCGCAGCTCCGGCAGCGCCTCTTGGCCAGCTCGGCCAGCAGCCGCGCCTGCTCTTCGCGGTCCTTGCCCTTCCGCTGTGTCCTTCGCGCCTCGGTGTCGTCCACCGCCTGCGCGCCCTTGGTGTCATCGACCCGTGCATCCGTGCCCTTGTCATTCATCTCGCATCGCTCCTTCATGCTTCGCATGGTTAACCAGTTGACCGGTTGACCGGTTGACCGGCTTTGCCTATTGCCTAATGCCTGTTGCCTTCGGTCCGCCTCTTCAATCCGCAATCCGCAAACTGCCTGCCGGTAGGCAAGGTCCGCAATCCGCAATTCCCTAGATTTCCCACCTCCCCGGCGTCCATCCCCCCGATGGCCAGCCGTGTTGCCGCCATCGGCCCAACCCAAACTGCCTCACAACCACAGTAGCACCAGAACTTATTGATCGTGAGTCCATCTGACCCGAGCACTCTCTCGCAGTGCGGACACCACCAGTAGTAATACAGACAGCCCCGGGAACCGCTCCTCCAAACGATCCTTCCAAGGGAGAACCCGCCTAGACCGCAGGTGAAGCCAACGAAAATATTCGCCCATACCGGCAACCTGCAAACAACAGCGACCGTGGCTCCCCCGCCCATGAACGCGACCCAAACGAGAACGCCCAAAATATGCCTAATCATGTTCGTTCCTTCCGTGTAATCTGTGTAATTTGTGGACTAGATTTCCCAACGATTCGGCGTCCACCCTCCCGCTTCCTGCTGCCGCTTGGCGTGTTTGCGGCTGGAGCCCTCGAGGGCCTTTCGTTGTCGCTCGAGCGCATCGGCGTCTGGCAGCAGGTGGACCGAGGCCATGTAGGCGCCAGCGATCACCATCTTCTCGCAGTCGCGGAGGTCGTATCGTCCGCCGGACTGCATGGGAACCCACCTTTCGCGGTGCCGGCGCCCCTCGCGGACGATGACCTTTTGTTTGCCGGCCAGGTGGCGGTTGTATTCCTCATCGTCGCGTTTGTTCAGCAGCCAGCCCTCGGGCCGGTCATCGTCCTCGGCCAGTCCCCGCATGATCATCTCGGCGAGCTCATCCTCGAAGCTCTCCTCATCCAGGTGCCACAGGGGCAGCTCTCGGGTCCCGCGGCGTTTGCGTCCGCCGGCGGGCGCGGGCGCCGTCTGGAGGTATCCGCGTCCCCGCCAGATCCGGGCCCCCGCCTTGGGTGCGGGGTCGCCCTTGATCGCCCGGACAAGGTGGCGCCGCGCGACGCACCACCGGTAGACCTCCATCGTCCGGGACTGCGAGGCCCCCTCCTCTCGCGTCCCGCCGGTGTCGATGAGCGTCATCCCGCACCGCATCGGCAGGCGTTTGTCATCCTCGTTCTGCCAGGTCCGCGACAGGATCACATCGTCCAGCTCGGCGAAGCTCTCCAGGCGTCCGTGCCAGATGCGTTGTGACCTCATCCCCGAACCCCATGCCCGCAGGACGGCCCAGAAGTGGTCCTTCTGGGTATCGATGGCCGCGATCAGGCACCATGCCCAGGCCGGCACTACGCCCTCGGCGAGCGCCGCCCGGGCGGACTTGGCCGAGAAGACGCTGCTGTCGGCGCGCTCGATCCGCTGCTCGAACGGCTCGCCGCAGGTGTTCGTCCGCCAGTCGAAGGTCGCGCCCAGGTCGCCCTCGGCCTCGATGAACTCCGCCGCGATCACCGCCCACGATCGCCATAAGCAATACCAGCCCGGCGCCTGTACCCCGACGCGGCTGTGCGCCGGCCAGATCGGGACTTTTTCGGCGTCGGCGTACTTAGTCCCATCCGCCGCCTCGACCTGGCCGGATTCCGTCGACCATCGCCCGCCCCGGATCATCGCCGCCTTGTCCCGTTCCTTGATCTTCTTGCCGCACTCGCTGCATTCGTACCAGACGGCATGACGGCTGCGGCGCATCCGGTCGGCTGCCTGGTGCTTGTCGCCTGGTGGGCGCTCGAACTTCAGGCCCGCCCACACGAGCCGCTGGTACGTCCCGCAGTGCGGGCAGGGGACGAAGTAGAACAGATGCACGGGGTCTTCCTCCCATAGCTGGTAGATCCGTCCCCATCGGTTGGTCGGCGTCGAGACGTTGACCTGGATGCGGTCCTCGTAGGTCTCCAGCCGCCGCCAGGTCAGCGAGATCGAGTCGGTTTCCTGCCCGGCACAGGCTGCGTGCTTATCGACCTCATCGCAGATCACCCGCCGCATGGGGTCCGAGGCCATCGCCGCCGGCGACCCGGACCACATCAGGTGCAGGATGAATCCGTTCAGCAGGCGGATCTGCTCCTTCTTCGTGTCGTGCGCGCGGGGGCTCATCCAGCGTTTCAGCGCGGGCGTCTCGCGGAACATCGGGATGATCCGGTTCTCGATGATCTCGCGGCCCTTGGGCCGGTTCGGCAGCGTGATCCCGCAGGGGTCCGGGTCGGTGTCGGCCCAGAATCCCAGGACGTTTCGGAATGCCTCGCTGACCCCGATCTGGCTGGCCTTCATCAC
>JARFTV010000053.1:0-20861 GCA_029289325.1 Alphaproteobacteria bacterium
TTCATCTCCCTCGCGGCGACCATCATTCGCCTGAAGTGAACGTCAACAGGCCCTAAAAACGAACACACCAAACAAAATTTGCAGCCATCCTGCGATAGTGACGATGTAGGATACTGGTTTCTTCCTCCTACGTTCTGCGACTGTTGACAGGTTAAGCCCGCTTAACCGTCGTGCCTAGACCTTCCCGGACTCGTGGCGCTGGCAGGACTTAGGCGGCTTCGACCGGCGAGAGGGGCGGCAAATCCATGCGCTCCGGATGTAAGCGACCGAAGGTCACGGTTGAGCATGTAATCGTGAACGCGGGGGCAGGCGATAGTGGGGGCGGTTGCAACTGGTTGCACAGTGAATCTGGGCGACAACCCCATACGCCCCGCCCAGCGCCTTGCCGATGCGCCCCGATGCACGGCCACGGCGAAAACCACCCGTTGCCGATGCAAAGGCCCGGCCGTGAAGGGCTTGAGCGTTTGCCGGATGCACGGGGCCAGAGGCGGCGCACCGTTTGGGCGTGCCAATGGCAGATGGCGTCACGGCAACAGGTCAACGTCGAGTGAAGCGATGCGCCCCGACCTTGCGGAACTGGTGGCGCTGGCACGCCAGAACGCAAAGGCGCTGGGCCGCTTCTTACCCAGGGGGCTAGGTAATCCTTGGGGCAACCATTCGTGGGACCGGCGGGGAAGCCGTCCTGTCAGAAACGGCAAGAAAAAAGGTGGGCACCAGCAGGAATGGCCAAGCGTTTTCTCTATGTGGGGCTATTTGTGGGGTAACTTTCCCTAAGCCTGAAAAAATCCAGCAATTTCAATGGTATGTGGCGGAGAGGGTGGGATTCGAACCCACGGTAGGCGCAAACCTACAACGGTTTTCGAGACCGCCACGATCGACCACTCCGTCACCTCTCCGCGCTTCAGGGGTCGTCTATGTGCGGCGGTGGATAGCCGGGTCTCGCGGTATGCGCAAGGGGCAATCCGCGCCGATTTGCCGATCACGCGCTCTTGCGTCCGCCGCGCTTGGCAAGGGGGCCGCCAGCCTCTACCTCTTGGCCGACCCAGTCAGAGGACCGCCCATGTTCCGCCCCCTTGCCCTGGCCGCGCTTCTGGCCCTTTCCGCGCCGCTTGCGCCCCTCGCGCAGGCGCAAGAGGCTCCCGCGGCCCAGGCCGACGTCCCCGCTCTGGCCGAGGCGCTGCGGCTGGAGGAGCTTTTCGCCGTGCTGCGGGATGAGGGCCTGGCCTATGGCGCCAAGCTCGAGGCGCAGATGTTCCCCGGCGGCGGCGGCCCGCGCTGGCAGGCCGAGGTTGGCGCCATCTACGATTCCACCCGCCTGCGCTCCGGCTTCGATGCCGTTCTCCAGCGCGAACTCGGGCAGGACCCGGCGGTTCTGGCCGAGATCATGGGCTTCTTCACCTCTGACCTCGGTCGTCGCGTCGTCGGCCTTGAAATCGACGCCCGCCGCGCCTTCCTGGACGAGGCGCAGGAGGATGCCGCGCGCGTCGCGGCCGAGACCCGGGCCGCCAACCGCGACCCCAAGGTCAAGATCCTCGACCGTTTCATCGCCGCCGGAGATCTGGTCGAGATGAATGTTGCCGGGGGCCTTTCCGGCAATCTCGCTTTCCTCACCGGGATGGCCGAGACCGGGGCACCGGGCAGCGTCCTACCGCAGGAAGAGCTGATGTCCCAGGTCTGGGCGCAGGAGGAGCAGATCCGCTCCGACACCAGTTCCTGGCTCCAGGCCTATCTCGGCCTCGCCTACGATCCTCTGGCCGAGGCCGAGCTGACCGCCTATGCCGAATTCATGGAAAGCCCCGCGGGACAGCGGCTGAACGCGGCCCTGTTCGCGGCCTTTGATGAGGTCTTCCGCGCGGTCTCCTACCAGCTTGGCCGGGCGGCGGGCACGGCGATGCTCGGGCGCGATATCTGACCGGCGGCGCTTGACTCCCGCCAGGGTTCGCCGCATAAGCGCGCATCCTGGCGTGGGGCGACTCGCGCCGGGTTTCTATTTCAATGACGCCCGCAAGGGCGCGCTGTCCGAAGGCGGGGCAACCCCGAAACGCCCAGAGATGGGGGCCGCAGGACGCGGAGCAAGAGAAGGAAAGACCCATGTTTGCGGTCCTCAAGACCGGCGGCAAGCAATACAAGGTGCAGGCGGGTGACGTCCTGCGCGTGGAAAAGCTTGATGCCGTCGCTGGCGAAAAGATCCAGTTCAACGACATCCTGATGGTCGACACCACCGTTGGTGCGCCGCTGGTTGCTGGCGCGGCCGTCCAGGCCGAAGTCATCGACCAGATCAAGGGCGAGAAGGTCATCCACTACGTCAAGCGTCGCCGCAAGCATTCGTCGCAGCGCACCAAGGGCCACCGCCAGCACCTGACGCTGGTCCGCGTGACTGAGGTCCTGGCGACCGGCGCCGACAAGACCGGCGTGAAGGCTGCCACCGGCACCGCCGCCGCACGCGTCGCCGCGCATGAGGCTCCCGGTGCCGCCAAGGCCACCGAGAAGGCCGAGAAACCGAAGCGTGCCGCTAAGGCCGCTGCAGCGCAGGAGTAACCCCCCATGGCACACAAGAAAGCAGGCGGTTCGTCCCGCAACGGCCGCGACTCGGCCGGTCGTCGCCTTGGTGTGAAGCTCTTCGGTGGGCAGCATGCCATCCCCGGCAACATCATCTGCCGCCAGCGCGGGACCAAGTGGTTCCCGGGCGAGGGCGTCGGCATGGGCACCGACCACACCATCTTCGCGACGGTCGAAGGCCGCGTGACCTTCAAGAAAGGTCTCAAAGGTCGCACTTTCATTTCGGTTCTCCCGGTCGCGGAGGCAGCCGAGTAAGCCGAACCTTTACAATCGGATTGTAAAAGGGGGATCGGCCGAAGGGCCGGTCCCCTTTCTCTTATCCGGGCTCGACCTGGGATTGTGGCAAAGCATCATGACCTCACCCAGAAAGAGCCAAACATTCGGGCGATTGCAGGACTAACCGGCAATCCCCACATGTGCTTCAAAGGAGGGAAGCCATGATCCTGGAGAAGATCGCGAACCCGGTCGAAGTGGCGACCGAGCGGTTTACTTTGCGCCCCGTGCGAAAGTCCGATGCCGGGCTCTTCGCCCTCTATGCCGGGGACAAACGCGTGGCCGAGGCGACCCAGGGCATACCGCATCCCCTTCCGCCCGGCGCGGCCGAAGCCTTCTGCGCCCGTGCCATGGCGCTTGGCGGGGATGAGGACATCTGGGTCATGGACGGCACCGGCTCGGGCCTGCCCGAGGTGCTGGGGGTCATCTCGCTCAAGAAGATGGACCGGGGCCAGTCAGAGGTTGCCTTCTGGGTGGCGCCGGCCTTCTGGAACCACGGGATCGCCTCCGAGGCGGTGAATGCGCTGGTCGCGGCAAATCCGCAGAAGAACTCGACCATGTTCGCCGAGGCGTTCCAGGACAATCCGGGCGTGGCGCGGGTCCTGACCAATGCGGGCTTCCAGTATCTCGGCGATGCCGAAAGCTTCTCGGTCGCGCGTGGGGCGACCGTGCCGACCTGGACCTATATCCGCAAGCTGGGCTGACGGGGCGGCTCGTCGTTCGAATTTCGTCTCCTCCTCGCACGGGGCGCACCCCGCCCCCGCGAGGAGCGACGCAGTCATCGACGAGCCTTCGGCGACAGCAATCCCAAGGTGCGGAAGGTGGGCGTATCGCCCACCCTACACCGGGCACCCACAAGCATGGTTGACGGGATATGAATGCCCACGACCAAGCCCTTGATTTCCCTCGACCCGCCTGACCCACCACCGTGGTGCCCTCGACCTTGAGCATTGTCCCCGCTTCCTGTATCCCCTGATCCCTGACCCCTTGTCCCGAAAGCCCCGCCGATGAAGTTCCTCGACCTTGCGAAAGTCTACATCCGCTCGGGCGGCGGCGGGGCAGGCTGCGTGTCGTTCCGGCGGGAGAAGTTCATCGAATTCGGTGGCCCCGATGGCGGCGACGGCGGCCACGGCGGCTCGGTCTGGGCCGAGGCGGTGGAGGGGCTGAACACCCTCATCGACTACCGCTACCAGCAGCATTTCTTCGCCAAGTCCGGCCAGCCCGGCATGGGCAATCAGAAGACCGGCAAGTCGGGCGACGACATCGTGCTGAAGGTCCCCCTCGGGACCGAGATCCTGGACGAGGATGAGGAAACCGTTCTCGCCGACCTCACCGAACCCGGCCAGCGCGTCTGCCTGGCCGAGGGCGGCAACGGCGGCTGGGGCAACCTGCGCTTCAAATCCTCGACCAACCGCGCGCCAGCCCGGGCGAACCCCGGCCAGGAGGGCATCGAGCGCACGATCTGGCTGCGCCTGAAGCTGATTGCGGATGCGGGCCTTCTGGGCCTGCCGAACGCCGGAAAGTCCACCTTCCTCGCTGCCGTCTCGAACGCGCGGCCCAAGATTGCGGACTATCCCTTCACCACCCTTGTCCCGAACCTCGGCGTCGTCGGGATCGACGGGCATGAATTCGTCATGGCGGACATCCCCGGCCTGATCGAGGGCGCCTCCGAAGGCCGCGGCCTTGGCACCCAGTTCCTCGCCCATGTCGAACGCTGCAAGGTGCTTCTGCACCTCGTCGACGGCACCTCCTCGACGATCACCAAGGACTACCGCACCATCGTCACCGAGTTGGAGGCCTACTCCGACGTCCTTGGCGACAAGCCCCGGATCGTCGCGTTGAACAAGACCGACGCGATGGATGCCAAGCAGATCAGCGACCGCCGCCGCGCGCTGGAGAAGGCCAGCGGAGGGCCGGTCCACGTCATCTCCGGCGTCTCCGGCAAGGGTCTGCCCGAGGTCCTGCGCGCGCTCTACGCGACCATCACGGCGGAGGCCCCGGTGCAGGAGTCCGCGCCTTGGCAACCTTGACCCTCGCCGCGCCGGACGTTCGCACCGCCAAGCGGCTGGTGGTCAAGATCGGCTCGGCGCTTCTGGTGGATCGCAAGACCGGGCTGAAGCAGAACTGGCTTTCGGCGCTTGCCCTCGACGTGGCCGAAGCCAAGACGCGCGGCGCCGATGTCGTCCTTGTCTCCTCCGGTTCCATCGCGCTTGGCCGCAAGATCCTCGACCTGCCGCCGGGGGTCCTGACGCTTGAACAGTCGCAGGCCGCTGCAGCCGTCGGCCAGATCCGCCTTGCCCGCGCCTATGAGGAGGTGCTCGCCCCCCACGGCATCACCACGGCCCAGGTGCTGGTCACGCTGGAGGACACCGAGGACCGCCGCCGCTACCTGAACTCCCGCGCGACGATGGAGACGCTGCTGGGTCTGGGCGTCGTGCCGATCGTGAACGAGAACGACACGGTGGCGACCGATGAAATCCGTTTCGGCGACAACGACCGCCTGGCCGCCCAGATCGCGGTGACGGTCGGGGCGGACCAGCTGGTGCTCCTGTCGGATGTCGACGGCTTCTACACCGCGAACCCGAAGGAGGACGCCTCGGCCACCCGCTTCGACGTGGTCGACACGATCACGCCCGAGATCGAGGCGATGGCGGGCGACCCGATTTCCGGCCTGTCGAAAGGCGGCATGAAGACCAAGCTGCTGGCGGCGAAAACAGCTGTTGCGGGCGGCTGTGCCATGGCGATCATGGAGGGCTCCACCCTGCGGCCCCTGAAGGCGCTGGCCGAAGGCGCGACGCGGACCTGGTTCGTGCCCTCCGCCGACCCGCATGTGGCGCGCAAGCGCTGGATCAATGCGATGAAGCCGAAGGGCGAGCTGGTGCTGGACGCGGGCGCGGTGACGGCCCTGCGTGCAGGCAAAAGCCTTCTCCCGGCGGGGGTGACCAAGGTCACCGGCAGCTTCGGCCGTGGCGAGCCGGTGGCGATCCTGTCGCCCGAGGGCGTGGTTCTCGGCAAGGGCCTGGTGCGCTATACTTCCGCCGAAGCCCGCAAGATCGCCGGGCATCGGTCGGGCGAGATCGAGGCAATCCTCGGCTACCAGGGCCGCGCGGCGTTGGTTCACCGGGACGACATGGTGGTTTGAGGGGCCCGATTTCTTCAAAGAGATCGGACCGGAAATTTTGAAATTTCCGGCGCGGAGTTTTCCAAAACTCCGTCGCCCGGACGGAAAGGAAGCGCAATGGACGGCCAGTTCACCGACCTGATGACCGAAATCGGCGCTAAGGCCCGCACCGCGGCGGCAGAGCTTGCCTGCGCTTCCTCCGAACGCAAGGCCGCCGCGCTGATCGCTGCCGCCGATGCCGTCTGGACGCGCCGGCAGGAAATCTTTGACGCCAACACGCTCGACCTCGACGCCGCCGACCAGCGCGGCATCACCCCGGCCATGCGCGATCGCCTTCGGCTGGACGAAAACCGCCTGCGCGGGATCGTCGATGCGCTCCGCCAGATCGCCGAGCAGAAGGACCCGGTCGGCCGCGTCCTCGCCGAATGGGACCGCCCGAACGGCCTTCATATCCAGCGCGTCGCCACCCCCCTGGGCGTCGTCGGCGTGATCTACGAATCCCGCCCCAACGTCACCGCCGACGCAGGCGCGCTCTGCCTCAAATCCGGTAATGCCGTGATCCTGCGCGGCGGGTCGGAAAGCTTCGAGACCTCGGAAGCGATTCATGCCTGTATGGTCGACGGCCTGAAGTCCGCCAACCTGCCCGAAACCGCGATCCAGTTCATCCCCACCCGCGACCGCGAGATGGTGACGGCGATGCTTCAGGCGACGCAGTACATCGACGTCATCGTCCCCCGAGGCGGCAAGGGCCTGGTCGGCCTTGTCCAGCGCGAGGCGCGGGTGCCCGTCTTTGCCCATCTGGAGGGCATCTGCCACGTCTACGCCGACCGCGATGCCGATCTGGAAAAGTCCCGGCGCGTCGTCCTGAACGCCAAGACCCGCCGCACCGGCATCTGCGGCGCGGCCGAGTGCCTGCTGATCGACTGGCAGTTCTACACCAAGCACGGCGGCGTGCTGATCGAGGACCTTCTGAAGGCGGGCGTCGAGGTCCGAACCGAGGGCGAGCTGCTGAAGATTCCCGGCACGACCCGCGCCGCTCCGGAGGATTTCGGGCGCGAATTCCTGGACATGATCATCGCGGCAAAGCTGGTGGACGGCGTGGATGAGGCCATCGCCCATATCCGCAAATATGGCTCCAGCCACACGGAATCGATCCTCACCGAAAACGACGCCACCGCCGAACGCTTCTTCCAGCGGCTCGACAGCGCGATCCTGATGCGCAATGCCTCCACGCAATTCGCCGACGGGGGTGAGTTCGGCATGGGCGCCGAGATCGGCATCGCAACCGGCAAGATGCACGCGCGCGGTCCCGTGGGGGCCGAGCAGCTGTGCAGCTTCAAATACCTCGTGACCGGCGACGGGGCGGTCAGAACGTAAGCCGTATCGCGGTTTCGCCGATCTCCGTCACCAGTCGGCGGCCCTGACGGGCAAGCTCTTCGGACACCAGGGCGAAATGCACATGGTTCGCCCCGATGCCGGCCGGAGGGGCGGGCTGGGCCAGCGCCTCCCACAGCGCCGGATCCACCTTCAGCCGGGACGCCTCGGCCAGGATGGTCCAGCTGCCCGCCCCCTGGGCGACCTGCACCTTGCCGCCATAGGCCATCGCGGTTTCCACGCATTGCAACAGCAGGAAGGCCAGCCGAACCTCGCGCCGGGACAGCTCTGCCGCCGAGGACCAGGCATAGCCGATGCGTCCGCCACGCGTCAGATCGGTCAGCACCGACAGCACCTCGGACCGGGCAATCCGCTGGTCGCCCCCCGCCGCGCCAAAGCTGATGCGGAAAAAGCGGATGCGGGCATTGGCATTGGCCACGCTTTCCGAGATCAGCGCGATTTCGGGCCGCTGGCCGCCGGGTTCCATCGTCAGAAGCTCCACCCCGTTGCCTATGGCTCCGATCGGGCTGATAAGATCATGGCAGATGCGCGAGGCGATCAGGGCGGCAAGGTCTGGGGTTTCGGTCATCGCACATCCAGTGAAGGAAAAGGGTCAGTGAGGGAAATGGCGTCGCTTCTGGAGCCCGGGATGCTTGTGCGCCACCCGGATCAGCCCAGCTGGGGCCTGGGTCAGGTGCAGTCTGTCGTCGGCGCCCGCGTCACGGTGAATTTCGAGGAGGCGGGCAAGGTGGTGATCGACAGCAGACACATCGCACTGGTTCCGGTCCTGGGTTTCTAGGCCTATAGGCGAAAGCCTTTGCCTGGCTCAACCAGGAATTGACTGGCTGTTGCAACAAGGTCGCAAGTGGTTGCAATGGGGCGGGGTGCTGGCTAAGTCAGACCTATCCCCGTCCTCAAGCGATCAGACATGCCCGCCGAAGAGTCCCCCTACAGCGTAAGGCTTGCGACCTCGCCGCAGGATGTGACCGCGGCACAGCGCCTGCGCTATCAGGTCTTTGTGGCCGAGCTCGGCGGCGACGGGCCGCTGGTCGACCATGCGGCTGGGCTGGAGCGGGACGCGTTCGATCCGTTCTTCGACCATCTGGTCCTCGTCGATCGCCGGATCGATCCCGAAACCCTGTCGCATGTGATCGGGGCCTATCGCGTCCTGCCCTGCGACCGGCGCGAAGCGGCGGGGCGGTTCTATTCCGAAGGCGAATATGACCTTGGCCCGCTGCTGGCCTCCGGCCGCCGCCTGCTGGAACTGGGCCGGTCCTGCGTCCATGCCGAGCATCGCGGCGGAACCGCGATGTTCCACCTCTGGAACGGACTTGCGGATTACGTCCTGAACCGGGAGATCGAGATCCTCTTCGGTGTGGCGAGTTTCCACGGCACCGACCCCGACGCCCTGGCCGAGCCGCTGTCCTACCTGCACCACCACCACCTTGCGCCGCCCCAGATGCGGGTCCGGGCTCTGCCGCCGCATCGGCAGGAGATGGACCTGATCCCGCGCGACCGGCTGGATCGGAAGGCGGCGATGGCCGCGACCCCGGCACTGATCAAGGCCTATCTCCGGCTGGGCGGCTTTGTCGGGGACGGGGCCTGGATCGATCATGAGTTCAACACGACCGATGTCTGCCTCGTGATGGACACCGGCCAGATGTCGGCGCGCCACCGCGACTTCTACGTCCGCAAGAAGGCTGCCGCATGACCACCTGGCGCGAGGCGCCGCCGCCGCGACTGCGGATCGGCCCTCTGGGCTGGCTCCGCGTCGGCTGGCGCGGCGGGTTGATCGGCTCGGTCACATATGGCGGGCTGCTGGTGCTGCTCCTTGTCCGGCTGGTGGAATGGCCGCTTTTCGGCCAGGCCCGGCCGGTGACCCCGTTCATCACCCAGGGCGTCTGCCGCTTTGCCCTCTGGGTCCTGCGGCTGCCGCTGGAGGTCCATGGCCGCCCGATGACCGCACCGGGCGCGATCGTGGCGAACCATTCCGGCTGGCTGGACATCTTCGTGTTGAACGCCGTGCAGCGGGTCTATTTCGTGGCGAAGTCCGAAGTCGCGGCCTGGCCCGGCATCGGCTGGCTGGCGCGGGCGACGGGAACCGTCTTCATCGCCCGAAAGGGGACAGAGGCGAAGAAGCAGCAGGAGATTTTCGAGGACCGTCTTCATGCCGGGCACCGGCTGCTGTTCTTCCCCGAGGGGACAAGCACGGATGCGATCCGGGTCCTGCCGTTCAAGAGCACGCTTTTCCAGGCCTTCTTCGAACCGGCGCTGGTCCGCTCGATGCATATCCAGCCGGTGACCGTGGTATTCCAGGCCCCCGCGGGCGAGGATTCCCGTTACTATGGCTGGTGGGGCGACATGGATTTTGCCAGCCATCTCTTGCGGATGCTGGCGACGCCGCGACAAGGGCGGGTTGAAGTGACCTTCCACCCCGAGGTTCCGGTCGATGCCTTCGAAAGCCGCAAGGCCCTGGCCCAGCACTGCGAACGCGTGATCCGGACGGCGCATGTGGGGGCCGTGGAATAGCTGGGGGGTGGCGTAGGGTGGGCGATATCGCCCACCCTACGCCCGCGCTTCAATCCAGCGGCGCCAACAGCGATCTGAGGGCGGCAAGCGGGTCCTCGGCCGACCAGATCTCTTCACCGACCGCGAAGAAGTCGGTCACGGGGCCAAAGCGCGCCACCAGCACGGCGGTCAGCGCGCCCTCGGCGATGACCGGGACCTCGATCACCTGAGACCACCACTCGAACAGCTCGAACGGAGCCTGGCTGCCGTCGCCCAGGGTGGTGGTGCCGATGGGACCGAAGGCGACATAGTCCGCCCCGGCCTCGCCCGACGTCATCCCGTCATGTTTCGAGCTGCCGCAGAAGGCCCCCACGATCGCATCCGCGCCCAGGTCCTTGCGGGCCTTGCGCACGTTGCGCGATCCGTCGGTCAGGTGGACCCCGTCAAGCCCCAGCCGCTCGGCCAGGATCAGGTGGTTGTCGATCACCACCGCCACATCCCGCGCATGGGCCGCCTCGCGCGCCGCATCCGCCGCGCGCATCAGAACATCCTCGTCCCGCGTCCCGAGCGAAAGGCGCAGGCAGGCGATCTCAACCCCGTCGAGGACGCGGCCGATCCGGTCGGAGAAGCTCTCGGGGTCGAAGGTCGGGGGGGTGATCAGGGTGATCTGCGGGCGGTCGTCAGCGGCCATGGCGGGCTCCGGATTGGTCTGGGATCGGCCTTACCAGCCTTTGCCCGGCTTGGCGAGGGCAGGCCGCGCGCTTGCCTCGGGGCGGGGGAGGGCCTATCTGGCGGCCAGGCTTTCACAAAGGTGTCCCCATGATCCCGCCCGTCTTCATCCTGGTCCGGCCTCAGATGGGCGAGAACATCGGCGCCGCCGCGCGGGCGATGCTGAACTTCGGGCTGGAGCGGATGCGGGTCGTCGGCCCTCGGGACGGCTGGCCGAACCCGAAGGCGGTCGCGATGGCCTCGGGCGCGGGGCGGGTGCTGGATCATGCGGGGCTTTTCCCGGATCTGCCGGCCTCGATCGCCGACTGCGACTTTGTTTTCGCCACCACGGCGCGGGGGCGGGAGCTGGTGAAGGAGGTGGTGACTCCGGAACGGGCGATGGAAATGGCCCGCGCGATGGGGGCCGAGGGCAAGCGGGTCGGCGTCCTGTTCGGGCCGGAACGGGCGGGGCTGGAGAATGAGGACATCATCCGGGCCAATGCGATCGTGACGGTGCCGGTGAACCCGGACTTCCCCTCGCTGAACCTCGCGCAATGCGTGCTGCTGCTGGGCTATGAATGGCGGCGGCAGGCGGGGGAGGTGCCGGCCTCGGTCATGGAGCTGGCCCGGACCGACTTTGCCAGCCGCGAGGAGGTGGACCGGCTGGCCGACCATTTCGAAGAGCGGCTGGATGCGGCGGGGTTCTTCTTTCCCGAGACGAAGGTCGAGGGGATGAAGGCCAACCTGCGGAACATGTGGGGCCGGCTGGGGCTGACGCGGGCCGAGGTCCAGACCTTCCACGGGATGCTGCGGCAGATTGCCTGGAAGCTGAAGAAACAGGACGACTGACGGGAAGTGTCCACGGTGGACATTTTCGGATCATGACGTTTTATCAATGGCTTGTGCGCGGACGGTAAGACTCTGTTAACCCCTGCCGAATGACCCCTTCCTTCCGCTTGATTTTCGCGGGCGAGGGGCCGAGCATGACTGCCATGTCTGCTTGGCGGCGGGGTGGCGACCGTGTGGCGCGAAGGGGTCATGGTCTGCAAGGGCAGGGAGGTCCGGCTGCGGCCGGCGCCGGAGATCGCGCTGGGGGATGACCCGACGCTCTCGAGACTGGTCTGGGACACGGACCCCCATCTGTTCGCCCATCTTTTTGGCAATGATCGTGGGCTTTGGGACCGGCTGTTCCGCGCCGAATGGGCCGCCGATCAGGGTCTGCACAGGGCGGCGGATACCATCGTCGCCACGGCGGGGGATGGGGCGGTTCTGGGGCTGGTCAACGCCTTTGCCGGACCCGAGGTGGACGCCCGTGCCGAGGCGAGCTTTGGCCGCTACATGGCAAGCCTCGACCCCGTCGCCGCTGCGGCGCTGGCCGAAGCGGCGGGCCAGATGGCATGGCTGTTCCCTCCGGTCCCGGATGACGCCCTCCTGATTTTCAACATCGTGGTCGCGGAGGACGCGCGCGGCCTGGGTCTGGGGGCGGCGCTGCTGCGCGCGGCCGAGGCGGTGGCCCGGCGCAAGGGCCTGGCCGCGCTGCATCTGGACGTGGAGGTCTCCAACCCAGCCGTCGGCTTTTACCAGCGCCACGGGTTCCGCCCGGTGGTCGAGACCCGTCTTGCCGGGCCGGGCACGGGGACGGTTCCGCCGCATTATCGCATGATCCTGCCCCTGACCGGCTGACACCGATGGGCGGAGAGCCGCGCGGGCGGTCCTGCGGCCTGCGGGAAGTGATGGCCAAGGTCTTGGCCTAGGGCGCCCGGCCTGACTATCATGGCGCAAAACAACTCCAGAGGCAGCAGGACCATGACACATCCAGACCGGACCGCGCGGGCGGTATCCCCTCTTACGCGGCGCGGGGCCCTGTTGATGGGTGGAGCGGCGCTGCTGTCGGCCTGCGTGTCCTCCGGGCGGTCGGGCGGAGCCGGCGGCGGACCCCGCGCGTCGGACCCGGCGCCGCGTCCGGTGCCGAATGCGGGCTGGGATGCCTGGGTTTCGGGGTTCCGGGGCCGGGCGGTGGCGCGGGGCATCTCTCCGGCCACGGTGGACGCGGCCTTCCGCGGCGCGGGGTTCCTGCCCGATGTGATCGAACGCGACCGCAACCAGACCGAGTTCAAGCGCAGTCTGGAGGATTACCTGAACATCGCCGCCTCGGATGAGCGCGTCTCGCTGGGCCGCCAGAAGTTCGCGCAATATCGCGGGGTCCTGTCGTCGATCGAAAGCCGCTATGGGGTCGAGGGCCATGTCGTCGCGGCGGTCTGGGGGCTGGAGAGCTTCTACGGCACGAGGCGCGGCAATGTGCCGGTGATCAGCGCGCTGTCGACCCTCGCCTATGACGGGCGGCGGGGCGAGTTCTTCGAAAGCCAGCTGGTCGCGGCGCTGAAGATCCTTGAGGCAGGCGATGTCGCGGCCCAAGGCATGGTCGGCAGCTGGGCCGGGGCGATGGGACATACCCAGTTCATCCCGACCAGCTATCTGGCCTATGCGGTGGATTTCACCGGCGACGGGCGGCGCGACATCTGGTCCGAGGATCCGACGGATTCGCTTGCCTCGACGGCGGCCTATCTCTCCCGCTCGGGCTGGACCCGGGGCCTGCCCTGGGGAATGGAGGTCACGCTGCCGACGGGCTTTGACCGGGGACTTCTGGGGCGCGGCAAGGGTCGCTCTGCGGCCGAGTGGCAGGGCCTTGGCGTGCGCGCGGTCGGGCCGGTGGCGCTGGCGGGCGGGTCGATCATCGACGGCGGCGGGCCGTTCTTCCTGCTGACGCAGAACTTCGCCACGATCCTGCGATATAACAACGCGCAGAATTACGCGATCGGGGTCGGACATCTGTCGGACCGCATCCTCGGGCGCGGGCCGGTGCAGGCGAGTTTCGGGCCGGACGCGACCGGGATGACCAAGGCCGACCGGCAGGAGCTGCAACGCCTGCTGACGGCGCGGGGGTTCGACACCGGCGGGACGGATGGCGTGATCGGGGCGCGCACGCGGGCCGCGATCAGCGCCTATCAGACGAGCCTGGGGCTGCCGGCGACGGGGGAACCGTCACTGGAGCTGCTGCGTCGTCTGCGCTGAGATCGTAGGGTGGGCGATATCGCCCACCCTACCGTCACGTGGTGCAAGGAGGGTCAGGTGGCGCATCGCATCTACGGCATGGCCTTCGCGAAGGTCTATCCTGCCTATGTGGCGAAGGCCGAGAAGAAGGGTCGGACGCGTGCGGAGGTGGATGAGGTGATCCACTGGCTGACCGGCTATTCGGCGGCGGGGCTGGCCGAGGTTCTGGCCGACGGCCGCGACCTTGCCGCCTTCTTCGCCAGGGCTCCGGCCCTGAACCCGGCGCGGGAACAGGTGACCGGGGTCATCTGCGGCGTGCGGATCGAGGCGATCGAGGATCCCCTGATGCGCGAGATCCGCATCCTGGACAAGCTGGTGGATGAGCTGGCCAAGGGGCGGCCGCTGGAGAAGATCCTGCGCCGTGGTGCGGGTTGAGGCTGCGGAGCCTCCGGCGGGGATATTTGGGCAAGGTGAAACGGCAGGTCGTCGCAGGGCCTTGAAGGCTCGGGGGGGCGGGAATACTGTCCGCCTCGCGAGACGAAAGGTGACCAGATGGCCGGAAAACGCAGCATTTTCGAAGAGGTGGGCGCGGGGGCGGCGGCTCCGGCGGCGCCCGTCGGCGGCGGAATCGATGCGCGGCCCAAGGGGGCGCGGCGCGGCATCCGGCTGTGGCTGGTGACGCTGTTCCTTCTTGTCGCCACGATGATCGCGGTCGGGGGGATGACGCGGCTGACGGATTCGGGCCTGTCGATCACCGAATGGCGTCCCGTGACGGGGGCGCTGCCGCCGCTGACTGCGGCGGACTGGCAGGTCGAGTTCGACAAGTACCGCCAGATCCCCCAGTACCAGCTGGTGAACAAGGGGATGAGCCTTGAGGAGTTCAAGGTCATCTACTGGTGGGAATGGGGGCATCGGCAGTTGGGGCGGCTGATCGGCCTGGTCTGGGCAATCGGGTTCCTTGGCTTCGCGCTGGCGCGGCAGGTGCCGCCGGGCTGGGCGCGGCGGCTTTGGCTCTTGGGCGGGCTGGGCGGGCTGCAGGGCGCGATCGGCTGGTGGATGGTCGCCTCGGGCCTGACGGGCGAGATGGTCTCGGTGGCCTCGTACCGGTTGGCGACGCATCTGGGGCTGGCCTTCGTGATCCTCGGCTTCCTGGCCTGGTACGTCTTCCTCCTGGGACGGTCGGAGGCGGAATTGATGACGGCGCGGCGCGGGCGGGAGGCGAAGCTGTTCAGCCTGTCCACCGGGCTGATGCATTTCGCCTTCCTGCAGATCCTGCTGGGGGCGCTGGTGGCGGGGATCGACGCGGGGCGGGCCTTTCCGACCTGGCCGGACATGAACGGGCAGTTCTTCCCGGCGGATGCCTTCTATGTCCCGGACGGGCAGGGCGGCAGTCTGCCGGTCTGGCATTCATTCTTCGAGAACCCCGGTCTGGTGCAGTTCATCCACCGGATGGCGGGGTATCTGCTGTTCGTCTTCGCCATCGTGGTCTGGCTGCGCGGACGGCGGTCCAGCTATCAGGCGACGCGGGGCGCGTTCCATCAGGTCATGGCGATGATGGTGGTCCAGATGGGCCTTGGCATCGCGACGGTGCTGACCGTAGCGCATGTCCATGTCGCGATCACGCATCAGATCGGCGCGGTGATCCTGTGGGTGCTGATCCTGCGGGCGCGGCATCTGGCGCAATACCCCGTGGCGGGATCGATCCGGGAGGGCACGGCATGACCGCGTTTCAGGAGTTGATGGCCTTTCAGCGCCAGACCGAGGCGCTGGCGCAGGTTGCGGGTCGGCTGGGTTGGGATCAGGAGACGGTGATGCCCGAGGGCAGCGCCGGGCAGCGCGCCGAGGAGATCGGGGCGCTGGAGGCGGTGCTTCATGCGCGGCGGACCGATCCGCGGATCGCGGACTGGCTGGCGACGGCAGACGCCCCGGATGCGGTGGGAGCGGCGCAGTTGCGGCAGATCCGGCGGTCCTATGAGCGGACGGTGAAGGTGCCGGTCCGGCTGGCCGAGGAGATCGCTTCGACCATGTCGCTGGCGCAGGGGATCTGGGCCGAGTGTCGCGGCCGCGAGGATGTGGCGGGCTTCCTGCCGACCTTGCGGAAGGTGGTGGACCTGAAGCGCGCCGAGGGGGCGGCGCTGGCGGCGGGGGGCGATCCCTATGACGCGCTGGTCGACGACTACGAGCCGGGGATGACCGGGGCGGCGATCGCGGCGATGTTCGATGCGATGCGGCCCCGGTTGGTTGCCTTGCGGGAGAAGGTGCTGGGCGCGGCGGCTCCGCATGGCGTGGTGGGCCGCTTCCCGCAGGAGGACCAGCTGGCGCTTTCGCGGGAACTGGCGACGGTCTTCGGCTACGACTGGAGCCGGGGGCGCGTCGATCTGGCGGTGCATCCGTTTTCCTCGGGGTCGGGCCATGATGTGCGGATCACGACGCGGGTGAATGAGACGGACCCGTTCAACTGCTTCTATTCCACGATCCATGAGGTCGGGCACGCGGCCTATGAGCAGGGGATCGACCCGGCCTATGCGCTGACGCCGATCGGGCAGGGCGTGTCGATGGGGGTGCATGAGAGCCAGAGCCGGTCCTACGAGAACCAGCTTGGCCGCAGCCGCGCCTTCACCGGCTGGCTGTTCGGGCGGATGCGGGAGGTCTTTGGCGACTTCGGGATCGCGGAGGCGGACGGCTTCTACAAGGCGGTGAACCGGGTGCATCCGGGCTATATCCGCACCGAGGCGGACGAGGTGCATTACAACCTGCATGTGATGATGCGGTTCGATCTGGAACGTGCCCTGATCCGGGGCGAGTTGCAGGTCGAGGATCTGGAGGCGGCCTGGAATGATCGCTTCCGGGCGGATTTCGGGGTGGTGGTCGATCGGCCGTCGAACGGGATGCTGCAGGATGTCCACTGGTCCTGCGGGCTGTTCGGGTATTTCCCGACCTACACGCTGGGCAATGTCTATGCCGGCTGTCTGGTCAAGGCGCTGAGGTCCGAGGTGCCGGGGCTGGACGGGATGATGGCGAAGGGCGACGTGAGCGCGGCGACGGGCTGGCTGCGCGAGCGGTTGCAGCGGCATGGCGGGCTTTACGAGCCGCGCGAGGTGGTGCGGCGGGCCTGCGGGTTCGAGCCGTCGGAAGGGCCGCTGCTGGACTATCTGGAGGCCAAGTTCGGCGAGATTTACGGGGTCTGATCCGGGCGTGTCCACGGTGGACAATCGCCGCCTTCCATCTGGAATCAACGGCTTGGTCGTGGACGTTAGGGAAATCTTAAACTTTGGGAACGGGCGGTTGCGGGCGGCTTGTCGTGGGATTTGGTCTCTCGTCGCGGGTCCGCGCCCGGTGTTCCACTTCGTCCGTTCCGCGCCCAACGACAGGCCGAAGGCGCAGGAGGCGGCTGCTGTTGCGGATCTGACGGGGACGTGGCGGTGAGCGAGAACGGCGGCATCGCGGTCTGGCTTCTCGCCGTGGGGCAGACGCTGATCTATGCGGGCTGCTATTACTCCTTCCCGGCGCTTCTGCCGGATCTGGTGGCGGCGACGGGCTGGAGCAAGGCGGAGCTTGCGCTGGGTCCGACCTTGGCCTTCCTGATCATGGCGGGGCTGACGCCCTTTACCGGGCGGCTGGTCGATCGGGGTCTGGGCGGCGAGATGCTGGTCTGGCTGCCGGCACTGGCGGCCCTCGGTGTGGCGGGGCTGGCCTTTGTCGGCAACCTTGCGGCTTGGCTGATCCTTTGGGCGCTGATCGGCGTGGCGCAGGCGGGGAGCCTGTACGAGACCTGTTTCGCCTTTCTCACCCGGCGGTTGGGGGATGGGGCGCGGGCGGCGATCACCCGGGTCACGCTGGTGGCGGGCTTTGCGGGAACGCTGGCCTTTCCGCTGGGCCATTGGTGGGGCGCGGCGCTGGGCGGGCAGGGGGCGCTGCTGGCCTTCGCGGGGCTTATCGCGCTGATCGTCCCGGTCAATGCCGTGGCCGTCCGCCAGCTGCGGCGGCGCGAGCGGGCCGGGATGGTGCTGCCGCCAAGCCCGCCCGGTGTCCTGCAGGCGGCGCTGCGCAAGCCCGCCTTCTGGATCATCGCGGCGGCCTTCATGGCGCTGTACCTGAACCACGGCATCCTCTTGACCTATGTGCTGGTCCTGTTTGCCGACCGGGGCGCGGCCCCGGTGCTGGCGGCCACGGCGGCGGCCTGCATCGGGCCGGCGCAGGTGGCGGGGCGGCTGATCCTGCTGGCGGCCGGGGCGCGGGTTTCGACCGGGCAGGCGACGGTGGCCTCGCTGGGGGCGGTGGTGCTGGCGGGGCTGCTGCTGTGGCTGGCCGGGGCGGCGACCTGGCTGATCTTCGCCTTTGCGCTGGCGCAGGGGGCAGGGATCGGTCTCACCTCGATCCTGCGGCCGGTGCTGATCGCCGAGGTGCTGGGCCGTCAGGGCTTTGGCGTGATTTCCGGGGCGGCGGCGGTGGCGCCGATCCTGGCTTCGGCGGCGGCGCCGGCGGTGGGCGCGGGGCTCCTGGCCCTGGGGGGGCCAGGTCTGATCTATGCGGTGGCCCTTGGCCTTGCCGTGGCGGGCCTGGGGCTGATGGCGCTGCTTCTGGCGCGGCGGGATCAGTTCAGCGGCTGAAACGAGAACAGCCGGTCGCTGTCGCCGCCAAGGCCGAAGCGGACCCCGAGGTTGATCACCTCGCCCTTCGAGGTGCCGTCGATCCCGGCATCGGTCTTGTGGCGACCGAGATCGGCATAGACCTCCATCCCGTCATTGATCCGGTAGCCCGCACCCAGCGACAGGACGCGATAGCTGCCCTCGGCGCCGAAGTCGGTGTAGTGATAGCCCGCCCGCGCGCTGAGGGCCGAGCCGAAGGTCCAGGCGCCGCGGGCCTCGAGCAGGTTGTAGTCGTCGCTGTCGAGGCTGTCGCCGATCCGGCCCTCGACCCGGAGCGGGCCGGCGAGATAGAGCGCCTCGGCCGCGTAGAAGGCGACATCGGGGGTCTTGTTGTCGATCAGGGCCATGACGCCCAGGCGCAGGCTGTCGGTGGCATCCATGGTCAGATGCGCGGCCAGACCGTTGTACTGCTGCAGGTCGATATCGTCGGAACTGTCGATCTCCTTGCCGAGCGTCAGGCCGACCTGCGCGCCGAAGGGACCGCCAAAGCTCCAGGCGGCATCGAGATGGCCCTCTACGCTGTCAAGCTCGAAGCTGCCGCTGTCGTATTTCTGGTACTGAAGATCGGCCACCGCGCCTTCGAAGCCCTGCGCCGCGGCGAGGGTCGGAATCAGGGTGAAAAGAAGGACTGCTGTCGTCCGCATCTGCTGCCTCATTATCGGTTTTTGGTGTGCTTCAACCATATGTTGACTGAGTCGCGGGATCAACCGTCAAGATGTGGCGCGATTCGGGTGGGCTTGCGTCCGCCCATCGGCTGGGGTCACGTCGGCCCGTCGCAAGAGGGGGAAGCGGATGCGGATGACCAAGGCGGAGCTGACCGCTTTTCTGGAGCGCGACTTCGGTCAGGTGGCCGGGGATTTCGCGATCGAGCGGGTCGGGCCCGAGGGGCTGGTCCTGCGGCTGCGGGTCGCGGAGCGGCATCTGCGGCCGGGCGGGACGGTCAGCGGTCCGGCGATCTTTGCGCTGGCGGATGTGGCGATCTATCTGGCGATCCTGAGCCGGATCGGTGAGGTGCCGCTGGCGGTGACGACCAATGCCTCGGTCGATTTCATGCGCAAGCCCACGGCGGGGCGTGACCTTCTGGGCGAGGCGCGGCTTCTGAAGCTGGGCCGAAGTCTGGCGGTGGGCGATGTGCTGGTGTTCAGCGAGGGCGCGGCCGAGCCGGTGGCGCGGGCCGGGCTGACCTATGCGATCCCGCCCGCGCGTTAGCCCTTGGCCTTGAGGAACCGCCCCTCGATCTGGGCGCCGCTTTCGATGACGATGCCGGAGGTGGTGATGTCGGCCTTGACCTCGGCCGAGGAGCGCAGCGTGAAGCTGTCGCAGCTGACCTTGCCGTCAAGCTTGCCGCGCACCTCGACCGTCTGGGCGCTGACGGAGCCGGTGACGCGCCCCTCATGCCCGACGATGAGCCCGTTGGCGGTGATGTTGCCGTCGATCTCGCCCAGGATCTCGACCGAGCCGGACGTGGTGATCTCGCCCGTGATCCTGAGATCGGAGCCGAGGACCGAGCGGCCGGCATTGCCGCCGGGAGTGGCGGGGCGTGAGGGA
The DNA here is from genome assembly GCA_029289325.1 of Alphaproteobacteria bacterium. Lineage (GTDB taxonomy): Bacteria > Pseudomonadota > Alphaproteobacteria > Rhodobacterales > Rhodobacteraceae > Tabrizicola. Next base: position 19,792 of record JARFTV010000053.1, read on the forward strand.
GGGGGAGAGGTCGTGTCGGCGGTCTTGGAGAACATTGCCACTTCCTTGGACGGTCTGTCCCGATAAGGCGGAATCGCTTTGGGCGGGTCAAGGGTCGCTTTGCCAAGGCGGCGGGTTTCCCCCGGTCGAGTGTCGTTTTGCGACCTGACAGGGGCGGCCGGGGGTGGTCAGATGGGCGCGGGGAATCAGGGGGACAGATGTCGGAGAGGTTTTTCCAGCCGGTCTCGGGCTTTGATCTGCCGCGCTTTGCTGGCGTGCCGACCTTCATGCGGCTGCCGCATGTGCCGTTCGACCATCCCCGGTTCGGCGATGTGCAGATCGGCTTGATCGGCGCGCCCTGGGACGGGGGGACGACGAACCGGCCCGGCGCGCGGCACGGGCCGCGTCAGCTGCGCGACCTGTCGACGATGATCCGGGCGGTGAACGGGACGACCCGGGTGGAGCCTTTCGAGCTGGCGCGCTGCGCCGATCTTGGGGACGTGGCGCCCAATCCGGGCGATCTGATGGAGTCGATGGCGCGGATGGAGGCGTTCTATGACCGGGTCGTGGCGGCGGGGATCCGGCCGCTGACCGGGGGCGGGGACCATCTGTGCAGCCTGCCGATCCTGCGGGCGGTGGCAAAGGCGCGGCCGGTCGGCCTGATCCAGTTCGACAGCCATACCGACCTGAACGATGTCTATTTCGGCACCTCGCGCTATAACCACGGCACCCCGTTCCGCCGCGCGGTGGAGGAGGGGCTGATCGACCCGCACCGCTATGTCCTGATCGGCATCCGGGGCACGGCCTATGGTCGCGAGGACTGGGACTTTGCCGAGGCGAACGGCATCCGCATCATCCCGATCGCCGAGTTTCACGCGCGCGGGGCCGAGGAGGTGATGGCCGAGGCGCGGGAGATCGTCGGGCAGGGGCCGACTTACGTGACCTATGACATCGACTTTGTCGACCCGACCTTCGCGCCGGGGACCGGGACGCCCGAGGTGGGCGGGCCGACTTCCTGGCAGGCGCTGGAGGTGGCGCGGGGATTGCGCGGGTTGGATATCGTGGGGGCGGACCTGGTGGAGGTCTCGCCG
>JARFTV010000053.1:20871-22784 GCA_029289325.1 Alphaproteobacteria bacterium
GGTTGACCAGTCGGGCGGGACGGCCTGGCTGGGGATCAGCCTGATGTTCGAGATGCTGTGTGTCATGGCCGAGCGCATCGCGCGGGGCTGAGGGCGGAGCGGGGGTTTCACACCCCCGCACCCCCGTGGGATATTTTTGCAGAAAGGATGACCATGTTCGCCGAGACGATCATCACCAATGCCAAGGTCCTGACGATGGACGAGGCACGCCCCCGGGCCGAAGCGGTGGCCTTTGCGGGCGGCCGCATCCTGGCGGTCGGGGACCGCGCCGAGGTGGAGGCGCTGGCGGGGCCGGATACGCGCATCGTGGATGCCGGGGGACGGACGCTGTTGCCGGGCTTTGTCGAAAGCCATCTGCATCTGGTGCTGGGCGGCAACGAGCTGACGCAGTTGCAGCTGGGCGGCGTCTCGGGGTTCGAGGAACTGGCGCGGCTGTTCCGGGACTATGCGGCGAAGAATCCCTCGCTTCCGCTGCTGATGGCGCAGGGGGCGGCCTACGAGATCCTGGACCATCCGGTGACGCGGCATGATCTGGACCGGGTGATCGCGGACCGGCCCATCGCGATGATGTCGCCGGACCACCATACCGTCTGGGCCAATACGGCGGCGCTGGAGGCGGCGGGGATCCTGCAGGGAGCGGAGATGCCGGCGGGCCATGTCGTGGTTATGGGGTCGGATGGCAAGGCGACCGGGGAGCTGCTGGAGTTCGAGGCTTTCAGCCCGGTGCTGGCGCTGACGGGGGACCTGCATCTGCAGCTGGGGATCGCCACGGGGGGCGAGCCGGAGCCCTGGCCTGATGCCGCCCAACGCGCGAAGGACAAGGAGAAGGTGGCCGCGGGCCTGGCGCATTGTGCCATGCACGGGATCACCAGCATGGTGAACATGGATGGCAACCGCTATACCTGCGTCCTCCTGAAGGAGATGGAGGAGGAAGGCCGGCTGACCGCGCGGGTCAAGGTGCCCTTCCATTTCAAGCCGCATATGGACCTGGCCGAGCTGGAGCGGGCCTCGGCGATGGCCGAGGAGTTCCGGGGCGAGTGGGTGACGAGCGGCTTCGTCAAGATGTTCCAGGACGGGGTGGTGGACAGCCGCACCGCCTTCATGCTGCACGATTATCCGGGGACGACCGAGCGGGGCGCGCCACTGTTCGACCTTGAGCGGTTCAAGGAAATCTGCCGCGAGATCTCGCGCCGGGATCTGCAGATCGCCGTCCATGCCATCGGCGACGGGGCGGTACGGCAGACGATCGACGGCTATGAGGCGGCGGGGCGGCCCGACCTGCGGCACCGGATCGAACATATCGAGCTGATCGACCGGGCGGATGTTCCAAGGCTTGGGGCGCTGGGGATCACGGCCAGCGTGCAGCCGCCGCATCCTCCGGGGGCAATGGATTTCCCGATGTCGACGATGGACCATGTCTTTCATCGCGACCGCTGGAAGGATGCCTATCTGACCCGGACCCTGGCCGAGCATGGCGCGCCGCTGGCCTTTGCCTCGGACTGGCCGGTCACGGATGTAAGCGTGATGCGCGGCATCCAGGCGGCGCTGACCCGGAAACCTTACGAGGGTTGCCAGGATGAACGCGTGGGCCTGATGGACGTGCTGCGCGCCTATACGGCCGGAGGGGCCTGGGCCGCGCATATGGAGGGGCTGACCGGAACCCTGCGCGCGGGCATGGCGGCCGATCTGGTGCTGATTGACGGGGATATCGAGGCGATTCCGGCCGAGAAGCTGGGCCAGACCGGCATCGCGTTGACGATCGCGGGGGGAAAGGTGACGCACGACCCCGCCGCGATGCTGGGGACATCGGCATAACCCATTGAAACTGCGCAGGAAGATGAAGGTTCCACAAAAATCGTCATCTTCCTGTCATTTTCCTCTTGCGGGTTTTTGGGCGGGGGCCTAAATACCGC
>JARFTV010000054.1 GCA_029289325.1 Alphaproteobacteria bacterium
CCTTGAGGAGGCTGAATCACGCCGCGAGCAGATGATCAATGGGTCCTGACCCTAGTAGATATCGGAACTGTCGAAGTGGAATTGCGGGGTTCGCAAAGAGATCATGGACGGTGCGAGTGCGAACCAGAAGATCCTGATCGCCGACGATCACGATATTGTCCGAGAGGCCGTTGCGCGGGTGCTTTCTGCCGATATGGGTGCGCTTGTCACCACTGTCGCAGATGCAGAATCCGCGATGAAGGCCATTGCGAAAGATGGTCCTTTCGCGATCGTCCTGCTGGATGTCAGCATGGCCGGGATGACCGGCGTCGACGTCGTGCGCCGGATTGCACAGGCCAATGAGCCCGGTGCCATTGTCATATTCTCCGGCGTGGCGAATGATGATTTCGTGGCAAGGGCGATCGAAGCAGGCGCGCGTGGTCATATCCCCAAAACGCAATCGCTTGCGTCGCTGCCTGATGCGATCAGGCTCATTTCTTCCGGAACCGTCTTTGTGCCATTCAACGGCCGCGCGCGGCATGAAAGCCCGGATAGCGGTGAGGGCCTGTCCGATAAACAACTCAGGGTTCTGCGCCTTGTGTCGCAAGGCCTGTCCAACAAGGAAATCGCTCTCCATCTGGGCATGACGGAAGTCACCGTTAAGATGCATATGCGCAATATTTGCAGCCGGCTTGGAATCAAAAACCGGACCCAGGCCGCGATGTTCGCGCGCGATGCGGGAATGCTGCTGTGAGACGCCGTCGCTATCCGATGCTACGGCCTTGCGACCAAAGATAGCCTAACCTTTGCCCCCCCCGTCAGCGATGCTGTCAGGAATGGGCCAGGCGATGGAAGGGTTGGGATCATGGGCATCTTTCAACGCGCACAATGGATGGACTCGGCGTCCTGCAAGGCCCAGATCGATGGCCTGCGCCGTTTCTTCGGGGCCGATCATCGCGAAGAGATCCCACAGCCGCCAAAGGGCCCTGCCAAGCCCTTCAGGCGCACGGCCGTCGTCGGAGAGCACATTCTTTCGGATGGTGCCCGCGCTCTGGCCGAGGCTGGCGAGCCTGTGACCGGCTTTGCCAGCCTGAACACCCTTGACCGCATCCTGTGCTCGACGCGTGCCACGGTCGACTCGGTTCTCATCGATGTGGAAGGCTGTGGCGGGATCGCGGGCGTGATCGACCGGCTGCTGCAGTTCCGCCTGAAGCATCCGACGGTTCCAGTCATCCTGGCCAGCCGCGAGGTGCAGCTGGATGACCTTTCGGCCGGACGTCTGCCGATCGCCGATGCCACTGTCAGACTGCCGCTGTCGCGGGCGCGGGCGGTCGAGGCCAAGTCGGCCGCGCTGGAAAACAACCTGATCTGGCAGAAACGGCTTGGCAGCCGCTTCAGCGGGCCGTTCGCGGTACAGTGAGTCTCGATAGAATAGACCGGGGGGCTGATCCAGCATCGGGATCAGCCCCTCGGTTCATTTCTTGATCCGTGGTTTGAAGATAGTTCAACGATCGGCCGCCTCGGCCCTGCTCTGGCCGAAGCCTTGCAGGAAGGGCGGCCGCGCCGTTCTCAGACCGGACGCATCTCCGCCATCGGCCGGACCTGGATGCCAGAGGCCGCCAGCAGGGCCTGCGCGCCGCCGGACATGTCGGAATTGGTCCGCGCGCGCGGACCACATGTGTCCACGCCAGATACGCAAAAGACGGGTGCCGCCGGGAAATACCGGGCGACGCGCGCCAGTTGGGTGGCGACATTGGCCCGGCCCAGGCTGTCCTGCGGGACAAGGACGAGCGAGGTCTCATCAATGTCCAGCGCGTCGGGCCCGAACAGGACCTCGAAGCCCATCGCCATGACCCTGGCCTGCACCTCGGACGCAAGCGGATGGTCGGCATCAAGCAGGATGACCGTCCCACTGTCGAGGCCATCGGTTTCGAGATACTCCACCGCCGCACCCAAGGCTCTGGCCCCGCCATTCACCGCCATTCTTGCGCGGCGGTCCAGTTCAACGGCAGGCCGATGGTGCCGCCGGACGGGACCCCGGTTCAGCATTCTCTCACCGATGCCCGCCAGGAATCCCATGACGGATCCTCTTGCGGGGCAGGTGGCGTCGACAGCATCGAAAAGCTGAAAGTCGTCACATATGTCGGCCAACGCTTGCACTCCACCAGAACCACCTCGCGTAAAGGTTACATTCGGCAGGGCGAAGAAGCGCGCGCACGGAAGGAGATCAGGTTGCGCAAAAGAGAGCGAGGCTACCTTTGGTGCGAAAGACTGCGAAAAGATATCTTTCGACAGCCCCGCCCGCCGACCTGCTCAGTCCAGCAGCCCGGCATCGCGGGCGATCATCGCGGCCTGGGTCCTGTTCTTCGTGCCCAGCCGGTTGCAGATGTTCCGCATGTGCATCTTCACGGTGACTTCGGTCATTCCCAGTTCAATGCCGATCTGCTTGTTGGACTGACCGCGCGACACCAGCCTCAGCACGTCGCGCTGCTTGTCGGTCAACCCGTCAGAGGCGGGACGCTCCCGTTGCGCGGACCGGTTGGTGAAGGGCACGAACACTGTGCCCGAAACGATCAGCCGGATCGCATCGGCCAAGGAGGCGAGGGACTGGGTCTTCGGAATGTAGCCGCGTGCTCCTGCCTCGATCGCGCGGGCCACGAAGTCTTCGTTCGTTGTGCCCGAAAAGATCACGACATTCCCGGGCCGGTTGGCCGCGGCGATCTTGCCGATCGACTCCGTGCCCTTCATGCCGGTCATGTTGATGTCCAGCAGCACGACAGAGAACGGCCCTTCCTCCTGGATGCAGGCCATGGCCGCATTGGCGTCAGCAACAGTCCTGACCTCGGCCCCCAGATCCGCTACCAGCACCCGCGCAATCGCTTCCCGCACAATATCGTGATCATCGGCGATGAGTATGTTCTGCAGACTGTTGGGCATACGTACTTTTTCTGTGTGGCCGAGTGTTTGCGTGGGCCCGCGTCGTTACATCGCCCAAACCACCGACGGAAGGATCTCCATCGTGTTCGCCGAAAGATCACGATACGGGATTTTCTATCGAAAGATACATTCGCCTGCGGCGAGGAGTGAAGTACAGGTTACTCGCTAACATTTCTTCTCAAGCTAAGATGGCAGAATATGGGCGAGAAGCAACCCTCGGTGTCCAGGCTGACGCATATCGCGGCCTTTACCCTGTTCGGCTTTCTCGCCGGACCCGTCTTTGCCGAATGCGCCCCTGACGCGGGCACTGGTCTGAGCCTGGTCAAGGGCGGCGATGAGGTTGCCTCGCTGACGCTGGAAGATCTGGACCGGCTCCCGCAGCAAGCCTTCCAGACGACCACGCAATGGACCGAAGGCACCGTGGAATTTTCCGGACCCGCGCTGGCGGATGTCCTTGCCCATCTTGAAGTGTCCGCGGCTGAAACTCCGGTGCGCCTGGTCGCGGCCAACCGCTACAGCGTCGAGATGCCTGCGGAAATCGTCACCGAATCTACGCCGATCGTCGCCACGCGGCGGAATGGCTGTCCCTTCGGTGTCCGCGATCTCGGGCCGCTCTGGGTGGTTTTCCCCTATGATTCCGACAAGAAATATCGCACCGAGCAGATATATTCCCTAAGTATTTGGCAACTGATGGCGATCGAAGTTGAACCCTGACAGACCCTCCGGTCCCGGTAACGCAAGCCTGCGCCGATGACCCCTAAGCCCCCTGCAGGAATCGGCGGCGGGGCCGAAGGCAATCCGCAGCGTCCACGGTCGCTGGTGCTTTGGCTTACCGGCGTCATCATGCTTGCGGTCGTTGCCGCACAAACCTTCGTGTTTGTCGATACGGGCCGGGCCGACCGGGAAGGGGTCAAGGACAACCTCCTCTGGATCCTCAGCCAGGTCATCGTCGAGGTTCAGTTCGCCGAGGCGCAAGTTCTTGGTGCCCTGGCCACCGACGAGCCGATTACCCGATACCAGCAGAACCAGATCAGGATTTCCGCCGATATTGCCCTGTCGCGGATCCAGATCGCCCTCGCGGCCTACCGGACCTTCTATGGCCCCGAAGCCGAAGCGCCGGGGCTCGTCTCCATCCAGTCCGCCCTGGAAGAGACGATCGGGATCATCGAGGCGGATCCGGACCTCGCGCCAGCGTCCCTCCTTGCACTGCAAGAGCGGTTCAAGGATCTGGTCCGGGTCTCCTATGCCGAAGTGACGGGGCATCTGCATCGACTGCTGTCCTACGAACAGCAAAGCCGCGAGGAACGGGTCCGGCTGATCGGCTATGCGATGATCGGGGTCTGGGTCCTTGCGGCCCTGCTTCTTCTCGCGGTCTTTCAGGGGCTGCGCGCCAACCGCCTGTTCGCCGACGAGGAACGCAAGACCGCGCTGGCGGCGCTTCGGCTGCAACGGGCCTTCGACGCCTCGCCCTATGCCGTCTACGTGCTGGACCACCAGCTGAACGTGATCTCCCGCAACAGCCGGAGCGATATCTTCCACCGCTGCGCGGATTGCGATGGCGACCGGGTGCCGAACCTCATCGAATACTTCGGCCCGGGGGACGACCGCGCCATGGTCAGCGCCGCGGTGCAAAGCGAAGTGCAGGGCCCCGGACAGGGTCAGGCGCTCGACGCCTCGCCCGCGCTTGCGTTCCGCACCGACATGGCAGCGCAATCAGGCGCCTCGATTCCTGTCGAGGTCATCCTTGCGCGGCTGTCCGGCCGCGGCCGGGACGCGGAATTCGTGGCCTTCATCCGCGACCGGTCGGCGGACGTGGCAGCCGAACGCGATCTGCGCAGCGCGCGGGACCGGGCCGTCGCGGATGCGGGCATCAAGGAACGGTTCCTCGCGCTCATCGGCCACGAACTCCGCACGCCGCTGCAGGGTGTCCTTGCCGCGGTGGAGCTGTTCGATCCCGAGGACAGCACCGACCAGCGCGAGTTTCTGCGGATGTCCGCCAAGCAATGCGCGCAATCGGCCCTGGCCCAGATCGACAATGTCCTGCTCCACGCGCGCAGCGGACGGCTGAATGAAGCCGAAGAGCCGTTCTCCCCGACGGACATCATCGAAAGCATCGTCCAGGAATTCTCGGCCCTCGCGGCGGAGAACGAGAACGACCTGACCCTGCAGATCGAACCCGCCGGAGCCGACATTCTGGTCCTGGGATCGGCGACCAGCTTCAACCTCGCCGTCCGCAACCTCGTGGCCAATGCCATCAAATACACCCGGAACGGAGCGGTCTCGGCGCGCCTGAGCTTCACGGTGCTCGGCCCCGATGTGGAGGTTGCCTTTTCCGTCACCGACACCGGCATCGGCATCGCCGAGGATCAGCTGCCCCGACTGTTCGACGAATACATGCGCGTCGGCGGCGAAGGCGAGCAGCATCCCTCGGGCTTCGGGCTTGGCCTGCCGATCGCAAAGGCCTCGGTCGAACGGCTGGGTGGACGGATCCACGTCGAAAGCACGCCGGGCAGGGGCAGCCTCTTCGCCTTCTCCTTCCGCGCGCCAATCCAGGCCCCCTCCGCCGCTCCCGCGCCCGAGGTGGTGCCGGATGCCAAAAGGCCGGTCTCGACCATCGGCAAGCGCATTCTTCTGGTCGAGGACAACGTGGTCAACCAGGCGCTCCTTCTGGCCATGCTGGAGCGGCTCGGTCATACCGGCGTCGCGGCGCTAAGCGGGGAAGAGGCGCTGGCGCTGGCCCGGGATCAGGTCTTTGACCATGTCTTCATGGATCTCGGCCTTCCCGGCATGGACGGCCTCGCTGCTGCGAAAGAGGTCAAGCAGTCCGGGCGGAACCGGAGCTGCCCGATCACCATCCTGACCGCGCGCGATCCGGGAGAGGTCGAGTATCAGGCCCGCCAGGTCGGGATCACCGAAATCATCCGCAAACCCGTCGATATGGAACGGCTGCGCCAGGTTCTGGACCGGCAGAGCAGCAAGGAGGGGCCCCTCCTTGCTGCCGCTCCGCTCCTGTCGCCGGACTTCGACCGGACGGTAGAGCTTGTCGGCCGCCCCGCCATGCGGGAACTCGCGGCGGCGGCCCTGGACGAAAGCAGCACTGCGCTGGACGCCCTGCGCGCCTGGCTGGATTCCGACGCGCCGCCGGACGGCATCATCCGCACGGTCCACAAGGCCGTCGGCTCGGCCGGGGTGATCGGCGCCGCCCGGCTTGCGCAGGAATGGCAGGACGTGGAGGCCGCGTTGCGCGCTGGGGCAGAGATCCCGGCCGCCACGGTCGAGCGGATCCTGTGCTCCCTGATCGAGACGCGCCATGCCTACACGGATCCCCTCATGGCAGGGGCCCGGGGGGGCTGAGGCCATGGGGCAGTCAAGCAGGGCCGCGGCGTGCCGCGGCCCCGACGTCAGGCCGCGGCCGGGGGGTGCTTGCAGAAAGTGTCGCGCAGCGCACCGACGATCGCTGCCACCTCCTCGCGGGCCAGGTGGTAGATCACGCTCTTCCCCTCGCGCCGGGTATTCACGATGCCTTCCGCACGCAGCCGCATCAGCTGTTGCGAGACGCTGACGGGACTGGACCCCAGCGCCTCGGCCAGTTGCGTCACGTTGCGCTCGCCATCGACCAGACAGCAGAGGATCTGCAGCCGCCCCTCATGCGAAAGCGACTTCAGCAGCGCCACCGCCTTCGAGGCCTGCTCGGCCGTGCCGCCAAAGCCTTCCAGGATCTCTGCCATCTCCCCACTCCCTATTCGAATGCGCAGCCCTTCTTGAACCCCAGCGCCCGGAAGAACATCGCCGCCGGGCAGAAGCCGGTGAACGAGGACTGAAGCAGGTTCAGGCCGATGAAGACGGTGAACCAGACGAAGTAGGGGGAAACATAGGCCGTCAGCACCACGCTGAGAAGGACCATGACCCCGGCAAAACGCAGAACAGCAGCATCGATCGACATTTCGTTACCCTTTCGTGGTTTCCTTGAGCTTGTCGATGCCCAGCACTTTCAGTGCCAGGCTTTCGTAGAATGGTTCCGAGGTTCCCTTCCGCAGCTTGCGGATGAAGTACTTCTCGAACCCCGCCTTCGCCAGATGGACCCATTTCCCCGAGGACGACCAGTTGACGTTCCGGGGCGGGATCTGCGGCTGGGCCACGAAGGCGATGCCCCCGTCGCCGAAATCGGCGAGGCAGACGGCATTCCAGGTCCCGATGCTGTCGGGCTCCTTGCCCCGCACCAGGTTTCCGATGTTGTGGGCGGTGGCGGTGACCATCGACTCGATCATGAAGCCGGTCTTCGGCACACCCACCGGCACCGGGGTCGGTCCCATCGGCGGGATCGCGACGCAGACGCCCACGGCAAAAATGTTGGGATACTTCGGGTTCCGCTGGTGCTTGTCCACGATGGTGAACCCGCGCGGGTTGGACAGCCCCTCGATCCCCGAGACCGCCTTGATCCCGCGGAACGCCGGCAGCATCATCGAAAAGGCGAAGGGCAGGTCCTTTTCGGCCTTTGCCTGGCCGTCCTCGCCCACTTCCTCGACGATCATGTGGCCGTCCTCGACCCGTTTCACCCGGGTGTTGGTCATCCACTTGATGTGCTTCTCGCGCATCTCGGATTCCAGAAGACCCTTGGTGTCGCCAACCCCGTCCAGGCCGAGATGCCCGACATAGGGCTCAGGCGTGACATAGGTCATCGGCACCCGGTCCCGCACCTTGGCGCGGCGCAGCGCGGTTTCCAGGATGAACAGGAATTCATAGGCCGGACCAAAGCAGCTTGCCCCCTGCGCCGCGCCGATGATGACGGGACCGGGATTTTCGACCAGCTTGTCGAAGGCGGCCTTCGCCGCTTCGGCATGGTCGATGTGGCAGACCGACTGGGTAAAGCCGCCATGCGGGCCGAAGCCCTCGATCTCGTCGAAGGCCAGCTCCGGCCCGGTGGCGATCACGAGGTAATCATAGCTGACGGACTTGCCGTCCACCAACTCGATCCGGTTCTCCTCCGGGTGCAGCCGCTCGGCCGCCACGGGGATGAAGTCGATCCCCCGCTTCGCCATCGTCGGCGCAAGGTCGACCGTGATGTCCTCCCGCTCCCGCCAGCCCACGGCGATCCAGGGGTTCGAGGGCACGAAATGGTACTTCGGATCCTTGGTGACGACTGTCACCTTGTCCTCGGGCCGAAGCTGGTCCTTCAATTCGTAGGCCATGATGGCGCCGCCCAACCCGGCGCCCAGTACGACGACATGTGCCATTTCAGTCTCCTCGCTGATGGTGCATGGACGTAATTCTCTGCCTGAACCGGCCGCCTGTCCTTGATCCCTCGCAAGTCATGTGCGGAACACCCGATAGATCGCCGGGATCACCAGCACCGTCAGCAGGGTCGAGCTGAGCAGGCCGAACAGAAGCGAGATCGCGAGCCCCTGGAAGATCGGGTCCGCCAGGATCACCACCGCGCCGATCATGGCCGCGATGGCGGTCAGGAGGATCGGCTTGAACCGGATCGCCCCCGCCTCGATCAGAAGGTCGACCGTGACCGGCGCGCCTTCCGCCTTGCCGTGGCGGATGAAGTCCACCAGCAGGATCGAGTTGCGCACGATGATCCCGGCCAGGGCGATGAAGCCGATCATCGACGGGGCCGAGAAGGGCGCGCCGAACAGCCAGTGGCCGAACATGATCCCCAGGAAGGTCAGCGGGATCGGCGTCAGGATCACCAGCGGCAGCTTGAAGGACCCGAACTGCGCCACGACAAGGATGTAGATGCCGACCAGCGCGATGGCGAAGGCAGCGCCCATGTCGCGGAAGGTGATGAAGGTCACCTCCCATTCGCCGTCCCACAGCAGCGTGACCTTGCTCTCGTCCTCGGGTTGGCCGTTCAGCGCGATCTCGGGCTTCATGCCCTCGGGCCAGTCCATCGCCTCGATCCGCTCGGCCACGGCCAGCATCCCGTACAGCGGCGCCTCGAAATCGCCCGCCAGTTCCGCCGTCACCATCTCGGTGTCGCGGCCGTTGTGGCGGAAGATCGGGAAGCTTGCGGCCTCTTCGCTTATGGTGATCACGTCGCCAAGCTCGACCACCCCCCGCGCGCCGGGCAGGGCGTTCGCCGGAATGGGCGTGGTGAGGAAGCGTTCGTCCAGCACCCGGTCCGACTTGTCGCGACCCACCACAAGCGGGATCGGCAAGCGGCCTTCGCCCCGGTGCGAGTAACCGACCGTCTGCCCGCCGTTCAAAAGCGCCAGCGTGTCGAACACGTCCTGTTCCTGCACCCCGTAGAAGTCCAGGTTGTCGGTCGAGATCGTCGCCCGCAGCCGACGCGCCTGGGTGCCGAAACCGTCGTCCACGTCCACGATGAAGGGCACCTCCTCGAAGGCCTGCCGGATCAGCGTCGCCGCCTGGCGCCGCGTTTCCGCATCGGGGCCATAGACCTCGGCCAGCAGGGTCGAGATCACCGGCGGACCCGGCGGGGGTTCGACGACCTTCAGGCTCGTGCCGTCCGGCACCACCAGCGTGGCCAGCCGCTCGCGCAGTTCCAGCGCGATGTCATGGCTCGCCCGGTCGCGGTCGGTCTTCGGCGCAAGGTTGATCGCCACTTCGCCCAGCTGCGGCTCTGAGCGCAGGTAGTAATGCCGCACCAACCCGTTGAAGTTGAAGGGCGAGGGCGTCCCGGCATAGGTCTGCACGCTGGTCACTTCCGGCATCTGCATGACCACATCGGCCACGTCGCGCGCCACCCGGTCGGTCGCCTCGACCGACGAGCCCTCGGGCAGGTCGATCACCACCGACAGCTCCGACTTGTTGTCGAAGGGCAGCAGCTTCACCGTCACGTCACGGGTGTAAAGCGCCGCCAGTGAGCCGAAGGACAGCACCGCCGTGACCAGAAGGAAGCCAAGCGCCCGACCCTTGGAGGCCAGCACCGGCCTGGCCACCGCCGTATAGCTGCGTTCCAGCCAGCCGCCGTGGTGGCCGCCGTGGGCATCGTCGCCGCCATGGCCATGCGCCTCGGCCCGGCCGGCGATCTTGACCATCAGCCAGGGCGTGATGATCACGGCCACGAAGAAGGAAAAGATCATCGCCGCCGAAGCATTCGCCGGGATCGGCGACATGTAGGGGCCCATCAGCCCGCTCACGAAGAGCATCGGAAGCAGGGCCACCACCACGGTCAGCGTCGCCACGATGGTCGGGTTGCCGACCTCGGCCACCGCCTCGATCGCGGCCTGCATCCGCGACTTGCGCCGGTCCATGCCCCAGTGCCGGTCGATGTTCTCGATCACCACGATGGCGTCGTCGACAAGGATACCGATGCTGAAGATCAGCGCGAACAGCGACACCCGGTTCAGCGTGAAGCCCATGACCCAGGCCGCAAGCAGCGTCAGCAGGATCGTCACCGGGATCACGATGGCCACGACCACCGCCTCACGCCAGCCGATCGCCAGCCACACCAGCGCGATGATCGACACCGTGGCAAGGCCGAGGTGGAACAGAAGCTCATTCGCCTTCTCGCTGGCCGTCTCGCCGTAATCGCGGGTGATGGTGATCTCCACGCCGTCGGGGATCAGCTTCGGCTCCAGCGAATGGACCCGGTGCAGCACCTCCTCGGCCACCACCACGGCGTTCGCGCCCGCCCGCTTGGCTACCGCCAGCGTCACTGCCGGGCCCGACGCCCCGTCCTTCGCCAGATGCGTGACGATGGCGTCCCTTGTATTCTCGACATACCGCACCGTCGCCACGTCCGAGACATAGACCGGCCGCCCGTCCCGGGTCGTCAGCAGAAGGTTCGCCACCTCGGAGGGCGCGGTCAGCGTCTCGCCCGCCACCAGGTCCACCATCTGGCCCTGATCGCGCAATTTTCCGGTGTTCAGCGTCCGGTTGGCCTGCGAGACCTTGCCCGCCAGCTGCTGCAGCGTCACGCCATACAGCGCCAGCCGGTCCGGGTCGGGCTCGATGCGGATCGCGTCCTGCGCGTCGCCGACCAGATAGGTCAGCCCGACATCGGCGGTCTTGGCGACTTCGGTCTGCAGGGTCCGCGCGATGCGGGTCAGGTCATTGGCGGTCTGCGTCTCCGAGGACAGGGTCAGCGTCAGGATCGCCACGTCGTCGATCCCGCGGCCCACGATCAGCGGCTCGGGAATCCCCACCGGGATCGCCCCGATGTTCGCCCGCACCTTGTCATGCACCCGCAGGATCGCATCCTCGGACCGGGTGCCGACCTCGAACCGCGCCGTTACCATCGCCGCATCGTCGCGGGTCGAGGAATAGACATGTTCGACGTCGTTGATGCCCTTGACGATGACCTCCAAAGGCTCGGTCACCAGCTTCACCGCATCCTCGGCCTTCAACCCCTGCGCCATCACATGGATGTCGACCAGCGGAACCGAGATCTGCGGCTCTTCCTCGCGCGGCAGCGAGATCAGGGCCACCAGACCCGCCGCCAGTGCCGCCAGGATGAAAAGGGGGGTCAGGGCCGAGTTGATGAAGGCCTTGGTCAGGCCCCCGGCGATCCCCAGCGGATGCTTAGTCATGGCTCACCTCTCCAGCCGGAACCACCACATCGCCAGCGACAAGGCCCGAGATCACCTCGACCATCGCGACGCCGTCCACCTCATGCCGTTCGCCGGGCACGATGCTGCGCAGGGCCACGCCGTCAGCCGTCTGCAGGCCGACGAAATCCAGCCCGGCGCGCGTCACCACCGAGGCGGCGGGAACGAGCAGAACCTCCCGCTCTCCCACTGGCAGGCGCACCAGAAGCCGCGCGCCGACATGCGTGTCGGGCAGGTCCGCGACCTCGACATCCGCCGTGACCCGGCCGCCCTCGATCAGCGGATAGACCCGGGCGAGGCGGCCTTCGGTGCCTTCCGACAGCCGGATCGTGTCGCCCGCCCGCAGGGCCTGGGCGTGGCGCTCTGGCACCGCGATCCGCAGGAAGGTCCCGCCACCGCCGATCACCGCGACGACCTCACCCGGCATGGCGACCGCGCCTTCGGTCACCGGCACGTCCAGCACGCGCCCCGCGACCGGGGCCAGAACCAACCCCTCGCGCGCCTGCTGCCCGATCACTTCCGCCTGTGCGTCCAGCGCCGCGATCTGCCCGTTTAGGACATCGACCTGCGTCCGCAGCGCATCGACGCGCTGGGTCGTGGTGACGCCGCTCGCCAGAAGCTCCTCGCCCCGCTTCAGGTCGGTCTCCGCATTGGCCAGCTGCGCCGACAGCGATTTCTTCTGCGCCGCAAGCGCCGCAAGCTGGAAGTCCAGCTTGTCATCCACGATCCGCGCCAGTTCCTGCCCGGCCTCGACCTCATCGCCCTCGACCACCGCCAGCGAGACAAGCGTGCCGCCCAGCCGGGCGCGGGCCGGGATCCGGTCCTTCGCCTCAACCGTGCCGTAGACGGCCTTCCAGTCGGTCACCGGAACCGGGGCAAGGGTCACTGGCTCGGCCAAGGCGGCAAGGGGTGTGAGAAGGGCGGCGGTCAGGAGGAGCTTGCGCAGAGGGGACATGCGAGTCGGGTCCTTTCAGATGGCTTGTTATCTATAAAGGTTTGAAGGTGACAATTGCAAGTCCTTGGATCACGAAAATGCCACCCTGTCGTGAGGGTGATCCCGATGGTGGGATCTGTCACCAGAAAAAGGTGCCAGAACCGGACGTGAGGGAAGGGGGGTGGCCGGGGACTGACACCCGCCGGGGGGGCAACCCTCTTCAGCAAGACAGCAGCCGGAACGGCCACCGTCGCCCCGGACGAATGTCGCAGCCGGACCAGTGTTCGGCCTCCCCACCGACAGGGAAAAGATTGTAGCCTTCCCTCCGAAGACCCAGGAACGGACCGCCGCATGCAGCCTGCCCCCCAGACCGCCGACATCATCATCATCGGCTCCGGCATGGGCGGCGCCACGCTGGCCGCGGCGCTTGCCCCCACCGGCCGCCGCATCCTGATCCTCGAACGCGGCGAACGTCTGTCCGACAGCCCCGAGGCCCGCGACCCCGCGGCCATCTTCCAGCGCGGCCATTACAAGCCGAACGAGACCTGGCGCGACATCTCCGGCGCGGCCCTCCACCCCGGCAACTACGCCTATGTCGGCGGCAACACCAAATTCTATGGCGCCGTCCTCCTCCGCTACCGGGCCGAGGATTTCGCGCCGCTGCGCCACATCGAGGGCACCACGCCCGGCTGGCCCATCCGCTACGCCGACCTTGAACCGTGGTATTCCCGCGCCGAAACCCTGTACCGCGTCCGGGGCGACGTGACCGGAGACCCGACCGAGCCGCCCCATTCCGCCCCCTATCCCTTTCCGCCCGTCCCGGATGAGCCCGACATCGCCGCCCTCCGCGCCGCCTTCTCCGCCCAGGGCCTCCATGTCTCCGCCCTGCCATTGGGGGTCGACATCGACGCCTGGCTCAAGCGCGCCCGCACCGGCTGGGACGCCTTCCCCTGCACCACGGGCGCCAAATCCGACGCCGAATCCTGCGCCCTGGCCCAAGCGCTGCAGCACCCTAACGTGACCCTTCAGACCGGCACGAAGGTCACGCGGCTCCTCTCCGACGCCCGGCGCGTCACGGGGGTAGAGGTCGACCGCCTCGGCATCCGCGAAACGCTGTCCGCCCCCCTCGTCGTCCTTGCCGCCGGGGCGATCCTCTCCTCCGCCCTTCTCCTCGCCTCCGCGACCGACGACCACCCCAACGGTCTTGCGAACCGATCGGATCAGGTGGGCCGCAACTTCATGAACCACAACCTGACCGGCATGGTCGCCTGGAATCCCTTCCGCCGGAATCGCACGGTCTATGAGAAAACCATCCAGATCAACGACTTCTACCTGACGGGCGGCCCCAACGGCGAACCCTTGGGCAATATCCAGATGCTCGGCCGGATCACCGGCCCGATCCTCGCGGGCGAATCCGGCCTGCCGCTCTGGCTCTCCCACCTGATCGCCGAACACTCCATCCACATCATGGCCATGTCCGAGGATCTGCCCGATCCCAACTCCCGCGTCTTCTGGCGAAATGGAGAGGTTGTCCTCGACTGGCGCAAGACCAACACGAAGGCCCACGACCTTCTGGTGAAACGCCTCAAGCAGGCGATGCGGAAAGCCGGCTGGCCCATCACCCTCTCACGCGGCTTTCCCAAGTCGAAACCCTCGCACCAATGCGGCACCAACCGCATGGGCGCGGACCCACAGACCTCGGTCGTCGACGTGAACCTCAAGGCCCACGACTTCGACAACCTTTATATCTGCGACGCCTCGGTCCTGCCGACTTCCGCCGCCGTGAACCCCTCACTCACCATCGCCGCGCTGGCCCTGCGCGCCGGGGCCCACATCGGCAAGGCCCATCCATGAAGCCTCCACCGGACATCCGCCGGGCAATCGCGGCTTTCGGGCGACAGATGGCGGAAACCGCGTCCAATCGGCTGGAAAACAAGCGGCACGCGCCGCCCGAAACCGTTACACCGCTTGTATAGATCCCCCGCGCGTCGAGCCCCTGCATGATCCCGGACCCCGCCCGCTTCCTCCGCAACCTCTTTGACCGCGCGGTCGAGGTCGCCGACCCCATGCGTTCCCTCGCGGGTTTCCTGCCCGAAAAACCCAAGGGGCGCCTGATCGTCGTCGGTGCCGGCAAGGCCTCGGCCCGCATGGCCGAGGCGGTAGAGGCCGCCTGGGGCCCCTGCGACGGCCTCGTCATTACCCGCTACGGCTATGCAAGACCCTGCAAGGGTATCGAAATCGTCGAGGCGGCCCATCCCGTCCCCGACGAGGCCGGGGTCAGGGCGACGCGGCGGATGCTCGATCTCCTTCAGGGCCTGGGGGAGGGGGACACTGTCCTCGCCCTCATCTCCGGCGGGGCGTCCGCGCTTCTTTGCGCCCCGGCCGAGGGGATGACACTGGCCGAAAAACAGCAGGTCAACGCGGCGCTCCTCAGTTCGGGCGCGCCAATCAGCCAGATGAACACGGTCCGCAAGCACCTCTCCTGCGTGAAGGGCGGCCAGCTTGCCGCCGCCGCCTATCCCGCGCGGATGCTGGCCCTGATGATCTCGGACGTGCCGGGCGACGATCCGGCCTTCATCGGATCAGGCCCCACCGTGGGCGATGCCAGCACGCCCGATGACGCCCGCGCAATCCTTGACCGCTGGGCGATCCCGGTCCCCGCCAGCGCCCTGACGGCCCTTGCGCAGTCGGGGGTCGTCCCCCCCGGCGACCCGCGCCTGTCACGCACCGAGAACGTGATCTACGCCGCCCCCGCCCAGTCCCTTGCCGCTGCCGCCACCCGTGCCACGGCCGACTGCGACGTCCGCACCCTTGGCGACAGGCTGGAAGGCGAAGCGCGCGAGGTCGCCCGCGATCAGGCGCGCATGGCCACGGAAATCGCCGCAAGCCTTGGTCCCGGCGACCGGCCGATCCTCCTGCTGTCCGGCGGGGAGCTTACCGTCACGCGGCAAGGTGACGGGGTAGGGGGGCCGAATGCCGAATTCTGCCTCGCCCTCGCGCTGGCCCTGAACGGTCATCCTCGGATCCACGCCATCGCTTGCGACACCGACGGGGTCGACGGCGCGGCCGAGGTCGCGGGCGCGCTGATCGGCCCCCGGACGCTCCAGACCCCCGGCGCGGCCGAGGCCCTGGCCCGAAACGACGCCCACAGCTTCTTCGCCCGCGCCGGTGCGCAGGTCGTCACCGGGCCGACCCTGACCAACGTCAACGATTTCCGCGCGATCCTGATCCAGCCGCCGGGCTGAAGCTCAGTTCCCGGTGTCGCGGTCCAGCGGCACCACCGTCAGCTTGTGCAGCGCCGCCGTCTCGCGCACCGCACGCGCCACCGCGTCGCAGTCGATCCTCTGGTCCAGACCCGAGGCCAGAAGCTTGTAGCGCCGCTGTGCCAGCGCTACGTCCTGCGACCACGAGATCGGCCCCGCAGTCAGGCCGATCCGGGTCAGGACCGTCGACAGCACATTGCCATCCAGCGGACTGTCCTGCGGCACCACCACGTCCAGCCGGATGACCGGCCGGGGCGGCATCACCCGTTGGAACAGCCGGAACAGGATCAGCACCAGGATCGCCACCACCGTCCCGATCGCCCCCAGCTCCAGAAGCCCCGCGCCGAAGACGATCCCCAGCGCGGCCGTGTACCAGACCGACGCCGCCGTGGTCAGCCCCTGGACCGAGGGCCCCTCGCGGAAGATCACCCCCGCGCCCAGAAAGCCGATCCCGGTCAGGATCGCATGCGGCATCCGCGACATGTCGGTGATGATCTGCGTATCGGGCGGCAGGCTGACCGACCATTGGTCCATCCTCAGCGCGAGAAGCGTCATCATCGCCGAAGCAAGACAGACCAGCGCATGGGTCCGCAGGCCCGCAGGCTTGCCGCGAAACTCGCGCTCGATTCCGATCAGGAGCCCGGCCACGACGCTGCAGGCCAGGGGGAGCATCACCGTCTGGTCTTCCAGAAGGGCAAGCAGGCTGTCAGGTGTCATTTCTTGTCCGGTCTTCCTGAAGGTGACAACGCCGCATCCGCGCGGACGTTCCCGCCAGCCCGCAAGGCGCGGTGCGGCGGGTCGCACGGGGGCCGGCACCGCCACCCCGGTCCAGCCGGGGCCGTGGGCAGAAAAGGCAGGAAAAGGGTCCAACCGCGCGACATCCGGGCATTCAGCGCCCGGTTCTGCGCATTTTCAAGGCAAAACGTGAAAGGGGGCCGCAGGCAGGCAGGCGGACCCCAAGGTCCGCCCGGTCGGGCTTACTTCATCGCCATGCTGGCGGCCGATTCCGGCAGTTCCTCGGCGAAGCACCGCTGGTAGAACTCGGCCACGGTCTGCCGCTCCAGCTCGTCGCACTTGTTCAGGAAGGTCAGCCGGAAGGCATAGCCCACATTGCGGAAGATCTCGGCGTTCTGCGCCCAGTTCAGCACCGTCCGCGGCGACATGACGGTGGACAGATCGCCGTTCATGAAAGCCGTCCGGGTCAGGTCGGCGACCGCCACCATCTGGCTGATCGTCTTGCGGCCCTTCTCGGTGTTGTAATGCGGGTTCTTCGCCAGCACGATCGCGGTTTCTGCGTCATGGGACAGATAGTTCAGCGTCGCGACCAGGGACCAGCGGTCCATCTGCGCCTGGTTGATCTGCTGGACCCCGTGGTACAGCCCGGTCGTATCCCCCAGACCCACCGTATTCGCCGTGGCAAACAGCCGGAAGCAGGGATGCGGGGTGATGATCTCGTTCTGGTCCAGCAGGGTCAGCTTCCCGTCATGCTCCAGCACGCGCTGGATCACGAACATCACATCCGCCCGCCCCGCATCATATTCATCAAAGACGATCGCGACAGGGTTCCGCAGCGCCCAGGGCAGGATCCCTTCATGGAATTCGGTGACCTGCTTGCCGTCCCGCAGCTTGATCGCATCCTTGCCGATCAGGTCGATCCTCGAGATATGCGAGTCCAGGTTCACCCGCACGCAAGGCCAGTTCAGCCGCGCGGCGACCTGCTCGATATGGGTGGATTTCCCCGTGCCGTGATAGCCCTGGATCATCACCCGGCGGTTATAGGCAAAGCCCGCCAGAATGGCCAAAGTGGTGTCGGGGTCGAACTTGTAGGTCGGGTCGATCTCGGGCACGCGGTCGGTGCGTTCGGCGAAGCCCTTTACGCGCATGTCGGTGTCGATCCCGAACACCTCGCGGACCGAGATTTCTTCGGTCGGTTTCATCACCTGATCCAGCATCGCCAAAGCCCTTGAACGCCGCCCGCGCCCCATTGCGCGTGACCCGGCCATCCTTGGAACATATCGCGAGGGGGTTCAAGGGGAAGGGCGCAAGCCGACCCGCCAACGCCGCTTTTCGCCACCGGGTCAGTCGCGGAAGAAGCGGCTGTCCTTCAGCTGGTCCCAGGCCCAGACGACCTCTTGCAGCTGCTCCTCATGGCTGCGGTCGCCGCCGTTCATGTCGGGATGCAGGACCTTGATCAGCCCCTTGTAGACCTTGCGGATCTCGGCCTTGGACATGGTGTCGCGCGCGTCCAGGATCTCGATGGCCTTGCGCTCGGTCGGCGGCAGTTTCCGCGTCGCCGACGCGGCGACCCGCCCCGGGTTCTGCGTCGCCTTCTCGCCCAAGAGGGCCATCGGGTCGTTCACCCCCAGCCGCGCCCAGGCGTTCCCGTCGCCGATCCGGGAAAACGGCTTGGTCTCCCGCTCCCACACCCGGTTCTTGTCCAGGAACTTCTGGAACTCCTCATCCGTGGTGCCCTGAAAGAAGTTCCACTTCAGATTGTACTCGCGGATATGGTCCTTGCAGAACCAGAAGAACTCATCCAGCAGGTCGGGAGATTTCGGCGCGCGATAGGCGCCCTTTTCCTTGCAGCCGGGATAGTCGCAAGGCCGGTCGGCGGTCTCAAAGGCCCCGGACATGCCGCGGCGACCCGCCTTCTTTCGCTTCTTGTCCGCCGAGACGCGGATATCGAACTCAAAGGGCGGACGACTGGACATTCAACAGGGCCTTTCCGACTCGGGGCTGCGAGTTTAGGGATTTCCACAGGGTTTTGAAGGGGGTGGCACTGACATGGCCGTGAAAGACGAAATCGAGGCGCGGCTGACCGCGGCCTTTCAGCCCGATCAGCTGGAGGTGATCAACGAAAGCCACCGCCACGCGGGCCACGCGGGCGACGATGGCTCGGGCGAAAGCCATTTCCGCATCGTGATCCGGGCAAAGGCCTTCGCCCCCATGACGCGCCTTGCCCGTCACCGGGCCGTGCAGGCCGCGCTGGGAGATCTGAACCAGCGGGTTCACGCAATCGCGCTGGACATCGGCTAAGCGCGCGGGAACCTTCGCCTTCCTGTCCGGTTGGTCCTTCAGAAGCAGAAGGAGGATCCTCCGATGGTCCCGCATCTTCGTCTCTGGTTGATCGCGCTCTGGGCCTCTTCCGTGGCCGGAGCGGTCGTGATCGCCGGTCTGGTTCTCGGCCATTACGAATGGGCGACCTTCCTTTGGGCCGCCGCGATCGGGCTGGCGGTGGGCGTCCCGGCTGCGCTCTTGAACTGGGCCAGCCTCCGTCCCCGCCGGGCGGAAAAGGTCGGCCTCCTGGGCCAGGTGCCGCCCGAACGAACCTGACGTAGGGTGCGTGATCTCACGCACCCTACCCACCGCGATTCCGGTCATCGACCTGCGTCCACCGAACCGGGCTCGCCGCCGCAGGCTACGTGAAATCACGCATCCGGACACGGGACTGAAGGCCAAGGGCACTCGGCCTAAAGGCCCGAATTCCCCGAACCTTTACCCGCGCGGATTGCTGCCCCGACAGAGGTTAACATTTCCTGAACGTCCGCGACCAAGTCATTGAAGATGAAGGATTACCGCGATTTGTCCACCGTGGACATCACCCCGCCTTCACCCGCAGCCTCCAGGCATGGAGCAGCGGCTCGGTATAGCCCGAAGGCTGCTCCCGCCCCTTGAAGACAAGATCGCAGGCCGCCTGGAACGCCGCCCCCTGGAAGGCCGGAGCCATCGGCCGGTAAAGCGGATCGCCCGCATTCTGCCGGTCCACCACGGCGGCCATCTTCTTCATCGCCTCCATCACCTCGGCCTCCGAGACCACCCCGTGATGCAACCAGTTCGCGATGTGCTGGGCCGAGATCCGGCAGGTCGCCCGATCCTCCATCAGCCCGACGTCGCTCACGTCCGGCACCTTGGAGCAGCCGACCCCCTGATCGATCCAGCGCACGACATAGCCCAGGATCCCCTGGGCATTGTTCTCGACCTCGCGCAGCACCTGCGCGCGGTTCCAGGCCTGGAAGCTTGCCAGCGGAATATCCAGGATCCCGTCCACATGCGCCCGGCGGCCCCCCTTGGCCAGCCGCGCCTGCACGGCGAAGACGTCGACCTTGTGGTAGTGCAGGGCATGCAGCGTCGCCGCCGTGGGCGAGGGCACCCAGGCCGTGTTCGCGCCCGCGCGGGGATGGGCGATCTTCTCGTCCAGCATCGCCGCCATCAGGTCGGGCATCGCCCACATCCCCTTGCCGATCTGCGCCTTGCCCGACAGCCCGCATTCAAGGCCGATATCGACGTTCAGGTTCTCATAGGCCGTGATCCAGCTCTTCCGCTTGATGAAGTCCTTCCGGCTGAACGGCCCGGCCTCCATCGAGGTGTGGATCTCGTCCCCGGTCCGGTCCAGGAAGCCGGTGTTGATGAAGGCAACCCGCCCCTTCGCGGCCCGGATACATTCCTTGAGGTTGACCGAGGTCCGCCGCTCCTCGTCCATGATCCCGAGCTTCACCGTCGCCTTGGGCAGACCAAGCACCTCCTCGACCCGCGCCATCACCGCGTCGGCGAAGGCGACTTCCTCGGGCCCGTGCATCTTGGGTTTCACGACGTAGACCGACCCTTCGACCGAGTTCCGCATCCCCTCGGTCTTCTTCAGGTCGTGGAGCGCGATGGCCACCGTCACCATCGCATCCATCAGCCCTTCGAGCACTTCCGAGCCATCGGGAAGCAGGATTGCCGGGTTGGTCATCAGGTGGCCCACGTTCCTGATCCACATCAGCGCGCGGCCCTTCAGGGTAAAGGGGCTGCCATTGGGATCCAGGAATTCGCGGTCGCCGTTCAGCCGCCGTTCGACCGGGCGGCCTGCCTTCTGGAAGGTCTCGGAAAGGTTGCCTTTCATCAGGCCGAGCCAGTTGCGATAGGCGACGACCTTGTCCTCGGCATCGACACAGGCGACCGAATCCTCGCAGTCCATGATCGCGGTCAGCGCGCTTTCCAGTTGCACGTCGGCCAGCAGGGCCTGATCGCGCGAGCCGATGAAATGCGCCCGGTCGAAGACCAGTTCGACATGCAGACCATTGTTCCGCAGAAGGATCGAGTCCGGTGCCTTGGGGTTGCCGCGGTAGCCCATGAACTTGGACGGATCCACCAGCGGCAGGTCGTCGACCAGAAGCTGGCCGTCCTTCACCACATAGCGCCGCACATCGGCGTGGGAGGTCCCGGCTATCGGAAATGCCTCGTCCAGGAAGACCCGCGCCCGGGCCACGACGCGCGCACCGCGTCCCCGCTCATAGCCGCCGGAGGGGGGCTGGGACCCCATGGCATCGGTGCCGTAAAGGCAGTCGTAAAGGCTTCCCCAACGGGCATTCGCCGCGTTCAGCGCATAACGGGCATTGGTGATCGGGACCACCAGCTGCGGGCCTGCGACCTTGGCGATCTCGGGGTCGACATTGGCGGTCTCGATGGTGAAATCCGGGCCTTCGGGCAGGAGATAGCCGATCTCGGTCAGGAAGGCCTTGTAGGCGGCGTGGTCATGCGGCTGGCCGCGGCGGGCGACGTGCCAGGCGTCGATCCTTGCCTGCAATTCATCCCGCTTGGCCAGAAGGGCACGGTTCTGTGGGGCGAAATCCGCGAGGAGGCCCGCGAGGCCGGACCAGAAGGCCCCGGCCTCGATCCCGGTGCCGGGCAGCGCCTCGTCCTCAAGGAAGCGGGCCAGAACGGCATCCACCTGAAGCCCCGCGCGATCCAGACGTTCGGTCATGGCATGTCCCTCCGCTTGCCCCTGGGGGCCAATTGTATGCTGTGGGACACAATATGGCAGGTCCGCCGGGACCGGCAAGGAAAGCAGGGCAGGAATTTTGCCGGATGCCCGATAATCACCTGCGGGAAATCGAGAGGAGTAAAACTTTGCCGATTGGCTAAGTTTATGCTTCCCATGTGGTCGGAACCTGCTATTGTTAGCTTTGTGGCTAAGCATGATCCGAACCTCGACCTGCTGTTTCACGCCCTGTCCGACCCGTCGCGGCGGATGATGCTGGATCGTCTGGCCCGCGGTCCGACGGCGGTCAGCGAACTGGCCCGGCCGACGGGGCTGCGCCTGCCGACCGTGATGCGCCACCTGTCCGTGCTGGAGGAGGCGGGGCTGATCGTGACGCAGAAGGACGGGCGGGTGCGGTCCTGCGCGCTGGTGCCAGAGGCTCTGGCCCCGATCCATGACTGGCTGGAAGAACAACGCCGGATCTGGGAGGCGCGGCTGGACCGGCTGGACGACTATGTCACGAGGCTGATGAAGGAGCGTGAGCAATGATGCCCGAACTGGACCCGGCGACCGACCTGAGCTTCACCCGGACCTTGGCGGTGCCGCGCCATCTTGTCTGGGAATGCTGGACCGAGCCCCGGCACATCCCGCATTTCTTCGTGCCACGTCCGCACAAGGTCACGGCGGTGGATATCGATCTGCGGATCGGCGGGCGGTTCAACACGACCTTCGATGTCGAGGGCAACGTGATGGAGAACAAGGGGGTGTATCTGGAGGTGGTGCCGCAGGAAAAGCTGGTCTTCACCGACGCTTACACCGAGGGCTGGAAGCCCGCGCCCGAGCCTTTCATGACCGCGATCCTGCTTTTGTCCGACGCTCCGGGCGGCGGGACGCGCTATACCGCGATTGCCCGGCACCGGAACCCGGATACGAAGAAGGCGCATGAGGACATGGGCTTCTTCGACGGCTGGGGCACTGTCGTCACCCAGCTGGAAGACTATGCCAAGGGGCTGACCTCATGAGCCGCGACCTGATCCCGGACCGCTTCGCCACCCTGACGTTCGAGCGCCGGGTGGCAGCCCCTCTGGCGACGCTTTACGCCGCCTGGACCTCGCCCGCCGCCCGGGCGATATGGTCACCCCCTGCGCCGGGGGTGGAGGTGGAGTTCGTCGAGGCCGATTCCCGGGTCGGTGGGCGCGAGGTGGTGCTGTGTCGCGCGCCGGGCGAGCCCGAACTGCGGGTCGAGGGCGGCTGGCTGCAGATGCGGCCCGAGGTGCGGACGGTGGGTTATGAGGTCGTCTCGCGCGGGGGCGAGGCTTTGTCGGCGGCGCTGGTGACGGCGGAGTTCGCGGCGGACGGCGAGG
>JARFTV010000097.1 GCA_029289325.1 Alphaproteobacteria bacterium
CGCGCTTGGCCAACAGCGGGCGCATCCGATGCGCCTGTCGGGGCTGGGCCTTGCTGTCATTTACCTTGGTCTGTGCCTTTTGCCGCTTTTGCTGACATTTGGCAGAGGCGTCGCCCCGTTGGATGTCTGGGAGCGCGCCGGGGCGGCACTTGGGATGGTGGCGCTGGTGGCGATGGCCATTCAGTTCATGACGTCGGGCCGGTTCGAGGCGGTCTCCGGCCGTCTTGGCATCGACAAGATCATGGCATTTCACAAGGTCGCGGCGTGGTGGGTTCTGATTGCCATTGTCATGCACCCGCTGGCCTATGTCTTGCCGACATGGGCCGATGACCCGGCACTCGGGGCAGAGCGTCTGACTGCCTATCTGACCGTGCCGCATTACCGTTCCGGAGTTGTGGCTCTGGCGGCACTGCTGATGCTTGTTCTCACCTCGATCCTGCGCGACCGGCTGCCATGGCGGTATGAGATCTGGCGGGCCACCCATCTGGTGCTTGGTCTTGTCGCCGTAAGCGGGGGGCTGCATCACGCCGTCACGACCGGCCGGTTCAGTGCGATAGGGCCGGTTCACGGGTTCTGGTGGGCTGTTGGTCTGTCGGTTGTGGCCGTGATGGCGGTGCTTTACGGCTGGCGTTGGGCGATGTTGCACCGGCACCCCTGGCGCCTTTCCGCAGTCACCAAACTGGCCGACCGGATGTGGGAGCTGGATATCCAACCCCACGCGAGCACCCCCACGCCCGGCTATTCCGCTGGGCAGTTCGTCTGGATGACCGAAGGCAAGCGCCGCTTTCCGCTGTTCGACCATCCGTTTTCCATTGCCGACAGCCCTGCACGGGCGGGGCTGAGCCTGATCATCAAGGAAGCCGGCGATTTTACCGGGGGGATCGGCAACCTGGCGCCCGGCACGCCCATCGGTATCGACGGCCCTTACGGTGAGTTCACGCTGGACGAGCACCCGGGCGACGCGGTCGTGCTCGTGGCGGGCGGGGTTGGCATCGCCCCGGTCATGGGAATCTTGCGCGACCTGGTTGCGCGGCGTGATCCTCGGCCCGTCCGGCTTGCCTATGCGGCAGGGGTTCCCGTGAACTTCGCGTGTTTGCCCGAAATCGACGCCGCCCGGGATACGCTTGACCTGAAAGTCATGCTGATCAGCGAAACTGATGCCATGGGTTGGGGAGGGCTTGTCGGGCGACTGTCCGCAGACAGGCTGCGTGACCTTGTTGATGGCCTTGATCCGCAGCGCGCTGTGGCCCTCATCTGCGGTCCCGGGCCGATGGTCACTGCCATCTCGGACGGGCTTCTTGATCTGGGATTTCCGATGAACAAGGTCGTCTACGAACGGTTCGACTACGCAGGCGGGGCCTCGCGTCAGGACAGGCGGCGTGCGAGGCACTTCCTGGCCATCGGTGCAGGGCTTGCCGGTTTGGTCGCAGCATTTGCGCTTGTGCGGTAGGCGTTCCTAGCACTGCAAAGGTACTTTGTTGCCATCGTCTGTCTGCTACCAGACGACTAGCTGGTGCAGCTCCTAGGCGTCGCTGCGCGCGGGAGGGTCGTTTTGGATGGTTGAACAAGTCAAGGACACGCCATGATTCTCGCCGCGTCACGGCCCCCCAATCGGCGTTTGGTGTTTTCCGGGGCGGCGATGCAACCCAGCCCCTGCGAGCAGCCTGCCCAAGGCGAGAAGAAACACTAGGACCGCCATGCACTTTCCCGTTTCTGCAATGCAGCATAGGCGGTGGCGGCACCTTTGCCAACTTGAGCTTCCGCGGCGCGGCCGATTATGCCTGAAGACTTGCCGTTGGAATAGCGGGACGCAGACTGGCTCTGCCAGACCGCAACCTGTGCACTCATCCAGACCCGGCACCCGAAGTTGTTGCGCGTGGTAAGGATTGCTGGCGGCAGGACAATTGATTGCCGGACCCGAGGTCCCATGCTTACCATCGGCGCCTCGCTTGGCGATAACCCGGGCACAGGGCGGGGACGGTTGCAAGTCGGAACAGGGAAAGGGAACGCATGCAGGGCAAGACCCTTTGGCTCGCGGGCGCGCTGTCAGTTCTGCCGGGCATCGCACGCGCCCAGACCATCGGCGATACGATCGACGGCTGGTTCGCCTGGTCCACCGGATGGTTCGTGGGCTTCATCTTCTCAGCCTTCCCGGGAACCGACATCCCCTGGATCGTGGGTTGGTTGGTCATGGCCGCCGTCGTCTTCACTGTCTACTTCGGCTTCATCCAGTTCCGCGTTTTCGGCCATGCCATCGCGCTGGTCATGGGACGGTATTCCGACCCGCGCCATCTGGGTGAGGTCAGCCATTTCCAGGCATTGACGGCGGCCCTGTCGGGAACGGTGGGTCTGGGCAACATCGCCGGTGTGGCGGTGGCGGTCAGCATCGGGGGGGCTGGCGCGACCTTCTGGATGATCGTCGCGGGCCTCTTGGGCATGGCGTCCAAGTTCACCGAATGCACGCTGGGGGTGAAGTACCGCAACGAATACCCTGACGGAACCGTCTCGGGCGGCCCGATGTACTACATCCGCAAAGGGTTCACGGAACGCGGCCTGCCGTTCGGGCGCCCGCTGGCCGCACTGTTTGCGGTGTTTTGCGTGCTGGGGGCGCTGGGCGGGGGCAATATGTTCCAGGCCAATCAGGCCGCCAGCCAGGTCAACGCGGTCTTTGGCGTGCCGGCATGGGTGACAGGCCTGGTGCTGGCGGTCGTGGTCTTCGCAGTGATCGTGGGCGGGATCCGGTCGATCGCGCGCGTCACCGAAAAGGTCGTGCCCTTCATGGGGCTAGGCTATGTCGTGGTCAGCCTGCTGATCTTGCTGGCGCATGCCGACATGATCCTCTGGGCGTTCGGTGAAATCCTGCGGGGCGCCTTCACCGATACCGGCATTGTCGGGGGTGTCGTGGGGGCGATCATCCAGGGCTTCCGGCGTGCGGCCTTCTCGAACGAGGCCGGGGTGGGATCGGCCGCCATCGCCCATTCCGCCGTAAGAACGCGGGAGCCGATCACCGAGGGGTTCGTGTCGCTGCTGGAGCCCTTCATCGACACCGTCGTGATCTGCACGATGACGGCGCTGGTCATCATCATCACGCAGCAATTGCTGATCGATCCGGAAACCGGACGCTACATCCTGACCGAGGCCGGGCGGATAGCCACAGCCTCGGGTGCGACGGGCGGCGTTCCGATCACCTCGGCTGCCTTCGGATCGGCCTTTGCATGGGCGCCTTTCGCGCTGTCGGTCGCCGTGATCCTGTTCGCCTTCTCGACGATCATCACTTGGGGCTATTACGGGATCAAAGCCTGGACCTATCTCTCGGGCGAAGGCGCGGGCAAGGAACTGGCGTTCAAGATCATCTTCTGCGTCTTTGTCTTCATCGGCGCGGTCTCTGGCCTGGACGCGGTGATCGACTTTTCCGATGCGGCGATCTTTGCCATGGCCCTTGTCAATATCGTCGCGCTCTACCTACTGATGCCGGTCGTCAAGCATGAGTTGCTTGGCTATCTCGCGCGGCTCAATTCCGGCGAGATTCGGCCTTCGAGCTGACACCTGCTCTTGGCGCAGTCAAGTTAGCGCGCCAACACGTTCGTCGACAGATTGTGCAGGGATAGCGCCCCATTCTCCGTTGCAACCGGAACGCCCAGTTTCGTTTCACGGATGAAGGTTGTATCCGTCTCTCAACGGCATGTCTTTGGCAATGAGCGTCGCGTCGACTCCGGCCCTGAAGGCTTCGGAAATCGTCCGTGCCGAGGGCAGCGATAGGGCAGGGGGCGCGGACCTGGCCGCCTGAGCCCTGCTAAGGCGTGAGGGGCCTCCCCACGGGCGGGCCTCTCACCGACTAAGCAGCTCGTCCCGCGATGCCGCGGGGCACCAAGGGATCCATCCCACAATACGTTGGTCTTCAACCAAGAGCCTGCCCGGGAGGCTGGCGGCGTTAGAAGCGTCAGCGGGACAATTGGCTCCAGTCGT
>JARFTV010000010.1 GCA_029289325.1 Alphaproteobacteria bacterium
GGCCGTGGGTCACGACGCCGATATCCTTGCCTTCGGCCTCCAGGATCGGGCCCTGCTCGATGTGGAGTTCCAGCATCGCGTGCATCTTGCGGGCGCCGACCTCTTCGTCGCCGATCCAGCCGATGCGGGCCAGTTCCTCACCAAAGACCTTGCCATCCAGATCCTTGCGGGACTTGGCGTAGTCTTCGGTATGGATGCCCGCGAACACCCCGGATGCCAGCATGGCCGGGGCAAAGCGTGCCCCCTCCTCATTGGTCCAGTTCGTCACCACGATGGGCCGGCGCGTCTTGACGCCCATGTCGTTCAGCGTCCGCACCACCTCCAGCGCGCCGAGGACGCCCAGAACCCCGTCATATTTGCCGCCGGTCGGCTGGGTATCAAGGTGACTGCCCATATAGACCGGCAGCGCGTCAGGGTCCGTCCCCGGGCGCGTGGCGAACATGTTGCCCATCGTGTCGACGCCCATCGTCATCCCCGCCGCCTCGCACCAGCGCTTGAAGAGATGGCGGCCTTCGGAGTCCGCATCGGTCAGGGTCTGCCGGTTGCAGCCCCCCGCCACGCCGGGGCCGATCTTGGCCATCTCCTCTAGGCTATCCCACAGGCGTGCAGGATCGATCCGCAGGTTGTCCCCGGTGGCTGGCATCTCGTAGCTCCCTGTTCGCGCCGGGACCATGCTGCCCCTTGCCGCGACTCATTTCCTGACCGTATGGTCAAGGTGAAGCGCAGCACAACCTGACCAGACGGTCAACAAAAATCCGGAGAGCGATGACCGGCGACGCCCAGATTTCCCGCCTGAAGCCCGGCCGTCGCACGGATATCCGGCGCGAGAATGAGCGCGCGATCCTGGAAGCGGCGGAGAAGGTCTTTGCCGAGGCCGGTTTCGGCGGCGCAACCATGCAGCTGATCGCCGACATGGCGGGGCTTCCGAAGGCGAACCTGCATTACTACTTCGCCACCAAGGAAGACCTTTATCGCCGCGTGGTGAGCCGGATCTTCGAAATCTGGCTGGATGCGGCCTCCAGCTTCGACGATGCGCCGGGGCCGGTGGAGGGGATCGGCGCCTATATCGACGCCAAGATGGACATCAGCCGCACGCATCCGCATGGGTCGAAGGTCTGGGCGTCGGAGGTGATGCATGGCGCGCCGGTGATCCAGGATTATCTGGAAACCACGCTGCGCGCCTGGACCGAGGGCCGGATCACGGTGATCCAGCGCTGGATCGACGAAGAAAAGATGCAGCCGGTGAATCCGCGGCATCTGCTGTACATGCTCTGGGCCACGACGCAGCATTACGCGGACTTCGGGCACCAGATCCAGACGCTGAACGGAGGCAAGCCGCTCTCGGACAAGCAGTGGCGCGAGGCCAAAGCCAGCGTCAAGGAGATGGTCCTGCGTGGCATCGGCGCAATCTGAGGGGACGAGATGGACGTTTCGGAGATCGAGGCCGAATTCGCCGGACTGGAGCTGGTGAGGTTCGACGAGACCACGGCCTTGCGGCTGGGGCAGCTGCTGGTGGACCTCGCGCGGGCGGAGAATCTTGCGGTCGTCATCGACATCCGGACGCCAGACCGGACCCTGTTCCACGCCGCCCTGCCCGGCTCGGCGCCGCTGAACGATCTCTGGGCGCGGCGGAAGTCGAACACGGCGTTGATGTTCCAGCTGCCCTCGCTTCTGGTCGGACAGCGGAACCGGGCGAGGGGCGAGGGGCTGGAGCGGCACGGTCTGCGGCCGGACGACTTTTCCGACAGCGGTGGCGCGGTGCCGATCCGGGTGCGGGGGCTGGGCGTGGTGGCCGTGGCCACGGTCTCGGGCCTGCCCCAGGTCGAGGATCACAAGCTGGTCGTCCGCGCGATCAGGATGCTGGCGGC
This sequence comes from Alphaproteobacteria bacterium, assembly GCA_029289325.1. GTDB lineage: Bacteria > Pseudomonadota > Alphaproteobacteria > Rhodobacterales > Rhodobacteraceae > Tabrizicola. The sequence goes on from JARFTV010000010.1 coordinate 1,869, forward strand.
CGGGTAAGGGGCAGATCCTTCGGCAAGGATAGAAACCTTCGGGGCATCACGCCCGTCCGGTTCGGGAACGGTCCCTGCGCTGCCATTTTGTCCCACCCTGCCTCCCTTGCAGGACCACGGCCCGCACCTATCTGAACGGCACAACAGCTAGGGAGATCAACATGTTCACGGGACTGAAGCGCTCGCTCCTCGTCATTGTCGCCATGCTGACCGTGGTGCCCTGGGGCATGATGCAGCTCGTGCAGTAGGGCCGCCGGGGCGCGCTGGGGCTGGGCCCCATTGCGGCGGCAGGGGGCGGTGGTATCGCGCTGGCGTTGCCGCCTTGCCAGCACCCGGTTGGCAACCCATTCGACTGGATATCTCCGTCCAGCCCTGCGCCGATCGGCGAATGGTTTGACCTTGCACTTGCGGCCGCGCTATCCAAGGGGTCCGTCCGCCCAAGGTCCCGCATGTCGCCCACTTCCCGCCCCCGCTCTCGCATCCAGCAACGGAACCGCGAGGTTATCCTGGACGCGGCCCTCGAGGTCTTCTCGCAGCATGGTTTCCGCGGCGCGACGCTGGACCAGATCGCCGAGGTCGCAGGGCTGTCGAAGCCCAACCTCCTGTATTACTTCCCCTCGAAAGAGGCCGTGCACAAGGCGCTGCTGACCGGGCTTCTTGACACCTGGCTTGACCCGCTGCGCGCGATGGACCCAAGAGGAGAGCCGCTGGCCGAGATTCTGGCCTATGTCCGACGCAAGCTGGACCTCGCGCGGGATTTCCCCCGCGAAAGCCGCCTTTTCGCCGGGGAGATCCTCCAGGGCGCCCCCCGGATGCGCGAGGCGATCGAGGGCGACCTGCGCGATCTGGTCGAGGAAAAGGCCCGGATCCTTACCCGCTGGATGGATGAGGGCCGGATCGCCCGCGTCGATCCGGTGCATCTTATCTTCTCGATCTGGGCGCTGACCCAGCATTACGCCGATTTCGACGTGCAGGTGCGCGCGGTGCTTGGCCCGGGCCACGATCCCTTTGCCGAGGCGGGTGGCTTCCTCAAGACCCTGTTCTCGCGCCTGCTGGCGACGGACCAGGCGGGCTGATCGCTCGACTTTTCGGCATTTCTAGCGCGCCGATCTGGGCCGGTTCCGCTATGGTTGCGGATGGGGGCATCGGTTTTTTGGGGGACGCGAAATGTCGATCATGTCAGCCGTCCGGTCGCAGGTGCCGGTACCGGCCTCACCATCACCACCTGCCCAGCCGGCCAGCGAAGGCATCGCAGCCGCGCAATCCGTGCCCGCCGTGGCACAGCCCGAACAACCGCAGGCGGTGCGTCAGCCGGACCGGGCGACGGGCAATGTACGCGTTCAGCTTGCCGCCGTGGATGAGCAGCATGAGCCAGTGGTGGCGGCCCGCGCCGCTGCCGAGGCCGCGCGCGACGCCTACATCCGCGCCAGCATCGCCGCTGGGGTCAGCGCCCTGCCGCTGCCCTAGAAAATGGGGCCAGCAGACGCGGCAAGCCCGGGATCTTCACTGGACATCCATGGGCTTGCCGCAGCTCCTTCACTCCGCGGCCTGGGCCATCGGGTTGTTCGGATGCGTGGTCCAGTTGGCATAGTCACCGACGACCTTGCCCGTCCGGGGATCGACGCTGCCCTTCGGCAGTTCGCGCATCGTGATGCAGTTGTCGACCGGGCAGACGTCGATGCAAAGGTTGCAGGCGACGCATTCCTCATCCTTCACGGTGAAGACGCGGTCGGGCGACATGGCGATGGCCTGGTGGCTGGTGTCTTCGCAAGCCGCATAGCAGCGACCGCAGTTGATGCAGAGATCCTGGTCGATCTGCGCCTTGGTGACGTAGTTCAAGTTCAGATGCTGCCATTCGACGAAGTTCGGCACCGCGCGGCCGATGAGGTCGTTGAGCGACATCTGCTTCTCGTCCAGGTATTGCGAGAGGCCCGAGATCATCTCTTGTACGATCTTGAAGCCATAGGTCATGGCGGCGGTGCAGACCTGTACATTGCCCGCGCCAAGCGCCATGAACTCGGCCGCATCGCGCCAGGTCGTGACGCCGCCGATGCCGCTGATCGGCAGGCCCCGGGTTTCCTCGTGCCGGGCGATCTCGGCCACCATGTTCAGTGCGATGGGCTTCACCGCCGGGCCGCAATAGCCACCGTGCGAGCCCTTGCCGTCGATCATCGGGAAGGGCGAGAAGTGGTCGAGATCGACATTGGTGATCGACTTGATCGTGTTGATCAGGGACACGGCATCCGCCCCGCCCCGGTTCGCCGCCATCGCGGGCGGCAGGATCGAGGTGACGTTGGGCGTCAGCTTCACGATGCACGGCATCCGGCTGTATTGCTTGACCCAGCGCGTCACCATCTCGATGTATTCCGGCACTTGGCCCACGGCCGAGCCCATGCCGCGTTCTGCCATGCCGTGCGGGCAGCCGAAGTTGAGTTCCACACCGTCGGCCTCGGTATCCTCGATCTGCTTGAGGATCGCCTTCCAGTGGTCCTCCTCACACGGGACCATCAGCGAGATGACGAGGGCACGGTCCTTCCACTTGCGCTTGACCTCCTTGATCTCGCGCAGGTTCACCTCGAGTGGGCGATCGGTGATGAGTTCGATGTTGTTCAGGCCCAGAAGGCGGCGGTCCGCGCCCCAGATCGCGCCATAGCGCGGGCCGTTGACGTTGACGATCGGCGGACCTTCGGCGCCCAGCGTCTTCCAGACCACGCCGCCCCAGCCCGCCTCAAACGCGCGTTCGACGTTGTATTTCTTGTCCGTCGGCGGGGCCGAGGCCAGCCAGAACGGGTTCGGGGACTTGATGCCAATGAAATTCGAGCTGAGGTCAGCCATGGGACGCCTCCTTGCGGCACGCTGGGAGTGATGGGGGGAAAGTAGGGTGGGCGATGCGCCCACCGACGCCTAGAAGAGCGACCAGATCCAGCCGATGATGTCGCCGCCGAACTGGCCGAGTTTCGGGATCAGGAAGGCCCAGGCCACGCAGCCCAGGACGTTCCAGAACAGGAAGCGCGGGAGCGTCATGCCGCTCATGCCCGCCATCAGGAAGACCACCGGCCGGAAGACCGTAGTGAAATGGCCGATGATGATCGTGACCGGCCCGTAGCGGTCGAAGGCGGATTGCGCCTTCTCGACCATATCGGGATGGTCCTTCAGGGGCCGCATCCGCAGCACGGTGCTGCCATAGCGCCGACCCAGCCAGTAGCTGAAGCCGGAGCCGATCAGCGCGCCCAGCGTCGCACCGGCCCAAAGCGGCCAGAAGGCGACCGCGCCGGTCGCGGCCAGTGCGCCCACCGCGACAAGGACCGCGGTCGAGGGGATGAGGATCGACAGGAAGGCCGTGGTCTCGGCCGCCGCGAACACCACCATGATCAGCGGCAACCACTCGCGATTGCGCTCGATGAAGGCAATGAAGGCGTCGGTCCAGCCGTCCATGAAAGCTCCCTGCCCCGTCAGCTAGTGGCGGGGAAGTGCCCGGAAGGCAAGGGAAATCTCGGAGCATCACTGGCCTGCAAGGGCTGCGTGGATCGCCTCGGCGGCATCCCGCCCCTCGGCCACGGCGGTGACGGTCAGGTCCTCGCCCCCCGCGGCGCAGTCGCCGCCGACCCAGACCTTGCCCGAGGGCCCGGCGATCTTGCCGCCCGTCACCGGCAGCCCCTCCGGCGCACCTTTCAGAGTCTGGCCGATGGCCTTGAACACCTGATCGGCCTTCAGCGTGAAGGTCTCTTCGGACAGGACCAGCCCGTTCGGTCCTTCCAAGGTATAGGCGAATTCCACCGCCTCGGCGCTGCCATTGCCAAGGACGCGGACCGGGGCCGCGTTGTGGATGATCCGCACCCCCGCCTGCGCCGCGTGGTCCTGTTCATATCCCGAGGCCGACATCTTCTCTTGTCCGCGACGGTAGACGATGGTCACGTTTTCGGCGCCGAGGAGTTTCGACTGCACCGCCGCGTCGACGGCCGTCATGCCCCCGCCGATCACCACCACGTCCCGGCCCACCGGCAGGCGCGACAGATCCTCGGTCTGGCGCAGTTCGGCGATGAAATCGACCGCATCGCGGACCCCGGCCAGATCCTCGCCCACCGCCCGCAGCGCGTTCACGCCGGCAAGCCCGATGCCAAGGAAAACAGCGTCGTAGTCGGCCTGCAACTGGTCAAGCGAGATGTCGCGGCCCAGTTCCACCCCGGTTCGGATCTCGATCCCGCCAATCTGCAGAAGCCAGTCGACCTCCTTCTGCGCGAAGCCGCCGGTCGCCTTGTAGCTGGCGATGCCGTATTCGTTCAGTCCCCCCGCCTTGGCGCGGCGCTCGAAGATCACGACGTCATGGCCATGCATGGCAAGGCGATGGGCACAGGCCAGACCCGCCGGGCCGGCGCCGACCACCGCGACCCGCTTGCCGGTCGAGGCGTCACGCGAGAACGGATGCATCCCTTTCGCCATCGCAACATCGGTGGCATAGCGCTGCAGTCGCCCGATCTCCACCGGCTTGCCTTCGGCGGCCTCGCGCACGCAGGCCTCTTCGCAGAGCGTCTCGGTCGGGCAGACCCGGGCGCAGATGCCGCCCAGGATGTTCTGGCTCCAGATCGTGGTCGCCGCGGCCTCGGGCGTGCCCGTGGCGATCTGGCGGATGAAGAGCGGGATGTCGATCGAGGTCGGGCAGGCAGTGATGCAGGGTGCATCATGGCAGAAATAGCAGCGATCCGCCGCGACGCGGGCCTCGTGCCGGTCAAGCGGCGGCTCGTGGTCGCCGAAGTTATGGACATAGGCCTCGGCCGGCAGGCGACCGGCAACGATTCCTGGGGTGAGCGGGCTGTTCGACATCGGCTGGGGGCCTCCCTGGCTTATATTTTCCGTCAGGCTGGCACAGGTCGATTTTTTTATCAAACGGTAAATTTTCAACAGGGCAAGGATTCTGGCGGTCAGGCACCGCCACCTGCTTTCCGGCCGCTGTTTCGCGGCTTTTCACCCCTGATTGCGTGGCGTATAAGCGCCGGACAATACCAGACGGGGCCCAATGCCCCGCACAGGGACCCAGGGCGTGTAGCCAATCAGAGGACGGCATGAGCAAGCAGAACACCGACACCGACGTCGCCTTCATCTCGGCGCTGGCCGAGCTGCTGAACAAGAACGACCTGACCGAGCTGTCGGTGAAGCGCGAATATGGCGAGGATGACAGCCTCGAGGTCCGCGTCGTCAAGCAGGCCAATGTGGTGACGGTCCAGGCCGCAGCACCGGCCCCTGCCATCCATCACGCCGCACCGGCCGCCGCCGCGGCCCCGGCCGCAGCACCCGCCGCGCCCGAGGATCCGGCCCAGCATCCCGGCGCCGTGACCTCGCCCATGGTCGGCACTGTCTATCTTGCGGCCGAGCCCGGCGCCTCGCCCTTCGTGACCGTGGGCGCGCAGGTCAGCGAAGGCCAGACCGTCCTCATCATCGAGGCGATGAAGACGATGAACCACATCCCGGCCCCGCGCGCGGGCACGGTGAAGCGCATCCTGGTCGAGGATGGCCATCCCGTCGAATACGGCGCTCCGCTTCTGATCATCGAGTAAGCCGATGTTCGAGAAAATCCTGATTGCCAACCGCGGGGAGATCGCGCTGCGCGTGATCCGGGCCTGCCGGGAGATGGGGATCAAGTCGGTCGCGGTCCATTCCACCGCCGATGCCGATGCGATGCATGTCCGCATGGCCGATGAAAGCGTCTGCATTGGTCCGGCGCCTTCGTCCGAAAGCTATCTGAACAAGGCCGCGATCATCTCGGCCTGCGAGATCACGGGTGCCCAGGCTGTCCATCCGGGTTATGGCTTCCTGTCCGAAAACGCCAGCTTTGCCCAGGCGCTGCAGGACCACGGCCTGACCTTCATCGGCCCGAACGCGGAACATATCCGCATCATGGGCGACAAGATCACCGCCAAGGACACTGCCAAGGACCTGGGGATTCCCGTCGTCCCAGGCTCGGAGGGCGGGGTACCGGATTTCGAGACGGCGAAGAAGGTGGCCGAGCAGATCGGCTATCCCGTCATCATCAAGGCCACCGCCGGCGGTGGCGGGCGCGGGATGAAGGTGGCGAAATCAGCCGAAGAGCTGGAGATCGCCTTCCGCACCGCGCGCTCGGAAGCCAAGGCCGCTTTCGGCAATGACGAAGTCTATATGGAGAAATACCTCCAGAAGCCTCGGCATATCGAGATCCAGGTCTTTGGGGACGGCAAGGGCAAGGCCGTCCATCTTGGGGAGCGGGACTGCTCGCTGCAGCGCCGCCACCAGAAGGTGTTCGAGGAAGCCCCCGGTCCGGTCATCACGCCAAAGCTCCGCAACGAGATTGGCGAGATCTGCGCCAATGCGATGCAGAAGCTGAAATACATCGGCGCCGGGACGATCGAATTCCTTTACGAGGACGGCAAGTTCTACTTCATCGAGATGAACACCCGCCTGCAGGTCGAACATCCGGTGACCGAGGCGATCTTCGGCGTCGACCTCGTGCGGGAGCAGATCCGCGTCGCCTCGGGCCTGGGCCTGTCCTTCACGCAGGAAGAGCTGGAAATCAACGGCCACGCCATCGAGGTGCGGATCAACGCCGAGAAGATCCCCAACTTCTCGCCCTGCCCCGGCCGGATCACCCAGTTCCACGCACCCGGCGGCCTTGGCGTCCGGATGGACAGCGCGATCTATGACGGCTACCGGATTCCGCCCTATTACGACAGCCTGATCGGCAAGCTGATCGTGCACGGGCGTGATCGGCCGGAGGCGCTGGCGCGGCTGAAGCGTGCCCTGTCCGAGCTGATCATCGACGGCGTGGACACCTCGATCCCCCTCTTCCACCTGTTGTTGGCCGAGCCGGACATCCAGCACGGGGAATACAACATCCACTGGCTGGAAAAGTGGCTGGCCGAAAAATTCGCCTGACCTGAGGGGCGCCCGCCACGGCGCCCCTGCCGCAAAAGTTTTCCGTAAACTTTTGCAAAATCCTTCGAGGGATTTTGCGATGCCCGACTCGGTCGAGGAGATCACCCCCGAGATCCTGCTGCGTGCCTATGCCATGGGCATCTTTCCCATGGCTGAAGGCCGCGATGATCCCGATATCCACTGGGTCGATCCCCGTCGCCGGGGCATCCTGCCGCTGGACGGGTTCCACATCTCGCGCTCCCTCGCACGACGACTGCGGTCCGGTGAGTTCACCGTCACCGCCGACCGCGCCTTCTCGCAGGTGGTCGCGGCCTGCGCCGAGCGGGATGAGACCTGGATCAGCCGTCGCATTCAGGCGCTATACGAACGGCTGCACGCGCTGAACCACGCCCATTCGATCGAGGTCTGGTCCGACGGGCGACTGGTGGGCGGCGTCTATGGGGTGACACTGGGGGCGGCCTTCTTCGGCGAAAGCATGTTCAGCCTGGCCACGGATGCGTCGAAGATCGCGCTGGCCCATGCAGTCCGCGGGTTGAAGGCAGGTGGATTCCACCTTTTCGACACCCAATTCCTGACACCGCATCTGGCAAGCCTCGGAGGCCAGGAAATCCCCCGCGCTGAATATCACAGGCTTTTGGCCGCGGCGCTGGAGCGTGACGCCCGCTTCGATCCGGCGGCCTATTCCTCGGCGGCCGGTGCCGCACCTTCGGGAAGCACACAGGACAGCACCCAGACGTCATAGCGCGGGTGGTCCAGAGCCGAAAGCGCGGGCGAGGATGCCAGCATCCAGCCCGCAAACAGCTGGCTTTGCGTGGTTTCCTCGATGATCGTCAGATGCGCCTCACTGTCCGAGGCGGGGTTCGCCAGCGGATAGCGGCAGCTATCAAGACGCACCACCAGTCGCCCGAATTTGGCCGCCTGTCCGGCGCTGAGCGTCACATCACCGGTTTCGCTGGTCAGCTTGTCGAGAAAACGCAGCGAGGCCCCGGTCGAATCGGCGAACTCCTGCGCCGCGGCGGGGCTGGCCAACGCCAGCAGAAGCGCCAAGACCCTCATTCCGCGGCCGGGGCCGCGCCCCCCTCGCCACCAGCGAACTTCATCAGAAGCGACAGGAAGCTGACCGCGCCCTGGGTGTCCTCGATCTCGTCGCCGGGTTCCAGCGTCTCAAGCGCGCCACCGGGCAGGAGTTCGACGAAATTCCCGCCCAGTAGCCCCTCGGACGAGATCAGGATCGTCGTATCGGTGGGCAGCAGCACGTCTTTGCGCAGGGAGAGCGTGGCATCGGCGAAATAGGTTTCGGGGTTCAACCGCAGGCCGGTAATCGCCCCGACCTTGACCCCGGCCAGTCGCACATCCGAGCCGACTGCGATCCCCTCCACCGACCGGAAGCTCGCCGTCAGCGAATAGCTGTCCGGCTGCCGGCCGAGGCCCGCGCCTTGCGCCGCGTAAACGGCAAAGCCAAGCGCCACGGCCAGTACCGCCGCGCCAGTGACAATCTCTGCCTTCTCGTAGGCCATCACTCGGGCTGCCATGCCTCATAGTCGCGGCGTGCGACGGGTTCGACGCGACGGATGGAGCCCGGCGGCGCATAGGCGGCATCGGTGCCGGTCAGGTTTTCCTGATGCGGCTTCTGCCAGGGCTTGCGCTTGAGGGGCGCTGTGGTCGGCGGCTCGTCCCAGGTATGGTGCAGCCAGCCGTGCCAGTCGGGCGAGACGCGGGACGCCTCCATCTCGCCGTTGAAGATCACCCAGCGCCGCTTGCCGTCGCGGGTCTGGTAAAAGATGTTTCCAGCCTCGTCCTGACCGACCTTCACGCCCTTGCGCGCGGTGAAGAGCTGGGTGCCAAGCGTCTGGCTGTTCCACCAGGTCAGCAGGCGTTTCAGGAAATACATGGGCGGCCTCCGGATCTTTGGCCCTGATATGGCGGAAAGCGGGGCGAAGGTCTAGGGCCTGGCGGGCCCGCAAGAGGCCCTTCGCCCATGAAAAAGGCGGGCACATGGCCCGCCTTCCGAAGGTGTCGGCGGTTACGCCTTCACTGGTTCCTTTTTCTTCTCGGTATAGACCAGCATCGGCTTGGCACCGGCGGTCACAGCCTCGTCCTTGACGACGACTTCCTCGACCCCGTCCATGCCCGGCAGTTCGAACATGGTGTCGAGGAGGATGTCCTCCATGATCGAGCGCAGTCCGCGCGCGCCGGTCTTGCGCTTGATCGCGCGCTTGGCGATGGCGATCAGGGCGTCCGGCGTGAAGGTGAGCTTGACGCCCTCGATCTCGAACAGGCGCTGGTACTGCTTGACCAGAGCATTCTTCGGCTCGGTCAGGATGGTAACCAGCGCGGCCTCGTCGAGGTCGGTCAATGTGGCGATGACCGGCAGGCGGCCGACGAATTCCGGGATTAGACCGAATTTCAGCAGGTCTTCCGGCTCCAGCTCCTTGAACAGATCACCGACGCTGCGTTCGTCGGGACCCTTGACCTCGGCGCCGAAGCCGATGCCCGAGCCCTTGTTGCGCTGCGCGATGATCTTTTCCAGCCCCGCAAAGGCGCCGCCGCAGATGAAGAGGATGTTCGTCGTGTCCACCTGCAGGAATTCCTGCTGCGGATGCTTGCGGCCGCCCTGCGGGGGGACCGAGGCGACGGTGCCTTCCATGATCTTGAGCAGCGCCTGCTGCACGCCCTCCCCGCTGACGTCGCGGGTAATCGAGGGGTTGTCGGACTTGCGCGTGATCTTGTCGACCTCGTCGATGTAGACGATCCCGCGCTGCGCACGCTCGACGTTGTACTCGCTGGCCTGCAGGAGCTTGAGGATGATGTTCTCCACATCCTCGCCCACGTAACCCGCTTCGGTCAGCGTGGTGGCATCTGCCATCGTGAAGGGCACGTCCAGGATCCGGGCCAAGGTCTGGGCCAGAAGCGTCTTGCCGCAACCCGTGGGACCGATCAGCAGGATGTTCGACTTCGACAGCTCGATGTCATTCTTCGACGAATGGTTCAGCCGCTTGTAGTGGTTGTGCACCGCGACCGAGAGGACCCGCTTGGCGTGGATCTGGCCGATCACGTAGTCGTCCAGCACCTTGCAGATCTCGCGCGGGGTCGGCACGCCATCCGAGGACTTCAGACCCGTGGTCTTCGTCTCCTCGCGGATGATGTCCATGCAAAGCTCGACGCATTCGTCGCAGATGAACACGGTCGGACCCGCGATCAGCTTGCGCACCTCATGCTGGCTCTTGCCGCAGAACGAGCAGTAGAGCGTGTTCTTGCTGTCGCTGCCGGAATTGTTCGCCATCCAAAGTCCTCTGGGACACCAGTCCGTTGCCACGGGCGTTCGGGCGAAGTCTAGGACAAGCCCCCGGCCACCACAATCCGAAAAACCCCGCGCCGCGTCAGCTGGCGAGGGGTCTGGGTTCACTTCGTCGTATCGTCCGCCTTGCCGCGGCTTTCGAGGATCTGGTCGATCAGACCCCAGGCCTTGGCATCTTCGGCGGACATGAAATTGTCCCGCTCCAGCGCCGCTTCGACCGTGTCATAATCGTTGCCGGTATGCTTGACGTAGATCTCGTTCAGGCGGCGTTTCAGCTTTTCGGTCTCGCGCGCGTGGATCATGATATCTGTCGCCTGGCCCTGATAGCCGCCCGAGGGCTGGTGGACCATGACGCGGGAATTCGGCAGCGAGAAGCGCATCCCCTTTTCCCCGGCCGTCAGAAGAAGCGAGCCCATTGAGGCCGCCTGCCCTATCACCAGGGTCGAGACCTTGGGGCGGATGTACTGCATCGTGTCGTAGATCGAGAGGCCCGAGGTCACCACGCCGCCGGGGCTGTTGATGTACATGCTGATTTCCTTGGTCGGGTTCTCCGATTCCAGGAACAGGAGCTGCGCACAGATCAGGCTGGACATGCCGTCATGCACTGGGCCGCCGAGGAAGATGATCCGTTCCTTTAGCAAGCGGCTGAAGATGTCATAGGCGCGTTCGCCCCGGCTGGTCTGTTCGACGACCATGGGGACCAGAGTGTTCATGTAGAAGTCAACGGGATCGCGCATCGGGGCCTGCCTCTTCGTGTCTTTGCCGAGGAATATCGTCAATTGTATTGCCAGAGTCTTAGTGGGGTGTCACAGGGGCTGCAAGGGCACCACCGCCGATTTCCCGCGCCCTGCGACTTGCCGTTCCTGTGGATTGAAATCCGCCCGCGGCAGCCTAAACCCCGCCCATGGACCTGATCCCGACCCGATCCGAAGCGCTTGCGCGACTGGCGCGATTCCTGCCCCGTGCGGGGCGCGACTATGCCAGCCTGCGCAACCTCGACCTGCCTGGCCACCCGCATGTTTCGGCCCTGTCGCCCTGGCTTCGTCATCGGCTGGTGACCGAGGCCGAGGTGATCGACGCCACGCTTCGCGCCCATCCCCAGGGGGCCGAGAAATTCCTGGCCGAGGTCTGGTGGCGCACCTATTGGAAAGGCTGGCTGGAACTGCGCCCCGCCGTGTGGACTGCCTATCGGGCAGGCGTACAGGCCGCGTTGAACCGGCTTGCGGTAGAACCGGGCCTGGCGGCGAGGGCCGAGGCGGCCATGATGGGTGATACCGGGATCGATGGTTTCGACCACTGGGCGCGGGAACTGGCAGCCACCGGCTATCTGCATAACCACGCCAGGATGTGGTTCGCCTCGATCTGGATCTTCACCCTGCGGCTGCCGTGGGAGCTGGGGGCAGACTTCTTCCTGCGCCACCTGATCGATGGCGACCCGGCGTCGAACACGCTGTCCTGGCGCTGGGTCGCGGGTCTGCAAACGCCCGGCAAGACCTATCTCGCCACGACCGAAAACATTCGTCTGAACACCCGTGGCCGCTTCGCGCCCGAGGGCCTTGCCCCCGAGGCCCCTGCCCTTCCCCTCTCTCCCCTGCCCACTCCCCGTCCCGCGCCGCGCGGTGATGCTTGGGACCCTACCCTGCCCTCCCTCCTTCTTGTCACCGACGAGGACCTGAGCCCCGAGTTCCTGTTGACCACGGGGCTTCGCCCCAGTGCGGTGGCCGTGTTGACGGATGTGGCGGGCCGCTCGCCCCGCGCCGTGGCCGAGCCGGTGCATCGTTTCACCCAAGGCGCCATCGCCGATGCCCTTGCCCGCCTGCAGGCGCCGGAGGCTCCGGTCCTGACCGACACCGCCGCGGTGCTGGACCTTGCCCGGCGCGAAGGGGTCGCACAGATCGTCACGCCCTATGCGCCGACCGGACCGATCGCCGGGCGGCTCGCCGAACTTGACCACCTCGCCCGGCCAGAGGGGATCGTGCTGGCCCGCATCCTGCGCGACCACGACCGGCGGGCGTGGCCCCATGCGACGCACGGGTTCTTCCGCTTCCGCGAGGCCGTGATGGGCTAACGGAAGGTCCGGAACGCCAGCCCGACCCGAGCCGAAGCCGTCACGAGGCAAAGCGCGCCAAAGACCCAGGCGGCAGGGACGAAGACTTCGGGCACCATGACGATGAGGAGGAAGAACAGTATGGTCTCCGTCCCCTCCAGAAGCCCGGCGGTGAAGTACAACGACTTCTCCCCGCGCGAGCTTGTCTCCATCCCGCGTCGCTCGGCCAGGACGGCATAGCCGAGAAAGGTCGCGCCGTTGACGTAGAACGAGGCGAGCAGGAAAGCCCCCGCTGCCCCGTTGGCCGCCGGATCGGCAAGGACGAACGCCAGCGGGATCGCCCCGTAGAAGGCGAAGTCGCAGACGATGTCGAGATAGCCGCCGAAATCAGACTTGCCCCCGGCCCGCGCGACCGCGCCGTCCAGGCCATCGGCCAGACGGCTTGCCATGACCAGCGCCGCCACCTCCAGTCCGGAACAGCCCACCGCCACCAGCGCCGCCGCGGCCAGCCCGAGCATAAGGCCCGCCAGCGTCACGACATCGGCCGAGGTCCCACGCGCCGCCAGCCAGCGCCCGCCCCGGTTCAGGGGCGCATCGATCACCCCACGCATCAACCCGTCCAACATGTACTTGCTCCCTGATCCGGGCAGAGTGCCACAAAGCCGCTGCAATGATTGTCACGTTTTCGCTGAACGCGCTTCGCAACCCTGAATTGCGGATGGCTCTACATTTTCGCGCGAGTTTCACGATCTTGCCGCAATCCGCCGAAGTGTCGCCGCACTGGCGTGTTAAGATCTTCCGGCAAGTTACGGGGAATTTGCCAATGTCTTTCCGTCCGATCCTCGCCGCGCTGGCCGCGGCGGTCGCGCTGTCGTCGGCTCCGGCGCTGGCGGGCTGCATCCTGCCGCCCAATGCCAAGGCGTTGCAGCAAGAAGTCCTGGCGCAACTCAACACCGAACGCAGGGCCCATGGCCTGCCTGACCTCCGACTCTCGCCGAAGCTGGACAAGGCGGCCCAGGGCCATGCCTGCGACAATGCACGCCGACGCTCGATCAGCCACGATTCTTCGGACGGCGGCACGTTGAAGACAAGGCTTCAGCGCGCGGGCTACCGCTTCCGCGCAGCGGCCGAGAATACCGGGCGCGGCTTTGGCACCGGCTCCCGGGCGGTCGACTGGTGGATGAATTCGCCCAAGCACCGCAGCAATATCCTTCTCGGCAAGGTGCGCGAAGTCGGGATCGGCATCGCCCTGTCGGAAGCGCCCGACAGCAAGTTGCACTGGGTGGTCAACTTCGGGGCTACGCAATAGTCACCGCGCCAGCGTCAGCTCGGCCTTGAGACCCCCAAGCCGTGCGCTTTGCCCCAGTCGAAGCGCGCCGCCATGGCTCAGCGCGATGTCCGAAGCGATGGAGAGCCCCAACCCGACCCCACCGCCCTGGTTTGGATCCCGCGACGCGTCCAGCCGCGTGAAGGGTCGCAGTGCCTCATCCCGCTTTTCCGGTGGGATGCCCGGCCCGTCATCTTCGACCGTGATCCAGAGACTGCCCTCGCGGAACCAGAGCGACAGTTCCACCCGCTGACCGAACCGCCGCGCGTTTGAGACTAGGTTCTCCACCGCCCGCGTCACCGCTTGCGGCCGCATCACCACGGGCGCGGGTGTTCCCCGTATCTCGGCAAGCGTCACCCCTGTCCGCTCGACAATCCCCCGCACGAGGGCAACGGCATCGGTCGGCTCGCTCCCCTCCATCGCATCGCCGCGAACAAAAGCCAGGAACTCGTCCACCATCCGCTCCATCTGCGCCACATCCGCCTGAAGATCAGCGACCTCCGGGTCCTCGGGCAGCATCGCGAGGCCCAGCCGCAGCCGGGTCAATGGCGTGCGCAGGTCATGGCTGACGCCGGACAGCATCAGCGTGCGCTGCTCGATCTGCCGCTCGATCCGCTCGCGCATGTCGAGGAAGGCCCGCCCCGCCGCCCGCACTTCAAGCGCCCCGCGCGGCCGATAGGGGGCCATCCGCCCTTTGCCGAAATCTTCCGCCGCCTTGGCCAGCCTCGTTATCGGCCGCAGCTGGTTTCGCAGGAAGAGGAAGGCCACCGCCGTCATCAGAAGCGAGGTGAAGATCATCAGAACCAGCAGCTGATGCGGATTGGTCGTCGACATGCGGCGCCGGGCCAGCTGCGCCTGCACCGGACCGACCGCGCTTTCCAGCCGGATGTTGACCACCCGGTCCGGGTCGGTCACGTCGACCGCCACAAGACCGGGCACCTCGGCGCGAAGCGTCTGCACGATTGCCCGTCCGGAAAGATCAAGGAACCCCGTCCGATCCTCCAACGGCGCGTCCGGCCCCGCAGGCAGCGTCAACGTGATCGCCAGTGTCTCGGCCAGCGGCACGACCGCCGCACGTGCCGCCTCGATCGACCCGGCTGCCGCGATTTCCTGCTGCAGAAGCTCCAGTTCCAGCGCCACGCCCTCGGTCAACTGCTGCGTGACGCGCTCATAATGGCGCTGGATGAATTCGGTGGACACTACAAGCTGGATCGTGACGATGGGCACGATCAGGATGAGAGCCGCGCGCCAGTAAAGACCCCGGGGAAGGAACCGCTTGAAGATCGTCATCATACGGCAGCCTAGCCGCCCCGCCGCCGCTTGGAAAGTCCGCCATGTCCTTGTCTGACCCACCGATCCGCTGCCTGCTGGCGCCCAATCCCTCGCCCCTGACCGGCACCGGGACCAATACCTATCTGGTCGGCGCGACCGAACTTGTGGTGATCGACCCCGGCCCCAACGACGAGGATCACCTCGCAGCGATCCTGGCCGAGCTTGCGGGCTGCACTGTCACGCGAATCGTGGTGACCCACGCCCACCGAGACCACTCCGCCCTCGCCTCGCGCCTCGCGGCACTCACGGGCGCGGAGATCCTTGCTTTCGGAACCGCGACCGAGGGGCGCAGCCCCCGCATGGCCGCCTGGGCCGACCGTTTGCCCCCGGCAGGCGAAGGGCTGGACCTCGCCTTCACCCCCAACCGTCGCCTTGCCGATGGCGACCTGATCACCGGCGCCGACTGGGAGCTTTCGGTCCTCCACACCCCCGGCCATCTCGGCGGCCACATCTGCCTTGCCTTGGGCGGTACGCTGTTCTCCGGGGATCATGTCATGGGCTGGTCGACCAGCATCGTCGCGGCCCCCGATGGCGACATGACCGACTACATGGCCTCCCTTCACCGGCTGGCTGAAACCGCGTGGACCCGTTTGCTCCCTGGCCACGGCGTGCCGGTAGAGGAGGCCGAAGCGCGTCTGACCGGCCTGATCCGTCATCGCCAAGAGCGCGAAGGCTCCGTTCTTGCTGCCCTGTCCGATGGACCGGCCACGCCAACCGAACTGACAGGGCGAATCTACCGGGAAATCCCGCGCCACCTCTGGCCTGCCGCGCGCCAAAACGTCCTCGCGCATCTCATTGATCTTGCCGGAAGAAGCCTGGTCGCCGCTGCTCCAGACGCCAGCGCCGACCCGATCTTCCACCGCCTGTGACACGTCGCCATTTTTGCCACTTTTGCCCCTTGCCGCCCCCAGAAGGCCTTGCTATACGGCCCCTGTGTTCCGGCGTAGCTCAGCGGTAGAGCAGTTGACTGTTAATCAATTGGTCGTAGGTTCGATCCCTACCGCCGGAGCCAAAAACCTCATAACCCATTGAGATCAACCGAAAAAACGGCCCAGCCAGGGCCGCTTTTCGCGTTATGGCACAGACTCTGACACAGAGCTCGGCACAAACTCGGCACATGCCACACCGGAGTCCGTCGTCTTGCCCAAGGTCAACCATCCCCATCTCGAGCATCGCGCCAAAGGCTACTACTTCCGCCGCCGCATCCCGGCAGCGCCCCACGACGGCCACGACATGCGGCCCCGACCGAAATAGGAGTCAAACCGATTTCTCACCCTCTACCCCGCCGCGCGCCTGGCCAGGGTCGCCATTATGAGCTTGTCGAAGAAGGATGTGTGTTCGACTGCTGCCTCCGCTCAGGCTTCCACCAGGTGGCGGCCGCTGCGGACGGCGTCGATCGCGACGGATTCGACCGTAGTCATATGGGTGTCTCTCTCCCTATTGCGTCCGGATCGGTCCGGCCGCGACATCGGTCAATGAGCGGGAAATACTCCGTCACCGGCGCGTCGAAATCCCACACATCAGTAAGGCAAAGTGGGCGACGCAGAAGGAGCAGCTCGCGCGCGACGCGGCGCGACAGGTCAGCTCGGGAGTAGACAGAGCCTCGATCAGCCCGCGTACACGTTGCGCGGCACTGGGATGGCGACAACTTAACCCTCGGCAGCCAGTTACGCCGGATCCGGGTCTGGGGACTCGACCCGGCGGAAGGGAACCGTTCCGCTGTGACATTCCAAAAGTAGTATGGCACCCGCAGATAGCGCGTTCGAGGATTAGGTCTTGCCGTCGAAATCCTTTGTTCCTTGCCTTCGGCGATGAAGGTGCCGAGGCCGTTGGGCGTATAGAAACCGTGGGGTGCCCGAGCGGCCTGCACGCATCCGTTCGGCCAGCGTGCGTTACCGGCCGAATTCCAGCCCCAGATCGCCCGACAGTCACTGGCGCTTGTATTCGGCGTTTTCGCCGGAGGAGATCATTTTCTTTACTTGCCTGCCCTCCAGCAGGAGGCCGAGGTCGAAGCCGTCCACGCCAGCGTTGTTGGAGTCGACGGTGAGGGCGCGCTTTCCTGCCTTGCGGATCGCGGCGACCAGCAGTTTGAGAACGCCGCAGAGGCTGAAGCCCCCGAAGCGATGGTCATACCGTCAGAAATCACACTGTCCAGCGGGTGGCTCAGGCGCTGGACAGACCTTCTTCATGCTGCGGCCTCCACTACGGCGGCGGTAGGCCGAGGATGGTCCGGGCCTCATACGGGGTCGCGACGGGGCGTTCGGTGCGGCCACAGAGGCCCACGACCCGGCGCACCAGCGCGGCGTTGGAGGGGGCAAGGCGGTCGCGGTCGAGGCGGACATTGTCCTCCAGCCCCGTACGGGCGTGGCCTCCTGCGGACACGGCCCATTCGTTCAGCACGAATTGGTTGGGACCGATCCCCGCCGCGCACCAAGGCGCATCGGCGCCGAAGAGGCGCTTGACGGTGCGGATGTAGTAATCGAACACGTCGCGGTCGGCGGGCATGGCGTTCTTCACGCCCATCACGAACTGCACGTATGGGCGCCGCGCGATCTGGCCGGCATGCCACATCTGGTGGGCCTTCAGGATGTGGGAGAGGTCGAAGGCCTCGATTTCCGGCATGACTCCGTAGGTCTTCATCTCCGCCGCCAGCCAGTCCACCAGGTCCGGCGGGTTTTCATAGACGCGGGTGGGGAAGTTGTTCGACCCCACCGAAAGCGAGGCCATGTCGGGCCGCAAGGGCAGCATCCCGCCCCGGGTCCGCCCCGCACCAGAACGGCCGCCAGTCGAGAGCTGAACAATCATGCCGGGGCAGTGCTGCCGGATACCCTCCATCAACCGGGCGAAGCGGTCGGGGTCCGAGGTGGGCTTTCCTTCGTCATCGCGGACATGGGCGTGGACGATGGACGCGCCAGCCTCGAAGGCCTCATGGGTGCTTTCCACCTGCTCGGCGATGGTGATCGGGACGGCAGGATTGTTGTCCTTGGTGGGAAGGGAGCCCGTGATGGCCACGCAGATTATGCAGGGTTGTCCGGCGATTGCGGCGGTGTCAGACATGGGCGGCAACTTTCATGCGGGCCAGGCCATCGGCGAAGAAGGGCCGGAAGGCGGCGGGGTGTTCGGACATGGGGAAATGACCGAGTTCGTCCATCACCGTGCAGGTCGCGCCGGGGATGGCGGCGGCGGTGCGGCGGGCGTCCTCGGGCGTGCAGGTCAGGTCGTAGGCTCCGACGAGGAGGTGGACGGGGGTGCGGGCGGTGTCGATGCGGGCGAGCCGCCCGATCAGGCTGTCGTCGCGGGTGTAGAACGACAGGTCGCCACGGAAAACGCCCGGCCCAGACTGCATGAACATCCACAGGGTGTTCCAGCGTTCGGCCTCGGGCGCATGGGGGCTGATGTTGGCGGACACCAGCGCCGCCCCCATCTCGCCGCCATGGGCATCCGGGCGATGGAACCAGTCGATGTCGTACCAGGCGGGCTGATAATCCGAGGCCTCGATGGCGATGAAGCCCGAGAAGGCGTCGCCGTGCAGGGCTGCAAGTTGCAGGGCGATGCGCCCGCCCATCGAACAGCCCGCCAGGATGGGCCGGTCGAGGCCCAATGCCCGCGACACCGCCAGGACGGTCTCGATATAGGCCTCGGTCGTCAGCAGGTATTCCTCGGTCTGGAAGCCCTCGGGCGGGAGGCTTTTGCCGTGCCAGGGCATGTCGAAGGCGTAGAAGCGGTGGTCCTTGGTCAGGCCCGCATCGTTCAGGATATGCCGCCACTGGCGCGTATCGGCCCCGGCGGTGTGGAGGCAGAGGACGGGAGTCCCTTCGCCTGCCATTTCCACATAGATCCGCTGGCGGCGGCCCTGGACGGTGACGGTAAGGTAGCGGCCGGTGATGGGCTCGAAGGTCATGCCAGTTTCTCCATCTGGGGCGCGGGGCGGGCCAGCGCCATGAAGTCCTTGAAGAAGCGCAGGTTCTTGACCAGGCAGAGGATGTCGCCGTCGATCCGCCCCCGCCCGATCTTCACCAGACCGAAGATGTCGTGGAAGCCGGGCTTCGGCACCGGCTGCCAGAACTGCGCCAGCGCCTCGCCGTCGGTGCGCAGCGCAAAGCTCCAGGGCGTCTTGCGGCTGGGGCCCTCGGCAATCTGTTCCAGGCGGCCGTCGCGGAAGGTCAGATAAAACTCGGCCCCGTCCACCTCCAACAGCACGGTTTCGGAAAAAAGCCGACCGAGTCGGAGCAGATAGGGCGTCGCTTTCAGCCGCGACTGCATCCTGTCCAGTGTGGCGCGCATGGGGTTCCTCCTTGGCCCGACAGGGGCCTTGGACCTGAAAAAGCGCCGCCCGGCCCATTCCCGCAATGACGTGCAGGGTATCCTGCGATACCCTTTCCCGGGCCAAGGGGCCGGACACGGGTCGCGAGTATCGGGCCATACCCAGGCGGTCATTGGCGGGGGGTCGGACGGCGTGGATAGTCGGGTCATCGGCGGGAGGGAGTGGCCTTCAAGGCAACCCGCACCAGATCAGACCCACGCCCGGAGGAGGGACACATGAGCAAGGTTACCATCGACAACGTCACCGATGTGGTCGTCGCATCGCTGGGCCAGAATGGCCAGATCACCGAGCGTCAGCGCGAGATCATGACGGCGGCCATCCGCCACTTGCACGGCTTCTGCAAGGACGTGAACCTGACCCACGCCGAGTTCATCGACGCCTGCATGTTCCTGGCCCGCGCCGGCGCCGTCTGCAGCGACAAGCGGCAGGAGTTCATCCTTTTGGGCGACATCCTGGGCGTCGAGGTCCTGTGCGACATGCTGACGAACCCGGTCACCGGATCGGAATCGGAATCCACCGTGCTTGGCCCCTTCTACCGCGAGAACCCGCCGGTCCTGCCGCATGGCGCCTCGACCGCGCAGAAGCACTTCGACAATGAAGAGACCGTCTTCATGGAAGGCTACATCAAGGACACTTCGGGCCGCCCGCTGGCTGGCGTGACGCTGGACATCTGGGAAGACGCGCCGAACGGGCTTTATGAGAACCACGACCACGACCAGCCCGACTACAACCTGCGCGGCCGGTTCGAGACCGACGAGAACGGCTACTTCGCGCTGCGCGCCCTGCGCCCGGTGCCCTATCCGATCCCGGCGGACGAAACCGCGGGTGAGCTTCTGCGCTACATGGGCCACCACCCGAACCGCCCGGGCCACCTGCACTTCATCGTGGCGAAGGAGGGCTACCGCACGCTGGTGAGCCAGGTCTACGACAGCTCCTCGTCCTATCTCGACAATGACTCGGTCTTCGCGGCGAAGGACAGCCTCGTGGGCAACTTCCAGAAGGGCAAGCCCGAGCATGGCACCGACCTTTACCTGCGCTTCGACTTCACGCTGAAGCCCGAAGCTGCCGCCTCGGCCCTGGCGGCCGAGTGAGCCTTACTTCCCGGTTGGACCTTGCCGCGCCCTGGAAACGGGGTGCGGCTTTTTCCTTTGGGGAATGGGCGCTGGCGGATTAGTTTCTGCGCGGGGGGACGCGGATGAACATCAAGCAGCTGGAATACTTCATTGCGCTCGCCGAGGAGCTGCATTTCGGCCGCGCGGCGGAACGCCTGGGCATGGCGCAGCCGCCCTTGAGCCGCCAGATCAAGCAGATCGAGGATGACCTTGGCGCGCTTCTGTTCAACCGGGGCCGCAACGCGCTCACCCTGACGCAGGCGGGGGAACGGCTCTATGCCCGCGGGACCGCGATGCTGGCCGAGTTCAACGACATCAAGCTGGAGGTGCGGCGGATCGGTCAGGGGGCCGAAGGGAGGCTTCGGGTGGGCTTCGTGGGATCGGCGACCTACGGCATCCTGCCCACGATCCTGAAGAGTTTCCGCGCCTCCTACCCGGATGTGAACCTGTCGCTGATCCCGATGAACAACGCGCAGCTGCACCGCAGCCTGATCCGGCGCGAAATCGACATCGCCTTCGCCCGACCCGCCCTGGACGATGCCGAGATCACGACGCGGAAGCTCGGGGAGGAACCGCTGGTGCTTGCGGTGCCGGACACCTTGGACCTGCCCAAGGGTCCGGTGGACCTCCGCCAGCTGGCGGGCGAGGCCTTCGTCCTCTATCCCGAATTCCCCCGCCCCTCCTTCGCCGATTTCGTGCTGAACAGCTGCGCCGAACTGGGGATCGAGGTGAAGCGGCGGGTCTTCACGATGGACTTCCAGACCGCGATCGCGCTGGTGTCCGTGGGCGAAGGGGTGGCGATCGTGCCGCAGTCGGTGGGCTCGGTGCAGCGGACCGGGGTGCGCTTCCACGACATCGTCAACCCGCTCGCCAAGACCGGGGTATCGGTGAACCACCGCCTGGACGAACAGGGCGTGCATGTCCGCAACTTCGTGGCCATCGCCCAGAAGGTCGCGCGGAAGACGTTCTGATCTATGCCCGCCGGGCGATCAGGCAGCGGAAATGCGCGGGAACGTGGTAGCCGCCATCCGCCTGCTGGAAGGGCGCAAGGGCCGTCGCATGGGCTGCGCTGACCGCGTCCTCACCCGCCCGCTCCATCGCCGCCGCCGCGACGCCCGAGGAGTTCAGCCCGCGCAGCGCGGTGGGCAGGTCGGGATAGGTGAAGGGGCTGTCCACGTCAAAGACGCTTTCCGGCTGCAATCCCGCCGCCTCGGCAAAGCCGGTCAGTGCGGCCTTGTCGGCAAGGGCGAAGGGGCCGGGGGCGTTGGGAGGCGGTGGCGGCAAAAGCGGGCGCAGCGCGGTGATGACGCTGGCGGCGGGCATGTTCTGCGGCTCGCCCCAAGCGACCACGACCACGGCGCCGCCGGGACGGACCACGCGGGCGGCCTCGACCAGGGCGCGGGCGAGGCTGGCGACGAACTGGAAGGCGTTGAAGCCGGTGACGAGGTCGAAGCTCGAGTTTGCATGGGGCAGCGTTTCCAGGTCGCCCTTGCAGAAGTTGCCGGCGGGCACGCGCTCCCGTGCGATCTCCAGCAACGGCATTGCGGCGTCGATCCCGGCGACTTTCAGCCCGGCAGCGGAGGCGAGGCTCGCGAACATGCCCGACCCGCAGCCCATGTCGAGAAGCCTAAGCCCCGGGGCCGGCTCGAGCGCCTTGAGCACGGCCTCGTAGACCGGCCGCACCATCGCCTCCTGCACCTCGGCCCAGTCGCGGGCGCGCTGGCCCCAGAGATGCGCGTGGCGCGCCTCGGTCGTCATGTCAGACACTCCAGACTTCAAACGCCAAGCCAGCGGTGCTGCGCTTCGATGTCCGCCCGGATCGCCTCGGCGCTGCCCTGCCAGACGATGCTGCCCTTTGACACCACCACCACGTCATCGGCCAGCGAAGTGGCGAAACCGAAGTTCTGTTCCACCAGCACCATCGACAGGCCCTCGCGCTTCAGGTCCGCCAGCTTGTCGTGGATCAGCTTGACGATGATCGGGGCGAGCCCCTCGGTCGGCTCATCCAGGATCAGCAGACGCGGGTTCATCAAGAGGCCCCGCGCGATGGCCAGCATCTGCGCCTCGCCCCCCGACAGCTGGTCGCCGCCGTTGTCGAGGCGTTCGCCAAGCCGGGGGAAAAGCTCGATCACCCGCGCCACCGTCCAGCCGCCCGGTGGGCAGGGAAAGCGGCGGGCGGCGAGGTCGAGGTTCTCGCGCACGGACAGCGAGCGGAAGATGTCGCGGGTTTCCGGGACATAGGCGATGCCCAGTTTGGCGATCTTGAACGGAGTCATCCCGCTGATCTTGCGCCCGTCGAAGGTGACGCTTCCACCCTTCGCGGGCAGAAGGCCCATGATCGTCTTCAGCGTCGTTGACTTCCCCGCGCCGTTGCGGCCGAGGATCGCCAGTACCCGGCCCGGTTCGGCCCTCAGCGACAGGCCATGCAGGACCTGCGTCTCGCCATAGCCCGAGGAAAGGTCTGTCAGGTCAAGCATCTTCCCACGCCCCCAGATAGATGTCCTTCAGAAGCTGGCTGCCGCGTGCGGCCTCCGGCAACCCGTCGAAGACGACCTCGCCGTAGTTCAGCACGGTGATCGTGTCGGCTACGTCGAAGGCGAGGTCCATGTCATGCTCAATGATCAGGATCGTCAGGTCGCGGGGCAGCGCCTTGAGCAGGCGGTGGAAACCCTTCGACATCTCCGGTCCCACACCGCTGGTCGGTTCGTCCATCAGGATGACCTTGGGCCCGGTGGCCAGCGCGATGCCCACCTCCAGCTGGCGGCGGATGCCGTAGCTGACGGCGTCGACACGGGCGTCGAGGTATGGCGCAAGGTCCACCTGCGCCGCGACCTCGCGCACCGTCTCGCGCACCTCGACACTTTGCAGCGGGTCGGACCAGAGGCCTTGGCCCTTCCCCAGCGCGACGGCGGCGGCGAGGCCCAGGTTCTCGCGGATCGTCAGCCCGTCGAAGAGGGTGTTCTTCTGGTAGCTGCGGCTCAGGCCCCGGCGCGCACGCTCGGCGACGCGGAGACCGGTAACATCCGCCCCGTCGAGGTGGATCGTGCCGCTGTTCGGCGTGATTTCACCCACCAGCTGGTTAAACAGCGTCGTCTTGCCCGCGCCGTTCGGGCCAAGGATCACCCGGCGCTCGCCCTTTTCCAGCTTCAGGCTCACGCCCCTGGTCACCTGGATCGGGCCGAAGGATTTGGTCAGGTTGCGCGTTTCAAGCATCGGCGGTGGCCTCCTTGCCCTGTGGTTTCCGGGTGCGAGCGGTCCAGCGGGCTTCGATGAACCCGAAGACACCCGGCGCGCGGCTCATCACAACCGCGATCAGGATCAGGCCCACGATGGCGTGCCAGTACGGGGTGATGGCCGAGATCTCGTGCTTCAGCACGACGAACAGGATCGCGCCGAGGAGCGGGCCAACCAGGGTGCCGAGGCCGCCGAGAATGACGACGACCAGCGCCTCGCCCGAAACGGTCCAAGACAGAAGCCCCGGAGAGATGAACTGCGTGTGCTG
This sequence comes from Alphaproteobacteria bacterium, assembly GCA_029289325.1. Classification (GTDB taxonomy): domain Bacteria; phylum Pseudomonadota; class Alphaproteobacteria; order Rhodobacterales; family Rhodobacteraceae; genus Tabrizicola. Next base: position 25,714 of record JARFTV010000010.1, read on the forward strand.
GGCGGCGAGGCAGCCTGCCAAGCCCGCAAGTGCACCGGAGATGGCGAAGGCGGTGGCCTTGGCGCGCCAGACGGTCAGTCCAAGGGCGCGCAACCGTTTTTCATTGTGATGGAGACCGACGAGGCTGCGCCCGAGCCCGGAGCGAAGGGTGGCGGCGGCGACGAGGTAGGCCAAAGCAACCAGAAGGATGGCGTAGACCGCGAAGGCTCGGCTGTCGGTCAGGTCGATGCCGACGACGCTCAAGTCCGGGCGCGGAGCACCGGAGAGGCCGTCGTCGCCCCCGAACAACGGGGACTGGAAGACGAAGCTGTAGGCCATCTGCCCGAAGGCCAAAGTCGCCATGATGAAGTAGATGCCGGTCGATCGCGCGCAGACCGCGCCGATCGGGAACGCCAGGGCGGAGGTTAGCGCCACGGCCAAGATCATAGCGGGCAGCGCGGTCAACCCGGCCTCATTGGCGGCCACGGTGAAGGCATAGGCCCCCACGCCCAGAAGCGCGCCGTGGCACAGCGAGACCATCCCGCCGAACCCGGCGACAAGGTCCAGCGCGATGACGAGGATCGCCAGGATCGCGATCTCGGCCAGGATCTCCAGCCCGTAGAACCCGGCGGCGAAGGCATAGGCCAGCGACCCGGCGGCAATGATTGCCAGCGTGGTCAGGCGCAGGGGAGTGTGCGTGAACATCGGATCACCCTTTCGCGGGCAGAAGGCCCTGCGGACGGGTGACAAGCACCGCCGCGAGAAGCGCGTAGATCAGGACGGAACTCAGCGTCGGCAGCAGCACCGCGCCGAAGGTCTGGACGAAGCCGAAGATCAGGGACCCCGCGACCGCGCCCTTCAGGCTGCCAAGGCCGCCGATGACGATGACAATCAGCGTCGGGATCAGGATCTGCAGGCCCATGTCGGGCGTGACGGACAGGACGGGCGCGGCGACGGCCCCGGCAAGGCCCGCCAGCGCGCAGCCGACGACGAAGACCAGGAAGAACATGCGTTCCACGTTGATCCCAAGGCAGGCGGCCATCTGGTCGTTGTCGACCCCGGCGCGGATCATCGCTCCGATCTGGGTGCGGGTCAGGATCAGGGTCAGGATGCCGAGGACACTCAGACCCAGGGCGATGATGAACAGCCGGTAAACTGGGTATTGCACGCCGAGAAGTGCCACCTGCCCGTCCAGCACGGCCGGGATGGCGATGCCGATGGGCAGATCGCCCCACACCAGCCGCGTGGCGTCGACGGCCACGAAGATCAGCCCGAAGGTCACCAGCACCTGCGCCATCGGCCCGGCCCGGCGCTGTGAGCGGATCAGGGTGTAGTAGAGAACAGCGCCAAGGGCCGCCACGGCGACGGGGGCCAGCAGGAACCCTCCCCAGTAGCCCAAGGTGCCCGCGAGAGTCGCCGCGACATAAGCGCCGAATGCGTAAAGCGAGCCATGGGCAAGGTTCACGAAGTGCATCAGCCCGAAGATCACCGTCAGGCCGACAGAGAGAAGAAAAAGCAGCATGGAGAGTTGCAGCGCATTCAAGGTCTGCAGCACCCAGAAGCCAAGGTCTGTGGTCATGGTCGCACCTTTCGGGCTGGGGACGGGGGCCGACCTGCGGCCCCCGGATCGCGTCAGTTGGTGGCTACGGGCATTTCGCAGCCGTTGACCGGGTCCGCCTCGGCCGGAAGGGTGGCGAGCACCTTCTGAGTCAGGCCATCGGGACCGGCGACGTTTTCGTAGACGTGGATCGGCTGGACGACGTTGTTCGTCGCAGGATCAATCCGCAGCTCGCCCCGCGGGCCGGTGAAGGCCACCTTCGGCAGCGCGGCGGCCAGCGCGGCACGGTCGGTCGCGCCCGACTTCACCTTCTCGACCAGAGCACGGGCGCTGTCATAGCCCTGCACCGCGTATTCCGAGGGGATACGGCCGGTCTTGGCCTTGAACGCCTCGACGAAGGCCGCGTTCTCCGGGTTGTCCAGCGTCGGCACATAATGCAGCGCGGTGATGACACCTTCGGCCGCCGGGCCTTCCGCCTCGACATAGAGGGCCGAGGTCAGGAAGCCCTAGCCGTACAGCGGCATCCCGGCCTTCAGGCCGAAGCTGTCATACTGCTTGACGAAGGAAATCGCCTCGCCGCCAGCGAAAAAGACATAGACCGCATCCGCGCCGCTCGCCTTGGCATTGGCAAGGAACGGGCCGAAGTCCTGCGTCTTCTGGAAGGCGGGCCATTCCTGGCCCACCACCTCGCCGCCCGCAGCGGTGAAGGCGGCGGTGAAGGCGTCGATCATCTGGCGGCCGGCGGCGTAGTCCGGCGCGATGGTGAAAACTTTTTTCACACCTTGGTCGACCATCCACTGGCCCATCGGCCGGTTGACCTGGCTGTTGGAAAAGGAAATGCGAGTGATGTAGGGGCTGCAGGCCTCGCCCGTCGCCTCGTCGTTGCCGGCATTGGCCACGATCAGCGGCACCCCCGCGCCGTCCACGGTGTCGCGGATCGCGCCCAGGACGCCCGAGGAGACCACGCCGACCATCACGTCGACTTCGTCCTGCAGGATCAGCTTCTTGGTCTTGGCCAGACCGACCGGCGGTTTCACCTCGTCATCCTCGCGGACGATCTCGAAGGTCGCGCCCCTGTCCGCGCCGAAGGTTTCCAGACCCAGCGCGAAGGCATCGTCGATGTCCTGCCCAAGCGAAGCATAGACGCCCGAATAGGGCAGCAGGAGGCCCACCTTGATGTCCTCGGCCCAAGCTGTCGAAAGCATGGCCGTGCTGGTGACGAGCCCGGCAAGGGCCGCCCGAATGGTCGTCTTCATCTGTCTCTCTCCCTTTGTGGCGCCCTCCTCGGCGCCGGTGTGGCGGGCCTGTCAGCCCAGGTCGCCCCCTCCTACCGGGATCGTGACCCCGGTCAGGTAAGAGGCATCGTCGGATGCCAGGAACAGGATCACCCCCGCCTGTTCATCCAGAGTTCCGTAGCGTTTCATCAGGCTGGACTGGACCGTCTGGTCGACGATCTGCTGGTACCAGACCTTCTCCTGCGCGGTCTGTTCGTTTGGGTTGCGCGGCACGCCGCGGGGCGGTGCTTCGGTTCCGCCTGGCGCGGTGGCGACGACGCGGATGCCGCGCTCGGCCACTTCCCAGGCGAGGCTGGCGGTGATCGCGTTCACCCCGCCCTTGGCGGCCGCATAGGGCACGCGGTTCAAGCTGCGGGTGGCGATCGACGAGACATTGACGATCACGCCCTTGCCCGCCGCCAGCATGTGCGGCAGGACCGCGTGGCAGGAATAGAGCGTCGGGAACAGCGACCGGCGCACCTCGGCGTCGATCTGGTCGGCCTCGTAAAGCTCGAAGGGCTTGGCCCAGATCGTGCCGCCGACGTTGTGGACCGACACGTCGATCCGGCCGAATTCCCTGATGACTCCCGCCATCGCATCAACGGCCCCGGCATGGGTCTCCAGGTCGGCCGCCAGATAGACCGCCTTGCCACCCGCAGCCGTGATGGTCTCCGCCACCTCGGCCCCGATGGGCGAGCGGTCGATCACCGCGACCGAAGCGCCCTCCAGCGCCGCCCGTTCCGCCACGCGCCGCCCAATGCCCTGCGCGGCCCCGGTGATGGCAAAGACCTTGCCCTTGAACCGCATCACGCCGCCGCCTTGGTTTCCGAGGGGTTGAACTTCTCGAACAGGAAGGACGCGGGGGTGACGCCCAGGCCCGCCATGTGGGTCCGCACCGCCTCGACCATCGGCGGCGGGCCGCAGAGATAGACATCGGCGGCACCGTCCCAAAGGTCGGAAGCCGTCAGGTGGTCGGTGACGAAGCCCTTCTTCGCATGGGTGCTCGCGGCATCGGCGACGATGGTGACGATCTCCAGCGAGGGGATCAGCGCCGCAAGACTCTCCAGCCGGTCAAACTCCACCAGGTCGGCGTCGCGGGTGACGGCATAGAACAGGCGGACCGGTTGGTCAGTGCCGGTGGTGGCGATCTGTTCCAGCATCGACAGGAAGGGGGCAAGGCCCGTGCCGCCGGCGAGGAAGACCTGCGGGCGCGTGACGGGGCGAAGGTAGAACGCGCCCATCGGGCCGGTCAGGATCATGGCGTCGCCAGCCTTGGCGCGGGCGAGGTAGCCCGACATCAGCCCGCCCTGGATGTTGCGGATCAGGAATGAAGCCTCCGTCGCCTCCGGGTGGCTGGAGAAGGAATAGGCGCGGGTCGCGGCGGTGCCCGGGACCCGCACGTTGACATACTGGCCCGGCAGGAAGGGCATCGCGGCGGGGAGCGTCACGCGCAGGCGGAAGGAGGTTTCCGACAGCGCCTCGACCCCCGCCACGCTGGCCTGCACGCTTTGCGCTCCTGTCTTGCAGGCGATGGAAGAGGCAGGGATCGCCACGACGCAATCGGACTTCGGCATCATCTGGCAGGTCAGGACCATGCCTTGCGCCGCTTCCTCCTCGGTCATCGCGTCTTCCAGGTAGAAGCCCAGCTCATACTCGCCCCGCTCCGCGCGGCATTTGCAGGTGCCGCAGACGCCATCGCGGCAGTCCATCGGCACGTTGATCTTTTGCCGGAAGGCGGCGTCGGAGACTTTCTCGTCAGCCTCGCAATCGATGATGCGGGTGACGCCGTCCTCGAAGTTCAGGGCGATCTTGTAGGTCATGGCTCCTCCTCTCCCCCGGTGCCTTCCCCTCCTCAAGGGTCGGCACCGGGGGTGCCGGTCTGGGGGCCGGCAGTTGCGGTGTCAGATGTGGTAAACGTCGATCACATGGTGGATGCGGTCGTTCTTCAGGATCACCTTCTTCGAGGTGATGAGCGGCGCGCCCGAGGCAACATCGACCGTGTAGAAGGACGTGCCCCAATAGGTGTCGGTCGTCCCGTAGCGGTAATTGTGCGTCATCCAGTTGAAGCGCAGGTGGATCTTTGTCCCCTCGCGCCCCAGCACCTCGACATTGGTGATGTTGTGCCCAGTGCGGGGTTCGGGCAGCGAGGTCGCGCTGGAACGGTCGGTCTTGATGCGGAACACGCGGTCCTCGATCCCCGATCGATTGGGGTAATAGATCAGCGACATCTCGTTGGCCGGGTCTTCGGTCAGCGTGTCGAAATCGTCCCAGGCTGGCATCCAGAACGGGCAGTCCGGGTGGTAGAACTGGATCCAGTCGTCGAAGCGGCGGTCGTCGAGCGCCCGCGCTTCGGCATAAAGGAAGGCGCAGAGCGCGTCGTAGGAAAGCTGGGTATCGGTCACAGCGTTCATGGGGTTACTCCGCTGCGATCTGGGTTGCGGTCTGACGCTCGGCCGCGACGGCGGCGGCCATGCGTTCGGTCCATTGCGTGTGCTGGATGACGAAAAGACCCTCGTCTTCCGTCCGCGCGCCGGACAGGATGGGCTTCAACCCGATCCGCTGGGCCTCTTCGTCCGCGCCGGTGATCCACTGGGTCGCGCCGCGGGTCAGGTCGTTCCACTGCGCCGTGGGGGCGGCGGCGTAGCCCATCTGGGTCGCCCGGAATTCCTCCAGGTCATCCGGCGTCGCCATGCCGGAGGCGTTGAAGAAGTCCTCGTACTGGCGGATGCGGCGGGTGCGGGCCTCCTGGCTCTCGCTCTTCGGGGCGATGCAGTAGATCGTGACTTCGGTCTTGTCGACGCTGATCGGGCGGAACACGCGCAGCTGGCTGGAGAACTGGTCCATCAGGAACAGGTTCGGATAGAGGCAGAGGTTGCGAAGGTATCCGATCATCCAGTCGGCCTTGGCCTCGCCGTACTTTGCCACCAGTTCATCCCGGCGGGGCGCGAGGGGGCGGTTCGACGGGTCGGCCCATTTCGTCCACAGGACCAGGTGGCCGTTGTCGAAGGAATAGAACCCGCCCTTCTGCTTGTTCCACTTCGAGGCGTCGACCGACTTCACCTCGTCCTTGCCCTCATCCGCGCGGTGGCTGGTGGTGGCGACATAGTTCCAATGGACGGCCGAGACGTGATAGCCGTCGGCGCCGTTCTCGGCCTGGAGCTTCCAGTTGCCCTGGTAGGTGTAGGTCGAGGAGCCGCGCAGCACCTCCAGCCCCTCGTCGGACTGGTCGGCGACCATGTCGATCATCACCTTGGCCTCGCCCAGGTAATCCGACAGCGGCTGCACGTCGGGGTTCAGCGACCCGAACAGGAACCCGCGATAGGACTCAAAACGAGCCACGCGCTTCAGGTCATGGCTGCCGTTCTTGTTGAACTGCTCGGGGTACCCTGCGCCGTCGGGATCCTTCACCTTCAGAAGCTTGCCGGTGTTGTTGAAGGTCCAGCCGTGGAACGGGCAGGTGAAGGTCGCCTTGTTCTGCCGCTTGTGCCGGCAGAGCATCGCGCCCCGGTGCGAGCAGGCGTTGATCAGCGCGTGCAGCGTCCCGGTCTTGTCGCGGGTGATCATGATCGGCTGGCGGCCAATATGCGTGGTGAACACGTCGTTCGGATGTGGGATCTGGCTTTCATGCGCCAGGTAGATCCAGTTGCCCTCCCAGATGTGGCGCATTTCCAGTTCAAAGAGCTCAGGGTCGGTGAACATGTCGCGGCGGGCGCGGAAGATGCCCTCTTCGGGCTTGTCTTGAACGATGCCGTCCAGGCGGCGGGCGATCTCGTCGAGACCGGCTTCGGTGAACATGGCTCTCTCCCTCCATGATGCCCCTTGCGGGACAAGTCTCCTCCGTTCCCGGAAAAGCGTGGCTTTCCCGGGCCTTCCTTGCCCCAAGGGGGCTGATCATTCCCCCGCGACGGCCCGTGTAAGGCTGCTGCGGTCGCGCCGGTAGAACGCGACCTTGTCGTCGTCGAGGCTTACCCCGATGCCCGGCCCGGTCGGGACGATCACCGAGAAGTCCCTGTATTCCAGCGGCGTGGCCAGAATTTCGTCCTTGAGGAGCAGCGGCCCGAACATCTCGGTTCCGAACTGCCACTCGGGGATGGTGGCGAAAAGCTGGATCGCGGCGGCGGTGCCAAGCGCGGATTCCAACATGGTGCCGCCGTAAAGGTCGATCCCTGCCGCCCGCGCGATGGCGATCACGTCCGAGGCCGGTTTCAACCCGCCCGACTGGCAGACTTTGACCGCGAACACATCCGCCGAGCGGTTGGCGGCCACCCGCATCGCGTCGGCGGGGCCTTGCAGCACCTCGTCGGCCATGATGGCGATCTCATACCCATCGGTCAGCGCCTTCAGAGCCGCCAGCTTGTCCCGCGCCACGGGCTGTTCCACCAGGATGCAGCCGATCTCTTGCAGCCCGCGCGCGCCGTAGCGGGCTTCGGTCAGGCTCCAGGCCTGATTCACGTCGACCCGGATCGTGCCGCGGTCGCCCACGGCCTTGGCGATGGCCGCGACATGGGCGATGTCCTGCTTCACCGGGCGCTTGCCGATCTTCAACTTGAAGTCGCGGTGGCGGCGGGTGTCCAGCATCCGCTCGGCTTCGTCGATGTCGGTCTGGCTGTTGCCCGAGGCCAGCGTCCAGGCCACCGGCAACCGGTCATGGATCCGCCCGCCGAACAATTGCGCCACGGACAGCCCGGCGCGGCGGCCAAGCCCGTCCCACAGCGCGCATTCCACGGCGGCGCGGGCGATGGGGTTGCCCTTTACCGCCTTTTCCATATGGGCGCTGGCGGCGACGATGGCGTCGGCATCCATGCCCACCAGCGCCGGAGAAATATAGGTGTCGATGGCGAGCTTGACGCTTTCCACGCTTTCCGGCCCGTAGGAGAGCCCGCCGATCGATGCGCCCTCGCCCAGCCCCTCGGACCCGTCCGAGAAACGGATGCGCACGAGAACGACCGACTGGGTCAGCATCGTGGTCATGGACAGAACATGTCCGCGCACCGTCGGCACGTCGATGATGATGGCATCTATGCGGTCGATCTTGGTCACGGTCTGGCCTTTGGTTCGGATCTTTCGATGATCCGAAGATGGCACCGTGGCGTGCCGCCGGTCCAATACCCAAGTGGTCTGGTGCGATACCCGGAAGCGCCGGCGGCGCACCGATCCGCGGCGGGCCGTGCAGGCAGAATGGTCAGAGGGTAAGTGAAGGACGATGGCTGACAGTGGCTTTCCGAGCGGGCGATGGACGCATCCGAGAAGTTCCGCGTGCTAGGAATCGTGGATGATAACCCGGGCATCACTTTCATCGAAATCTGATGGAAGAGCTGTCTGAACGCGGCGTTACCTCGGACATCGTGCAAGAGCAGAGCCCGCCGACGGAGACCTTTGACGCGCCTCGTTATATATTCTGTCGACCGTCCTGATCGGGCTCAGGCGAAGAAAGGATCGTCACCGGCACCCCCTTGAAGGCCGGGGTTTTGGAGAGTTCGTCGTGATAGCTTAAAGGTATCAGTGGATTGATCTCGGGGTAATAGGCTGCGACGCAGCGGTCGGGAAGGTCGTAGGGTGTCACCGCCAAAGGATGTGAAACGCGGTCATGACCATCCTCTACTGCACTGCGCAACCGGACGCGCTGCCCCTCTTTAAGCCCGCGACGCTCAATTTCTTCCGGGTTGATCAGAAGGATGTCGCGGGAGCCTTCCAATCCGCGTAACCGGTCACTGTAGCCATAGATTGTCGTGTTGAACTGGTCGTTCGAGCGCAACGTAATGAGTGTGCATTCCGCTTCCCTTAGCGGGGCCTTCAGCGCGTGTTGTCGATGGGGGACGGTGAACTGCGCCTTTCCGCTGTCCGTTTCCCAGATCCGCTCACGGGCAGCATTTCCGCGGTAGAAGCCGCCGGGTTCGAAAAGGCGGGCATTGAAATCGCGGAAGTCGTCAGGATAGGTCCGTTCGATCAGGTCCCGGATCAGCCCGTAGTCAGCGACCCAGTCATCCCAGTGCACATTCGGATTGGGGAGGAGCGTCGCCTTGGCGATCTCCGCGATGATGGCGGGTTCGGATTTCAGGGAGGGGCTGGCGGGTTTGCGCCGCCCGAGTGACCCGTGGATATGGCTGAGCGAACATTCCATCGATACAGCCTGCGGACCGCTGGCCTGCATGTCCTCTTCCGACCTGACGAGGCAGGGCAGAAGGAAGGAGGTCTTCCCCGGATGAAGATGGGTGCGGTTCAACCGAGTGGCGACCTGTACGTTCAGAGCAAGCGTCTCCCATCCGGATTCTGCCCGCGCGCTGTCCGATATCGCGCGGGCGAAGTTGCCGCCCAGGCCGACGAAGCCCTTGACCGATCCGTCAAGCACACCTTCCACCACCTCGACCGTGGTGCGCCCTGTCTTGCGAGGCGGCTCGAAGCCGAACATCTCGCCCAGCCGGTCGAGCGGGACCAGCTCTGGCTTCTCCGATATGCCGACCGTACGCTGGCCCTGCACGTTGGAATGACCACGCACTGGCGAAATGCCCGTCCCTTCTCGCCCGATATTCCCGCGCATGAGCAGGAGGTTGACGAGCATCGCGATACTCAGCGATCCATGGACATGCTGCGTAAGCCCCATGCCATAGATACCGATGACGCGGCGCGACTGGGCGTAGATACGGGCAACCTCTGCGAGATCCTCCCGAAGAAGGCCCGAATGGACCTCGATACCGTCCCAGTCAGCCGAACGGATTTCGGCAGTGAAACTATCGAAATCCGCGGTGTGTTCGGCAAGGAAGGCATGGTCCAGGATGCCTTCCTGCGCGGCCTCCAGCTCGAGCAAATGCTTGCAGACGCCCATCAACGCTGCAATGTCGCCACCGGGTCGGACTTGCAGGTAGATGTCCGAGATAGGTGTTGCCCCGCCAATTGTCATCTGCACAGGGTTCTGCGGGTTGACAAACTTCACATAGCCGGCCTCTCGCACCGGGTTGAAGGTGATGATGCGACAACCCCGGTCTACCGCGGACTTGAGCGTGTGCAGAAAGCGGGGACTGTTCGACCCGGTGTTCTGACCGAAAACGAGCATAAGATCACATTTGTCGAAATCGGACAGGATGCAGGTCCCGACCGGGGATCCAATCACCTTCTTCAACCCCACGCTGGTGGTTTCGTGGCACATGTTGGAACTGTCGGGTAGGTTGTTGTGCCCGTAGAGCCGGGCGAAGAGCGAATAGAGATAGGAAGTTTCAAGGCTCGCCCGGCCCGACGCGTAGAAGACGACGGACTGCGGATCCAAGGCGCGTAGCGATGCGCCGATCTCCTCGAACGCTTCATGCCAGGAGCATTCAGAATAGTGGTCGCTCTCAGGGTCGTAGCGTAGGGGGTGGGTCAGTCGCCCCGCGCGCTCCAGGTCGTGATCCGACCAGTTGCGCAATTCGGTGACCGTGTGCCCGGCAAAGAAATCCGGTGTGCAACGGGCGCGCGTCAGATCCCAGATCGTAGCCTTCGCACCGTTCTCGCAGAATTCGAACAGGTGCGGTTCGGGCGGCTTGGTCCAGGCGCAAGAGGTGCACATGTGCCCGCCCGGTTTGTTCTGGACGCGCAGGGTCTGGGCTATTCCCAAGTGGGGCCGTTCGCGCAGGATCGTCTGCGACACGCTTCGAAGCGAGCCCCAGCCCCCGGCAGCCCGGTCGTAGCTCACCGTATCGGAGCGCTGGGATTTCGTGTGGTCGTCGCCCATTACCTTCTCTCCATCCGCATGCGCTTCAGCTCCTTGGTCGTTCCTTTGGCAACCGGTGGAATGGGTAGAAAGTTCCATGAAAGCCTCCGCCACTTCCCGGAACCGGGGTCGGCAGCTTCCGGGAAGAACCGCACGTGGCCTCCGCAAGATTGGCTTTTCGATGCACGCCCAAGGGAGGGAGGAAATGCTACGCCTTGCGCTCCTCGGCCCATGCTGCTTTCGACAAAGCCAACCGGTCCTCAGCGATCCCCTTGACGGGAAGCCAGATTAGCAAGTTGGCGCGACATCCAGACAAGCCACCCGAAAGCAGGAAATCTTCGCACCCAAATCCGCCGCAGCATCACCACATTCGTGGGCCACTCGCGCCAATAACTCGACAAAAATAGGCGCCATGGTTGGCCGCAGTACCAGTGAAGTTGGTGAACGATATGATTGCGGCCCGGCACTGTCACGGACTTCGGAAGCGGCTACTGGAGTTCGTCGACGACGAGAAGGGATCGCAGACGATGGAATTCGTCGTGCTCCTCCCTCTCTTCACCTCTCTCCTGCTGCTTGCGACGGACGCCAGCCTCCTCTTTCTGCGGCAGACAACACTGATGGATGTTGCCCGCGATACGGCACGCGCGGTGTCACGCTACGGAATGACCCCAGCCGAAGGTGAGGCCTATGCCTTGAACCGGGCGGCCAATGGTCAGGGGCCCGTTACAGCCGAGGTGACCATCGCCGGCGGCTTCGTGACCGTCGTTCTCACTACCAGCTCTCAGGGCGCCGCCCCCTTCGGAATAATCAAGTTCGCCGTGGGTGACACTTTGGTGGGCACCGCGATCAACACGATGGAGCCTGTATAATGATTTCCTCGGTAAACGCCCGTTTGGCACGTTTCGCCTACGACGAACGCGGGGCGATGACGGTACTTTGGTTGTTCGGGGTGATGTTCCTGTGTCTTCTTGCTGGCCTTGCCATTGATGTCACCAATGTGCACCGACACAAGCAGCGCCTGACCCTGGCAGCCGATGCTGCCGCAATGGCCGGGGTCATCGCCCTGTCAGAGGCCAGAAGCGCGTCCGATGTTCAGGCGGCTGCCCTGGCCTCGGTCGAAACGAACGCTCCGAAGTCCATCATGGGGACAACATCCGGTCCGGGCGATATCCAGCTCGTGCGGTTCGATCCCAGGACCAAAAGACTGGTCTCCGGAACACCGAACGCCGTCAAGGTGACCCTCCACCGGGACAAAAGCGTGCTGAACCCGGTTCGTACCGGCTTTTTGCGCCTGGTCGGGCTCGAGACTTTCGATGTGGCGGTAACCAGCGTTGCATACTACGGCGCACCAGGAAACTGCACCTCGTCCGACATGCTTTACGGCAAGGGACAGGTCACCCTTACCTCAAGCAATTACATCGGGCCGAACTTCTGCATCCACAGTCAGACGGGCGTGTGGCTTCCCCAGCAGAACTTCTTCGAGGCAGGCTCCGGCGTGTCGATGCCAAGCCTCGCCGCCTGCAAGGGGAAGTGCGTCAATGCTGCCAATCCGGGAATCGAGGAGGCGGTCTTCGCGATGAACCTCAACCTGACCAGACTCTCGGATCACATCACCAAGGTGCGCAGTGCGATGCTCGCGCCGAGTTCGGATCTGAAGACAGAGTTCTTCAAGGACAAGGTTCTGGCTTCCGATCTTTCGCCACTGGTTACGGCGAAGATCACAACGACCGCTGGAACAAAGAAGCTGGTCAAGGGATCGGTCGTCGACGTCACGCCGGCGCAATACAATGACCTGATGATCGCCACAAACGGCAAGCTCCCAACTGGACTGGTCTACAACGTAGATTGCCGCGACAAGGGGAATGGGCCGACTACCTCGATCTCGATCGGTGCCGGAAAGGACCGCAAGAACAACACACTGACCAGCGCGACCATCGAAACGGTAAGCCAGGTGGCCCTGATCACGGACTGCGGGTTCGAAGTGGGGGCCCAGGCGAGGATTGACGCTGCCCTTGCCATCAGCACCCGCATCTCATCCTCTTCGGTCATCAGCGCGGCGGAAGGTGCGGTGATTGGCGACCCGCTGAAGAACTGCGACCTGTCGCGAAAGGTCTACCTGATGACCATGAGCGGGGTCAGCGTTAACGCGGATTTCACCGCGTCGAACATTGCGATCATGGCCAATGGAAACATCAATGTCGCGGCCAACAGCAGCTCCTCGGCTGTAACCCACAAGGGCACCAGCCTGCATGCGGAAGGGTCTGTCCAGATCCCGGCAAACAATACCTTCAACAGCTGCGCCGAGGACCCAAGCGGCCTGATCCCGCAGGTCAGGACCTTCAAATTCGTGGCTCCGAAGACCTGATCTGGACGTGCCTCGAGGCAGTGCGAAGGCCGTCCAGATTTGCGCCAGATACACCATATCCCGCTGCTGTGGCTTTAGGCAGGCTATTCCTGCCCCGCGAAGACGCCGCTCTGGCTGATCTAAGGACGCTCCACAGCAGGCTAATGGGAAGGCTGGCCAGATCCACGTCGATGAAGCAGAGCATCACCTGTTGCGGGATCTCTCGAACGGTGACGCTAACCCGTCACATCCCTATTTCACGAAGAAGGCCACGGCTGCTTCTAGAATATCGCGCTACTTGAACTAAATCACATTCTCACGCCGCGGCCTCGTTAACTCGGCATGGGCAGTGACCGTCGCACCGCTTCACCCGAAACCCCGGCGTCGGCCTTTTCCCGATCTCACCGGGTTCCTCAGACGGTGCTCTCCACATTTTCTCGACAAATCCAGTCATCTCGTGCGGCTGAGATATGAAGGCGAGGACCGTGATTGGCTTGTGGTGCGCCCGTACGCTGACACTTTCGATTGCAGACGATCAATCCTATGCGCGGTTGCCCGGCTAGCTGACAGCCGTATGAATCCGAACGCGGGCTCCTCTTTGCACCGCCCGTAAGGTCCGCAGTGCTGCTGAAAAACCTCGGCCTCGCACTCTGGCTTTTTGGACGGCACAGCGGACACTTGCTCTTTCTAATTCTGGCCCGAGAGGAACCATGATCAACAAGTTTGCAATAGCTATGCTCGCCATCCTTGTGCCATTCGCATCGATTGCCGAGCCGACGAAAAACAACAGCCGGAAGGATGGCCAAATACCCGCTGGCGAAAAAATGAACAGCGGTGCGCCGGTCGAAATTACGTTGGAAAACGGGAACGCTAAGATCGATACCCTGACGCGGCAGGAGGGGGAATTGGAGTCGCTTGCCATCGGGCCTGCCAAGCCGATGAGTCGCGGCACGTTCCCCACGTTTGATACTCCCGGGTTCGCTTGGCTTGGCATCCGCTGAACGGGCGGGAGGTACCATGAGCCTTTGAACTAAGGTCTGGGCTTGCTCTGCGCAGTTGGCCCGGCCAATCGTTGGTTTTGCATTGCTACGAAACTGGGCTCCCGCGGATCCCGCAACCTGCCAGAAGTAGCCTACGATCTTCGATCGGCCCACGCAGGCGTGTTGCGTTCCTGGACTTCCAGCGGCGGTCGTTAAACACCGTTACAGGCCCAAGGCGCAGTGCAGGGCGGCGCTGTCGCCCTTGCGGAACGCATCGACCTCCTGCGAAAGTGGAAAGGATCGAGAACGATACTATTCCGAGTGTTCTTGGAAATCCTCGGCAGCTAGGGTGAACAGCGGGACAAAGCTTGCCGGCGCAAGCGATCCGGCGACAGCTGAACCATCGGCCGTGTCCGGAACGATAATCGAGATCGGCGGTCCGGCGTGCTGGACCACAAGCTTGCCCTCAAGCGCGCGAACCGCCATCTCTACTGCCAGCCTGCCCTGAAGAACCGGGGAATCTGTCGGAGCTGCAAGGATCTTCTTGCGCTTCAGGCCGCGATAGACGGAATGGCTGAAATAGGTTGAGACCACGTCGATCCTGTCGCTCAGCCCCCTTGCGCGCAGGATCGAGACCGCAGCCTCGGCCATCGGCCCGCTGCCGACGAGGTAGTCGATCTCGGGCATCTCATCCAGCAGTTCCTCAACGAGGAGAACCTGCTCCTCCGTGCCGGTATCGCCATAGCGGGTGGCAACAATCCGGGCAGAGCTTTCTGCAATGGCGTCGCGGAACCCGGCCTCGACAAACCCCACCCAGCCTGCACGCTCGGGACCCGGAAACCAGCCGACTTCGACCGGGGCGCTGCCGGGCGGATGTCGCTCTGCAATGAAGCGTCCCGCTGAAGCCCCCATTTCGTACCAGGGCACGCTGGCCTTGGCCGTTATGCCCAAATCGTCAATGTCGTTGACCGTCGCGATCACCGGCTTCAGTGCGGCGATCTCCTCGACCTCCGGGGTCAGACCTTCGTAGGATACGGCACCAAGGATCACGGCATCGAAATTCCCGCCGGCGCAGCCTCTCAGCTGTTCGATCTGTCGGGTAAGATTTGGATAGCCGCCGGCCTCGAACACATCGAACGCGACGCCTAGGCGCATGGCCTCTTCAACCATCCCGTAGTTGACGGACAGCCAGTAGGCATCCTTGAGATGCGGATACAGGATGCAAAGCCGCCAAGGCCGCGCCGCCCGCTCCAGCGGCTCATAGGCCAGTGGCACACCGGCGCTGCCGTCATCGAAAGGCACCGCCCGCGCCTCAAGCTGCCAGACCTCTTGCGCCGCGGCCTGCCCTGCGGCAAGCGCCAGCAAAGATGCCAAGAGGCTGCGAACAGCGAACACTTCCTTCTCCCCCCGGCACAAACGGTGCTAGCCTCGATGCGGGATGGTCCCGGAGGAAGTCTTGCGGAACTTCGCCTACAAGTCGAGCCTCGGCAGACGGCTGATGCTGGCCGTACTAGTGATTGCAGGGTTTCCGGCAGCGACCGGTCTTCTGGGCTGGATCAAGTTACGGGAAGTGGCTCGCAACCAGTCGCAAGTGGTGACCGAGGCGATTCCCGCCATCTCCGAGGTGCGCGGCGTGACCGAAGAGACCAGCCGCGTCGTTGCCGGAGCACCGGGCCTTGCGGCCGTCACCGACGAAAGCCAGCGCGCCGAACTGGCCGCGATGCTGCTGGCCCAGACCGACGTCCTTCGGGCGCGGCTTGCCCGTCAGGCAGACACGGGGACAGAACCGGCGACACTCTACAAGGCGCTGTCATCCGAGGCCGAGTTGCGCCAGGCCATCCTGGCGCTGGATCGGCTGGTTCGGCAACGGATCAGCCTGATCTCCCGGCGCGACGCGCAGTTGCAGACCGCTCTGGAGGCCGCGATCGAACTGACCCAGATCGCTGACACGCTTGTCGCCAATGCCGAGATGGGGGCCTCGGCCGTGATCTCAAGCCTTTACGACATGGAAAGCGTTGAAATGACCGATCCGCAGCAACGGCTTGAAACGCTGGACAAGCTGATCGAGGTTGACCTGTTCCGGATGGGACTGATGTTCCAGCTGCGCGGCCATGCGTCCGAGATCGGGCTTCTGCTCAACAGAGTGACCGGGGTGCAGACGCAAGACGAACTTGCGGCGCTGAACGTCCAGCTTGACGAGCGGATAAAAGTCGCCGGACGGCGGCTTCTGGCCGTGCCGGACCCGCGACGTGCCGATCAGGCCCTTGTCTTGCTGCGGGTGATCGGCACCGGTCCCTCGATGCCTCCCGAGACGGCCACCCTTTTCGAGACCGCCCGACTGGTCCTGCTGGTGACAGAGCAGATCGGCCGCGCCGAGGCGGATCTGCGCACGGCGGCAGAGGCCCTGGAGAATGCTGCCGCCGCACTGGCCGACGGAATCGAGTCCGGCGCCGTTCGGGCCGGTCAATCCGCCGAACAGGCGATTGCCGCCACCCAAAGGCTATACGTCTTTTCGGCGCTTCTGGCGCTGGTCGTTTCATTTGCGGTGCTGTGGTTCTATGTGCGCGGCAATCTCATCCGGCGTCTCGACGCTCTGTCGCTGCGCATGACCGGCCTAGCAGAGGGCGACCCCGGTCCTGAAATCCACCCGACCGGCCGGGACGAAATCGCGCGGATGGAAAGCGCCGTCGAAGTGTTCCGCGGCCAGGCCATCGCAAACCGCGCCTTCACCGCCGAACGAGAGCGTCATCTCGAGGAGTTGCACCGCCATCGCAACGCCCTGCAGGAACTTGTTGACGAACAGACGGAAAAGCTGCGCGGCGAGGTGGCCGCACATGGCGCCGCCCGCGATCGGGCCGAGGCGGCGGATCGCGCCAAGTCGGAATTCCTTGCCATGATGAGCCACGAAATCCGCACCCCGATGAACGGCGTCCTTGGCATGTTGCGCAACCTGCCTCGCGAAGGGTTGAGCGAGGCGCAGATCAAGCGCCTCGATGCCGCGCTGGTCTCGGGGAAAGGGCTGATGGGGCTTTTGAACAGCATTCTGGACTACTCCAAGCTGGAGCAGGGCCTTGCTGCCGCCGAATCCGTAGATTTCGATCTTGCCGCCGCAGTGTCCGACATTGCGGCGCTGATGGCGCCGATGGCCGAGGAAAAAGGGTTGCGGCTGGTGACCGCCCTGCCCCGGACCGCGGTTCCATCCCTGCACGGCGACATTGGCAAGCTGCGGCAGATCCTGTTCAACCTCGTCGCAAATGCCGTGCGTTTCACCGAACGGGGTGAAGTGCGGATTACGGTCCAGGAGCTGACCGAGACCATCGGCCCGAATCGGTGGCTGCGCTTCACGGTCAGCGACACCGGGAAGGGCATCGCCCCGGAAGCGCTGGAGCGGATCTTCCTGGCCTTCCAGCAAGAAGACTCCCACACAGCCCGGACCTATGGCGGCACGGGACTGGGACTGACGATCTCGCGCCGCCTGGCCGAACTGATGGGGGGAACACTTTCTGCGTCAAGCACAGCCGGCAGGGGAACCACATTCACGCTGGACTTGCCCTTCGGCCAGGCCATGGCGGATATCTCTGTTGCCCCGATCGGCCGGCCGGAAGCGGCCGCGCGTCCCCTTCGCGTGCTAGTGGTGGAAGACCACCCAGTCAACCAGCAGGTTGCCCGGGATTACCTCGAGGCGCTTGGCCACCGGGTCACGGTCGCTGAAACCGGCGAAGACGCGCTGATGCTTGCCCGCGCCAACAGGTTTGACGCCATCCTGATGGATGTGAACCTGCCCGGGATCTCGGGGATCGAGGCGACCCGCCGCCTGCGGGACGACGGCGCGGCCGGAGTGCCCATCATTGGCGTCTCGGCGCATGTCCAGCCGGCCGACATCGCCGCCTGTCATGCCGCCGGGATGCATGAGGTGGTTGCAAAGCCGATCGACTCCGATGCCCTCGCAAGGGCGCTGTCCCCGCTCTGCCCGCACTCCGGGATCGCGCCGTCGGTGCGCGAGACGCTGGCTGATCTTGGCCGGGACCAGACCTGTGCGATCCTTCGCCTGATGCTCGATCGTCTGCGCCCAGAGGCAGAAGCCATCGCGTCGGCACTGCGCCGGGGGGATCAGTCCGAGGTCGAAGGCCGCGCGCACCGGCTGAGGGGGGCGGCGGGTAACTTCCAGCTGCCGGATCTGGTGGATGTACTTGCCCGGCTCAGCCGCCCCGGCGCCACGATCAGCGGCGAGGATGCACCGACCCTGCTTGCCGCAACGGAAGCCGCAGAACGGGAACTGACCCAGTCACTTGCCGCGCTGGAAGAGGTCGCCGAAGTCAGGACAGCAGCGCAGTGAAGACATAGCCCTCGCCATGCGAGGTGCCGAAGATGCGCGGTACCTTCGGGTCGTCACCGAATTTCGCCCGCAGCCGTTTGACCATGACATCCACCGTGCGGCTGCCGCCCACAGTGTGGCGATGCGTGATGCTCGCCAGAAGCCGGTCCCTGGACAGGACGATCCCGGGGTTCAGGACAAAGGTCCGCAACATCTCGTACTCGCCGCGCGTCAGTTGCACAGTCTGCCCGTCAGCCGCGGCCACATGCCGGGCGGCGGTATCGAAGCTGAAACCGGCGAATTGCACGACGCGCCGCGACAGCTGCCGCATCGCCGCCGTCCGGCGCAGCAGGTTCTTGACCCGCGCCAGAAGCTCGCGCCGGTTGAAGGGCTTGCAGACATAGTCGTCGGCACCCAGTTCCAGACCCACGATCCGGTCCACATCGTCCGTCCGGCCCGACAGAAGGATGATCCCGACCTCGGACCGCGCCCGCTGTTCCCGCGTGATCTCCAGCCCGTCCTTCCCCGACAGGTTGATGTCGACGATCAAAAGGTCCGGGTTTTCCTGAGCCAGCACCTTCTCCGCCGCCTCGGCCCCGGCGCAGACCGTGATACGGTAGCCGAAGCTTTCGAGGTAGCCCGCCAAGGCGGTTCGAGTCACCGGATCATCCTCGATCACGACGATATGGGCAGCTCCGGCATTCATGTGGCGTCGTCCCCCCCAAGTCACCTTTTTCTGTTAACATTCTGTAACAACTTATTCCAGCCGGTTCACGCCATTGGTCTGACATGTTCACATCTGGTGCATAGCCTTCCCCTTCAGGAAAGCACTCGACTTTCCGGTGAAACGCCGGCGCCGGAACAGGCGCGGCTCGAACAGGGATCGAAGAACATGCAGAGAACGACCAGATTGCTTCTTGGCGCAGCAACCCTTGCCCTGGGGGCGGCGCCCGTCCTGGCTGAGGATTCCTCCGATCCGATCGTCATCCCGATCCACAACTGGTCCAGCCAGATCGTGATGTCGAATGTCGTCGGCCAGATCTTCGAAGAGATGGGTAATTCGGTCGAATACGTCTCGACCGACAGCCAGGCCGTCTACGAAGCCATCCGCCTTGGCGACGCGACATTGGAAGTAGAGGTCTGGGAAGGCGCCTTCGGTGCGTCATTCATGGCCGCGGTCGAAAAGGGCGGCATCCACGACGTCGCCACCCACAGCGCCGTCACCCGCGAGGACTGGTGGTATCCGGCGTGGACCAAGGAGGCCTGCCCGGGCCTGCCCGACTGGACGGCGCTGAACGATTGCGCCGCGAAGTTCGCCACGCCGGAAACCGGCGACAAAGGCCGCTTCCTGGGCGGGCCGGTGGACTGGTTGAAGCATGACCAGGAAAAGGTCGATGCGCTGGGAATGAACTTCGTTGTCGTCAACGCGGGCTCCGCCGCCGCCCTCTGGGCCGAGATCGCGGCAGCCGAGCGGGACAAGACCCCGATCGTGCTCTTCAACTGGACCCCGAACTTCGCCGAAGCGGTCTGGCCGGGCGAGTTCGTCAACTTCCCCGAATGGGAAGAAGGCTGCGACAAGGACCCGGCGAAGGGACCCGTCCCCGACAAGATTTATGACTGCGGCAACCCGGCCGACGGCTACCTCAAGATCGCAGCCTGGGACGGGATGAAGGACAAGTGGCCCGCCGCCTACGCCACGCTGCAGAAGGTGAACTTCACCAACCCCCAGATCGCAGAGATGGCCAAGCTGGTCGATGTGGACGGAATGGAGCCTGAAGACGCTGCCACCGCCTGGCTGGAAGCGAACGAAGACCTCTGGAAGCCCTGGATCGAATGAAGCCCGGTGTCACCTTCCGGTGACGACCCCAACTTGCCACCTGGCCTTGCCGGGTGGCCCTTTCTTCCCAGGAGGCTGCCCATGACCGGGAACGATGTAGTGATTTCGTGCAGGAATGTCTGGAAGGTCTTTGGCGACCATCCGGAACGCCTTGCACCCAGCCTGACGCCCCAGACCACGATGGAGGAGCTGCGCGCCCTTGGCCATATCGCCGCAGTCCGCGATGTTTCGCTCGACATTCGACGTGGCGAAATGCTGGTGGTCATGGGGCTTTCCGGCTCGGGCAAATCCACACTCGTCCGCTGCCTCGCGCGCCTGCTTGACATCACCGCGGGCACCATCACGGTCGAAGACCGCGACATCGCCAAGCTGTCCGAGGCCGGCCTCATCGACCTGCGCCGTCGCAAGATGGGGATGGTCTTTCAAAGCTTCGGCCTGCTTCCCCATCGCACTGCGCTTGAGAATGTGGCCTTCCCGCTGGAAATGCGCGGGCAGGACCGCACCTCCCGCATTGCCCGGGCGCGCGACATGCTGGCGCTGGTCGGCCTGAAGGGCCGCGAAGGCTATTTCCCGCGTGAGCTTTCCGGCGGTCAGCAGCAGCGCGTGGGCATCGCACGCTCGCTGGCGGTAGAGCCCGACATCTGGTTCCTGGACGAGCCCTTCAGCGCGCTCGACCCCCTCATCCGGCGCGAGATGCAGGATGAATTCCTGCGGCTGAAGGGAATGCTGGCCAAGACCATCGTCTTCATCACCCACGATTTCGACGAGGCCCTCCGCCTGGCTGACCGTATCGCGATCATGAAGGACGGGGCGGTCGAACAGATCGACACGCCGGAACGCATCGTCATGGCCCCGGCCACGCCCTATGTAGCCAAGTTCACCGAATCCGTCGACCGTACCCGCGTGGTCCATGCCGGCGCACTTGCCCTGCCGGTCGAGGACCGCCAGATTGACGGCGATCCCCTGCCTGCGGGTGAGACCCTTCACGCTCTGGCTCGGCGGATCGTGGGCGATAGCCGCCCCCTGATCCCGCTGACATCCGAGGGGCGGATCGCCGGCCTTCTGGACCGCAACGCCGCACTCGACCTGCTTCTAGGGCCGGCAGCATGATGGCTGAAACGCTTCCCGCCCCGTCTGTCCGTCTGGACCAAAAGCGCATCGCCCAGGCCGTTCTGCTTGCCGCGCTGGTTCTTGTCGTCTTTCGCAATGGTTTGCCGGATGCGCTGGTCCGGCTGCCGGATGCCCTGATCCTGCCTTTCGCGGATTGGATCAACGCCGCCTTCGGCTTTGCCCGCGACGACCTGGGTCTGATGGCCGTTACACGCGCCTTTTCGGATCTGGTGGAGTTCTGCCTCGATGTGACGGCGAACCTCCTCTATGGCAAATCGCGCTGGCCCCGGATCGGACCGATCCCCTGGGTGGTGATAGCGGCCACGGCCACCGTCGCGGGCTACGCTCTGGGTGGCTGGCGGCTGGCGGCGCTGGCGGGCGGAACCTTTGTCTGGATCGCCGTCATGGGACAATGGAAATGGGCGATGGAGACGCTGTCGGTCATCGTCGTGGCCGTTCCTTTCTCGGTCGCCCTTGGTCTGGCAATGGGTACGCTGGCCTGGCGTTACAAGACGGCCGAACGCATCCTGAACCCAGTGCTGAACATCGCCCAGTCCCTGCCGCATTTCGCCTACATGATCCCGGTGGTGGTCTTCATCGGGGTCGGCCCCAAGGCGGGCGCTATCGTCACCATCATCTTCTCGGTCCCGCCGATGATCCGGATGACCCTCCTCGGTCTGCGCGCCGTTCCGCCCGAGATCATCGAAAGCGGCAAGATGAGCGGTACGACCAGGTGGCAGTTGATGACCCGCGTCCGCCTGCCGGCCGCCCGGACCGAACTCTTGATCGGCGTCAACCAGGTGATCATGCAAAGCCTGGCGATGGTCGTTCTGGCCAGCTTTATCGGCATGCCGGGCCTGGGGCAGAAACTCCTGCAACTCCTCCAGGCGCTGAAGATCGGCCTTTCGGTCGAGATCGGCATCACCATCGTGCTGCTTGCCATCGTGCTGGACCGGATGTCGAAGGCCTGGGCGGTCAAGCAGCCGGTGCATCACGAGGAAGGGGTCACCTGGCTTTATCGCCACCGCCTGCTGGCAATCTGGGTCGGCCTTGTCGCGCTTGGCTTTCTGCTCGCCACGGTTCACCCGTATTTCGCCGAGGTCGGCCGGAAAGAGGCCCTCAGCCTGGCCAGCCCGCTTGACGCAATGGTCGGCGCATTCATCGGAGCGGTCTCTCCCGTCACTGACTGGTTGCGCTGGTTCCTTATCACCTGGGTCCTGATCCCGGTGCGCGACGCGTTTCTCTGGCTGCCGGTCTCGGCCGTCCTGCTTCTGCTCGCCGGTGTCGGCTACCGGATCGGCGGGCTGCGTTCAGCCTTGATCTGCATCGCCTTCATCCTGCCGATTGCGCTTTCCGGCTGGTGGGACCGGGCAATGATCACGGCCTACACGGTCGTCGTCGCAGTCACGCTCGCCCTAGCCATCGGAATTCCGTTGGGACTTCTGGGGGCCGCGAACGGGACACGCGCCAGCCGCTTCCTCCTGGTCTGCGACACGCTTCAGACCTTCCCCAGCTTCATCTACCTGATCCCGGTGGTGATGCTGTTCGGCGTGAACGACGTCGCCGTCATCGCGGCCGTCATGGTCTTCGCAACGGTCCCGATCATCCGCTACACGATCGAGGGCCTCCGCAGCATCCCGCCGGAAATCGTGGAATCCGCGCAGATGTCAGGGGCCAGCCCAAGCCAGCTTATGTGGCATGTCAAACTGCCGCTGGCGGTTCCGACCCTGGTCGTCGGCGCCAACCAGTCGATCATGTTCGCGCTGTTCATGGTCATCATCGCCGCTTTCATCGGAACGCAGGATCTTGGCCAAGAGATGCAACGCGCCCTCTCCTCGACGGATGTCGGCAAGGGCTTGGTCCTTGGCTTCGCCGTCGCCTTCATTGGGTTGATGGCCGACCATCTGCTTCTGAAATGGGCCCGCGGGCGTAACACGATTCGGAGCGGAGATGCCGGATTTGGCGGTCATTGATCCAGACCACGTCACTGCGCGGGCGTTGCCGGGGTTCGAATGCAGGGGATCCGTCGATCCCCTGCCAGAAATCAAAAGCTACAGGTGCGCGCTGGCGCTGCGGGCCACGGTCTGCCTGTAGGCCAGTGCGCTCCGTCCGATGCGGCGCAGAAGAACCGCAGCCTCGGTCGATTTCAGCGTTGGCAGGGCGTCGGGACGCGACAGCATCGCCTCGGCGCCCAGAGCGTCAAGCGTCGCGTCCAGCGCGGTCCGGGTCGGGCCGGTCATAAGCTCGACCATTCGGCGAGCGGGCTGGAAGCTCTCGACCGGCAGGCCCTCGGCCAGAAGGATCTCGTGCCGCTCCAGAAGGATGTGGACATAACGGACGCCCTCGGCCTCGTTCAGGACATGGGCCAACGTGCCGACAAGATGCCGGGCGACGACGAACACCCGCGGCTCGCCGAAAAGCAGCTCGCAGGCCGGATCCTCAAGCGCGACGCGGTGCTGCGGCGAAAGGTCGAGGTCACATTCCGGCAAACCGGGTCCGATGGAGCCCGCCGGGATGCGGATCGGACGCAGGGCGGGATCGGCGGCAAGCGCCGAGCCACTGTAGCTGGAGATGCCGACCCAGGCGACGGGCACGGCGCGGCCGTCCTCAGTCAGGACCATGTCTCCGGGACGCAGGGTTTCGGCCGCCTGCGGGCCCGTAGGCGTGGCGATCCGGGTCCCGGCGCAGAAGCAGATCGGCGGCGGATTAAGGTTCACGCCGGTCAGCGGGATGGCACCGTTGCCGATGGCGTTCATCTGCGCCTGGGTCGCCGGGGGTTCGCCGAGGACGTAGAAGTATTCCCGAAGCTGGCCGTTGACGGTCACGTTCAGTACGACGACTGTCCGCCCGACCAAAGCAGCGGGAACCTGAGAATTGCCGGGCAGGACACCAGTCAGGACGACGGTGAAATTATAGGTCACGCCGTTGATTATGACCTGGGTGTCCGGGTCCGGCAGGCCGTTGTTCTGCTCGAGCAGCAGGTCGCCGGTGCCGTTGTCGGTAAATGTCAGAAGCGTGGTCGGAGCCTGATTTGTCCCGATCGGGTTCAGGGTCTGATTGTTGGCCGTGATCGAATCCTGCCGGGCCCAGACTGTAAAAGTGGCCATCGAAGCACCCATACATTAACAACTGGTTGATGGGAGACAGACGGCTGCTCCAGGTCAAGCCCCTGCAGCTGGGAAAGGGATTGCAACCACTGGTTTGCGGGCAAGTGCAGCGCGCCGGCCACGCACGATTCTCTCCCTGGTTGCAGGAAGCGAGACCCGCTCACCTGGGGGCGATATCGCCCTCGGCGCGTTGCCGATGGAACTGGTCGACGAAGTCCGACAGCGTCCCGGCCGCAATCGAATCGCGCAGGCCCTGCATGAGCACCTGATAGTAATGCAGGTTGTGCCAGGTCAGGAGCATGGAGCCGATGATCTCGTCCGCCCTGACCACATGGTGAAGGTAGGCGCGCGAGTAGCTGCGGCAGGCGGGGCACTGGCAGCCTTCCTCGAGCGGGCGGGGGTCATCCTTGTGGCGGGCGTTGCGCAGGTTGACCTGACCCCGCGCGGTCCAGGCCTGCCCGGTGCGGCCCGAGCGGGACGGGAGCACGCAATCCATCATGTCGACCCCGCGCTGGACCGCGCCGACGATGTCGTCGGGCTTGCCCACGCCCATCAGGTAGCGCGGCTTGTCCTCTGGCAGGAAGCCGGGGGCGTAGTCGAGGACGCAGAACATCGCCTCCTGCCCCTCGCCCACGGCAAGGCCGCCGATGGCATAGCCGTCGAAGCCGATGGCTTTCAGCGCCTCGGCCGATTCCTCGCGCAGTTCGCGGGTGACGCCACCCTGCATGATGCCGAACAGCGCATGGCCCGGTCGGTCGCCAAAGGCATCGCGGCTGCGCTGCGCCCAACGCATGGACAGGCGCATGGATTTGGCCACCTCGGCCTCGGTCGCAGGCAGCGCGGGACATTCGTCGAAGCACATGACGATATCCGAGCCGAGGAGCTTCTGGATCTCCATGCTGCGTTCAGGGGTCAGCGTGTGTTTCGAGCCGTCCAGATGCGAGGAAAAGCGGACGCCTTCCTCGGTCAGTTTGCGCAGGGGACCCAGCGACATGACCTGAAAGCCGCCGGAATCGGTGAGGATCGGCCGGGGCCAGTTCATGAAGCGGTGCAGCCCGCCAAGCGCGGCGATCCGTTCGGCCGTGGGGCGCAGCATCAGGTGGTAGGTGTTGCCCAGCAGGATGTCGGCCCCCGTCGCGCGGACGCTTTCCGGCAGCATCGCCTTGACCGTCGCCGCCGTGCCCACGGGCATGAAGGCGGGGGTGCGAATCTCTCCCCTTGTGGTCTGGATCACCCCGGTGCGCGCCGCGCCATCGGTTGCCGTCACGCTGAAACTGATGCCCGTCGCCATTCGCGCCACCCCTGTGTTGCCGTCTCCTTGGGCCAAAACGGCGGAAAAGTGAAGCAGAAGGCATCCAATCCCCCGCAACGCCCGTATTCGTGCTTGACCTGTGTAAAGATGTGTCTATCTGCGAGTGAATGAACGTTCATTCCCGCCCATGGTGACCATGCCCCCCCTGCCCCATCCCATTCCCCCCGCCGAAGAGCGCAGCCTGGAAATCCTGGCCTCGATCCGCCGTGCCTTCGCCGAAAAGGGCTTTGACGGCGCCTCGATGCAGGATCTCGCGCGGGCGGCCGGGATGAGCGTGGGGAACTTCTACCGCTATTTCCCGTCGAAGATGGCGATCGTCCAGGCGATGTGCGGCTACGACCTGGCCGAGATTCAGGGCGAGTTCGCCGAGATCCAGAAATCCGACAAGCCGATGGCCGAATTGCGGGCGCGGATCCTGGCACATTTCGACGAGGAGCAGCTGAAGGATGGCCAGCTCTGGGCCGAGATCACGGCGGCGGCGATCCGCAAGCCCGAGATCGGCGCGGCGGCGCGCGAGATGGAAGAGACCATCGTCTCGCTGCTGACGACGATCTTTGCCCGCGTCACCGACCGCCCGATGGACGAGGCTCGGGCGAGGTATGAAGGGCAGTGCCAGATGCTGGTCATGCTGGTGAAGGCCATGGCGATGCGCACCGCGCAATGCGGCCCGGCTGGCCCCGCGCTTGAAGCCCAGGTTCATGCGGTGATTGACCGCATCCTCGCCGATATTTCCACCGACAAGGCATAAGGCTGATCCCGATGCGCCCGACCCCGTTCCTGTTCCTGGCCCTGTTCCTGGCCCCTGCCCTGACGCTGGCCCCCTCCTTGCCCGCCGCCGCCGAGGAGGCTCTTCCGGCGATCACCGTCACCGAGGTGGTGCCGCAGCCGCTGGCCGAGCGCATCATCGCCTCGGGCCTGGTCGCGGCGGTCGAGGAGGTGCAGGTCGCGCCCCTGATCGAGGGCCAGCCGCTTGAGGCGCTGCGCGCCGATATCGGCGACCGGGTGGCCGAGGGTCAGGTGCTGGCGGTCCTGTCACGCTCGACGCTGGAATTGCAGCGGGCGGAGACGGTCGCGGCGCTCGCGGCGGCGCAATCGGGGATCGCGCAGGGCGAGGCGCAGCTGGTCGAAGCCGAGGCAGCGGCGGCCGAGGCGGCCCGGGTCGCGGAACGGACAGCGCGGCTGCGCGAACAGGGGACCGCCCCGCAGGCGCAATCGGATGCGGCGACAGCGGCGGCGACTTCAGCGGCGGCGCGGGTGTCGGTGGCGAAACAGGGGCTGGAATCGGCCCGGGCACAGTTGGCGCTGGCCGAAGCGCGGCTGGAGAATGTGGACCTGCAACTCAGCCGGACCGAGGTGAGGGCCCCGGTCGCGGGCGAGATCGTGGCGCGCAACGCGAAGATCGGCGCCATCGCGACGGGCGCCGGGCAACCGATGTTCGTCATCGTGCGGGACGCGGCGCTGGAGTTGCGGGCCGATGTCGGCGAGGCGGATGTGCTGCGCCTTGCCCCCGGCCAGACGGCGCGGCTTCGGGCGGTGGGCATGGCCGAAAAGCTGAGCGGCACGGTGCGGCTGGTGGAACCCACGATCGACGCGACGACCCGGCTGGGTCGGGCCCGGATCGCGATCGATGACGGACAGGCGGCGCTGCGCCCCGGCATGTTCGTCGAGGCCGAGATCCTCGTGGCCGAGCGCGAGGGGCTGGCGGTGCCGGTGACTGCGCTGGGATCCTCGCCCGAGGGGCCGGTGGTGATGCGCGTCAGGGATGGCGTGGTGGAGCGGGTCGTGGTGGCCACGGGCATCCGCGACAATGGCTTGGTCGAAGTGATCTCGGGCCTGTCGGCAGGCGATCAGGTGGTGACCAAGGCCGGTGCTTTCGTCCGGGCCGGCGACCGGATCAATCCGGTCCCGGCGGCCGGTCCGACGAACTGAGGGGCGCAAGATGAACTTTTCCGCCTGGTCGATCCGCAATCCGGTTGCGCCGCTTCTGGCCTTCTTCCTGCTCATGGTGCTGGGTTGGCAAAGTTTCAACACTCTGCCGATCACCCGTTTCCCGAATATCGACGTCCCCCTCGTCGCCGTCAACGTGGCCCAGTCCGGCGCCGCCCCGGCCGAGATCGAGACCCAGATCACCAAGGAGATCGAGGATGCCGTCGCGGGCCTGACCGGGGCCAAGCGCGTCACCTCGACCGTGACAGACGGGCTGTCCACGACGGTGATCGAGTTCCGCATGGAAGTTCCGACCGACAAGGCGGTGCAGGATGTGAAGGACGCAGTCGACCAGATCCGCGGTGACCTGCCGGGCGGGATCGAGGCCCCCATCGTCAGCCGCATCGACGTGGAAGGCCAGGCGATCATGACCTTCACGGTCGAGGCGCCGAACCGCACGATGGAGGAACTGAGCTGGTTCGTCGACGACACCGTGACCCGCGCCCTGCAGGGCCGGCCGGGCATCGGTCGCGTCACGCGGATCGGCGGGGCGGACCGGGAGATCCGGGTCGAGCTCGATCCGGTGCGGATGGACAGCTATGGCGTGACCGCTCAGGCCGTCAGCGCGCAGATCGCGGCGACGAACACCAACCTCGGCGCGGGGAAGGTGAACCTCGGCGAGGGCGAGCAGGTGATCCGCACGCTGGGCGACAGCGGCACGGTCGAAAGCCTGGCGCAGACGACCATCGCGCTGCCCTCGGGGCGATTCGTGAAGCTGACCGACCTTGGCCGGGTGGTGGACAGCTATGAAGAGTTGAAGAGCTTCGCCCGTTTCGACGGCAATCCGACGGTGGCCTTCCTGGTCTTCCGCTCCAAGGGTGCGTCCGAGGTCAGCGTGGCCGAGACGACGAACGCGGTGGTGGATGATCTGCGGGCGCAGAACCCGGATGTGACCATAAGCATGGTCGATGACAGCGTCTTCTACACCTATGGCAACTACGAGGCGGCGATCCATACGCTGCTGGAAGGGGCGCTGCTGGCGGTGCTGGTGGTGCTTGCCTTCCTGCGCAACTGGCGCGCGACGCTGATCGCGGCTGTGGCGCTGCCGCTGTCGGCAGTGCCGACCTTCTGGGTAATGTCGCAGCTGGGCTTCTCGCTGAACCTTGTCAGCTTCCTGGCGCTGACGCTGGCGACGGGGATCCTGGTCGACGACGCGATCGTCGAGATCGAGAACATCGCGCGACACATCCGCATGGGGAAAACCCCGTTCCGCGCCGCGATCGAGGCTGCGGACGAGATCGGCCTGGCGGTCATCGCGACCACTTTCACCATCGTCGCGGTCTTTGTGCCTGTGTCGTTCATGCCGGGTATTCCGGGCCAGTACTTCCGCCAGTTTGGCCTGACAGTGGCGATTGCGGTCCTGTTCTCGCTGCTGGTGGCGCGTCTGATCACGCCGATGATGGCGGCCTATCTGATGCGCGACAAGGATGCGGTCGGCCATGACGAGGGCCACGGCGACGGGCTGATCATGCGCGGCTATCTGCGACTGGTCAGCGCCACGACCAAGGTGCGGCGGTCGGAAAAGCGGCGCTGGCTGGCTCTGCCGACCTATTACGTCACGCTGGTGGTCGCCATCGGGGTGGTGATCCTGTCGGTCATCGCCATGCTGCAGGTGCCCGGCAGCCTGTTCCCGCCCGAGGATGAAAGCCGGATCGTCGTCTCTGTCGAACTGCCGCCGGGGTCCACGCTGGAGGACACCGCCGCGACGACCGACTGGATGCGCGAGGCGGTGCTGGACATCGACGGGGTGAAATCGGTGCTGGTGATCGGCGGCTCGACCCCGCTGGGCGACCGGGATATCCGGCGGGCAACCTTCACCATCATCCTCGACCGGCTGGACAACGGGCTGGGGCGGAAGCTCTCGGACCTTGCGCAGCGGATCCCGGTGATCGGGCCGATCTTGCCCGAGGCGCCGATCCAGGGCCGCATCCGCCCGCAGGCCGAGATCGAGACCGAGGTCTTCACCATGCTACGCGACGTCCCCGACCTGCGCGCCTTCAAGGCGGCGGCGATGGGCGGCGGCGCGCGTCCCTTCAGCTTTGACATCCTGTCGGATGACGAGCGTGACCTTGACGAGGCAGTGCGCAAGATCGACGAGGCGCTCCGGGTGGAGCCGATGTTCCTCAACGCCTCGACCGAGGCTTCGCTGCCCCGGCCGGAGATCCAGATCACCCCCAAGGCGGAAGAGGCCGCTCGACTGGGGGTCACCGTGCAGCAGATCGCGACGGTGGTGCGGGTGGCGACCATCGGCGATATCTCGGCGGCGCTGGGGAAGCTGTCGATCGACAACCGGCAGGTGCCGATCCGGGTGCAGCTGGACGAAGCCTCACGCGATGATCTTGCGCGGATATCGGCCCTGAAGCTGATGACCTCGGCGGGGCCAGTGCCCCTGTCGGCGGTGGCGACGGTTGAAGTGGCCGAGGGGCCATCGGTGGTGAAGCGCCTGAACCGGCTGCGGGTCGCGACCGTGGGGGCGGATATCGCGCCGGGCTATGTGCTGGACCAGGCGACCGCGCGCTTCCAGGAGATCCTGCCGGGGCTGAACCTGCCGACTTCGGTGCAGGTCTCGCCCTCGGGCGATGCGGAGGTGCAGGCGGAACTTCTGGGCAGCTTCCAGAATGCGATGATCCTTGGCGTGCTGCTGATGATGTTCGTCCTGATCCTGCTGTTCCATTCGGTGCTGCAGCCGGTGACGATCATCTTCTCGCTGCTTCTGTCGGTGGGAGGCGTGGCGGCGGCGCTGATCGTGACGCAGAACCCGCTGTCGATGCCGGTGCTGATCGGGATCCTGATGCTGATGGGCATCGTGGCGAAGAACGCGATCCTGCTGATCGACTTCGCCATCGAGATGCGGGTGCGGGGCATGTCCCGGATCGAGGCGGTGATCGAGGCGGGCCACAAGCGGGCGCGGCCGATCGTGATGACCTCGATCGCCATGTCGGCGGGGATGCTGCCCTCGGCGCTTGGGGTGGGCGAAGGCGGGGCCTTCCGCGCGCCGATGGCGATCGCGGTGATCGGCGGCATCATCGTCTCGACCGTGCTGAGCCTGGTCGTGGTGCCGTCGATGTATCTGGTGATGGACGATCTGTCGCGGCTCTTCTCTTGGGTTCTTGGTCGCTTCCTTGGGAAGAAGGAGGTCGAGCCGGAAAACCCCGAGACGCATGTCCTGGCCGAGAGGATCGAGAAGGGCCGCGAAGAACTGGCGCTGGTGCAGGGTCGGCTGATGGCGCTGGAGGCGCAGCTGACCGGCAAGTCCCGGCCCCACGCCGCCGAATAGGCGGGCAGATGAAGCCGGGACTAAATTCCTTGAGGAAGGAATTTGTCGAAATCCTTGATCAAGGATTTTGGGTCCCGGTCCCCGCGTCCGGCCAGAGGCGCGCCGCTACTTCCGCCGTGTAGCGGCCGAGGCGAACATCCTCGGCCACCAGCGCCGGGTCGCGCTTGGCAGGCGGGCCGTAGCCTCCGCCTCCCGGCGTGCGCACCCGCACGCGATCCCCCGGTTTCAACGCGATGTCCTGTGCCTTGGACAGATGTTCCGGCACCAGCGTCACGCCGTCGCGGATCACCTCCACCCGGTTCACCGCGCCGTCCTGCCCGCCAAGCGCGCCCTGCGGCCCCACGCGCCCGTGGTCCATGACAAAACTCGCCCGGGCCTGGCCACGCAGCAATTCGATCTCGTAATCCAGCCCGAAGCCCCCACGATGCTGCCCTGCCCCGCCAGATCCTTCGTGCAGCGCGTAGCGGCGATAAAGGACCGGGTAGGTCTGCTCCATAATCTCGACCGGGGGGGCCTTTGAGATGCCGATGGTCGAACAGCCGTTGGCGATCCCGTCCCCGCCGGCAAAGCCGCCATAGCCGCCGCCCGAGATCTGGTACATCACATAGTCCCGCCCCTTCTCGGGGTCGTGGCCGCCAAGGCCGAAGTTGCCCGAGGTCCCGGCGGGGGCGGCAGTCACCCGGTCGGGGATCGCCTGGACGAGCGCCGCAAAGACCGCTTCGGCGATGCGCTGGCTGACCTCCGCCGCGCAGCCCGAGACCGGGCGGGGGTAATGGGCGTCAAGGAAGGTGCCCTCGATCCCCGTGACCTCCAGCGGCTCGAACGCCCCGGCACTGATCGGCACGTCGGGGAAGATATGGCGCATGGCAAGATAGACTGCCGACAGCGTCGTCGCCCGGACCGAGTTCATCGGGCCGAGGCAAGGCGGCGAAGACCCGGCGAAGTCGAAGGTCAGGCCATCGCCCCTGGTCACGGTCAGGGCGATGGTCAGGGGCTGGTTCACCACCCCGTCGCTGTCCACGATTGCGGTACTGCGATAGCTGCCGGGCGGGATCAGGTCGATCATCGCGCGCATTTGCCTGGCCGCAAGCTCGCGCATCCGGGCTATCGCTTCGACCACGGTCGCGTCGCCATAGCGGTCCAGAAGCGCGCCAAGGCGTTCCGCGCCGACCAGAAGCGCCGAGGCCTGGGCCTGCACGTCGCCGATCCGCTGTTCCGAGACACGGATGTTGGAGCAGATGACCTGCCAGAGTTCCTGGTCCAGCGCGCCCCTCTTGAACAGCTTCACCGGCGGGAGACGCAACCCCTCCTGCTCGGCGCTGATCGCGCTGGCGGAAAAGCCGCCGGGCACCGCGCCGCCGGTGTCGGGCCAGTGGCCGGTGTTTGACAGCCAGCAGAATATCCGGCCGTCTCGCCAGACCGGCATGGCGAAGCGCACATCCATCAGATGGGTGCCGCCGAGATAGGGGTCGTTGACGATGTAGATGTCGCCGGGTTCCGGCGCGGCGGTGATCCCCTGGCGGATCCGGTCAAGGATCGTGTGGGTCGAGAACTGCATGACGCCGACAAAGACCGGTAGGCCCTTCGAGCCTTGCGCGATGAGCGACCCGTCCTCGGCCGAATAGATGCCGTCGGAGCGATCGTCCGCCTCGGCGATCACCGGGCTGAAGGCCGCGCGGGAGAAGGTCAGGTCCATCTCGTCGCAGACCTGCTGCAGGCCCGCCTGGATGACGGCAAGGGTGACGGGATCGATCATAGGGCCTCTCCGGGACGGCTCATCGCGGCGCCGGCGCTTGGTCTTCGTGGACGGACGAGGAGCGACCGGAGCGGTTTCATGCGCCGACCTCCACGATCAGGTTGCCATCGGCATCCTGCGTCACCCTCGCCCCGGGGTCGATGACGATTGTCGTGTCCATTTGCTCAATGATCGCAGGGCCTTGCAAGTCGATCTTCACAGGAAGGTGGTCGCGCCAATAGACCGGGGTGTCGTGCCAGCCGTCGAACCAGACGCTGCGCGTCGCGGAAGGTACCGCCTTCGCCTGCCGCCCTGCCGGGTCGATGAGCCGCGACAGGTCCAAGGCCGGACGTTCACCTATGACCGAGCAGTTCAGGTTCACCAGATGGGCCCGGATCGTCGGCAGTTCGACCCGGAACCGGGCGTGATAGGCGGCCTCGAACAGGCGTTGCAGCAGCTCGCGGCCGGGGGTCGCCGAGGGTAGCGGCACACGCAGCAGATGGGTCTGGCCGACGAATTGCATGTCCGCGGAAAACTCGGCGCGAGTGGTGGTGAGGGCGATCTTCTCCTGTCCGATCAGGCGGCGACCCTCGGCTTCCTGCGCTGCGAGGATGGCGTGGACCTCGGTCATGTCCACCGTGTCAAGCGGACGGTTCAGGGTGCGGACGAAGTCGTGGCGCAGGTCCGCAACCACGCAGCCAAGTGCATTGGTGATGCCGGGGCGGGCTGGGATCAACACCTTGGGAACATTGAGCTCTCTGGCCAAAGCCACGGCATGCAGCGGCCCCGCCCCGCCAAAGGCGAACAGCGCGAAATCGCGCGGGTCCGCCCCGAGAGAGATCGAGACCATGCGGATCGCCCCGGCCATATGGGTATTGGCGATGCGGATCACCGCCTCGGCTGCCGCTTCCACCGACAGCCCCAGGGGTGCCGCGATCTGATCCTGCATGGCCCGCTGAGCGGCCTCGGCAGCCTTGCCGAAACGGCTGGCAGGCAGGCGACCGAGGATCAGGTTCGCGTCGGAAATCGTGACCTGTGTCCCGCCACGACCATAGCAGACCGGGCCGGGGGTGGAACCCGCGCTGTCCGGGCCGACCCGCAGCATACCGCCCGCGTCGATCCGGGCGATCGAGCCGCCGCCCGCGCCCACGGTGCGAACGTCCACCATGGGCACATGGATCGGCATGGCATATTCGACCTCGATCTGGTTCGAGACGGGCGCGACACCTCCCCGGATCATCGCCACATCGGTGGAGGTTCCGCCCATGTCATAAGTCAGAAGGTTCGGCATCCCCGCCCGCCGCCCCGTCGCCAGCGCCGCCATCACGCCCGAGGCGGGGCCGGACATGACCGTCTTGACCGCCTCTCTCGCCACGTCCCTGGCGGCGACCATGCCGCCATTGCCGTTCATCACCAGAAGGTCGCGCTGATAGCCCTGCGCGGCCAGCTGGTCGGCCAGTCGGGCGACGTAGCGTTCCAGCAGCGGCTGAACCGAGGCATTGACAGCCGCCGTGACGCCCCGTTCGTACTCCCTGGATTCCGACAGAAGAACGTGGCCCAAGGTAATGTAATCATTGGGCCAAATCTCGCGCGCGATCTCGGCGGCGCGCAATTCGTGGGCGGGGTTGGCATAGGCGTGGAGGAAGTGGATCACCAAGGCCTCGCAGCCCTGATCAAGGAGGTGGCGAAGCGAGTGCCGCAGCGCCTCTTCGTCCAGCGCCGTCAGCACGCGGCCACGCGCATCCATCCGCTCAGGCACTTCAAGCCGCAGGTCGCGGGGGATGACCGGACGGAAATATCCATGCATCCCATAGGCTTGTGGGCGGGTCCTGCGGCCAAGCTCCAGCACGTCGCGGAAGCCTTCGGTGGTGATGAGGCCGGTCCGCGCCAGCTGGCGTTCAAGAACGGCATTGGTCGTGGTGGTGGTGCCGTGGACGATCAGGTCGATCGCGGAAAGCTCGGCCCCTGCCTCGGCGAAGGCGTCAAGGACGCCGGCCGACTGGTTCGGCAAGGTGGTCGGCACCTTGGCCAGCCGGACCGTGCCCGAGGCGGGGTCGAAGATCACCAGATCGGTGAACGTCCCGCCCACAT
Source organism: Alphaproteobacteria bacterium (assembly GCA_029289325.1). Taxonomy (GTDB): domain Bacteria; phylum Pseudomonadota; class Alphaproteobacteria; order Rhodobacterales; family Rhodobacteraceae; genus Tabrizicola. The sequence goes on from JARFTV010000010.1 coordinate 60,303, forward strand.
CGACGCCCGCCACAAGCCCGGTCATTCAGACACCCACATAGGTTCGGAAAACTTCACCATCGGCCGTCAAGCCATTGACATTAATTGCCTTCTCGACGCGCCCAGCGACCATGAAAGCCACCCGATCGGCAAGTTTCAGCACCGCATCCACCCGTTGTTCGACCAGCACCACGGCAACGCCTTCGGCCCGCAGCGTCAGGATCGCCTCCTGGATCAGCGCGATCATCGAGGGTTGCAGCCCCTCGGTCGGCTCGTCGAGGAGAAGGACCTTGGGCCGCAGGCAAAGCGCGCGGGCGATGGCGAGCATCTGCTGCTCACCCCCTGACAGGGTCCCTGCGGTTTGGTCGAGACGTTCGCGCAGGCGGGGAAAAAGCGTCAGGACATGCGCCAGAGTGGCGGCGTCGTTGCCCCGGACAAGACCGCCGACCGCCAGATTCTCGGCCACGGTGAGCGGACCAAAAAGGCGGCGGCCCTGCGGGACATAGGCGAGGCCACGTTTCGGGACCTCATGCGCGGGCAGCCCGTGCAGCGCTGCGCCATCAAGGGTAATGGTCCCGGCGGCTGCTGGAAGAAGACCCATCAATGTCTTGAGAAAGGTGGATTTTCCGACGCCGTTGCGCCCCATCAGGCAGGTGATCCGGCCCGACTCCGCGCGAAAATCGACCCCTCGCAGGACGGTGACGGGCCCGTAGCCCGCGATCAGGCCCTGCACCTCAAGCGCCAAGATAGGCCTCCTGCACATGCGGGTTCGCGCGAATTTCTGCCGGCGTGCCCGTCGCAAGGACACGGCCGAAGGTCAGGACGGTGATCCGGGTGGCAAGATCCATCACCACCTCCATGTTGTGTTCGATCAGAAGGACGGTCGTTTCCGGCACCAGACTGCGGACCAGCGACTTGAACCCCTCGATCTCGGAGGCGGCGAGGCCTTGGGTGGGTTCGTCCAGGATCAGGAGGCGGGGGTGGAGCGCGAGGCCCATCGCGACCTCCAGAAGGCGCTGGTGGCCGTAGGACAGGGTCTGCGCCTCCTGCTCCTCCAGACCGTCAAGGCCGACCCGGACCAGGGCGGCACGGGTGCGGGCCGTGAGATCGCGCGTGCCTTGCGACTGGACGGCAAGGGCCACGTTGTCAAAGACCGACAGGCGCGGGAAAACGCTGGTGATCTGGAAGGTGTAGGCGATGCCCTTGCGCGCACGGTGGTGCGCGGGAAGCCGGGTGATGTCCTCTCCGTTCAGGCTGATGGTACCGGACTGGGCCGGAAGGCGGCCGGAGAGGAGGCTGACGAAGGTGGTCTTGCCAGCCCCGTTCGGACCGATCAGGCCATGGATCTCACCTTGGGTCAGGGTGAAATCGACGCCGTCCACCGCTTTCAGGCCGCCGAAATGCCGGGTCAGGCCGCGCGTCTGGATCAGGGGAGCCATCTCAGCCACCTTTCCCGGATCGTACCCAGTATGCCCTTCGGTGCGAAAAGGATCAGGACCACCAGCGCCGCGCCGACGATGAACTGATGCGCGGTGGTCAACACCGTCGCCGCCTCGATCAGCGCGAACATCAACAGCGCGCCGAGGAACGGGCCAAGCGTGGTCCCTGCCCCGCCCATCAGGACGTAGAGCATGGGCAGGATCGAATACTGGATCGTCGCGAAGCTTGCCCCGACATAGCCGAAGAGAAGCGCATAGGCGGCCCCTGCGGCCCCGGCGTAAAGGCCCGAGAGGGTTAGAGCCGCAAGTTTCACCGTGAAGGGGTTGTAGCCGAGCATGCGGCTCCGCTCCTCATTCTCGCGCATCGCGACCATGGTGCGGCCGAAGGGGGAGCGGACGAGGGCGAGGCTGGCGAGCAGGCCGATGGCAAAGATCGTCAGCGCAGCAAGGAAGCGCGGGGTGTCGGTGGACAGGTCGGAGCCAAGGAGAACGCGGCCGCTGCTCACGACGGCGAAGCCATCCTCGCCGCCGGTGACATGGGCGAAGTAGAGGAGCGTCAGATAGCCGGCCTGGGCGAACATGAGCGTCACGATCATGAAGCTGACACCCGCGGTGCGCAGCGCCAGAAGGCCAAGGGCGGCGGCGATCAGGCCCCCTCCGGCGATCCCGGCGATGAAGGCGGGGCCTGCCGCCCAACCCCAGAGCTGCGCGGGCAGGCCCGCGGCATACATGCCCGCCGCCAGCAGAAGCGCATGGCCAAGGCTGAGAAGGCCGGTGTAGCCAAAGGCGAGGTTGTAGCCCATGGCGAAGACGGCCAGCACCATGATCCGCGCAAGGTTCGTCGCGTGGTAGGGCGAGAGCCAGAGCGGCGCGGTGGCAAGGACGGCGATCAGCGCGATGTGCAGGATCCAGGGCTTCACGCCTTCGCTCCGAACAGGCCCTGCGGGCGGAAGACGAGGACCATGGCCACAAGCAATGTCGCAAGGATCTTGGCCAGCGTGGGCGTGAAGAACATGGAGATCACGCCATCGGAAAGGCCGATGACAAGGGCTGCGATCAGGGTGCCCCGCAACGAGCCGAGGCCGCCGATGATGACCACGATGAAGGACAGCAGGAGCGGGTCGTGGCCCATCAGGTACTGCGCCTGCTGGACCGGGACGATCAGCACTCCGGCCAGCGCGGCGAGGCCCGCGCCAAGCGCGAAGGTGCCCATGTAGACGCGGTCGACGTTGATCCCGAAGGCCTGGGCGGTGGTGCGGTCCACCTGCGTCGCGCGCATGACGAGGCCGGCCCTCGTGCGGGTCATGAAGGCCCAGAGCGCGAGGAGGACAAGGATGGCGGCGAGGACGACGAAGAGCTTGTAGCCGGAATAGCCGAACCACGGCAGCTGGATGCGCCAGGTGAAAGGCGCGGCGACGGGGTTGGCGTTCGGGCCGTACAGCGAAAGCGCGGCCTGCTGGAGGATGTAGAGCAGGCCGATGGTGGCGACGATGGTCGCCTCTGGGTCGTAGTTCAGCCGTTTGAGGATCAGCCCGTCGGCGGCGGCGGCAAGCGCGGCGACGAGAAGCGGCGCGATCAGGACGGCGGCGAGGAAGGCCATGGCGGGCGGGCCAGGGATCATCGTGGTGACCGCCCAGGCGAGGACGGCGCCCAGCATGTAGAATTCGCCATGCGCCACATTCACCACGCGCATGACGCCGAAGACGAGGGAAAGGCCCGAGGCCGCCAGCGCAAGGATGGCGGCGGTCACGAGGCCCTCCATCAGGGCGAGAAGCAGGAAGGGTCCGAAGGCCATGCTTGTCCGTCAGCTGGGGAAGGTGGGCGGATCGCCCACCCTACGCGGGTCAGGTAGGGTGGACGATCCGCCCACCCCCCGATGCTCAGAAGGACATCGACGTGTAGTCGACCGCATCCTCGTAAAGCCCCTCGTCGATCGTGGTGGCATGGACCTTCACGAGCTTGCCGCCCTGGACCTGGCTGATGTGCTGCGAGCCGAAGACCTGGTGGGTCTTGCCGTTGAAACGCTTGGCCCCCTGCGGCCGCTCGATGCCATAGGGCAGGTCGGTGATCGCCTCCATCGCCTCGACAAGCTTCTGCCGGTCGGCCGGTCCGGCATAATCCACCGCCTCCATCGCCTGCTTGATGAAATACAGCGTCTCCCAGGTCGAGAACATGTGGCTGTAGGTCGAGACATCCTTGGCGTCACTGACGCTTGCGCCGTTGTCGTCCACCCCCACGGCGGCACGGTAGTGGTCCTCATGCTCGCCCGCGTCGGCGGCCTTCACCCGGGGATGCGCCTCCCAGAAATGGCTGCCTTCCAGGAATTCGAGGCCCGGCGTGGCGGTATCCACCGCTTCCAGCGAATCGACAAAGCCGAAGAGCGCGGGCTTGGCGCCGGTCCCGTAGAACTCCCCCAACTCCTTGACGAAGGTCAGGACGGCGGGGCCGACCATGACGTGGTAGAGCACCGCGGTCTCGGCCGGGATCTGCGGGAAATAGCGGGTGAAGCTGGTTTCGGTGGGCGGGACGGCGATCTGGGCGACGACCTCGCCGCCCTGGGCCTGGATCGCGGCGGTGAAGAAGTCGCGGTGGTCGTGGCCGAAAGCATAGTCGGGGAAGACCATCGTGACCTTCTTGCCAAGGTTCGCGGCCACCCAGGGCGCCATCGTCGAGATCTGCGCACGGACATCGGTGATGCCGGGTTGCAGGGTCCAGCGGTTCAGCGCACCGGAGGCGACATGGTAGCCCTCCGAGCAGACGAGATAAGGCACCTTCAACTCGGCCGCGCGGGGCGCGGAGCCCATCACGACATGGGAAAAGAGCGTCCCCATCACCAGGTCGCATCCGGCCTGCTGGGTCAGCTTGTCGACAACCTCAGAGCCACGCTTGGGGTCGGTCGCGTCATCTTCGAAAAGCAGCTCCACCGGCCGGCCGCCGATCCCCCCGGCCTCGTTGATCGCCGTCAGCGCCGCTTGGGCGGTGCGTTCGTACCAACGGCCGTACGCCGCGCCGATCCCGGTGCGGTGAAGCTGGAAGCCGATCCTGATGGGCGCGGCCTGCGCGCCGACATGGCCCGGCAGCGCCGCCGCCAGCAGGCCCGCGCCCCCGGCCATCAGGAGGCCGCGGCGGGTGGGATGAATGAAGCTTGTCATGTCCGTCTCTCCACTGTTGCGGCCTCTCACCGGGCCCTGTTGGCATTGAGGGGGCGTAAACCCCCGGTTGTCCAGTGCTTTCACCCGGTCCTGGCGGTGGACAGAAGCCAGAGACCCAGAACCGTGTAAGCCACCATCAGCACCGTCATCGGCAGATGCGCCACCGGCCGCGCGCCCTGCCCCGCGAGCTTCAGGCCCAGTAGCACCGCCAGCAGATGCGCGCCAAGGATCGCGGCGAACTGGAGCGCATAGATCAGCGGCATCACCCGGGGATCGGTCAGGAAACCGAAGGAGACGAAGAAGGGCGGCAGGCCCAGCCAGCTGTCCCCGACCATCAGCGGGTCGTTGAGCGCGGCCAACGTATACTGCCCCGCCGTCAACAGCATCACGAGGTAATGCGCCGCGTGATAGCCCGCCGCGATGGCGAGGAAGCTCAGCATCACCGGGCCGGTCGCGAAGCCCCCGCCGATCCGGCGGCCGAGGGCGATGGCGGCCAGGATCAGGGTCAGCGTCAGCACCCAGACGGCCAGAAGACCCCCGGTATTCTGCCACATCACCGCGCTGCGGCCGGTGGGCTCCAACGGGTTCTCGCCGATCAGCCCCTGCCACCAGAAGGTCTCGGCCAACCCGTCAAAGGTCAGCGCGGCAAGCGCTAGGCTGACGAAGACCACGGCAGAGGGAGAGAGCGGCGGCATCGCCAGGACCTGCGTGCCGGGCCAGCCCCGCATGAGGCGGGTCCGGCGACCCTCGGTCACATGCCACAGCGGCGCGACCTTGGCGATGAGCGCGAAGAGCACGGTCAGGAACTCGCCCCGGGCCAGCCAGTCCTCGCCCTCCAGCACGGCGAAGATGAAGATCACCAGCCAATAGATCAGCGCGACCTGCGCCAGGACGGCCGGGTCGTCGGGATAAAGCGAGACCATCTGGAACCAGACGAAGCCGGCATAGCCAAGGACCGCGGGCCAGTGGCCAAGGCGGGACAGGCCGATGCTGCCGGTGCGGCCAAGAAGCGTCCGGGCAATGCGGACCGGGCCGGTCCAGGGGTTCAGCGGGCGCCAGATATTGCCGAAGAGCATCGACCCCAGCGGGACCGCAATCCAGACGCCGGTCCAGAAGACCAGCGTCATCAGATTGTGCATCGGGTCGCGCTGGCCGAAGAACCCGACGAAGACGAGGCCGAGGAAGACCAGAAAGGACAGGTAGGAGGTCAGCCCGAGGGGGAGGAGAACCCGGCGCGTCCACAGGACGCGCGGCTCCATCGCGGGCAGGCGGTGGGCAGCGGCACCCATCAGCGCCGTGAGGGCGACGGTCAGCGCGGCGGCGGTGATGTAATGGCCGGTCGGCAGGGTCAGAATGACCGAGGGCGGCAGGGCGCAGGCGAAGACAAGTCCGGGGGTCAGGAGAACGGCCACAGCGGCGAGTCCCGGAACTTTCAAGAATTCCGGGCAAAATCCGTCAAAGGATCTTGGGTCGCGCGTCACCTCAACCCGTCCTCCCCCTTGACCTGGTCGATCTCCAGCCCGCCCATCCGGCTGTGCACCCGGCCCCCGTGCGCCATGCCAAGCGCGAAAAGGACCTCATTCGCCCGCGGCCCGTCCGGACAGGCCAGCGTGATCGCATCAAAGCGCGACCGGACATAGGACGCGTTCAGGTGGCCCAGCGGCAAGTCCAGCGTCGCGCCCATGCCGCCGACCTTCATCACGCTCGGCACGATGGCCCGACATTCCCCCAGCCGATCCCGCATCCCATAGCCGCCCGCGACATGCCAAAGCGCGCCATGCTCGCTCTCACCGCCCTCGCCGACGATGGCGCCCTTGCCATAGGCGTCGATCCCCTCACGCCCGCCAAGCGCGGCGACGAGGCGGTCGGTCAGGTCCAGCGCGAGGGGCTTCAGATCCTCCATCGCCGGTTGCAGGTCGGGCTCATAGCGGCCCGCAAAGGGGTTGCGGCAGATCGCGTAGATCGCGCCCCGGATGGGCGGGGGCTGGACCAAGGGCCCGCCTTCATGCCGGATCTCCTCAACTTGGACCACGATCTTCCTGATAGCGAAATCAGCCACTTGCATATCCTTCTTCAACCATCAGCGCGCCAGTCGTGCGCCCATCACCCTGCAGGAAAAGCGCGGCACCTTCAATCAATCCCTGCGCCCGGAAAGCCTCGGCCGCCCGGAGCCCGCTGTCCAGCGCCTTCGCCCGGTCCCAGGGGGCCAACGGCGGGACCGCGACCGTCACCAGCCGGTCGCCCAGATCGCTGTCGCACTGCACCTCACGCGCGGGGCGGCGCCGGATGCCGGGGTGGTCGAGGTCCACCTCATTCGCCAGCATCGTTGCCGCCGCATCCGCCATCGCGGCGGTCCGCGCGACGACGGTGACCGCGTCGGCGATGCCAAGTGAAAAGCTCCGCCCCCGCCAGCCCGAGGTGGCGATCCCGCGCACCGGGTCGGTCGCGCGGATGGTCACCCGGTCCATGGGTGAGGCCGCCAGCGCGCAGGTCAGGCTTTCACCGGGACCAAGCCAGAGCGCAATGTCACCGCCGTTGTTGGCATGGGCGCGGCGGATGCCCGGTCCGGTCAGGGCGGCGAGGATCTCTTCGGCCACGGCGCCGGCGACGGCGGCCATCGGAGTGAGGAAGGCGGGCCGGAAGGGAGCCACGGCGGCGGCCATGCGGCGCGCGATGGGGCCATGCACGGGGGCCGTTCCCGAGCGCAGCGCGGGGAGTTCGGCGACCAGTTCTGCAAGGATCGTGGCAAAGCGGGCCCCGGCCCGGGCATAGGCGCCGCGGAGGGCGGCGGGATCGCCCCAGGCCTCAGCCACGATATCGATCGGGCCGTGCTGGAGATGGAGACGGCCTCCGGGCAGCAGCGCGGCAACGGCTCCGGTCGGACGGGGGGCGGTCAGGGCCATGGCTGAACCTTGACCTCCGTGGGATATTCGCCACCCTCGGCCAACGACTGGTCAAGGCTGCGGATCGACTCTTCATGCCCGCCCATCGCCAGATAGTCGGCACGCGGCAGGGTGAATTCCAGCGGTGCGACAAGGGCTGGGGTGGGCACATAGCCGAAGGCGCATTTCGGCAGACGGGTGACGTCGACCATGAAGGTGATCCCGCCGCCGGGCCAGACCCAGGTCTCGGCCCCGCCGGAAGTCAGCCGCGTGATGCGGCCCTGAACCGAGCGGGTCAGGCGGACCGGGTTTTTTGCGACCCCCGCCCGCAACGACCCGCCCGCACCGCCGACGAAAAGCACGGTGCAGAGGGAGGGTTCGCAATTCTCGTCAATGAGTTCGACGGTTTTCCTCAGATCCTCCGGCAAGTCCTGCCGGACCGGGTTCAGCGCGTCATCAAGCACATAGTAGGCGGATTGCTCACCGGTGGTAGAGACCATCAGCAGCCGCAAGCCCGGACGGGCGCCCTTCTTCGGGTTCCACTCGCCCAGAATCTCCAAGGGGTCGGTCAGCCTTGTGCCGCCCCAGCCCTGGCCCGGCTCCGAAACGCGGAAATAGCGGCCGGGGGTGGAACGGTGGCCCTTGATGCGTATGCCCGAAGGGGGCCAGCCGATGACCTTGCCGGCCTGATGCTCGCTGACGACGCCGGTGATATGGTCGTCGACGACCACCACCTCGTCCACCAGCCCCTGCCACTGGACCGCGAACATGCCGATTGTGGCCGAGCCGCAGCCGACGCGCATCCGACGCTCGCGCAGCCCGTCGACGATCGGCGCCTCACCCGCCTGCACGGTGACGGTCGAGCCGCCGTCGATGGCCATCTCCACCGCCTCGCCGTTGCACAGCGCAAGCATCGCGGCGCAGGTGACGCGGCCCTCGGCCTTTGATCCGCCGGTCAGGTGGTGGACGCCCCCGAGGCTAAGCATCTGGCTGCCGTATTCGGCGGTCGTGACATGGCCAACGGCTTCGCCCTGGACGCGTACGGTCGCGCCCTCGGGACCGAGGAAGCGGTCGGTGTCGATCTTCACCTTGACCCCGCAGTAGGAGAAGATCGCCTCGGTCACCACGGTGACCATATCCGCGCCCTCGACCTGGGAGGAAACGATGAAGGGCGCGGGCTTGTAATCCGGGTAGGTGGTACCGGACCCGATTCCGGTGACGAAGGCATCAGCCGGAACCGGAGAGCCGTCCCAGTCGCGCGCGGCGAAGGGGACGATGCGGCCCCCGGCCTCGACAGTGTGGGAGAGCATGACCACGGGATCGGTCCGCACGATCCGGCCGTCCGCATTGGCATAGCGGTCGCAGGCCCCGGTCTGGCCGGGCGCGATGTAGCACATCACCGGGCAGGCATCGCAGCGGATCTTTTCGGCGGCCTCGGTCATGCGTCGCGCCCCGGTCGGACCGCGGAGGGGGGGTTTTCCACCCCCGCACCCCCGGAGGATATTTGGGGAAGAGAAAGACCTTGCAGAGCCTCGCGGATGCGATGCGGCAAGGCGGGGACGCGGGTGATCCCGGCCCCGGTGGCGTGGCGGATCGCGTTCAGGATGGCGGGGGCGGTGGGGATTAGGACATGTTCGCCAAGGCCCTTGGCGCCGAAGGGTCCCTCGGGATCCGGGACCTCGACCAAGAGGCTTTCGATGGGCGGCACGTCGCTGGTGGTGGGGATCAGATAGTCGTGCAGGTTCTCGGTCCGCGCGGGGAGGTATTCCTCCATCAGCGCAAGGCCGATGCCCTGGGCGATGCCGCCCTCGATCTGGCCGCGGGCGAGCAGCGGGTTGATCGCGCGGCCGACGTCATGGGCGGCGGTGATCTTCAGAAGCCGCACGGTGCCGAGCGCCTGGTCGACCACAAGCTCCACCATCTGCGCGCCATAGCCGTAGACGGCATAGGGCGCACCCTGGCCGTTCTGGTCGAGGGGGGACGTCGGCGGGTCGTAAGTCGCCTCGGCCGAAAGCGCATGGCCGTGGGCATCGGGCGGCAGGGTGGAAAGGTCGATCCTTGCGGTGCCGCCGTCGCGGATCGTCAGGATCGGGCCGTTCAGGGTGAGGCTCGCCCCCTCTCCGGCATTGGCCTGGCGGAGGATCGCAGCCCGCAGCGCCTCGGCCGCGGCCTGGGCGGCGCGGCCGGTGACATAGGTCTGGCGGCTGGCGGAGGTCTTGCCGGCGTCGGGAGTCCGCGCGGTGTCGGGGCCGATCAGGCGGAAGGCGCTCAGGGGCAGGCCCAAGGCCTCGGCCGCGATCTGGGCGATGACGGTGTTCGAACCCTGGCCAATATCGGTCGCGCCCTGGTGGAGCACGACATCGCCCGCAGGGGACAGGCCGATGCGGATCGTGGAAGGGTTGGGCAGCGCCGTGTTGCCGCAGCCATACCAGCAGGAGGCGACACCGACGCCCCTGCCCTTCTGCCACTTGGCCTCGGCCAGGGCGCGGGTCCAATGCGGCTTCAGGGCGGTCAGGCAATCGTGGATGCCCACCGCGCGCAGCACCTGGCCCGTGGCGGACGGGTCGCCGTCGCGGAGCGCGTTGCGCAGCCGGAACTCCAGCCGGTCAATCCCGGCCTTGTCCGCCAGCCGGTCGTAGAGCGTTTCCTGCCACAGCGCGCCTTGCGGAACGCCGAAGCCGCGGAAGGCCCCCGAGACGGGCCCGTGGGTATGGATCGCGCGGGCCTTCGCGGTGATCGCGGGCGTCAGGTAGGGGCCCGAGACATGGACCGGGACCCGGTTCGCCACCGTGGGGCCCCAGCTGGAATAGGCGCCGGTGTTGAACCGGCCCTCGAACTCCATCCCGGTGATCCGGCCCTCTGCGTCACAGCCGATCCGACCGCGCATCTCGGCCGGGTGGCGCTTGGTGGTCGAGGTCATGCTCTCCTGCCGGCTGTAGGTCATCCGGCAGGGGCGGCCGGTCCTGAGCGTGACAAGGCCGATCAGCGGTTGCAGCGAGATATCCAGTTTCGATCCGAAGCCGCCGCCGGTGGCCGAGGGGATGATGCGGACCTTTTCCACGGGCAGACCTAGGATCGCGGCGGTGTCCTCACGGTCCATGCCGGGAGCCTGGGTGCAGGCGCGGATGGTGAGGGTGTCGCCCTCCATCCAGGCAGAGCCCGCTTCGGGTTCGATATAGGCATGTTCGACGAAAGCGGTGGTCATCTCGCCCTCGACGACATGGGCCGAGCCGGCGAGGGCAGCGGCAGCGTCGCCCTTCACGACGCGCCCCTCGATCAGAAGGTTGCCGGGGCGGGTGGGATGGAGGGGCGCTCCGGCCTCGGCCTCCTCGGGCGTGGTAAGGGGAGCGAGGGGGTCCCAGGTGATCGGGAAGCCGGTCAGGTCGGGGTCAGCCCCCGGCTCGAAAGCCACGAGCGCCACGCATTCGCCGCGGAAGCGCGCGGGCGAAGCGGCGATGGCGGGCTGGTCGGCGAAGGGGGGGATGACGGAAAAGGCGTTGCGTCCGGGGATGTCGGCGGCGGTCAGGACGGCAGCGACGCCGGGGCGGGCGCGGAACGCGCTCAGGTCGCCGAAATGGAACGCGGCATGGGGATGGGGGGAGCGGACGGCCTTGACCAGCAGCGCGCCGTCGGGCCAGTCGTCCGCGCCAAAGCTGTCGCCCGCAACCTTGGCGGCGCCATCAAGGCGGGGAAGCGGGTCGCCAACCGCGCCGAGGGGTGCAACCGGGTTTGTGCCACCCTGCCCCGCCGCCACCACGGCGGCGATGATGCTGCGATAGCCGGTGCAGCGGCAAAGAACACCGCCGAGGGCCTGTTCCACCTCGGCCTCCGATGGCTGGGCGCGGCGGGTCAGAAGCTCGGCAGCCGCCAGCAGCATCCCCGGCGTGCAGATGCCACATTGCGCCGCGCCATGGGCGTGGAAACTGGCGCGGAGGCGGCTGAGTTCGGGGGTTTCCTCCTCGACCGTCGTGACCGCGCGGCCCGCGACCCGGGCGGCCGGGGTAAGGCAGGCACAGACCGCCGCGCCGTCCAGCAGGACCGTGCAGGCCCCGCAATCGCCCGCGTCGCAACCGACCTTGGTGCCGACCGCGCCCAGCCGTTCGCGCAGGGTCTCGGACAGGCGTTCGGTGGGCGGAGCCTCGACCGCGACATCGGTGCCGTTCAGGAGGAAGCGGATCATGCCAGCGCCTCCGCCACCGCGCGGCGGACAAGTTCTGCCGCCGCCGCGCGCCGATACTCTGCCGTGGCGCGCACATCATCCAGCGGCGAAAGCGCGGCGGCCACGTCCTCGGCCCGGATGCGCGCCACCGCCTCGGCAACGGGCGCGCCCAGCAGCGCGGCCTCGATCCCGGGAAGCCGGACGGCCACGGGGGAACACGAACCGACCGCCAGCGCGGCCTCGGTCACGCGGCCCGCCGCGACCTCAAGCCGGGCGGCGGCCATGGCGATGGAGATCACCAGATGCGCCCGCGCGCCAAGTTTGACAAAGGCAGAGCGGCCGGAAAGCGCCGCCTCGGGGATGAGGATGGCGGTCAGCACCTCATCGGGGCCAAGGGCGGTGCGGCGCGGGCCAAGGAGGAAGTCGCCCAGGGCCAGACGACGGGGACCAGAGGGCGCCGCAAGCTCCACCTCCGCCCCCAGCGCCAGCAGCGGCGGCACGCCATCCGCCGCGGGCGAGGCGTTGCAAAGGTTGCCGCCGATGGTGCCTGCATTCTGGATCTGCCGCCCGCCCACCAGACCCGCGGCCTGTTGCAGGGCGCGGCAGGCCGGTGGCAGGTCGGCAGCCACGATCTCCGCCCAGGTGACGCCCGCGCCGATGCGCAGCCCCTGCCCCATGCGGATGCCCCGCAACTCCTCCAGGCCGCCAAGGTCCAGCATCGGGCCGGACAGGCTGGCCCTCGCGCCGGGGTATAGGTCGGTCCCCCCCGCCAGCACCCGCCAACCGCCCTGAGACATCAGCCGCAGCGCCTGAGGCAGGCTTTCGGGACGGGCATAGTCCGGCACTCTGGCCCCCGAATTCGTTTGCACAGAAACAAGACTGCGGCCGGTGGGACCGACCTGTCAACAGTCTTGCGCGGTGGGGCCGCAGAGCTTATCGCAAAGACATGGAAGATGCTGCGGACTATTGCCTTGACGACCAGATCGGCTACCTGCTGCGCCGCGTCACGCAGCGGCATCTTGCGATCTTTGCCGCCGCGATCCCCGAGGTCACGACGACCCAGTTCGCCGTCCTTGCCCGGCTGGCCCAGGTCGGGCCGCTGTCGCAGAACCATCTGGGACGCGAGACGGCGATGGATGGGGCGACGATCAAGGGCGTGGTCGACCGGCTCACCCGCCTTGGCTATGTCGCGACCGGCGCCGATCCCGACGACCGCCGCCGCCTGACCGTGACCCTGACCCAAGCCGGAGCCGCGCTGTTCGCAGCCCGTACCGGCACCGCGCTGCAGGTCTCGCAGGACACGCTGTCCCCCCTCACCCCGGCCGAGCGTGAAACGCTGCTTCAGCTGCTCAACCGCCTGACCTAGGCTGGTGGCGCGCCACGAAGGCGGCCATCTCCGTCGCGGTCGGTGACTGCCCCGAAAAGGTCAGCACATAGGCCGGGACCCGCGCCAGCCGCAGGTCGAACTCCTCGCGTGAGCGCAAGGCGATATAACCGACCTGGGTCAGATAAAGCGTCCGCGCCCGGGTGTCGGCCTCGGTCTCGGCATAGCCAAAGCGCCGGAACAGCGCCGCGATCGCCGCGATGCGGGTGGTATCCGCGTCGGCCATCGCCGCCTCGACCGACGGGTCGGTCAAGGCCCAGGTCCGCATGGCGAATTCCAGACCGCTGTCGAAAAGGTCGCTGTCATACCAGCAGTCAAACAGGTTCAGCATCGCCTCGGCAATCGTCGCCGCCGGGGTTTCGCAGCGCGCCACCAGATTGCCGGTGTTCTTGGCCTTCCAACGCTCGATCAAACCCGAGAGCAGCGCCTCACGATCGGGGAAATGCCAGTAGAAGCTGGTGCGCGACAGGCCGAGCCGTTCGGCCAGCGGCATGACCTTGACCGCCTCTACCCCGCCCTCGACCAGAAGGTCATAGGCCGCGTCCAGCCAGAGGTCCGGCGTGCCCCGCCAGCCGCGTTCGGTCTTTTGCCTGTTCATCTGGCGACCTAACCACCCGTCCGGCCGGGTTACAAGCGGATCGAAACAAAACTCGACACATATGTCAAGTTTTGCGATAGTCGGGCCAGACGCGATTCCCTTGGCGAGGCCCCATGTCGACCGATCCGCTCCTCCAGCCCTACCAACTGAAACACCTGACCCTCCGCAACCGGATCATGACGACCAGCCATGAACCGGCCTATGGCGACGACGGGATGCCGAAGGACCGCTACCGGCTTTACCATCTGGAACGCGCCAAGGCCGGGGTGGCGATGGTGATGACCGCAGGCTCGGCCAGCACCAGCCGGGACAGCCCGCCGGTCTTTTCCAACCTTCTGGTCTGGAAGGACGAGATCGTGCCGTGGATGAAGCGGCTGACCGATGACTGCCACGAGGCGGGGGCGGCGGTGATGATCCAGCTGTCGCACCTTGGCCGCCGCACGCGCTGGGACAAGGGCGACTGGCTGCCCGTCGTCTCCGCCTCGGCCGAGCGCGAGCCCGCCCACCGCGCCTTTCCCAAGGTGATCGAGGACTGGGACATCGACCGCATCATCCGCGACTATGCCGATGCCTGCGAACGGATGCAGGCCGCCGGCGTCGATGGGGTGGAGTTCGAATGTTACGGCCATCTTATGGACCAGTTCATGTCGCCCTTCACCAACACGCTTCCCGCGCCCTGGGGTGGCAGCCTGGAGAACCGCGCCCGCTTTGCGATGGAGGTGCTGGCCGCCTGCCGCAAGCGGGTGGGGCCGGATTTCCTGCTGGGGATGCGCTACACGGCGGATGAGGACGACAAGGGCGGGATCGATGCCGAGGAAGGCATCGCCATCGGAAAGATGTTCCGTGACAGCGGGATGGTCGACTTTCTTAATGTGATCAAGGGCCGCATCCACACCGATCCCGCGATGACCGATGTGATCCCGATCCAGGGGATGCGCTCCGCCCCGCATCTGGACTTCGCCGGGCGGGTCCGGGCCGAGGTCGGGCTGCCCACCTTCCACGCCGCGCGCATCCCGGACGTGGCGACGGCGCGGCATGCGGTGGCGACGGGGCAGTTGGACATGGTCGGCATGACCCGGGCCCACATGGCCGACCCGCATATCGTGCGCAAAATCATCGAAGGCCGCGAGGACGACATCCGGCCCTGCGTCGGCGCGACCTATTGCCTCGACCGGATCTATCAGGGCGGCATGGCCCTGTGCATCCATAACCCCTCCACCGGGCGCGAAGGCTCGCAACCGCATGAAATCGATCCCGCGCCGGTGAAGAAGAAGGTCGTCGTGGTGGGCGCAGGCCCGGCGGGGCTTGAGGCCGCGCGGGTCGCGGCCGAGCGCGGTCATTCCGTCGTGGTCTTCGAGGTCGCCGACCAGCCCGGCGGCCAGATCCGCCTGACCGCGCAGCAGAAACGGCGCTCCGAGATGATCGGGATCATCGACTGGCGCATGGCACAATGTCAGGCGAAGGGGGTGGAATTCCGCTTCAACACCTGGGCGGAAGCCTCTGATGTGACAGAAGAAAGCCCGGACGTGGTCGTGATCGCCACGGGCGGCCTGCCGCGGACCGATATCCTTGGTGCGGGCAATGACCTGGTCGTCTCGACCTGGGACATCCTGTCAGGCGATGTGAAGCCCGGCACGAACGTGCTTCTCTATGACGACGCGGGCGACCACGCGGCCTTGCAGGCGGCGCAGGCGATTGCCGAGACGGGGGCGAAGGTCGAAGTGATGACCCGCGACCGCAGCTTCGCGCCCGAGGTGATGGGGATGAACCTCGTCCCCTACATGCGCGCCCTGCAGGACAAGGCTGTGACCTTCACGGTCACCTACCGGCTGGACGCAGTGCGGCGGGCGGGCAACCAGCTGGAGGCGGTGATCGGCTCGGACTACATGAAGCTGGAGCGGACCGCGCAATATGACCAGGTCGTGGTGAACCACGGCACGCAGCCGCTGGCGGACCTCTATCTCGCGCTGCGGCCGCTGTCCGGGAACCGGGGCGCGGTGGATTATGACGCGATGATCGACGGGCGGCCGCAGCCCGAGGTCGCGGGGTTCCAGCTTTTCCGGATCGGAGATGCGGTCGAGGCGCGCAACACCCATGCCGCGATCTACGACGCGCTTCGGCTTTTGCGCACAGTCTGACGCGCAAGATTGCGGTTGAATGTCGCGGGGCTTGGCATATCTGCTGGGTCCCATGACAGGTTCAACCATGCCCGACGGAAGCCCCGCCCCCGAGATCCAGATCGACCCCGCCGACCCGCGCGCCTTGCGGGACGCTTTCGGCCGTTTCGCGACCGGGGTGACGCTGGTCACCACGCTCGGGCCGGAGGGGCCGGTGGGCTTCGTGGCCAACAGCTTCGCCTCGGTCTCGCTCGACCCGCCGCTGGTGCTCTGGTCGCCCGCCCGCGCCTCGTCGCGCTTCGCGATCTTCGCCGGGGCGGCCCATTTCGCGATCCACGTGCTCGAGGCCGGGCAGCGCGACTGGCTGGCCCGCTTCGCCCGCGGCGGGGCGGGGTTCGACGGGCTGGACCATTCCGTGACGACCGAGGGGCTGCCGACCCTGACCGGCGCGCTGGCCCGTTTCGACTGCGCCGCCCATGCCGTGCATGACGGGGGCGACCATGCGATCGTGGTGGGGCGCGTCCTGCGGGTGGCGGTCCGGGCGGGGGAGCCGTTGGTCTTCAGCCAGGGCCGCTACGGGGTCTTCACTGGCTAGGGCTTCTTCCGGCAGTAAAGCTCCATCCGGTGATGGATGATCTCGAAGCCCAGCTCGGCCGCGATCTCGCGCTGGAGCTGTTCGATCTTTTCCGACCGGAATTCCGTGATCTGCCCCGTGTCGAGATCGACGATATGGTCGTGGTGGGGGGCGTCCGCGACCTCGTACCGCGCGCCGCCGTTTTCCAGCGGCAGCTTCAGCACCACCCCTTCCCGTTCCAGGACCGAGAGGGTCC
Source organism: Alphaproteobacteria bacterium (assembly GCA_029289325.1). Classification (GTDB taxonomy): domain Bacteria; phylum Pseudomonadota; class Alphaproteobacteria; order Rhodobacterales; family Rhodobacteraceae; genus Tabrizicola. The sequence goes on from JARFTV010000010.1 coordinate 76,843, forward strand.
GGTAGACGGTGGCAAGCGAGAGGCTGTCGTCCAGCGTCCGGGCGCGGCGGTGCAGCTCGGCGGCGTCGGGGTGATCCTCGGCCTCGGTCAGGACCTTGAGCAGCGCCTCGCGCTGGCGGGTCACGCGCACCCCGCCGTCGCGGAGGGCCTGGGTCATGCGGAGAGCGGGGTCCTGGGTCATGCGGGGAATGGTAACGGGCAGCGGGCCGGGGGTCAAACCGGGGCTGTCCAGCGAGGACAGTGTCCCCTGCCCCTGTGGAATCAAGGGCTTGGGCGAGGCCGTTCATGAACGCTTAACCCTGCTTGCGCCAGCCTGGGGTAGGCTCTCGGTCGCATTTCCTGCGCGCATCGCCGAGGCACCCGCGCCCCGCGACGCGGAGACGACGTCGACCGAGGAGCGGCCCTAGCGTTCGTTGGCCCCTTTGCCGGCCAGGATCTTCGGGCGGGCGCGGTCGATGCGGGCCAGCCGGGTGGCGGCTGCCTTCGCCCCGGCCACCTGCAGCGCCCAGCTTTTCTGCCGTCCCGGCGTCAGCGCATGGAAGGCTTCGGCCAGCGCGGGGTCGGCATCCAGCGCCTCGGTCAGTTCGTCCGGCAGGTGCAGCGCGACCGGGTCCTTCGGCGGCAGGGTCCCGGCCTCGGCATGGGCCATCGCCTGGGAGAGGAAACCGCGGATCGCCCCCTCCTGCGCCTGGGGTGAGGCATTGTCCGTGAAGCGCAGGCAGTCGGGATGGCGGGTGTTCGGACCTTGCCGCTCCAGCAACCCTTCCGAGTCAAGCAGAAGTGCCGCATTGAAGAAGGTCAGCCGGAAATCACCCCGGAAGGCCCCCATGATCGCGATATTGCGCCCGGCGTGCATATAGACCGGATGGCCCCATTTCGCGACCTCCTCCAGCCCCGCCTCGCGGCAGATCCGGCGGAGGGTCAGCAGGCCCTCCAGCCAGAACCGGGTCGAGCAATCCGGTGTCGCAAAGCGCGCGCAGCGGCCGCAGCCCTGGGCGAAGAACGTCTCGACATCGGTGATCATCGTCGGTCCCGGCATCGCTCGCCTCCTGCACGGGGTTTACGTCGAGGCCACCCTCGGGTTCCGCCCCCCCTCGCGCCAGATCGGATTCGACCAGGCCCGGCGTCCGGCGGCGTCGATCACGGCCACCCGGACCCAGGGGCTGTTGTTCAGCCGCTGCAAGGGCACGGCAGCGCGGGTCAGCGAATGGCCGTGCACCGCCTTGGCCCCCGTCCCATGCCCCAGCGCCACGACCGAGACCACGGCCGAGCTTTCCACCACCACATGATCACCGTCGAGGTAGACATCGCGCAACTCGGGGCCTTGCGTGGAGTAGAAGGCCCCCACCTTCAGTGCCGCGAGCAGCGCCTCGGGCGTGTTTTCTTGCGCCTTGACCATCACCCAGCCACCGAAATGGTCCGGTTCGGTGAAATGCGCGTCATCGGTGGCGATGAGGGTCAAGTGCCGCCCCTCGGTCAGAAGAAGGTCCAGAATCGCGCCGCCGTCGGCCCGGTCGGCCCCGGTGGCGCAGCCGTGGTTGTAGATTTCAACCGCATGGGCAGCGCTGATCGTGCGGGCATCCGCCAGCGTCAGGCCGGACCACTGAGGATGGGCGATGGCGACGAAGGCCCCGGCCGCAACGGCGCGGGCGGCGATCTCGGCCCCGCTCTCCTGGTCCTGAACGGGGACAAAGGTCGGGCTGTTCGAGGGCGCGAAATCCGGCGGCAGGCCCACGGCGAGGATATGCCAAAGCTCGCCATTCGCCATCGCGCCGGAATGAAGCTCGGCCCCGAGAATCGTGGTGAAGCCTTCGGTGCGGAAGGGAACGGTGTCGACGATCGGATAGCCGTAATGGCCGATGAAATGATCGGTGAGGGCAAGGAAATCATAGCCTTCATCCCGGTAGCGGCGGCAGACCTCCTCGGGGCTGAGCGCGCCGTCGGACCGGTCGGAATGGGTGTGGAGATTGCCGCGCCAGAAGCGTCCGGGCGCGGAGAAGGCAAGGGGTCGGCTCATCTTTGGTCCTTGATGGGGCTTGCTGTTTGGCCGCGCGCTCGGCCGGAGGGGTGTAACACGGCGGGCGTTCGCCGATAGCGCGAGTAGTCAGTGGTTTGATTCAGCCGAATCTTGCCCGGCGGCCGTCCGCGTGGCAAGAGAGACCTCGCGCACTTGCGCAAGTGGTGATATGTTGGTTTTCAATCCAGAGTTGAGTGGAGTCCCCCGTATGTCGCGTGAACAGAATGGCCTGTCCCCTTTCGCGAAGGGGGCGACGCTTGCGTCGACTCCGGTCGAAACGAGCGGTCTTGTGGCCTGCGCTCCGGAAGCGGCGGCTTTCCTGAAGGCGCTCAGCCATGAGGGACGGCTGGCGATCCTGTGCCATCTGGCCGAAGCCGAGCGGTCGGTGACCGAGCTTGAGCAGCTTCTGGGCTCGCGCCAGGCGGCGGTAAGCCAACAGCTGGCACGGCTGCGGCTGGAAGGGCTGGTCAGCACGCGGCGGGAAGGCAAGGCGATCTTCTACGCGATCCAGGATCCCAAGGTGTTGCGGACGATCCAGCTTCTGCAGGGCATCTATACCGAGGCCGCCTAGCCGCGCCCGAGGAAGGGCATGTCGCGGGCCATGATGGTGACGAAGGGCGTGTTCACGTCCAGGGGCAGGCGCGCCATGTGCAGGACCATCCGTGCGACGTGATCGACGTCCATCACCGGCTCGGCCCTGATGCTGCCGTCGGCCTGGGGCACGCCCTGGGTGAAGCGGGCGGCCATCTCGGTCAGGGCGTTGCCGATGTCGATCTGGGCGCAGGCGATGTCGAAGGCGCGGCCGTCAAGGCCAAGGGTGCGGGTGAGGCCCGTCACCGCATGTTTCGACATGGTATAGGGCGTGGAGCCTGGGCGCGGCGCATGGGCCGAGATCGAGCCGTTGTTGATGATGCGGCCCCCTTGCGGCGACTGGCGGCGCATCAGGCCGAAAGCGGCGCGGGCGCAGAGGAACATCCCGGTGATATTGGTGCGGCAGACGTCAAGCCACTGGTCCACCGGGATCTCGTCGATCGGGGCGGCGGGGGCCGAGATCCCGGCATTGTTGAACAGGACGTCAAGCCGGTCGAGTTCGGCGAAGGTGGCCTCGACCGCCGCGGGGTCGCCCACGTCGCAGGGGATGATGCGGGCGGGCTTTCCCGCTGCCGTTTCCTCCAGCGTCTCGCGGCGGCGGCCAAGGAGCGTGACCTCCCAGCCCTCGGCCAGGAAAAGGCGCGCAGTGGCGCGGCCGATGCCGGCTCCGGCGCCGGTGATGAGGATCGAACGGGTCATGGGGCCTCCTCCAGGAAGTGGTATTTGAGCAGCCAGGCGGTGGCGCGGGCGACCACGCCGGGGCGCAGGCCGGTCGCCGCGGCGACCTCGGCGGGGGTGGCGGCGGGCGCGTGCGCGGCAAGGACGGCGGCAAGGACGGCGGGATCCTCGGGCAGGCGGCGGGTGAAGGGGTAGTCGCGCAGGTCGAAGGTCTCGGCAAGGCCGGGGCGCGTGGTCAGGAGGACCGGGCGCAGGCGACGGTCGGGGACGGGCTGGCGGCTGGGATAGGCGGCGAACATCTGCTCGGGCGCGGGGCCGACGGGGACGAGCGCGGGGTCCATCGCTGCGGTCACGGGGCCGGGGCGTTGACGGGCATGGGCCAGCATCGCCGCCTGCTCGGCCCAGAGCGCCTGCATCTGCGGGATCACCGCGCGCCAGTCGTAAAGCGCCCGGGCCCGCGCCTGTCCCGATGCCCCCATCCGGGCACGCAGGGCGGGGTCCAGCGCCAGGGCCTCGATCGCTCGCGCCAGCGCCCCCACGTCAAGCCGGGTCAGCGCGGCAAGCTGGCCGACATACTGCACGTAGCCATCCGTCCCGCCCAGGTGGCGCTGCGCCAGATGGGTGGCCGATCCGGGCAGGGGCAGCTCGCTGGGCACCCGGACCCCGACCTCGGGCGTCACCGTGTCGCGCAGCCCGTCCCAGTCCGAGACGATGACCGGGAGCCCCGCCGCCATCGCCTCGACCGGGGCGAGGCCGAAGGTTTCCTGCACGTTGTCGATGGGAAAGAGGAACATGTCGGCGGCCGAGAGCGTGGCCTTCCGCGCCTCGGCGTCGCCGCCATCGGTCAGGTGATAGCCGCAGGAGGGCATGAGCCGGGCCGCGCCGCGTTCGAACACGGCCTGCCAGTGCCCGATCCGGAACTGGCCGCAGAGGATGAGGTGAAGCCGCCCCTTCCCCGCCGCCGCCAGCCGGGCCTGGGCTTCCTCCAGCGCGAGGAACAGCGGAAAGGGGTCGAATTTCTCGTCCGGGGTCAGGCGGGCGATGGTGCAGGCCACCACATCCCCCGGCGCGATGCCAAGCCGGGCGCGCAGCCCCTGCCCCGCCGCCGGGTCGCGGGCGAAGTCGTCGCAATGGACCCCAAGCGGGATCACCGGCAGCAGCGGCCGCGCCGGCAGGACCGCGCCGGGGAACTGGCGGGCAAGGTGATCCTCGCCCAGCTCCATCAGCCGGCGGACGGCGGCCTGCACGGCGTGAGAGGTGCAGATAACCGCATCCCAGGGCATCTGCGGTGCCGAGCGGAGGTCGAAAAGGCCCTGCATCACCGTCCGGGTCGAGATCGTATGGGTGATCCCGCACAGCGCCCAGGCCGCCCCCCCGTGCGGCGCGCGGCGCCAACATTCGGTCGTGCCGATCGGGGCGGGGTAGCTGACCACCTCGACCGGGCGCATCGCGGCGGGCTGGTCCAGCCGCACGGCGCGCAGGGGTCGCGTCACCCCGGCGGCGCGGGCCATGGCGGCAAAGGCGGCATGGTCGGCAGAGCTGTGGGCGAGGCTGACGAATTCCTCGACGTCGCCATGGGCGAAAAAGCCGCGCAGGAAACTTTCCCCGGCCACGCGGCGGCCGTTGATCCCCTTGGAGGCGGGGTCATAGCCGTCGGCGGTGAACCAGATCGCGGCATTGGTCCGGGTCATGTCCGCTCCATCCAGAGCCAGGGGGTGGGCCGCGCGCGCCATTCCCAGAGCAGGAGCAGGCGGTCGAGGTCAGAAAGCGTATCGTCCCAGTTCGGGAGCAGGTCCGGGCGCAGGGCCCGGTCGATCCGGGTGATCCGGGGGCTGGCGCCGAAACGCGCGGCAAGGCGGTCCAGCGCCGCGGGGGAATGGGTTTCGACCAGAAGGTCGGCCTCGGTCAGTGCCGGGGCACGGGCGGGATCCAGAAGCGTCTCCTCGGCCCCTTCGATGTCGCACAGGACGAAGGTCCGGGCCCTGGCGCAGAGGGCAAGGTCGGCCTGGGCGACCTCGGGGCCGATGCGAAGGCGGTCGGTCACGCCATTGGCCTTGGCCAGCGCGGCGCAGAGCGCGCGGGCCCGGGCGTCGCTGTCGCGGGCGTGGATGAGGCTGTCGGGCATCCGGCGGGCAAGGCCGACGGCGTAATAACCTTCGGCGCAACCGATATCCAGGACCTGCGGATAGGCGCGGGCAATGACCATTTCAAGGACCGGATGCAGGCTTGCCTCATAGGTGCCCATGAGGCGCGGCGCGCGGCCGCCCTCGGAGGCGGCGACCGGGTAGGCCATGCCGGCGAAGGGGCCGTGAGCGATGGCGTCGCCCTGGCGTGCCGCGAGGGTGTTCACCAGCACGACCGACCGCCATTTCGCCAGCTGGCGGAGCTGCGCCTCCAGCCGCGCCGGGCCGGAGGGCTCGGCGGCGATTCGGGCCAGACTGGCCTCGATGGCCTGGGTCAGGGGGGTCTCGCGCATCGCCCCAATGCGTAGGAGGTTCCCCATCGCGCGTAAAGGGTCGGATCAGGCGGGCCGGCGCAGGGCGCGGCGAAGGAAGGCAAGCAGGAAGATCGCGGTCAGGATCAGGATGATCGTGGGCGCCGGGGCGCTGTCGAGGTGGAAGCTCGCCCAGACACCGGCGGTCATGGCGAAAAGGCACGTTCCCGTGGCGGTGACCAGCATCGCGCCGAAGCTGCGGGTGGTGAGGAAGGCGATGGCCCCCGGCGCGATCAGAAGGCCGATGGCAAGGATCAGGCCGACGGAGGAGAGCGTGGCCACGATGGTCAGCGCGAGGATGGCGAGAAGCCCGTAGTGGAGGAGCTTGACCGGCAGGCCCGAGACCTGCGCCTGCGCCGGATCGAAGGCGTGGAGCATGAGGTCGCGCCATTTGAGGCTAAGGGTCAGGGTGACGGGGGCCGAGATCAGGGCGGCGGTCAGCAGGTCCGCGCCCCCGACCCCGAGCATGTTGCCGAAGAGGATGTGGTCGAGGTGGATCTCGGTCGGGAAGGCGGTGATAAGCACGATCCCCGCCGCGAACATGGCCGAGAAGACCACCCCCATCACCGTGTCGCGCTTGATCCGGCTGTTGTCGGCGATCCAGCCGGTAAGCAGCGCCGAGCCGAGGCCGGCGGTGAAGGCCCCAAGCAGAAGCGGCAGGCCGGTCAGGTAGGCCAGCACGATGCCGGGCAGGACGGCATGGGAGACGGCGTCCCCCATCAGCGCCCAGCCCTTCAGGACCAGGAAACAGGACAGCAGCGCCGTGGGCGGCGCCACGATCAGCGCGATCCAGAAGGCGTTCTGCATGAAGGGGAACTGGAAGGGCTGGAGGAGGAAGTCGATCATGCCTTCGCCCTCCGCTTCGCGGCGAGAAGGCCGTGTTTCGGGGCGAGGAGGAAGGCGGCGGCGAAAAGCGCGGTCTGGAGGAGGACGATGACGCCCCCGGTGGCGCCGTCAAGGAAGTAGCTGAGATAGGCGCCCGCAAATCCGGTGCCGGCGCCGATCGTGGCGGAAAGCGTCAGGAGGCGCGGGAAACGGTCGGTCAGGAGATAGGCGGTGGCGCCGGGCGTCACGACCATGGCGACGACCAGGAAGGCCCCCACGGTCTGCATGGCCGCAACGGTCGAGGCGGAGAGGAGGGTGAAGAACACCACTTTCAAGAGGTCGGGGCGCAGGCCGATGGTGCGGGCGTGCGCCTCGTCGAAGAAAGCGACCATGAGGTCCTTCCACAGGAAGAGGAGGACGGCGGCGGAGATGCCTCCGATGATCACCAGCTGCAGGGTATCGCCGGGCGAGATGGCAAGAATGTTGCCCATGGTGATGGTCTGGATCGAGACGGACGTCGGGTAGATCGAGATCAGGAACAGGCCGAGGCCGAAGAAGCTGGTGAAGATCAGGCCGATCACCGTATCGGTCTTGAGGCCGGTGCGGTTGGTCAGGAACAGCATGGCGGCGGCGGCGAGGCCCCCGGAGAGGAAAGCCCCGAGCGCGAAAGGCAGGCCGAGGATATAGGCCCCCGCCACCCCCGGCACGACGGAGTGGGACAGCGCATCGCCGATCAGCGACCAGCCCTTGAGCATCAGATAGGCCGACAGGAACCCGCAGACGCCGCCGACGAGGCCCGCGACCCACATGGCATTGGTCATGTAGCCGTAGGCGAAGGGCTCAAGCATGGAGGGCCGCTCGCGGGTTGGGACGGCTGCTTGATGGAGCGCCTTGCGGCGCAAGCCTTTTGTCTCGCCGTTTTGCGTGAAGGACGCAAAACGGCTCGGGTTTGCCTCCGGCGGGGATATTTGGGCAAATGTGAAAGATGGCCAGAGTCATCTGTCGCCCTTCCGGCCGTACTGGACGAAGGGGCGTTCGTCGTCCGTGAGGATCGAGATCTCGCGGCTGTCGTCATCCTCGTGCAGATCGGGGCCACCAAGGGTGAAGTGGCGCAGGACGCCCCCGAAGGCGCGTTCGAGGTTGGCGCGGGTGAAGGTGGTTTCGGTCGGGCCGTGGGCGAGGACGGTGCCTTTGACAAGGACGGTGCGGTCGCAGAAGTCCGGGACCGAACCGAGGTTGTGGGTGGAGACGAGCATGACATGGCCTTCGTCGCGCAAGCTGCGCAGGAGGGTGATGATCTGTTCTTCGGTCTTCACGTCGACGCCGGTGAAAGGTTCATCGAGCAGGATGATCCGGCCTTCCTGCGCCAGCGCGCGGGCCAGGAATACGCGTTTCTTCTGCCCCCCCGAAAGCTCGCCGATCTGGCGGTGGCGGAGGTCCTGGAGACCCACCCGCGCCAGCGCCTCATCGACCTTGGCGCGGTCGGTGGCGGAGGGGCGGCGGAGCATCCCCATATGGCCAAAGCGGCCCATCATCACCACATCCTCGACCAGGACCGGGAAGGACCAGTCCACCTCCTCGGCCTGGGGGACATAGGCGACGAGGTTCCGGCGCAGCGCTTCGCGGACCGGCATCCCGAGCAGGCGGATCGTGCCCCGCGCGACGGGGACGAAGCCCATGATCGCCTTGAAGAGCGTCGATTTCCCCGCACCGTTCACCCCGACGAGGGCAGTGATCGTGCCCCGTGGGACCGTGAAACTGGCATCGGTCAGCGCGGTCAGTCCGTTGCGGTAGGTGACGGTGACGCCCTCGGCGAAGATGCCTTCGGTTGTCTGGCTGTCGCGCATGTCGTCCTCAGTCCGCCGGGGCAAGCCCCTTGGCGATGGTTTCGGTGGTGACCTTCAGAAGGTCGAGGTAGGTCGGCACCGGCCCGTCGCCAGCGCTCAGGCTGTCAACATAGAGCACGCCGCCAAAGGCTGCCCCCGTCTCGCGCGAGACCTGTTCGGCCGGGGCGGAGGAGACGGTGCTTTCGCAGAAGACGGCCGGGATCCGGTGTTCGCGGACCCCGTCGATGACGGCCCGGACCTGGCGGGGCGTGCCCTGCTGGTCGGCATTGATCGGCCAGAGATAGAGCTCGCTCAGCCCCAGATCGCGGGCGAGATAGGAGAAGGCGCCCTCGCAGGTGACCAGCCAGCGCCGGTCTTCCGGCAGCGCCGCGATCTGCGCCTTGAGGGGGTCAAGGGCTGCGGCGAGCTCGGCCTTGTAGGCCTCGGCATTGGCCGCATAGGTCGCGGCATGGGCCGGATCGGCCGCAGAAAGCGCGGCGGCGATATTGTCCACATAGAGCAGCGCATTGTCGACGCTCATCCAGGCATGGGGGTTGGGCTTGCCGTCATAATCCCCGCCCGAGATCGAGATCGGCTCGATCCCGTCCGTCAGGGTGGCCGAGGGCACTTCGCCAAGGTTGGTCAGGAACTGCTCGAACCAGCGTTCAAGGTTGAGGCCGTTCCGGAGGACGAGGTCGGCATCCGAGGCGCCGACGATGTCCTTCGGCGTGGGTTCATAGCCGTGGATCTCGGCCCCCGGCTTGGTGATCGAGACCACCTCCACCCCTTCGCCCGCGACGTTGCGGACCATGTCCGCGATCACAGTGAAGGTGGTGACGACCTTGAGCCGGGCCTCGGCCAGGGCAGGCAGCGGCAGGGCGGCGGTCAGGGCGGCAAGAAGAAGCAGGCGGCGGCTTGGCATCATGGCTCCTCTCCGGGTGGCAGTAGAATGTAAATGAGAAGCATTTGCAAGAAGACAAGGGGCGCGCCCGGTCCGGGTCCGGGATCAGCGGTCGGCGGGCAGGATCCGGGCAAGGACCGGGGCAAGGACGATGACCACCAGAATGCGCGCGACATGGTGCAGCGCGACGAAGGCCACGTCGGCCTGGATCGCCAGCGCGATGAGCCCCATCTCGGTCAGCCCGCCCGGCGCCAGCGCGAGCATGGCCTGATCAAGGCTTACCCCGGCCAGTTGCCCCATCGCCAAACCCGCCCCCAAGGCCAGCGCCAGCGTGAGGACGGTGGAGCCAAGGCTGAGCAGTCCCGCGCGGGCCAGCATCACCGGCGCGATACCAAGGAAGCGGCAGCCGAGGATCGTGCCCAGCACCACCTGCGCGGCATTGACCAGCAGGGTCGGCGGCGCGCTTTCGGTGATCCCGGCCAGATGCACTGCCGCCGACAGGATCAGCGGGCCAAGGAAGGTCGGGGCGGGCAGGCGAAGCCTGGTCCCGAGAACCGCGCCCAGAACCGCGCTTGCCGTCAGGAGGACGGCATCGGCCAGCCCCAAAGCCGGGCCTCCCGCGCCGCTGGCCGCGCCGACGTCATGGCCAAGGACCACGCGGAACAGAAGCGCCATCAGCGCGATGGTGACGACGATGCGCAGCGAATGGGCCAGCACGATGGCCGGGACATTGGCGCCCCGCGCCTCGCCCAGTTCGATCATCTCGGACAGGCCGCCGGGCATCCCGGCGAAATAGGCGGTGGTCCAGTCCTGGCGGCCGACAAAGCGGTAGAAGGGCACGACCACGGCAGCGACCACGGCGAGATAGGCCAGCAGGACCGCCAGCGTCACCAGGGTGTGGCCGGCCTGGTCCAGCACCTCGGGCGTGAAGCGCGAGCCGAGGAGGACGCCGATGATGGCGACGATCGCGGACCGCAGCCGGGCGGGCCCCTGCACCGGCAACCCGGCGACCGAGGCCGTCATGGTGACGAAAAGCGCCCCCAGCATCCAGGGCAAGGGCAGCGCCAGCGCGTGGAACACCAGGCCGCCCAGGGTTCCCAGGGCAAGACCGGCGGCAATTCGGGCCAATGGCGGCAAGATCGGGGTCCCGGTTTCACCGCAGGAGAGCCACGAGGGGGCCACGGGCTTGGCGGTTTGGGCTGGCGCACCCGACAGGATTCGAACCTGTGACCTCTGCCTTCGGAGGGCAGCACTCTATCCAGCTGAGCTACGGGTGCCTGAGGCCGTGATTAGCGGAAGCCGCGACGGGGTGCAACGGGCAAAGGCAGGTCCGGCGGCATTTCCGGCAATGCGCGGGTTTCGATTGCACATCCGCCCGGGCTTGCCCGCAGAGACTTGACCGAATCCGCCCGTGCGTGCAGTCCGACAGCATTGGCATCCGCGAGGTCCCCGTCGTGTCCCACAGCGCCGCGCCCCCAGCCCTGGCCCCGAAGTCCCCGCCCCTGCCCCGCCGTCGCCGGTTGGGGGCCTTTCTGACGTCACTCACCTGCCTGGCTCTGGTCGCGGGCTGTGGTGGGGGTGAGGAAAACGCGACCTCTTTCGACGACATACTGACCATCTCGCCCGTCGCAGGTGGGGAAGGCATGTTCGGGCGATTCTACATGCCTGCGATCACCGACGAATGGCGCGCCGCCGCCGCTGCGATCCGTGACTCGGCTGCGCGTTACCGGCGGCAAAGTGGCACGATCACAAGTCCCGCGCTGGTGTCCACGCCGGTCGTTTCCAACCCGCTGTTCTCGTCGCGTGTGGACTATGCCCATGCGCTGGGGCTGACCGGGGCCGGACAGATCATCGCGATCGTGGATGACGGCTTCCGCCGAAGCCACGAGGCCTTTGCCGGCAAGTCGAACACCACCACCGGCAATCCCGGTATTGCGGATCACGGGACGATGGTCGCCTCGGTCGCGGCCGGGAATTCCTCCAGCATGGTCGGGGTCGCGCCAGGAGCGAACCTGATCTTCAGCTCTTGGAACGGGGTGGACCTCGTCGCCGCGGCGAATGAGGCCCGTGTCCGGGGCGCGGTAGCGCAGAACAACTCCTGGGGTTTTCTCGATCGCTACGGCGCCCCCGTTCTGGCCAACCCTGCCGGCTATTCCCTTATCTTCGGCGATCAAAGCGACTGGCTTACAGCGCTGCAGAACTACGCCAAAATGGGCGTCGTGATCTTTGCCCTGTCCAACGACGAGACGGCCACTGTCTCTGACCTCATGCCCGCGCTGCCGATGTTCGTCACTGAGCTGGAAAATGGCTGGCTGGCGGTGGGCAACAGCCTGCCCCTGTTCGACGACAATGGTGTCCATGGTGTAGGCGGGCGGATTTCGGCGCCATGCCTGGAAGCCGCGAAATGGTGCCTGATGGCCGATGGCTTCTGGTGGGCGGCCAGCGGTGCGTCGAACACTTCGTATGCCAGTTCCTATGGCTCCTCCTTCGCCGCGCCGCAGGTGGCCGGTGCGCTGGCCCTGCTGGCCGAGGCGTTTCCCGGCCTGACCCCGCACCAGTTGCGCGCACGGCTGCTGGCGACGGCCGACAATACCTTCGAGGGATTCGTCTCGGCCGGGCAGATCGACCTGCTGGAGGGCGATGGGGTGTTCTGGCACGACTATTCCACCGAATTCGGCCATGGCTTTCTAGACATCCGAGCCGCCCTTCTGCCGATCGGGACGGTCTCGGTGACCATGGCCGACGGCAGCAAGCTTGCGCCGAAGGACCTGGGCTTTCAGACGGGCGGGGCGATGGGCGACGCCGTCAGCCGCGCCCTCGAAGGGGTGGAAATCGCTGCAAAGGACAGCTTCGGAGGCGGTTTCGGCTTTGCCGCAGACTCCTTCGCCAGCGAGGCAGCCCCCCTGCCCCTGGCCGAGACGCGGGCGGCGCGGGCGATGAACCGGGACCTTGCCGCGGCCCGCACCGCGCCCGCGAACCCGCTGGCGCGCAGCTTCGAGGCCTTTGACGGCGCCACGATGGAGATGACGACGCCGGATGGCAGCGCCTCGGCCTCGGTCCTGCTGGGGGGTGACGACAGCTATGGCCTGGCCCTGTCGCAGCGGGTGGTCGAGGGCGCGCTGAACCTCGACCTCGGGGTCAAGCTCGCGCGGGACGACGGGCGGCTGATGGGGTTCACCGACACCAGCGGCGGCGGGGCCTCGATGGCGGCGCTGACCGTCAGCCTGTCGCATGATCTCGGGACCGGCGGGTTCTTCGCCTTGACCGGCGAGATGGGGGTGGCGGATCTGGCGACGCCCACGGCGATGAGCCGCGTCTCGACCGCGCGCTTCGACAGCGTCAGCCTCGACATCGGCAGCCGCAATGTCCTGACCGGCGACGACCGGCTGTCCGTCGGCGTCTCGATGCCGCTTGCGGTCAGCTCGGGTCAGGCGGTGATGGAGGTTCCGGTCTCCCTGGGCCGCGGCCTCTCGGAGGTGCGGAGCCTGTCGCTGGACCTTGCGCCAAGCGAGCGGCAGGTCGACCTGTCGGTCAGCTATCAGATGCCGATGGGTGCCGCGTCCGAGTTCCTGCTGGAACTGATCCATGCCGAGAATTACGGCAACCGCGCCGGGGTCACCGATCAGGCGGCGGTGGTCGGGATGAAGTGGCGGTTCTGATCCTTCGGTCCGGGGCCAGAAGGCCCCGGCCGTTTCAGGCAAAAAGCTCGTGCGCAAGCTCCAGCGCCGAGACCAGCGCATCGACCTCTTCCACCGTGTTGTACAGCCCGAACGAGGCGCGGCAGGAGGCCGAGATCCCCAGATGCTGCATCAGCGGCATCGCGCAATGGGTGCCCGCGCGCACCGCCACCCCGCGCTTGTCAAGGATGGTCGAGATGTCATGCGCATGGGCCGCGCCGTCCATGGTGAAGGAGAAGATCGCGCCCTTGGTCGCGGAATTCCCCTGCACGTTCAGCCAGTTGAGGCCCTTCAGACGGTCGCGGGCATAATCGCGCAGCGTCCGCTCATGCGCGGCGACATTCGCCATCCCGAGGCCCATCAGATAGTCCAGCGCCACCCCAAGGCCGATCTGTTGGACGATGCCGGGGGTCCCGGCCTCGAACTTCATCGGGGGGTCGTTCCAGGTGACGGTGTCGCGCGTGACCTCGCGGATCATGTCGCCGCCGCCCAGGAAGGGGCGCATCTCGGCCTGACGCTCGGCCCGGATGTAGATCCCGCCCGACCCGGAGGGCCCGTACAGCTTGTGCCCGGTGATGGCATAGAAGTCGCAGCCGATGGCCTGCACGTCGACCGGCATGTGGACCGTGGCCTGCGAGCCGTCGATCAGAACCGGCACGCCCCTTTCGCGCGCGCCCCGGCAGATCGCGGCCACATCGACCACGGTGCCCAGCACGTTCGACATATGCGTCACGGCGACCAGCTTGGTCTTCGGCCCGATCGCGTCGATCACCGCCTGGGGATCAAGGTCGCCATTCGCATCGACATCGACCCATTTCAGCACCACGCCCTGCCGCTCGCGCAGGAAATGCCAGGGCACGATGTTGGCGTGATGCTCCATGACCGAAAGCACGATCTCGTCCCCCGCCTCCAGCCGGGGCGCGGCCCAGCCGTAGGAAACAAGGTTGATCGCCTCGGTCGTGCCGGTGGTGAAGACGATCTCCTCCTCCGATCCGGCGTTCAGGAAACGGGCGATGATCCCGCGGGTGGATTCGTATTTCTCGGTCGCGAGGTTCGACAGGTAATGCAGGCCCCGGTGGACATTGGCATATTCCTGGCTATAGGCGCGCGTCACCGCGTCGATCACCACCTGCGGCTTCTGCGCCGAGGCCCCGTTGTCGAGGTAGACGAGCGGCTTGCCATTCACCTGCCGCGACAGGATCGGGAAATCGGCACGGACCTTCTGAACGTCATACATTGGTCAGGACCCCCGGCCCGAAGACAAGGCTAAGCACCACGGCCACCGCGAAGATCGCGGCGAAGGTGGTCAGGATCAGGCCCAGGAAGACCAGGCCCAGCGAGCGGAAGCCGTGCAGCTCGGCGATGAAATTGACCGATAGCCAGAGAAAAAGGCCAAAGCCGGCAAGGCCCAGCAGCCCCCCGAAGGGCGGGATCAGGATGAAGGCCAACAGCTGGGCCAGCTGCACGCCCAGCATGATGAGCTGAAGCCAGACCACGACCAGGATCGCATCGCCAACGCTCCCGGTTCCGCCAAAGGCCCGGCCGACGCGGTAGATCAGCGCGGCGGAAAACAGAAGCACCAGCCACTGCACCACCGCCGTCTGGAACGGGCTTTGCGACAGGAACCCGGCCACCGGATCGGGTCCGGGCGGGGCCAGGGCGAAGCCGAGCTGCAGCAGGATCGTCGAGAGCACCGCCATGAGCAGAAGCCCCGCCGACCGCGCCGCAAGCGGCACCTGTTCAGCCTGAAGCGCCCGCAGCGCGCCACGCGGATCGCGCAGCGTCAGGCCGATCAGGTCGCGGATACGGGCGGCAAGTCCGGTCATGGCGCCTCCCCCTTTTCGGATTCATGCAGCATGGTGAGCCAGAGCCAGAGGAAAGCCAAGCCGACAAGCCCGGTGACCGACCACAGCGCCGGCCCCTGCCCGATCATGCCCGAGACGAGGCCCTGCAAAAGCATCAGCGGCCCCACGGTCGCCAGCGCCCAGAACAGGGCGATCCGGGCGCCGTACCAGCTCCCCTGCCCGCCCAGGGCGCCGGAAACCACGCGGCTCAGCGCCGCGAGCCCGTACCAGAGCGGGATGGTCGCCAGCACTGCGAAGGCGCGGGCAAGGATGCGTGCGCCGGCCGAATCGTCGCCCGCGAAATGCGCCTCGCGCGCCGCCGTGGGCCATTGCCCGACGAAGGCCAGGATCAGGAAGACCAGAAGCAGCGCAAAGGCAAAGGGCTCGGACCGGCCGCGCGCAAGGTGACGCCGCAGCGCCTTGCGCGGCGCGGTCCAGGTCGAGACCAGTTCGGTCGAGACGCTCATGCACTCTCCCGGCCGGAGTGGCGGGCAAGCCAGGCTTCCAGACGACCGCGGATATCCTCGGCGATGGTCTCGTCGGCGATCTCCTCGATCGCTTCGGCCAGGAAGGCCAGCACCAGCAAAGCCTGCGCCGCCTGCCGCGGCACCCCCCGCGATTGCAGGTAGAACAGCGCCGTCTCGTCAATCGCGCCCGAGGTGGAGCCGTGACTGCACTTCACGTCGTCGGCGTAGATTTCAAGCTCGGGCTTGGCGAGGAACTGGCTGTCCTCATGCAGAAGCAGGGACTGGCTGATCTGGTAGCCGTCCGTCTTCTGCGCGCCGGCCTTCACCAGGATCTTGCCCTGGAACACACCTGTCGCGCCGTTCATCAGCACCTTCTTGAACACCTGACGGCTTTCGCAGGCTTCGGCGGCATGGGTGATGAAGACCGTGTCGTCGTGATGGAAGTCGCCATCCCCGACCGCCGCCCCCGCAACATGGGCGCGGCCCTCGTCCCCGGTCAGTTCGATCACCGCCTCGTTCCGGGTCATCCGGCCATTTGCGGTCAGCGTGAAGGAGCGGAACTCGGACTTCGCCCCCAGCCGGGCGAAGATATGGGTGGCGGCGCGGCGCTCATGGTCGCGGCCCTGCACCCGGACATGGTGGAACTCGGCGCCGTCGGCGACCTCGACCTCCAGCACCTTGGTCAGGCGCGCAGCCCCCGGACCACTTTCCAGAAGCGTCAGGGCCGCCCCGGCCTCGACCTTCACGCAATGGTGCAGGATCGCATCCGACGTCGCGGACTCATGGACATAATGCAGCGCAACGGGACGCGCGGCGCGACCCGTCACCCGGATCAGGACGCCATCCGTCGCATGGGCCGTGGCCAGCGCCGCCAGAGGCCGCTGCACCGGGATCTGGCCCCGCGCTTCCAGCACGCCAAACGTGCCCTGAGCCCAGTGGATGTCCTTATCCCCGGCCTCTGCCAGACGCTCAATCTCGATCCCGGCAAGGGCCAGATCGTCCGATTGTGCCGGATCGAAGACGCCATCGACGAAGACCAGCTTCAGCCGGTCGATCCCGTCGAAGATCGGCGTCTCGTCCCCCGCCGAGAAGGGCGCGGCCTCCGGTGCCTCGGCCGCGACAAGGCTCGCCGGATCGGTGTAGCGCCAGTATTCGTCGCGCCGGGCGGGCAGACCCATCGCGGCAAGCCGCCCCAGAGCCTCGGCCCGCGCGGCCGCAAGCCAACCCTTCCCCGCCTGCGTCGGCAGCGCCGCCAGCCGCGCCGTCAGCGCGTCTTCCTTGACCTTCGGCAGTGCCATCAGCCCACCTCGCTCAGGATATCGGCATAGCCGTTGGTCTCGACCTCCAGCGCCAGCTCCGGCCCGCCGGTCTTGATGATCCGGCCCCCCGCCATGATGTGCACCACGTCCGGCTTGATATGGTCCAGAAGCCGCTGGTAGTGCGTGATGACCAGGAAGGACCGCCCCGCATCGCGCAGCGCGTTCACCCCGTCCGAGACCAGCTTCATCGCGTCGACGTCAAGGCCCGAGTCGGTCTCGTCCAGGATGCACATGCGCGGCTCAAGCATGGCCATCTGCAGGATCTCGTTGCGCTTCTTCTCACCGCCCGAAAAGCCGACGTTCACGGGGCGCTTCAGCATTTCGGCGTCGATCTTCAGGGCCTTGGCCTTCTCGCGCACCAGCTTTAGGAAGTCGCCGGCGGAAAGCTCTTCCTCTCCGCGCGCCTTGCGCTGCGCGTTCACCGCGGTGCGCAGGAAGGTCATGTTGCCGACGCCGGGGATCTCCACCGGGTATTGGAACGCCAGGAACAGACCGGCCGCCGCGCGCTCTTCCGGCTCCATGTCCAGCAGTTCCTGCCCGTCCAGCGTGGCCGAACCCTCGGTCACCTCATAACCGTCGCGGCCCGACAGGACATAGGACAGCGTCGATTTGCCCGACCCGTTCGGCCCCATGATCGCATGCACTTCGCCCGCGCCGATCTTCAGATCGACACCCTTGAGGATCACCTTGTCCTCATCTTCAAGCTTGACGTGCAGGTTGTTGATTTCCAGCATTTTTCTTTCCTTTCGTCCGGTCAGCGCGGGTCTTGGAACCAGCCGATGACCTGGGTAAGCATCTCGGGCGGGATCGGCCCCGGCGTCACGGTAAAGCGGGCCATGCGGCCCACCACCTCTTCCTTGCGGGCCAGTTTCTCGACCCCGTGGTAATATTTGCGACCGACATAATCGTCGAAAAGCACCGTCGTTGGCCGTTTCGCGCGCAGCAGGACGGCGGCAAGACAGGCGGCGCGGAAGCGGCCATCGATCAGGACAAGGTCTGGCTCGCCCAGATCCGGGCGGTCCCAGACCGACAGGGCATAGCGGTGATACCGCGCCGCCCCCGAACTGTCTCGCGGGCGGCCCCAGTCCCCCGTCGGGCCGATGTCGACATGATGGACCTGCGCCTTGTCAGAGACAGGCCGCAGCGCCTCGGCCAACCCCTCGGCCCAGTCCTTGTCGCTTTCCACGCTGATCACCCGCGCCCCGCCTCGGGCCGCCAACAGCGTGGACCCGCCGCTGCCGTATTCTAGGATGGTCCCCGCCTCTGCATAGGTCGTGATCAGGTAGGCCCGTTCCCGGTCGGGGAAGGTCAGCGGAAAGTCATGGGGCAGACCGGCCCCGACCGCGGTCGCGGCCGGCAATTCCGCCTGCGCATGGGTATGGATCCCGCCCATCTCAACCCGCCCGGATATCCACCGCCGTGCCCGAGGCGGTGACCATCAGCATGTTGTTGATCACCTCGTAATCGAGATCGATCCCCACAACTGCGTTCGCCCCCAACGCGCGGGCGGCCTCTTCCAGCTCCGCCAGGGCGGTCTTGCGGGCGCGCGCCAGCTCCACCTCATAGGCCCCGGACCGGCCGCCGACGATGTCGCGCACCTGGGCGAAAAGATCGCGAAAGATGTTCGCCCCAAGGATCGCCTCACCCGTCACGATACCGTGGTAACGGGTGATGCGGTGGCCTTCCAGCGTAGGCGTGGTGGACAGGATCATGCGTTTTCCGTTTCAGGTCAATGTATTGCGCGGGAAACCTCCCACGGCACCTTAACCGACCGACCCTTCCAGGCTGATCGCGACCAGGCTTTGCGCCTCCATCGCGAATTCCATCGGCAGGGCCTGCAGCACCTCCTTGCAGAAGCCGTTGACCACCAGGGCCACGGCCTCTTCCTCGTCCATGCCACGGCTTCGGCAGTAGAACAGCTGGTCGTCGTCCACCTTCGACGTGGTCGCCTCATGCTCGACGCGCGAGGAATTGTTGCGCACTTCGATGTAAGGCACGGTATGCGCCCCGCATTTGTCGCCGATCAGCAGGCTGTCGCACTGGGTGTAGTTGCGGCTGTCCTTGGCCTTGGGGTGCATGGAAACCAGCCCCCGGTAGGTGTTCTGCGCCCGGCCGGCGCTGATGCCCTTCGACACGATGCGCGACTTCGTCCGCTTGCCAAGGTGGACCATCTTGGTCCCGGTATCGGCCTGCTGGGCGTTGTTGGCGATGGCGATGGAGTAGAACTCGCCCTGGCTGTCGTCGCCGCGCAGGATGCAGGAGGGGTATTTCCACGTCACCGCCGAGCCGGTCTCGACCTGGGTCCACATCACCTTGGCGCGGTCGCCGCGGCAATCGGCACGCTTGGTGACGAAGTTGTAGATGCCGCCCAGCCCGTTCTCGTCGCCCGGATACCAGTTCTGCACCGTGGAGTATTTCACCTCGGCGTCCTTCAGGATCACGATCTCGACCACGGCCGCGTGCAGCTGGTTGGTGTCGCGCTTCGGCGCGGTGCAGCCTTCCAGATAGCTGACGTAGGACCCCTCGTCGGCGATGATGAGCGTGCGCTCGAACTGGCCGGTGTTCTCGGCGTTGATGCGGAAATAGGTCGAAAGCTCCATCGGGCAGCGGACACCCTTGGGGATGTAGACGAAGGAGCCGTCCGAGAATACCGCGCTGTTCAGCGTCGCAAAGAAGTTGTCCGTCGGCGGCACGACCGAGCCAAGATACTGCTTCACCAGCTCGGGATGCTCGCGCACCGCTTCGGAGATCGAGCAGAAGATCACCCCGGCCTTGGCCAGTTCCGCCTTGAAGGTCGTGCCGACCGAAACGCTGTCAAAAACCGCGTCGACGGCCACCTTGCGCGGCTCGGCCTCACCCTCGACTCCGGCCAGAAGCATCTGTTCCTTCAGCGGAATTCCCAGCTTGGCATAGGTCGCCAGCAACTTCGGGTCCACCTCGTCCAGCGACTTCGGCTTCTTCGCCATGCTTTTCGGCGTCGCGTAGTAATACTGGTCCTGATAGTCGATCTCGGGATAGTTGAGCATCGCCCAGCGCGGCTCTTCCATCTTCTGCCAGCGCCGGAACGCGGCAAGCCGCCAGTCCAGCAGCCATTCCGGCTCGCCGTTCTTTTCGCTGATCAGGCGAACGATGTCCTCGTTCAGCCCCTTCGGCGCATATTCCGTCTCGATGTCGGTTTCCCAGCCGTACTTGTACTTCCCGGCCATCGCCTGGACGGTCTCGATCGTCTCGCGGTCCACGCCTTCGCGGATATCCTGGTCCAAAGCGGTCATTGGCCTCTCCTTCATGCCGCCCGGGTTCTGGCCCGGGCATAGGCGGCGGTCCACGCCTTGGCGAACCGCCCCACATCATCCTTCGTCACCCCCGGGCCAATCGAGACCCGGATCGCCTGACCCGCAAGGGCCTCGTCAAATCCCATCGCGGTCAGGACGCGGCTTGCCCGCACCTTGCCGCTGGAACAGGCCGACCCCGCCGAAATGGCAAAGCCCGCCAGATCCATCGCCATCACCTGCGTCTCACCCTTCCAGCCCGGAGCGACCAGGCAAAGCGTGTTCGGCAGACGGGGCAAACCATTCCCGACGGAAATAGTTTCTTTCGCCGCGACGGACAACTCCAATTCTAGAATATTTCTAACTTCGGCGACCTCGTCCCAGACCCCTTCGGCCAGATCCCGCTGCGCCGCCTCGGCCGCCGCGGCGAAACCCGCGATGCCGATCAGGTTTTCGGTCCCCGCCCGGCGGCCCATCTCCTGCCCGCCACCCTTCAGCTGGGCCGGCACGTCGATCCCCTGCCGCACCACCAGCGCGCCGATGCCCTTCGGCCCGCCCAGCTTGTGCGCCGAGACCAGCCCCATGTCGCAGCCCAGCCAGTTGAAGGCGAAAGCCACCTTGCCAAAGGCCTGCGTCAAGTCACTGACCGCAATTCCCTGCGGCAGCTCCTGCATCACCCCGGTCTCCGAATTGGCCAGCTGCAAGGCCGTCCGCCCCGGATCGGCAACCGCCACCCTGCCCTGCGCGTCCACCGCCAGCGCGCCCGAACACCAGGCCGCCACCGCATCATGCTCGACCGGCGCGCAGACGAGCCCGCGCCCCGCACAGGCCAGGGCCGCCGCCTCGGTCGCGCCCGAGGTGAAGACGATATCCGCCCCCTCGGCCCCCAGCGCCGCCGCGATCCGCGCCCGCGCCTTTTCCATCAGGGCCTTGGCCGCCCGCCCCTCGGCATGGACGGAGGAGGGGTTGCCCACCACCTCCATCGCCTCGACCATCGCCGCCTTCGCCTCGGGCCGCAGCGGCGTGGTGGCATTCCAGTCCAGATACAGCCGGCTCATCGCACAGTGCTTTCATACCGGAACAGACTTCCCAAGGAAGCGCGACCAGTGGTGCGCCCTTGGTTCAAGCGCCAATGATCGCGGGAGGGTGCGAAACCCTCCGCAACCAGCCAGAGGCGCAACGCGGTCATTCCTCGTCCACCACGCGGAACAGGCTCGGCACCGCCGGGCAGGGCGTCAGGTCGTTCTTCACCACATCCGACAGGCGCACCTGATGGAGGAAGACATAGACATTGGCCGACAGGCTTTCCCACAGCCGGTTGGTCAGCGACTGCGCCC
The DNA here is from genome assembly GCA_029289325.1 of Alphaproteobacteria bacterium. Taxonomy (GTDB): domain Bacteria; phylum Pseudomonadota; class Alphaproteobacteria; order Rhodobacterales; family Rhodobacteraceae; genus Tabrizicola. The sequence continues at coordinate 98,088 of JARFTV010000010.1, forward strand.
GCGTCCCCGACAGCCCGCCGCTCGCCCCCGCCCCGGTGTGCATCGCATCGACCGTCTCCTCGACCGCCTGCATCACGTCCGAGATGCGGATCTGATCCGGGCTTTTCGCCAGCTTGTAGCCGCCCCCCGGCCCCCGCACCGCCTCGACCAGACCGGCGCGGCGCAGCTTGACGAAAAGCTGCTCCAGATAGGGCAGGCTGATGTCCTGCCGCTTGGAGATCGCCGCCAGCGACACCAGATCATTCCCCTGCTCCAGCGCCAGATCGGCAAGCGCTACCATGGCATACCGGCCCTTGGTCGAAAGTTTCATCCCTGCTCCCCGGCTGACCTGAAGACCACGCCAAGCCGATTGACGGCACGGCGTGCGCGCATTACCTGAAACCGGACCCCTCGAACAGGCGGCCCGGCCGTCTTTAGAATGGTTCTATTTTATCCGAGCGAAAGCGTCAAGAAAACCGCGCGCTCCCGCATGAGAAGAGGCCCATGCCCGAGGTTATATTTGCCGGCCCCGATGGACGCCTGGAAGGCCGCTATCATCCGCAGAAGGACCGTGACGCCCCGATCGCCATCGTCCTGCATCCGCATCCCGCCTATGGCGGGACGATGAACAACAAGGTCGTCTACAATCTGCACTACGCCTTCTACAACCTGGGCTTCACCGTCCTGCGCTTCAACTTCCGCGGCGTGGGCCGCAGCCAGGGCGAATACGACCAGGGCATCGGCGAGTTGTCGGATGCGGCCTCCGCGCTCGACTATCTGCAGTCGATGAACCAGAACGCCAAGCATTGCTGGGTCGCGGGCTTCTCCTTCGGGGCCTGGATCGGGATGCAGCTTCTGATGCGGCGGCCGGAAATCACCGGCTTCGTCTCGGTCGCGCCACCGGCGAACCTTTACGACTTCTCCTTCCTGGCGCCCTGCCCGTCCTCGGGCCTGATCATCAACGGCACCGCCGACAAGGTCGCCCCGCCGAAGGACACCCGCACCCTGGTCTCCAAGCTGCATGAGCAGAAGGGGATCACGATCACCCATGCCGAGATCGAGGGCGCGGATCACTTCTTCAAGGATGAAGAGGCCCACATGCAGCCGATGATCCAGACCGTCTCCGACTATGTCCGGCGGAGGATGACCGAGGCCAGCCGCTGATGGCGACGCTGCAGGAAATGGCCGACAAGCTTGCCGACGACGTGCTCGCGGCCGAGGGCGAGCTTGGCGATGACCGCTTCTACGAGAAGGTGGCCAAGGTGCTGATGGCCGCCTCGCCCACCTTCCAGGAGGCCTACATGACCTCGATCCGCGTGCGCCTGGCCGAGCGCCGCGGACGCGAGTTCCTGAACCAGGCGCTGGCCGCCAAGCGCGGCGAGACCGACGAGGAACCGGTGGCGCCCATCGATTTCGGCGGCATGGGCCATTGAGCGACCAGACGGCCACCGACCGGCTCGAGGCGCAATTCGCCTTCCTGAACGAGGCCGACCGACTCAAACACGTGATGCGCGCCACGACCACGGTTGATGGCACGCGGCCCGAGAGTTCGGGCGAACATTCCTGGCACCTCGCGCTTTACGCTTTGGTCCTGGCCGATCAGGCAGGCCCGGGGGTGGACATCGACCGGGTGATCCGGATGCTTCTGATCCACGACCTTGTCGAGATCGACGTGGGCGACGTGCCGATCCATTCGCAGAACGGCCAGGCCCATGCCAGCGCCGAGACCATGGCCGCCGAGGCGAAAGCCGCCGACCGCATCTTCGGCCTCCTGCCCGCCGATCTGCGCGACAGCCTCCGCACGCTCTGGGAAGAGTTCGAGGCGGCCGAAACCCCCGACGCCCGCTTCGCCAAAAGCCTTGACCGGGTGCAGCCGGTCATGGCCAACCTGCAAAGCGGCGGCGGGACATGGGCCAGCTACAACGTCACCTTCGACCAGCTCGAATCCCGCGTCGGCAGCAAGATCGCGCGGGGCGCGCCGGCCCTCTGGACCTGGGTCCGCGACAAGGCCCGGCCCTGGTTCGCGTGACCTCCTCGGACGACTGCGACGTCCGTCCGGAGCCGGCCACCCGAGAGGAGTGACGCAGTCAACGACGAACCTTCCCTGCCCCCACGCGGCATTTCGGTATACAATCGCATACCGCCCTTCCCAAACCCCGCGTTTTCCGTTATGAGGCCGCCAGAGAATCCTCAGGAGACGCGAGATGTCAAAGATCAAGGTAGCCAACCCCGTCGTCGAGCTTGACGGCGACGAGATGACCCGGATCATCTGGGACTTCATCAAGAAGAAACTGATCCTGCCTTATCTCGACATCGACCTGCACTACTACGACCTCGGGATCGAGGAACGCGACCGCACCAACGACCAGATCACCATCGACGCGGCCCATGCGATCCAGAAGCACGGCGTCGGCGTGAAATGCGCCACCATCACCCCGGACGAAGCCCGGGTGGAGGAGTTCGGCCTCAAGCAGATGTGGAAATCGCCGAACGGCACCATCCGCAACATCCTCGGCGGCGTGATTTTCCGCGAGCCGATCATCTGCAAGAACGTCCCCCGCCTCGTGCCCGGCTGGACCCAGCCCATTGTCGTCGGCCGCCATGCCTTTGGCGACCAGTACCGCGCCACCGACTTCCGCTTCCCCGGCAAGGGCAAGCTGTCGATCAAGTTCGTCGGCGAGGACGGCGAGGTGATCGAGCGTGACGTCTTCGACGCCCCCGGCGCCGGCGTGACCATGGCGATGTACAACCTCGACCAGTCGATCATCGACTTCGCCCGCTCGTCGATGAACTACGGCCTGATGAAGGGCTGGCCGGTCTATCTGTCGACCAAGAACACCATCCTCAAGGCCTATGACGGCCGCTTCAAGGACCTGTTCCAGAAGGTCTATGAGGAAGAGTTCGAAGCGAAGTTCAAGGCTGCCGGCATCCATTACGAACACCGCCTGATCGACGACATGGTCGCCTCGGCGCTGAAATGGTCGGGCGGCTATGTCTGGGCCTGCAAGAACTATGACGGCGACGTGCAGTCCGACACCGTGGCCCAGGGCTTCGGCTCGCTCGGCCTGATGACCTCGGTCCTGATGACCCCCGATGGCAAGATCGTCGAGGCCGAGGCCGCCCACGGCACCGTCACCCGCCACTTCCGTGAGCATCAGAAGGGCAAGGCGACCTCGACCAACTCGATCGCCTCGATCTACGCCTGGACCGGCGGCCTGAAGCATCGCGCCAAGCTGGACAACAACGAGGCGCTGATGCGCTTCGCCACCACGCTGGAGCAGGTGACGGTCCAGACGGTCGAGGATGGCTGGATGACCAAGGACCTCGCGCTCCTCGTCGGGCCGGACCAGAAGTGGCTGACCACGATGGGCTATCTGGAGAAGGTGGACGAATACCTGAACAAGGCGCTTCAGGGCTGAGGATCGTAGGGTGGGCGATATCGCCCACCCTACCCCGGTGGAAATGGGCCCGGCCGGTCACGGCCGGGCCCTGTCATTTTACTGGAACGCGGCCGCATCCGTGTTGGTCCAGACTTCGCCATTGCCGATGCGCAGGCCGTTTCCGGTCAGCCGATAGCAGGTGCGCCCCTCGGACTGCAGGCGCAACGCCACCACCTTGCCCTCGGGCGTGACCGTCGCCTCATGCACCCAGCCGACCCGTTCTCCATTGCGGGCGCGGACGACAAAGCCGTTGTAGGCCGTCTCGTTGCCGTCGCGGGCGCAGGCCATGCCCCCGCCGCCAGCCCCTCGCGGCACAACGGCGCCGGGACGCGCTGTCCCCTTGCCCATGTTGCCCGCGCCGGGGGAACCGGCACCCGCGCCGCCGCCCGTATTGCCGCCCGTACCGCCGCCGGTACCACCGCCCGTATTGCCGCCCGTACCGCCACCGGTACCGCCACCCGTATTACCGCCCGTTCCGTCACCGCTGCCGCCGCCCGTGCCGCCGCCAGAGCTTCCCGAGCCGCCGATGCCGACATCGACACCGATGCCGCCACTGCCCGCACCGACATCGACACCGACACCGATCCCGCCGCCACCCAGACTGACGTCGACCCCGACACCAAGGCCGCCACCCCCAAGGCTGAGCGCCGCAACCGGAGAGGCCCCCAGCAGAAGCACCAAGGCGAGGCTTGCCCGACCCACTGCTTGTCCCCCCTTGGAAGCCTTGGCAGAAGCTTCCGTCACAATCCGTGTGCTGCACTTGAAATGCATGACATACTCTCCGTCGCAGACTTGGTTTGGTATGCAGGCCCTGTCTGCAAAAGGACGGTGTTCGCGCAAATGTCACGGCGCTGCCGTCAGTCGGGACTGCAACCTTGGGCTGTATTTTGCAACCCATGGCCCAGCTACGATGTCCTGGCCCGCGAAGTTTCAGCGCGGTAACTTTTTTTCTCGCGGATTTTTCGGGGTGCGATTTGGGGACCGACGCCCGTCCGTCCGTGCGGTTGTGCAGCCTGGAAACGTCAAACATGTTGACTTATTTTACGTCAGCAGATATGACCCATTCCGCAGCCACCCGGGTCCATCGATGTCCGACCGCACCGCGCCGAGTGCCGATCCGCCCACAAGACATACGACGATCGACGATGCCCAGGGCATTGCCTTCAGCGTCACCATGGCCGGACTCGGGATTCATATCCTCACGCATATGGGCTTTGTCACCGGACAGACCACGGGTCTTGCCGTCCTGATCGCCCATCTGACCGACCTGCCCTTCCCGCCGATCTATTTCGCGCTGAACCTGCCCTTCCTTGCCCTCGCCTGGCGCCGGTTGGGTGGGCGCTTCGCCCTGAAGACCCTGCTCATCACAGCCGCCCTCACGGCGCTGACCGCGCTCCTTCCCGGCTGGATCGAGCTTGGCCGGATCGAGCCCGCGCTGGCCGCCCTCCTGATCGGCCTCCTCTTCGGCATCGCCGCCCTCGCCGCGATCCGCCATGGCGGGAGTTTCGGCGGTCTCTCCGTCCTGTGGATCGAGCTGCAGGATCGCACCGGCTTTCGCGCAGGCCATGCGCAACTGGTCTCGGATGCATTGATCTTCGGGGTCGCGGCCCTCGTCCTGCCCTGGGACAAGCTGGCCTACAGCGCGCTGGCCGCGGCCGTCTTTGCCCTGTTCCTCGCCGTCAACCACCGGCGGGACCGCTATGTCGCCGCCTGATCCCACGACACCCGCCCCGAAACGCTCGTCGAAGGGCCGCGCGCCCTTCCGATCCGACAGGCTTTGCGCTACCCCCCTGCCATGACCGACCCCGCCCGCCACAGCCTGATCGAGGACGCCCAGGGCCTCGCCTATGGCGCGACCATGGCCGCTTTCGGCATCGTGATCCTGACGCATCTCGGCCTTGTGACCGGGCAGACGGCGGGGCTTGCCGTCCTGATCTCATACGCGACCGGCTGGAGCTTTGGTCCCGTCTTCTTTGCCATCAACCTGCCGTTCTATGTGCTGGGCTATCTGCGGATGGGCTGGCGCTTCACGCTGAAGACCTTCCTGGCGGTGGGCCTGCTCTCCGCGCTCAGCCTGTGGCTGCCCACGCAGGTCAGCTTTGCATCGCTGAACCCCTGGCTTGGCGCGGTGCTGTTCGGCTTTCTCTCCGGCTCGGCGCTGCTTGCGCTCTTCCGGCATGGGGCGAGCCTTGGCGGCATCGGCATCGTCGCGCTGATGCTGCAGGACCGGCTGGGCTGGCGCGCGGGCTGGGTCCAGCTTGGCTTTGACGCCGTGCTGTTCAGCCTGGCCTTCCTGGTGATCGAGCCCGAACTCGTGCTGATCAGCTTCGTCGGCGCGCTGGTGGTGAACCTGGTGATCGCGATAAATCATCGCCGCGACCGCTATGTAGCGACCTGAAAACCTTGCCAGATCCTTAACGACAACGACCAATGCATTGATTTTGCCAGACTCTCACCTCCTGTCCACCGTGGACAGATTTGCCCCTCTGGCCACGCGGCCGAAAACCCTGTAAGGCCCGCGCCAACCTTTCTGGAAACCGGACCCCCATGGAACTGCGCAACATCGCGATCATCGCCCACGTCGACCACGGCAAGACCACGCTGGTGGACGAGCTTCTGAAGCAGAGCGGCGCCTTCCGCGACAACCAGGCCCTCACCGAACGGGCGATGGATTCCAACGACATCGAACGCGAGCGCGGGATCACCATCCTGGCCAAGGCGACCTCGGTCGAATGGAACGGAACCCGGATCAACATCGTCGACACCCCCGGCCACGCCGATTTCGGCGGCGAGGTGGAGCGGATCCTGAGCATGGTCGACGGCGTCTGCCTGCTGGTCGACGCCGCCGAAGGCCCGATGCCGCAGACCAAGTTCGTGCTGACCAAGGCGCTGGCCCTTGGCCTGCGCCCGATCGTGGTGCTGAACAAGGTCGACAAGCCCGACGCCGAACCCGACCGCGCCCTGAACGAGGTCTTCGATCTCTTCGCCAACCTCGGCGCGACCGACGAACAGC
>JARFTV010000055.1 GCA_029289325.1 Alphaproteobacteria bacterium
GCCTGGATGATCACGTCGATGGAGCCCTCGATGTAGTCTACCATGTCGGCATAGGTCATCGGCACATCGGTCTTGAGGGCCGCGATGGCGAGGCGGCGGACGGCGAGTTGCGGGGTCTCGGCGTGCAAGGTGGTCAGCGAGCCGCCATGGCCGGTGTTGATCGCCTCGAGGAAGGTCATGGCCTCGCGGCCCCGGACCTCACCCAGCACGATCCGGTCGGGCCGCATCCGCAGGGTCGAAGCCAGAAGCACATCGGCGCTGCGGGCCTCGGTGTCGCGGTCGGCAATCAGGGTCACGGCATTCGGCTGCTCAGGGCGCAGCTCCGCCGCCTCCTCAATGGTGATGATCCGCTCTTCGGGCGGGATCAGTGAAAGGATCTTGCGCGCTGCGACCGTCTTGCCGGTCGAGGTGCCACCCGAGACGATCATGTTGAGCTTGTTTTCGACGCAGAACCGCAGGGCGGCGTCGATGTCACCCGAAGCCACCACATCGCGCAGCGCGGCGTTGCGTTCGCGACGCAGGCCCTCGAGGCTGCGTTCCTTGCCATAGAGGAACCCGAGCCGGATTGCCTCCAGCGGCAGGGAGGAAAAAAACCGCAGCGAGATGGAGAACCCGCCCTCGACGGCGGGCGGCTGGATAACCTGCGCGCGGATCGGACGATCCCGGTAGAGGATCGAGACCGAGACGATGGGCTTTTTGGTGCTGAGTGTGGTCGAGGCGGCCGAGGCGATCTGGTTGCCGAGGTCTTTGATTTCGGTCTGGGTCAGCGGGGCGCCGAGACCCCGCATGAAATGATCGCCCTGGAACTCGCCCCACACCTGCCCGTCGGGATTGATACAGATCTCGATCGTGTCGTCCCGCTGGACGGGCGCGCCCAGCCGGTCGAGCGAGGCTTCGAGATAACTCGCTGCCATATCAGAAGATCTCCAGATCGCGGTCGACCATGACCGTGATCCGCGTGCCCTGATCGACATGGATCACGGGCCGGATCGCCAGATAGTCTTGCATGACGCTTTGGGTGCTGTCGCGCAGGTCGGTGCCCACGTCACTTGCGATGTCGGCTGCTGCCTCATCCTCGATTTGTCCGGCGGCGGCGGCGGGCAAGGCCCCGATCAGCGAGATCAGCGCGGCCGAGCCGAAGCGCTGCGCAAAACGGGTGTCGACAAAGCCGGTGGTACCGGTGCGGCCGAGCTCGTCGCCCCCAAAGGCGCTGATTTCTACGGTCTGGTTGTCGGGCAGGATGATGCGATCCCAAGCCACCATGACCCGCGACTGCGCGAGCGCCACATCGGAGCGATAGCGGCCGATGAGGCGCGCGCCGCGCGGGATCAGGACGCGCGTGCCGTCGAAGGAATGCACATCCTCTGAGACGATGGCCCGGATCGCGCCGGGCAGCGTGCTGTCCAGCGCCGTCTCGGTCACGGCCTGGATCATCGTGCCTTGGACAACGGTGTTGCCCGGGTTCACGATCACCTCGGCACGCGTCACCGGGGCGGGTCTTGCGCCTGCGCGCACGAAGGCTTCGTCTTCATTCAGACGGGCAGCCTCGAGGCTGTTCTCTTGGTCGGTCCCTGCCCCCATCCCGGAAAACGCGATCATGGGCGACGCGATGCGCTCGGCCCGGGCCTCCGCTTCGGCGATGCGGCGGCGCTCAAGTTCGGCGAGCCGCAGCTCTTCTTCGTTCGGCCCGAGGTCCGTCGGCTCAGGCGGGGTCAGCCGCGCGACCTCGAGATCCATGCGCAACTGGTCGAGTTCCCGGTCGCGTTCGGTCAATTGCCGCTCAAGGGCGCGTTGCGCCTCGGTCGAGGCGGTCTGCAGCGCCGTTATCTGGGCCGTGAGATCGGCGATGGCCTGCTCCGCGCCACTATCCGATGCCTCGACGGGCCGCGCGCGCAGGTCTTCGAGTTCCGCGCGCAGCGTCGCAAGGCTTTCCATCAGCGCCAGTTCCGACTCGGTGGGGCCGGTCTCGGCCGATGGCGGCGGCGCAGGATCGGCGATGGGCATGGGTGCGAGATCGCCGAAGCCCGATCCCGGGGTCTGGAATTCTTCCGGAGCTGCGGTCGGCAGAGGCGCTTCCGGCGATGGCTGCAGCGCGGCCCAGGCCAGGCCGCCCACGGTCACGATCCCGGCAACGCCAAGGATGGCGGTAAGCGGGGAGGGACGTGCTGCGGCGCGCTTCTTGTCGCCCGTTGCTTCAAGGGCCGCGAGGCGCGCGGCGAGGTCTTCGGTGTACTGGCTCATGACGTGGGCCCACCCATATCCTGAACACAGACTTCGTCTTCGCCGAGGCGCAGGACCCATTGGCGGTTCACACCCGAGACGCGGATGACACCATCCTCGAGTGCCGTGCTGTTCACCGCCCGCTCGCCGCCATTGGCATAGCGGAAGATCGCCGGGACCGGCGCGTTCCGCGCGAAGCGGAAATAGGTGAAGGTCCCGTCGTCCCAGATGGCCGTTGGTGTGAACTCCTCGCTTGCACTGACCGCGTAGTTCGCATTGGGCGCATCGGCCGCGACCGCACGGGTCGGCTGAACGCGGCTCTCAGGATAGCGGAACTGCACCACATAATGCGGGGTCTCGCGCGCCTCGACCACGTGGAAATAGTAGGAGCGGCGGTTCGTGTAGACCGTGATGTTGGTGGCGACACCCGAGGCGGCTGGCTTGATCGCGAAGGCCCGTCCGCCCGGCACGCCGTCGAACTGGAAGCCGACTGTGTCGCCCGCGATGATCGAGCGGATCGTCTCGCCCTCGCCGAACTCGACGGTGGTCACCCGAGTCAGGGTGGTGACGATGCGGTAGACCTGCCCCTCGGTCCAGCTCGCGATCCGGACGCGGTTGTCATGTGGGCCAGCGCGCGGCGTGGTCTCGGCCAGGGCTGCGGGTGCGGAGACCGCGAGAGCACCGGCGACGAGTAGGGCATGCACGGAAGCAAGGATGGGAACAGAGGTCATTCGGAACGGTCCGATCGGATGGCATATTGGGTGACGGTGAAGCCGAAGGGGTTTTGCCAGACGTCGTCGATCGTGCGGGTCCGTTCGGGTTGGAAGGCGAACATCAGCGTGGCGGTGAAGGATCCGTCCTGCGCCCCTTGCGGGCTGGTCAGGCGCTTTCTGAGGCGCACCTGCGCGCGGTTGTCACCGATGAGCGTGATCGAGGCGATCTCGACAGCCATCTCTGCCGCAGGGCCGTAGCGGGTCGGCGGATAGCTCTCCTGCCCGGAGGTCCACATGGCGCGCATGCTGGCCTCGGCCGCCCCGGTGGATTGCGCCAACACCCGGCGCACGCGCAGGTCGTTGTCGAGCTGGTTGTAGACCTCGCGGTCAAGGATGTAGCGGTAGATCTGCGCCTCGATGATGGCGGGCCGCTCGGCAAGCGAGACCGTTTCCACCGTGGCGTTCGGCAGAGCGAGACCTGTCGCTGGATCATAGGGCACGACGACGGGCGGGGGCGTCTCGACCATCAGGGCGACGGTCGCGGCTGCAAGGCAGCCGAAAACGCCAAAGCCCGCCCCGCCAAGGCCGATCATCCGCCAGAGCTGCTCCCGGCGCAGCGCGCCATGGATCAGTTCCTCCTCGACCAGTTCCCGCGCACTCATGCCTGCCGTCGTGTCCGGTACCTTGCTCATGGCGCGAGGCTCGGCAGGGTGAAGTCCATGTAGCGGCGCTCTTCGGCGACGGTTGCGGCATCAACCACGCCCGCATTGCCCGCGCCGAGGGTCTGGATGGCTTCAAGCTCCCACATCCGTGTCATGGCGATGGCCAGTTCCGCCGTAACACGGGTGTTGTGGTCCATCGACGCCTTCAGATCCTCCATGTCGGGGATCATCGCGACGAGCTGTTCGACGCGTTCGAGCGACTGGGCCGCCTCGGCATGGCTATTCTGGGCGGCAGCCGACATCACAGCACCGGTCGTGGCGCGGGTGGCGACACCCTCTGCCCCCGGATTGCCGCTGGTGGCAATCTCGCGGAGTGACTCCTCGTCGAACCCTGCACCGGCAAGGGCCTGTTCCATCTGCGTGCGCATGGGACCTGCGTTGGGGCCGATCAGGCTCGACCAGTCGCCCGCCTGGATGCCCCGGATCAGACCGGGGATGTCTTCGAAATTGGCCTGCAGGATGCCGTCGAGATCACCGCCCATGGCGAGACCGAGAATGCTGCGCGGCCCGGTCAGCGAGGCATACATCTCCTCGAGCTGATCGAACTGCTGCTGCAGGAGGTCAAGCTGCGCCAGCGCATTGTCCAGAAGATCGGTCTGGATCCCGAAATCCTGCAGCATCTGCTGAAGCTGGCGGATTTCCTGGGCGATGTTCTGGGTGTCGACCGTGGGCACTCCCTGTCCAGTGACAGGACCCGCGAGAACGGTGGTCAGCGCGAGGGTCGCGGCGGTGGTGGTGAGGGAAATGCGCAAGCGCCGGATCATCGCAAACTCTCCAAGGTGAAATCCATGAATTGCCGCTCGGTGGCCTGGGCCGCGGCCATGGCGAGTTGTTCCTCGCTCAGCGGCTGGGTGTGGGCGGCCTTGATCCGGGTCCGGATCGCGACCAGCCGGGCAAGCTCGGCGCGCGCGTAGGTGTTGAGCGCGATGGCCTCGTGCAGATCGTCGGTCTCGCCGATGCGGGTGATGATATCCTGCACGCGCAAGGCGGCGGCACGGACCGAGACGAGCGAATAATCGCCGTAGACACCCGCCCCATGGGCCGAGAGGCTGAAGCTCGCGTTCGCCAGAAGGACCGGGTCAATCGTCCCGAGCGCATCGATGCCGCCGACGGCGGCGAGATAGCTGTTGTACTGCTGCGGGATCACCACGACGTAGTGCTGCGTCTCCGCGAAGGGCGGCACACCGCCATAGTCCTGCACATTGCCCGGGCCTGCGTTGTAAGCGGCAAGCGCGTGGATGATGTTGCCATCGAACATGTTCAGCATCATCGCGAGGTATCGCGCGCCGCCTGTGACCTGAAGGTACGGGTCGTCGTAATAGGCCGGGTTGATGCCAAGATCGCTAGCGGTAGCGGGCATGATCTGCGTGAGCCCGAAGGCCCCCACGGGAGAACGCGCCCCGATCTGAAACCGGCTTTCCTGCCAGATCAGCGCTTGCAGCAGGCAGCGCCACTGGACCAGCGACAGTCCCGCGCGGCTCACCCCGGGCAGGCTATGGGTGTCGCGCGCGGCGCGGATGATCAGCTCCTCGATCCCTTCCCGGGCATCGCCGAACATCCGGGCTGCGGCCGGGTTGTTGTCCTCGGGCGCGTAGAGGCTGGCCGCCGCACTCTCGACGTCGCCAACAGCCCCCTGCCCCGCCTCGAGCCCGGCCACGGTGCCAGCCACACCGCCCGAGCCGAGGGACATGGCATCCATCAGCCCTTCGAGCGAGGCGAGTTGCTGGCGTTCGATCTCGGCCAGTTCCTCTTCGCGGGTCAGCCGGTCCTGCTGTAGCGCCAGATCCAGATCGGTCTGCTCGAGGATTGCTTGCCGCTCTGCGAAGAGGCGCAGATCGAAGGTCGGCACGCCTTGGGCGACAGCCGGCCCCGCAGCGGGGCCTGCCAGTGCAAGACTGACCATCGAGAGGGGGAGCCAGGTCCGCATGCGATTAGCCGCCCGCCCCCAGCATCACGAAATCACAGGCCGTGTCGCGCCGCGTGACTGCGGCCCCCATGGTCGAGATCGTGGCTGCGGCGGTTCCCGTCTGCGCGGGCGCGTCGCGGAAGTTGAAGCAGTTGGCCTGTGCTGGATTGTGCTGGGCGCAGGCTGTCAGGGTCAGGCCGAGGCCAAGCAGCACGGCGCTGCGGGTGATGGTACGGGTCATGTCACTCTCCAGAAATCAGGGCGGTCGCGGTAGTCAGCGCCGACGAGGGCCTCGCCCTTCTCCATGCCGCCAAGGATGGTCACGAGAGGGCCAAGGGCGCTGAGATCGGCATCGATCACCACCGCGCCCCGGTCATCGCGCACGAGCGCGAGGCGCGAGGCGGAGCCGACGCCCAAGAGCACGTCGAGCTCCTTCTCGCTGAGGCCGAGCATGGCGTAATCGGCAGCAGAGGCGCGGATGTTGGGCAGCAGCACCTGCGTCGGCACGGCTTCGACGATGGTCTTGCCGGTCCGGGTCCGCTCGAGCTGGCTCGCATACTGGGTCATCATGACGACGACCGCGTTTTGCTTGCGGGCGGTCACCAGCCAGTTCGAGAGCCGCTCCGCGAAGTACGCGTTGTCGAGCGCCTTCCAGGCCTCGTCGATGACGATGATCGTGGGCTTGCGGTCCTCGATCACCCGCTCTACGCGACGGAAGAGGTAGGAGAGGACCGCCATGCGTTCCCGCTCGCTCTCGGAATCGAGGATGCCGGTCAGGTCGAAGCCCGCGACGTCAGCGTCGGTGCTGCCCCCGATCTGGAACGTGTCTTCCGGGTTCGCCCCGAAGATCCAGCCGTAGCGACCCTCGGCCGTCCATTCCTGCATACGCTCGAAGAGATCGCCTTCGTCATCGGTCGAGACCAGCAGCGAGGCGAAATCGGACCAGTTGCGCAGCCCCGCGTTCCCGGCACTGGCGTTTTGGCGCACGACCTCCTGCAGGCGGTTGGTCTGCACCGGCGTCAGAGGCCGGTCCCGGCGCTCGAGGAGGCTTGCAAGCCAGTCGGCAAGCCAGGCCTGACCGCGGACGTCGATCTCGGTTTGCAACGGGTTCAGGCCCGTGGGCCGTCCAGCCCGCACGGTTGAATAGCTGCCGCCAAGCGCGCGGACGGCCATTTCCATGCCAGCGCGGTAGTCGAAAACGAATAGCCGCGCGCCTGCGCGCCGGGCCATGGTCATGAGGAATGCCGCCAGCACGGATTTGCCCGAGCCGGGACGGCCCAGGATCAGCGTGTGGCCTCCCGTGGGCTCGCGATCCGGCGCGCCCTGTTCGTGAAAGTTGAAGCGGAACCCGCTGCGCTCCGGCGTCGGGAAGAGCGTGATCGGCACGCCCCAGGGCACTTGCGCGGCCGCCTTGCCAAGCGGCGTGCGGTGGAAGGTCGCCAGATCGGCGAAGTTGTGGTTCGTGATTGCGGCCTTGCGGCTGCGCGCGCCAGTGTTTCCCGGATGCTGCGCCATGAAATGCGCCCGCGCCCCGAAGGCTTCCGAGATCAGGTTGATGCCGGAGGTCGCGGAGATGTTGCGGATCTCTGCCGCGATATCGTCGAGCGCAGCCTGGCTGCGCGCATAGACGGCCACCGTCATGTGATGCTCGCCGAAGATCAGGCGTTTCGATTCCAGATCGTCCTGCGCGAGTTCCAGTTCCTGGGCGAGGCTGACGGCCCCATCATTGGCGGCTTGCATAAGGCGCAACTGCCGCTTGATCCGGCCTGCCATGATGTTGGCGTTGATCGGCACGAAAGAATGCGTGACCACCATGTCGACGGGCAGGTTCAGCTCGTCGAGCATCAGGCTGTCGGTCTTGGCGGGATAGTTCTTCACCGCGAAAATCGCGCCAAGCTTGTCGCCGACCGAACCATCGGACAGCGCGATGGTCGATCCGCGGAAAGTGACGCGGGTATTTGCGACATCCTCGGCAATGACGCCGAGGCGTGACCGCGGGAACAGCGGATGCTCTTCGCCGGTGTTGAGCGAACCGAGGAAGCCCAGAAGCTCGCCAGTGCTGGCGGCAAGGAGGCGGGGTTTTAGCTCATCGAAGGACGACAGGAGGAAGCCCACAACCTCGTCGAGCTTGCGCAAGCGCCGTGTCGTGTCCGCTGCATATCGCGCGCGCGACGCCCCCAGACTGAAGGGCAGCCGGCTCCCCGTCTCCGGGCGCTTCAGCACAGTCAGCGTCAGCGTCTTGTCGCGCAGGCCAGCTTGACCCAGATGCGCGCGCCAGCGTTGGTCGACGGCCGCCGCGAACCCCTTGCCCGGGATGGGCGGCAGAGTGACGTCGACCGCTTTCGAGACCTTGTGCAGGTAGAAGGAGAACTCGGTCCCGACCTGCGCGACGATCCCGGCGAGAAGCCCGCCGATCCGGTCGAGATGCGTATCCTCGCTCGTGGTGCTGTTCACTCCTTCGAGCCGGATGCATTGCATCAGCTCGTTCCCGCGTGTCCGGATCGTCCGGTCGGTCACGAGGCTGACATAGGGCAGCATCGACGAGAGCCGCTTCTCGCCCTTGACCCATGCGGGCAGCGCGGTGAGCGGATCGAGACCTTCCGCGACGTCATCGGCCAGTCCATCACGGGGCATAGCTGTCGCCTCCGTGGAGCTTGCGGTTCGCCGTGGGCGGGGTTTCCTGCAAGGTGATCACCAGGACATCGAGAAAGTTCGGATCCCAGTCCGCAGCCTTCCAGAGCGCCGGCCAGGCCAGCCCCGCGAAGACGGCCACCACCCAGCTCTGGACCCAGAGGAATAGAAGCGTCGAGCCGAAGAGCCAGACCATGGCGTACATGATCGGCAGGCCCATTAGCTTGGGCGGCCTGAGAAGGCCGATGAACACGCGGGACTGGTCGGACATGGGTTTGGCTCAGGTCGTCCAGATGGCGGCGACGATTGTGGGTGCTGCCGCGATGCCCGCGATCGCAACCACGACCCAGAGCGCCTGACGGAAATCGAGGATGCCGAAGAGCCAGGAGAGGAACACGCCGATCAGCGCCAGCGTGCCGATCACGATGCCCAAAGGACCGGTGATCGCATCGACGATGCCTTGCAAAAGGGTTTGCACGGGCGACAGGTCGATGCTTTGGGCCAGCGCCGGGCCCGCCAGCACGATCAGGGCCATCGCGCCGAGCGCGACAAAGGAAGATTTGGACGTCACGAAAGGTCTCCTCTCAGCCGCTGGAACACAGCTGTCACACGGGCCACATGGCCCTGGGTTTCTCGAAAGGGGGGAATGCCGCCATGGCGGGTAACCGCATGGGGACCGGCATTGTAGGCCGCGAGCGCCAGCGCGGGATCGCCGAACTGCTCGAGCATCATCAGCAGGTAACGCGCCGAGCCATCGAGGTTTTGGGCGATGTCATGAGGGTCAACGCCGAGATCGCGCGCGGTGTCGGGCATCAGCTGGCCGAGCCCGATAGCCCCGACAGAGCTTAAGGCGCCGGGGTTGTAGGCGCTCTCGACCTCGATATTGGCGCGGTAGAACAGCGCCCAATCGCTGACCGACAGACCCGCCTGACGCAGGGCACCATGGCTGCCGTAGCGCAGCGCCGTGGTCTCGATGGCGTGGAGGATTTCGGGGGAGGCGCGGCCAGCACGCGGGGTAACCGCTGCGGCAGCCGTCACATCGTTCAGGGGATCATCATCCCCACGGGACTGCGGTTCTGCAAAAAGAAAGAGACGATCTGAAAGAGGCCCGTTCTGGGCGTCGTCGCCGCCGGTGAACGAGCGCAGGCTGCTCGTAGTCTCGGCGGTGTCGATCAGTCGACCGTCGGGACTGACCTGGAAGATAAAGCCGCCGGCACTCGCGAGAGTTTCGGCGGCCAAAGGCATTGAAGAGGCGGCGGTACCTAGTAGAAAGACGAGCGCAAAAGCGCGGTCAGTTGTCCTTGACCAGAACCGGGCCGGTCCGCGGCTCGGACGTGCGCCCGGGTGCTGCGTGACGTTCGCGGGCGCCTTCAATGAGCGGGATGCTGGCGGTCGTGCAACCCATGTCGGCAAGGAAGCTGACAAGGCCGACGATGGTCTTGAAATCGCGCAACTTGAGGACGCTGCGGCTGGTGACGAGCATCTTGTCGTCGCGCCCGTCCGGAGCAACCGCCCGTATGACCCAGGCGCCGTACCAACTGTTGTGGCGCTTCTCGGCTCCTTCCTTGCAGACCACCTCGATGAGGTAGCCTTCGGCAAGGAGGCCGCGCAGTCCGTCTTCTGTAACCACATTCGGGGCTTCTTCTATCATGGCCTTCCCTTGGGTCCTTTTTCTGCCTGAGGTGCAGTCTTGGGCCCACGGAGTCGCAACACCGCGGGCGATACAAGACAACATGAACGATAGCAAGACAATTAAAACGACTTGACGAAGATCGCCTTGCTCCGATAACGGTGATAGCTGACAAAATTGTGATCTTAAAGGCGGCAAAGGAGTTTTGCCCTGCACATGACCTGTGCGCGCAACATTACCCTTGTGCTGCTGATCACTGTCATTGTGGCGGTGGGGCCGGCCCATGCCTGCACTCCGCCCGAGCGGCCGTTCCTGCCTACATCACGCGAAGAAATGCGCACCTTTGCGGATCTGATCCGGGGGGATTTCGAGGCCTACATCGCCGATGTGCAGGAGTACTTCCGTTGCCTAGACGAGGAACGGGCGCGAGCCTTTATCGAAGCGAGGGAAGTGAGCGAGGAGTACGGGCGCTTTCTCGACGCAGTGGAGTAGTGGTCCCCGCCCGGTCCTGAAACCCTGAAACGGCGAACCAGCTTATGCCCCGCCTGTTCAAGCGAGCTTTCAGTCCTCACTCTTCCCGGTCAGGAAAGAGCCCCGGCATCCATCGACCTGCATATTTGGCGGGAAACGCCAGCTTTAGGGGGGCACGTGTCGATACTGAGGAGAGCGCGCCAGCCTCGAGAAGCGCGGAGGTCACCCGTCGCGCCGTGCGGTCGCTCGTACCCAGGATGGACTCGACCTCGCCCCGCTCGATCTGTCCCTGATAAAGAACAGCTTTCAGAACAGTATCGGATTTCACAGGCAGGGATCCGGCACGTATCTCCTCTTCTGCCCAGATCATAACGCGGTCCCGCAGTCGGTCGGGCCGCATGAGCCCTGCCATGAACTCCACCTGGTCGATGCAGATGCGCAGAAAGAACTGTGCGAAGGAGGCAAGCGCAGCCTCGCTGAGCGTGCCGCGGCCGTCACGGTCGCCACGGCGCGGCCCATCACAGGCGGCGAGGTGTTCCTTGTAGGCCGCCTCCTGCCGCGCCAGCCCGCGCGCCACTGACCAAAGGCCGCGCGTGTCCAGGGTCTTGCGCAGCATGGCGTAGGACATGAGGCGTGCAACGCGCCCATTCCCGTCAAGGAAGGGGTGCACCCAGAGAAGCCGGTGATGGGCGCAAGCCGCGGCAAGGATTGGTTCGATCCTGCCGGGCAGGCTGTAGGCTTTGTGCATTCGGTCGAGGAAGCGGGGGACGGCTCCAGGGCTGACGGCGATATGCCGTCCGACTTCAACGTATCGTGTGCGCAATTCCCCGGGCACAACCGGGATTTTCTCGCCTGTCTTTGGGTTCTCGACGACGAGAAGCTCGGGCGGCAAGAGTGCACAAAACCGGCGATGCAGTTCGATGATCGACGCAGGCGCGGTCGGTTGTTCCGCCATACCGCCTTCGTCGATCCATTTCTGAACGGCGACATGCGCCTTGGCTTCAAGCTGAAGGTTTCGCTTCTTCGGATCGGCGCTGTAGTCGTTCCGCATCGCGCGTTCGATGTCGATGGGATGGGTGTCATGCCCCTCGATGAGGTTGCTGTAGTAGCAGTTCATCGCCCGCACGAGATCGGCAAGCGGCTCTGCAATTGAAGCGGGCAAGCTGCTGCGGAAGGCGGCGGATTTCTCCGCCAACTCGAGTACAAGATCATTCAAGCCTGCGCGGACAGGAGAGCCCTCCGAGACCATGAGGGGCTCGAACAAGCCTACCGTCTCGTCGTCATCACGGACCATCACATGACCTTCCCTCTGGCCGCTTTCTTGGCCGTACGCATTCTCCATAAAATGGATATTTATCATAGTAGTGCGCTACAGGCTACGGAGATCATGTCCGGTGATTTGGCCGGTTCGCTGTCCACATGCGCTTGGCTTAGGGATCCCATGTCCCAATCGGTGCCCTGCAGCTACGTCACTCGTCAGACCGTCATCTGCGACCAGCCCTTGGGGGCTCACACCCCAACTCCCGCGGTGAAATATCCTTGCTATCGTGAGTGTTGTTTTGTATCGCCGAACCATTATAGAGGGAGTCGGCGTCATGAAGCACAGGGTCCGAACCGCGGCGACTGCCGCAGCCATCACAGTATCGAGCCTCGTCGGGTCGGTCGAGTCGGCGCAAGCCTATCAGGTGGACTGCGCCATCTTGCTCTGCCTGGCAGGCGGCTGGCCAGCATCGGCGCCTTGTGCCCATGCCAGGGCGGTCTTCATCCGCAGGATCACGCCCTGGCCGATCGAGCCGCCCTTGCAGATCTGGCGCTGCCCAATGGGTGCGTCGTTCAGCGCCCCTGCCGTGGAGTCGCCAATGGAACGGTTGTACGACATCACCTTCCGGAATGCGCCTCAGGTCAGCGTGTCGCAAGATCCCTTGCCCTTGGTCCAGGTCCAGTCTGACGAGCGCGCTGATATCGACATTTCGGGCGATGCTTTCGACTTCGTTCGCAGCATCCGTGTCTTTCACATCCAGTTCAGCCAACGCCAGAATCGAGATGGTGATTGCATCCGATCCGACGGCACACGTCTTGGTTCCTACGGCACGCAAGGTGATTACCACTGGCGAGGTTCGAGCGTAGCCGCCGTGCCTACAGCATCTGACCTTCCCCGCCCAAGCGGCTGCGGACAGGTCAGCTACCGCTCGGTCTTCGTCGACTGGCGCGATCATCAAGGCAACTACGGCTTCGAAGAGGTCCGCTACTGAACCTGTGCGGACCTCCATCTGGCGGGCCCGCTTCCAATACACCTTGCACCGGAGACTGTGCACTGAACCCAAAAAGGGAAACGACGCCAGACCGTAAAGCCTGACGCCGCGCTAGAAGAACCCGTGAACAAGGAGCTTCTAGCGCACCGTCCGAACCTCTGCAATCGGCAAAGTTGTTTTGCTGGCAAGAATGTTGTTTGCTCTCGGCATGGGGTCGTCTCTCATAGGAGACACCAACCATGGAACCCACGACCGGCCTGATCCTGCGACGGATCACCCAGACAGACTTATCCGTTTCCGCCCACAAGCTGGCAACCGTCATCCTCGACGCCATCGCGTGGAAGGAGGGCTACAACGGGCTGCCGCGAGGGACGGCCGCTTTCACCCTCGCTGATATCGCGTCCAAGATGGGCATCTCCCGCCAGTACCTGACAGAACTGCTGGCTGAACTCGAGGCATCCGAGCTGGAGCTGAGGCGAGAGAAGCCCAACGGGAAGTTCGCCCCCTGGCTCTTCCGCTTCACGGCCTTTGATGCAGAGGGTGAAGATCAGGATGTTGAGTCAGGCACAGGCGACACATCACTATCTAGAGGAGAAGATAACAAAACTGTATTCTCAGGGCAGATCACCATTAGCGCTGGATCGAACGTCTTCCAGACGTGTTGGGCGGAGCTGATCAAGGCGGCAAAGAAGGTCCTGCCCTGCTGGAACGTCGACACACAGGTAATCTGGGACCGTTTCCTGGCCTTCAACCGATCGCGAGGGAACGACAAGGTTCCGGCCGGCTTCCTCCTCGGCTTCATGCGCAGATGGCGAACATCACCAAGCACGGTAAGCCGACCGGAGACAGCGGCCACGCCGGAGAGAGCGCCCAATCCATGGGCGCGCGATCTACACAATCAGATAAAGGCCGCGCCAAGTGGCAACAGGCAGTTTCACGCTTCAGACCTGTGCCGGCTCATCGGCCAAGCGGCTTACGAGGCTCGGATTCTCGACGTAATCCGGCAATTCGGTTGCCCAAGATTCACGGCAACGCTCGCTGTGCACGGGCGTGCCGTGACGGCAGGCGAGATCGCGCGATGATCGCGCGACGGCTATGTGGCCGAGACCGCAAGATTGCTCGGGATTCTTGCTGAAGTGGCCAGCAGATATGCCTGCGCGCCCTCAACCAGAAAGCTGCACAGATGCGCATGATCGGGCCGAAGGAGCAGGAACTGCACGTCGCTGGCTTCGACCTGCCGATAGTTACAGGTGTGCTTTGTACGCGGGGCCCATCCCGTGCACCGACAGTCCTCGTCCCTTGTGATCATGAACGAACCAGCGCGAATCTCGAGGGGTGACCACGGGAAACATTGGTAAAGACAGCCGCCTATGAGGATTTGCCGAGATCAACGTTTTCATCGTTGTTGGCCGCGCGCTCGACAGCTGATCGCAAGCTGGAAATCCGCCGGATCGTCTCGGCCACCTCTTCTTCGCCAAGGTCGAGAGACCTGAAACCGCTCGCTACGATGGCGTCTGCCTCTCGCAGGGCGGTCACGCCGCGCGGGGTCAGCCGCAGAACAATGCGCCGCTCGTCCTCCGGATCGCGCAGCCGTTCGACCACTCCGTAGTTCGCCATCTTCTTGACCAGCGGCGACAGGGTGTTGGGTTCCACGCCGAGCCGCGCCGACAGATCCGACAGAGACATTTCGCCGTGTTCCCCCAAGGCCTTGAGCACGACATATTTGGCATAGGTCAGACCAGTGCCCGCAAAGACCACTTGATAATAGCGGCCGAAGGCGTGGTGCAGCCGGTAGGCCTGAAAACAGGCCATGTCGTCTAGGGAGAATGTATTTTTCATGAGCTTTATCTAGCGGGCTGCCATTGAGAAATCAAACCGGCGTGCTAATTTGCTGCGAACACGAACAGTTCGTAAGAGAAGGATACCCACATGAGCAGACCGAACCGCCGTACCCTGTTGAAGGGAGCCGCCCTGTTGCCCGTGGCCGGCGCCGTCGGGCTCTGATGATGTGACCGCCCCCCGACGGCATCGATGTGCCAAGGTGGGTCTGCAAGGATCCACAGAGGGGAGCGGTCACATCATCAGAGCCCCAGTGCGCCGGAACCGACCCTAGCCCGCCCTGCCGCGGGAAACCGTTCCGCGCAAGCGACTTCGTCAGCGCAGCATGGCGCCGCCATCCACCTGGATCAGGTTTCCCGTCATCCAGGCCGCCTGGTCCGAGGCCATGTAGCGGATCAATTCGGCCACATCCTCGGGTTCGCCGACGCGGCCCAGCGGGAACTCGCGGCCGCGGGCCGTCAGCAGGGCCTCGTAGTCGGTGTCGGTCATGCCGGCGCGAAGCCAGATCTCGCTGCGCACCAGGGCCGGGGCGATCACGTGCACGCGGATGCCGCGCTCGGCCACCTCGCTGGCCAGGGCGGTCGAGAAGCGCTCCACCGCGCCCTTGGTCGCGGCATAGAGGGCCGAGCCCGGCCGCGGCCGCGCCGCAAGCGTGCTGGACAGGTTCACCACCGTGCCCCCCGCGGCCATCAGCGGCAGAAGCGTGCGCAGCACGCGGATCGTCCCGAAGGTGTTGACCTCGAAGATCCGCTGCATCTGTTCCTCGGTCGATTCCAGGAACGGCGCGCGGGGCAGGGCCATGCCGGCGCTGTTGACGACCGCGCCCAGGGGCGCCCCGTGGCGCGCCACCCGTTCGGCCAGGGCCTCGACCGAAGCCGGATCCGCCACGTCGCAGGCCACCGTCTCGACGCCCTCGGGCATCGCGGCCGCGTCCGGGGGCTGGCGCGAACAGGCCATCACGCGCCAGCCGTCGCGCGCCAGGGCCGCCGCCGTGGCAAGGCCGATCCCGGCGGTCCCGCCGGTCACTACCGCCAGCCTGGAAGCCGCCGCCGTCATTCCGCGGCCTCGTTCAGGAAGGCGACGCCGCCCGCCAGCGACAGCGCGGTGGTCATTGCCGCGATCATCGAATCGGGTTGCGCGATGCCCTTGCCGGCGATGTCGAAGGCGGTGCCGTGGGGCACGGAAAGCTGCACATAGGCCAGGCCCAGATAGACGGTGCAGGCCCCCGCGAAGGCCGCGGTCTTCAGCGCGATCTGCCCCTGGTCGTGATACATCGAGACGACCGCGTCGTAGCGCCCCTCGATGCACTGGCGGAAGACCGCATCCGGCGAGACCGGCCCGGCGATGTCCAGCCCCTCGTCGCGCAGGGCAGCGACGGCGGGGGCGATGATGTCGCGGTCCTCCTCGAACATGCCGTGGGGATTCAGCGCGGCGACGGCCAGGCGCGGGCGCGCCATGCCCCAGCGGACCAGATGCTCGCGCGTCAGGCGCGCCACATGGGCGATGCGCTCGGCCGTGACCGAGGCCGCGACCGCGCGCAGGGGCAGATGCTCCGCGATCGGGACCACCCGCAGCGGGCCGCTCATGCGGAACATGAAGGTGCCCGGGGGCTGCAGATCGTCAAGCTCCTGCAGCACGCCGGCCATGCGCATGGATCCGGTGTCCACGGGCGCCATGATCCAGCCGTCCAGCCGCCCGTCGCGGGAAAGCCGTTCGGCCAGGTCGATCCAGGCCTTCGCCGCCCGGCCCGATTCCGCCGCCGACCGGCCGATCTCGAAGGCGGCGCCGGGCTCGGCCCCGGGGTCGATCACCGCGATCCCCCGGACCGAAGCCGCCTCCTCGGGCGAGGAGACCGGCACCACCGGCAGATCGACCCCGGTCAGGCGGGCGGCGCGGCGCAGCACCTCGGCCGATCCGATCAGCACGATCCGGCCGTGCGCCTGCGGCCGCCCCGAAGCCAGGGCGCGGACGCAGACCTCGGGGCCGATCCCGGCGGGATCGCCGATCATCACGCCGATGCAGGGGTTCGTTGGCATGTGTTTCTCCTTCTGGGGTCACTCGGCGCGGAAGAAGTCCGACATCATCGCGTTGAACTGATCGCGCTTTTCGATCTGGGTCCAGTGCCCGCAATTGCCGAACACATGCAGGTCGGAATTGCGCAGCAACTGGTGGTAGCGCAGGCTGTTTTCCAGCGGCACGACCTTGTCGTCGCGCCCGTGGACCAGAAGCGCACGGTTGGTCATCGCCGCCACCTTGTCCTCGGGGGTGGAGAGGGCCGCGATGTGGCGCTGCCGCGGGGCCGGGAACATCGCCGCGAAGCTTTCGTGAAAGCCCGGGCGGACGCTGGCCTCATAGCGCGAACGCACCAGATCGTCGGTGATAAGCCGCGCGTCGAAGGCGAAGTAGTCGGTCATCATCCGGCGCATGTTCTCGGGCGAGGGCTCGTAGCCCCAGACCGCATCGAGACCCTCGGTCAGACCGAACTCAAGGCCCGCCGCCCCCATCAGCACGATCCGGTCCACCCGGTGCGGGGCGCGGGCGGCCAGGCCGATCGTCAGCGCGCCGCCGAAGGAATTGCCGACGAAATGCGCCTTCTCGACACCGACCGCGTCCAGAAACGCCTCCAGATGGTCGAGCCAGGCGTTCAGCGTATAGGTTTGGCCCGGCTTGCGTTCGGTATAGCCGAAGCCGGCGGCGTCGGGGGCGAGCACGCGGAAATGCTGGGCCAGGACCGGGATGGTGAAGCGCCAGTTGGCATAGCCCGTCACGCCGGGGCCCGAACCGTGCAGCAGCACCACCGGAAAGCCGCTGCCCTGTTCGAGATAGTTGGTCCTGAGCCCCGCGGCTTCGACGGTCTTGCCGATCTCGGGATCCTTGGTGGTGGCAGTCATGTTCGTCGCTCCTTATTGCGTTGCTTCTGCTTGATCGCGCTGCCGGATGAGGTCGAGCGCGACATCGACGATCATGTCCTCTTGCCCGCCGACCATCTTGCGCCGCCCCAGCTCCTCGAGGATCGCCCGGGCGCTGACGCCGTATTGCTGCGCCGCGGTTTCGGCATGGCGCAGGAAACTGGAATAGACCCCGGCAAAGCCGAGCGTCAGCGTTTCGCGATCCACGCGCACCGGCCGGTCCTGGATCGGCCGCACCAGATCCTCGGCCGCGTCCAGCAGCGCATAGAGGTCGGCCCGCACCGGATGACCGTCCAGCGTGGCCGCCGCCACGAAGACCTCGATCGGCGCGTTGCCCGCGCCCGCCCCCTGCCCGGCCAGCGATCCGTCCACCCGGAATGCCCCTTCCTCGACCGCGGCGATGGAATTGGCCACGCCGAGCGAAAGGTTGTGATGCGCGTGCACCCCCACCTGGGTTTCGGGGCGCAGCGCATCGCGCAGGGCGCGCACGCGCGCGCGCATCCCGCGCACGGTCAGCGCCCCGCCGGAATCGGTGACATAGACGCAATGCGCGCCGTAGCTTTCCATCAGCCGGGCCTGCGCGGCCAGAGCCTCGGGCGGGGACATGTGCGCCATCATCAGGAACCCGGCCACGTCCATCCCCATCTCGCGCGCGGCGGCGATGTGCTGGGCGGCGACATCGGCCTCGGTGCAGTGGGTGGCGATGCGCACCGACCGCACCCCGGCATCATGCGCCGCGCGCAGGTCGTGCACGGTGCCGATGCCCGGCAGCAGCAGCGTGGTCAGGCGGGCGTTGCGCACCACCTCGGCGGCGGCCGCGATCCATTCCAGATCGCTGTGGCGTCCGAAACCGTAGGTAAAGCTCGATCCGGTCAGCCCGTCGCCATGCGCCACCTCAATGGCGTCCACCCCGGCGGCATCGAGCGCCGCCGCGATCGCGCGGACCTGATCGAGCGTGTAGCTGTGGCGCAGCGCGTGCATCCCGTCGCGCAGCGTCACATCCTGCAGGTAAAGCGGTGTGCGGTCCATCTCAGGCGTGCTCCTTGATCCGGGCGGCGATCTCTTCGGCGGCGCGCAGCGCGGCCGAGGTCATGATGTCGAGGTTGCCGGCATATTTCGGCAGGTAATGGCCCGCGCCCTCGACCTCGAGAAAGACCGTGACCTGCATCGCCGCGTTCAGGCCGGCGACCCCCATCCGCGCGAGCGTTTCGCCGGACACCTCGGCGAACTGCACCTCTTGCTTGAGCCGGTAGCCGGGGACGTAGCGCCGCACCTTGTCCACCATCCGGTGCACCGCATCCCGGATCGCCTCGCGGTCGGTGCTGTCGGCCAGGCAGATCACCGTATCGCGCATGATCAGCGGCGGCTCGGCGGGGTTCAGGATGATGATCGCCTTGCCCCGCCGCGCGCCCCCGACCGCCTCGATCGCGCGGGCGGTGGTTTCGGTGAATTCGTCGATGTTGGCGCGCGTCCCCGGCCCGGCCGACCGCGACGAGATCGAGGCGACGATCTCGGCATAGGGCACCGGCGCCACCGACGACACCGCCGCGACGATCGGAATGGTGGCCTGACCGCCGCAGGTGACCATGTTGACGTTGGTCGCGCCCAGATGCGCCTCCAGATTGACCGGCGGGATGACGAAGGGGCCGATCGCAGCCGGCGTCAGGTCGATCACCCGCTTGCCGTCGGCCCGCAGCAGCGCATCGTGCCGGGCATGGGCGCCGGCCGAGGTCGCGTCGAACACGATCTCGATCTCGGCGTAGCCGGGCAGCGCCCGCAGCCCCTCGATGCCCCCGGCGGTGGTCGGAACGCCCAGCCGCGCCGCGCGCTTCAGCCCTTCGGATTCGGGGTCGATCCCGACCATGGCGCCCATCTCCAAAGTCTTGGACAGGCGCATCACCTTGATCATCAGGTCGGTGCCGATATTGCCGCTGCCGATGATTGCAACCTTGTGCCCCATGTCAGACCCCCACGGTGAATGCGGCCTTGCCCAGGCCGGAAATGACGACTTCGACGGCTGCACCCGGCGCGGGAACCGCCATCGGGCCGAGCGCCCCGGACAGGATCACCTCGCCCGCCCGCATCGGCGCGCCGAAGGCGTGCATCCGCCCCGCCAGCCAGGCGACCGCGTTCAGCGGATTGCCGAGGCAGGCCCGCCCGGTCCCGGCCGAAACCTGCTGCCCGTCGAAGGTCATCTGCATGGTGCAATCGGCGAAATCGAACCCGATCGGGGCGCGGGCGGGGCTGCCCAGCACGAACATGCCCGACGAGGCATTGTCAGCCACCGTGTCCAGCAGCCGGATATCCCAGTTCGCCACCCGGCTGCCGACGATCTCGATGGCCGGCAGGATGAAGGCCGTGGCGCGCAGCACATCGGCGACGGTCGGCGACGGGGTGTCGAGGTCGGCGCCAAGGACGAAGGCGATCTCGCCCTCGGCCTTGGGTTGCAGCACCGCGCCTGCGGGCAGCACGCCGCCGTCGGGAACCACCATGTCCGACAGGAGCACGCCGAAATCGGGTTCGTTCACCCCGAGCTGCGTCTGCACCGCTGGTGAGGTCAGCCCGATCTTGCGGCCGATCACGCGCACCGTCCGGCTCAGCCGCCGGGCGATGTTGATTTCCTGCACGCGATAGGCGGCCTCGACCCCATGCGCAGCCAAGGCGCCGCGCAGCGGGGCGCAGGGCTGGCCGGTTTCCTGCGCCGCCCAGAGCGCAGCCGCCGCCGCAAGGATCGCGTCGTCGCGCGACGCGGGACCGGCGTCATCAGAACTCATGGCTCACTCCTTTCTGATCAATCGTCGCCGAGGTCGGCAAAAACCTGGTCGGCCTCCAGGCGGACCGGATAGACCCGCAGCGGCTGCGTGCAGGGGGCGGAGGTCCCCTTGCCGGTGCGCATGTCGAAGGCGCCCAGATGCAGCCCGCATTCGATCTGGAACCCGTCGAGCACTCCGCCTTCGGTCAAAGACGCCTGGCCATGGGTGCAGGTGTCGTCGGTGACGAACACGGCGTCGCCGACCCGCCAGGCGGCCAGGGGCGGGCGCCCGTCACGGTCGATGCGCAGCCCGTCGTCTTCGGAAATCTCCGAGATGGAGCAAAGTCTGGTCCAGGTCACGGCGAGAATGTCCCTTTCAGTATCGTGAAACGTCGTCGGAAAGATCGGGGTGCCTATGCAGCACCGCCGCAGCCGCATCGCCCAAGGCGCCGCGCACCAGGGCGACCGGATCGGTCTGCATGACGGCAAAGGGATAGTCCGACCCCATCACCAGCCGCCCGGCCCCCTGCTGCGCCGCCAGAAACCGCAGCACCGCCGGGTCATAGACGATGCTGTCCAGATGAAAGCGGCGCGACAGTGCGGCCGCATCGCCGCCGCAGCCGGCCAGATGGGGCAGCGCCGCGGTGGCCTGCACCTGCGCCAGCCGCGCCGACAGCATCGCCAGCGCGCCGCCGCCATGCGCCAGCAGCACCTTCAGCCCCGGAAAGCGTGCCATCACCCCGCCGGTCAGCATCGACAGCGCGGCGAGCGTGGATTCAACCGGGAACAGCGACACCGCCGCGTCAGGCCCTGCACCCACCCGGTCCAGCCCGGCGGGGTGCAGGGCGTGGACCATCACCACCATCCCCTCGGCCTCGGCGGCTTCATAGACCGGGTCAAGCCGGCGGTCGCCCAGCGGCAGGCCGTTCACATGGCTGCCGATCTCGATTCCGGCGGCGGCCAGCTCGCGCACCACCCCGGCCGCCGTGTCGGGCGCCTGCAAGGGCACCGCGCCATAGGCGGCAAAGCGGTCCGGCCGCGCCGCGACCATTGCGGCCAGCGCATCGTTCAGATGCGCGCAGAACCGCTGCGCCGCATCTGCGGCGAACCAGTAGGACAAGAGCTCGGGCATGGGCGAGAGCACCTGCCGGTCCACCCCGTCGCGGTCCATGTCCGCCAGCCGGAGTCCCGCATCCCAGGACCGCGCGTCGATGCGGCGGAACACGCGCCCGGCGATGATGACCTCGGCCTCGCTGTCCGAGACGCGGCGCATCGACGGCCAAAGCGCCTCGTCGCCCGCCACGGGCGGGAAATCCGCGGGAACCGTGTGGGTGTGGAAATCGGTCGTTATCGGGCGGGTCATCGCGCGCACCTCATCGCAGGATCCGCCTGGGGTCGGCGGCCGGGTCGGCCAGGGCCGCCGGGTCGATCCGGGCACCGCGGGCGATCGCCCGCCGCGCCAGCGCCGCCAGCTTGGGGTTGTCCAGCACCGCGCAGCCGGTCAGCTTGCCATCCCGCAGGTAAAAGGCGGCAAAACCCGCACCCGGCGCATCCTGCGCAGGGCGCACGATCTCGGTGCCAAGGCACTGCCCTTCGACCTGCAACCGCCTGTCCAGCTGGTCTGACCAGAACCCCGGCACCGGATCGTCGGCAGGCAGATCCGATCCGACAATCGCGGCGGCGACGCGGCGGGCCTGGGTTTCGGCGTTGCGCCAGCTTTCCTGCCGCTCGGGCCGGTCCGACCACGGAACCGCCGCCCGCGCGACATCGCCCGCCGCCCAGATCCCCGGCGCCGAGGTCCGCCCGTCGGCATCGACAAG
>JARFTV010000011.1:0-74836 GCA_029289325.1 Alphaproteobacteria bacterium
GCGGTATTTAGGCCCCCGCCCAAAAACCCGCAAGAGGAAAATGACAGGAAGATGAAAAATCCTGCATGCGCCTGTAATTACAATGCATTAGGAGACATGTTCGGCGCAGGACCGAGCCACCGCTCCGCCGCCGAGGCCCCCGCCCCACCATATTATCGTGAGAATCTTCAGCCGGTCGCCTGAGTTCCTAAATAGACACGGACTCGGACCTTCCCACCTCGTGTACAGCACCATTTTTCGCTGCACATGGGGGTCTATGATGGAGAAAAGCGCACGACCCGGCATGGTCTTAGTGACTGTGACCCTCTGCCATTCGCTCCAGTGTGGCGATGTTGCAGATCAGCGTCTCGCCCTCGCGCCGCAGCGCACCGCTAGCCAGCAGCGCCTGGAACGCAAGGTTCACCTTCGGACGCGTCGCGCCAAGGATCGCTGAAATGTCGCTCTGGTTCATCTCAAGCAAGAGCCGAGCTTCCGCCTGCCCGCCCGACTGTCTGGATTGACCGATGAGGTACAGCAAGAACCTGACCACCCGGGTCTGGAGGTCGTAAAGCGCGATGGATTCCATCTGGAAATTCGTGTGCCGCAGATGGGTGCAAAGATGTCGCGCCAGCGCCAGTCCCACATCCGGGCGTCGGGAGGCCACGGCCTCGAAGGATCGGCGGGGCAGGACGAAGCAGACCGTGTCCTGCACTGCCGTTGCATCGGCAGACCGCGGGGCGCCGTCCAGAAGCGCCATCTCCCCCAGGATATCGCCCGGTCCCAGTGTCTGCAGCACGATCTCGCGCCCGCGTGCACTGGAGAGCGACAGCCGGATTCGACCGCTGCGAATGGCGAGCATGTGGTCGCCCTCATCCCATTGCGCGAAGATCAGGGCTCCTGCGGGCCAGGTGCGCTGACGCGCGGCAGCGGTCATCTCGGCAAGGCTAGTAACGTCGAGGCCAGAGAAGATCGCAAAATCGGACAGAAGGCCGAAGCCCCCCGTACCGGTGGTCCCTCCGTCCGGCTGCGTCGACATGACGCCTCTCCCATACCCCGACACCGCAGCCGACCGGCTGGATGGCCCCAAGGAAGCATAAACCGCTCCGACCCATGCAACAATCTCGAACTGTTCCCGCGGGAACAGGACGTCGGAGGAGAATCTGGCATGGTGATCCGCAGGACATACCGGCATCTGCCGTCATCAGCAGGGAGGGAGCCATGATGCACGTCGTTATCGCCGAAATTCTGGTCAATCGCCTTACCCCGGACTATCAGGAGCCCGTCGAGCGTGGCCCGGGCCTGTTGCGGAGGGCACTTTCGCGGATTGCGGCCCGACTGTCCTATTGTCTGTCCTTTGGCATGGCGGCAGAGGAGCGGCAGGCCCAGAGCCTTGACGCGCAGCTTGAACGGTTGGCCAAGATCTCGCCGCATCTGCTGGTCGATATCGGGATGGACCCCGTGACGATGGAGCATCTGGACCCTGAGGCTCTGCCCATGATCGCACGTCCACGGCCAGAAAGCATTCCGACTGCAACGCTGTCTGCGCAGCATGAGCTTCCGCCCCTTCGACTGCACCCCTCAGGTCGCGGGTTCCAGCCCGGTGTGGCACCAGCCTGACGCCTCCGATCTGGCGGGACTGGGCGTTTCCTGCCGCGTCGAGGGACTTGACGCAGGAAACCTTGTTCCCGCCATATGATCGGAAGCGGCCTGACGAGGGTGGAATGCGCAGACGACGCCAGAACTGGCCTTCGCCGCGGGCACATGTGGAAACCGGACTGCCCTGCTATTCCGACGCTTCGCTGGCCGAGCTGACCGCCCGCTTCGCAGGTACAATCACCTTGGCGGGCGGCCCGGGCTACAACGACGCCCGCGCGGGCTTCATGCACACTTACCAGAGCTACCCGCAGGTCATCGCCAGCTGCGTAAGCGAACAGGACGTGGTTGCTGCCCTGCGCTTCGCCCGCCACAACCGCTTGAAGGTGGTGGCACGATCAGGCGGGCATTCCACGGCGGGATATTCGGTCAATGATCAGGTCGTGGTGGACACCAGCGGCATCTCCCATGTCCTGATCGACCGCGAGACGCGGCGGGCCCGGGTTGGGCCGGGGGCGAATTTCCGAAAGCTGAACCTGATGCTGGATGCTGCCGGACTGCATGTCCCCGGCGGCGGCTGCGAGACGGTCTGCGTCGCGGGCTACATGCAGGGCGGCGGCTACGGCTTCACCTCTCGCCTTTTCGGGATGAATTGCGACCATGTCGAGGCGGTGACGATTGTGCTGGCCGATGGCCGAGTGGTCCGGGCGTCCCCTGACCAGCACGGCGACCTGCACTGGGCGGTGCGCGGCGGCACCGGCAACCAGTTCGGCGTCTTGGTCGAGATCGAATACCGACTGGTGCCCCTGCATGAGATGTTCGGCTTCGGCCTGCGCTTTCCTCTGACCGACCCGGCAGGGATCGACACAGCCGCGCGGGTCCTGGCCGAGTTGCAGGCCGGCTACAGCGACGGCGGCGCTCCGGGCATCGGGCTTCAGGCGCTGCTGATGAACCTACCCACGGCCGGGCATCCCAAAGGCCAGATCCCCGGCCTGATGATCCGGGGACTCTACAATGGCACCGAGGCGCAGACCCGCGCGGCCTTGGCACCGCTCTTGGCCCACGTGACGCAAGGCAGGGCCGAGGTCGAGATCTGGCGGCGTGGCCGCTATCTCCATCTGAACGAGATACTGCTCCAGACCGCCGATCCGCCGGGGATCGACATGCCGGCCGTATCGATGAACACCAAACCCATGGTTGACAGCCGGATCGTTGCCGAACACCACGGCCCCGACCGCTGGGGCGAGGTGGTGCAGCATTTCCTCCGCGCGCCCGACAAGACCACTTTCATCGCCCTGGAATTCTACGGTGGCGCGATCAACGAGATCGCGCCCGAGTCAACGGCCTTCGTCCACCGCGAGGCAAGTCTCAACCTCTTCGCCTGGGCATTCTGGACCTTCGATCGCACCCAGGAACGCGCGATTGCGTGGCTGGACGAGTTCGGTCGGATCGCCGGCGCGATGGGCAACGGGCGCCGCTACCAGAACTATCCGCGCCGGGGTAATCCCGGGTTTCGCGAACAGTACTTCGGCCAGAATCTCGAACGCCTGGTGGAGATCAAGCGCCGGCACGACCCGCACAACCTTTTTGCCTATGAGCAGGGGCTTTCGCCCGAACCGCCGACGGAGACCCGGCCATGACCGACAGCCCTCCAGACTGCACCTGCCGTGCTGATCCTAACGCCGCCTGCGCCGACTGGTGCGGACGGGATCCGAAGGACGGGCATGTCATCGGCCTCTTCTTCGATCCACCGATGGCCATAGCCCGCGTCGGCCGCTCGCCCGAGCCGATGGACGCCTATCGCTGGGAGATCGATGAGAACCCGCATCGCGGCGTGCAGACCCGTATCGTTCCCGCGCCCTCGCTGCATCTGGAATCTGTCTCTGGTGATGGGCACTGGCCGCATCGGCTGGTGGTGGCGACGCCCGACAGGATCACCTTCAAGGACCGCAAGGGCCGGGTCCGTCCGGTCGCGCCTTTCTTCGAGCTTTGGGCGCGGGTGCAGGACCCCGATGGCAGCCTCGTCAACGTCCCGGTGACCCCGCTGTTCCTGAAGGCGCGGAAGGCGAAGCTCGCGGATCTGGTCTTCACCGTCGATGCGGGAAACCGCAAGGCGCAGTCGCGCACCAAGCTCGCCTCCTGCGCGGCGGTAGCGCATGTGTCATTCGCGGCCGATTCCTACCGCCCGCATCGGCTTGACGCGATAAGCCCTCGCACCCGGGACCAGGTCCCGCTGGTCCGCCCTGACGCGCCCCTGCCCTTGGGCTCGGTCCAGACCTTTCTTCCCGGCAACGGGGCCCCGGATTGCCGTACCCGTCTCGACCAGATCCGGCTGCGCTTCACCCCCGGCAAGGGTGACGCCTTCGGCCCGCCGGACGCCGATGTCGCCACCGCCTCGCCCCGCCCGCCGGGGGATTTCGAGCCCGCTGTCACCGAGTACGGGCTGAACCACCGCATGACCCGGCCCGAGAACCGTATTCTCAGCCCGGCCACACCCTGGTCCGGGTTCAACTTCCGCACGGGCGGGACGCCGAAATGGCCCACCCCGCAGGACAGCTATGATGGAGCGCGGGAGGGGTCCGGCGACGGCTGGGGCACGATCGACGATACCTGCGATCTGATCCTCCAGGCGGCGCTTACCCTCGACGGCCGGGTGTTTCGCGCCAGCGCCCGAGCCTTTGCTGGCCCGCCCGATTTCGCCCCTGACCGGCGTCCAATGTACTCGATCCGCGACGAGCTGGACGACCGCGAGTTGCCTCCGCCCGAACCTGACCCGGAAACTACACCGGACGAAATCCTGGACCTCTTCAGGCGCATCTTCGAGACCGCAAGCCTGGTGAACCTCGACCAGCGCAGGGCCTGGGCGCTGGCTGGCAATGCGGGGATACTCGGCGCATCGGACACAGAGGACCCAGCCTGGGACGACGGATTGTCCCCTAAACTCGGACCGAAAAGCATGCGTGCGGGCGATGCCCCCTATGCTGAGCTTACGCCGGATTACACGCCCGAACTTGGGGACGCCCGCATTTCCGCTCCGGCAGGCAGTGGGCGGCTTCCTTTCACGCAGGTGGTGCAGCAGGTCCATGCCCGGATGGCCGACAGCCTGATCCTGCGCGAATTCTTGGCGCGCAGGCCTAGCCGGGTGCGCCGGATCGTCCGTCCTCCCTTCGCGCGGCTGGCCGACCTGCCGCGCCGGGTCGGAGTGCAGAAGCCAGCCGCCGTGCCCGTGGGTAAATGGGATCTTTCGCCAAAGAAGAGGGGCACACCCCGCACGCCCGACCCCGACCCTCCGCGCTACCGCGATCCGCGCGATGTCATGGACCAGACCTATGACATGCGGATGCCGCCCTACATGCGCCATTCGATGGGGGTACCGCTCAGCATCACACGGCGGCAGTACGATCTTCTGATGGCCTATCTCGACCGGCTGGAAACCGACCCAAGCTGGCGGGCAGACCCGAAACCCTCTGCCGCGCAGGACGATGATGAGTGAACCGCCCCGACCACTGAACCGCGCCGCCTATCCCGAGCCCGTGCTCGGCAACCCGGTTTCCACCCTGATGGAATCGGGGGTGGGCAACTGTTATCCCGGCCTGGAATTCGACCTGCGCCAGCTCGATACCCGGTTTTTTCCCGGCCTGACCTTCGATTTCCTTGGGATCGAGCCCTCGGGCCCCGACGGCACCCAGGGCGCACACCTAATCAACGCCGATGCCTCCAGCGACCCGACCTTCCAGCAGGACTGCCCTTGGATCGCCGCCCTGCGCCGTCAGCTCAACGGACCGGAAGGCGCGGCCCTGGGCAGCGGCAACTGGTATCTGCATTGGGTCGAACAACAGGGCAAACGGATTGAACTTTACGACTTCGACGTCTTCCAGAACGCCACCTACCTTGTGCCCTATGAGGGAGAGACATGCTGGTGGATCATCCGCTCGATCGAAGCCGACCCTGATGAGAGCACCGCCGATCTGACTATTGCCTTGTCCCAGCGGGATGCCAACGGCCAGCCCACGGGCACGCCGGTCGTCCTGCACGGCAAGCGGCGCCGCTATCTGGATGAGGCCGGGATGATCCCCGAGGTTTACCGTCCCGGTGAGCTCACCGCCTCGATGTGCAGCCCCTGGACGCATGACTTCCGCGACTGCGCCTGCCAATACTGGGCGGCTAACCATCCCGACATTGTCCTGGGACCGGTCCACGGCTATGCGCTGGAGGATGGCACCTCGCGCGATGACGCGACGCAGGCGGTCACTTTCCTTGACTGGATGCGGCGACGGGGGACGGCGCCGGCGGTCATGGCCGAGGCCACGCTGGAACGCTCCCGGCCCGATGCTTATGACCCTTACGAGATCAACCTGCGCTGGCAGGAGCTGGATTTCGTCCTTCAGGGCGAGGAAACCGACGGAACGCCCGACCCAAAGCCAAAGCCAAAGCCAAAGCTAAAATCCGAGCCCGACCCGAACGAGCAGCACAGGCCCACCTATCCCTCAGTCGAAGCAGCGATGGCCGACCTGCGCGAGGAGCTTGCTCCGCTCGAATTCACGCTGTCGATGGTTTATCTTTACGCCCTCCTCTCGCTCCGCGCGCCAGAGGAGGTGACAGCAGAGGAACACCAGACATGGCACAGCCTGGCCGAGGACCTGGCCGCCGCGCGCCAGTCGCTCCTGGCTGTCGCAGTCAGCGAGATGACCCATCTGCGCTGGGTGAACCAGATGCTCTGGACCCTGGGTCGCGCAGGCTTTGACACCAAACACCCCTACAAGCCCGTGGTGCGGCCCCTGCCGCAGCCCGCCGCAGGGGCGTTGCCCGACGACCTGCATGCAAGGGTGCGGATGCTCCGTCCGGCCAGCCCCACGACGCTGGAGGATTTCGTTGACATCGAACGCCCCGCCGAGGCAGTCGACACCGAATATGCCGGGCTGGTCGAGTACCTGCGGCACAAGGAGTTTCCGGCGGGGCTGCATGAGCTGGCGGTGCGGATCGACAGCGACGGGCTCCAGCACTATCAGCGCTTCCGCAGCGTCGCCACCTCCCTCTCTCGCTATGCGAGGGAGCCCCGACTCTACCTGCGCCCGATCGTGCTGGCAGACGCCAGCGATGCCTCGCTGATGCCTGCACTTGACCTGCTGGACCGGATCGTCAAGGCAACCGAAAATGGCTACGAAGCCGAGTTCCGTGACGACATGCCCGCGGCCGAAGCGGCGATCCTTGAGGCGCGCGAGGCAATGCGCGCCTTTCAGATAGAGGCAGAGCGGCTGGCCCGTGACGAGGGCAAAGGCATCCCCTTCTTTGCACGGTGGAAGGCGTCGGACCGTGCCCCGTGATCTCTCGCCATCGGTGATTGATGCCGCCCGGCCCCGCAGTGCCCATGGCCATCTCGCCGGCGACCTCGCGCTTGTTGCAGAGACAATGGCGCTTTACCGGCTGGACCAGGCGCAGATCGACACACTGGCCCGGGGCCTTGAGGCAGGCGATGCAGGCACGGCACAGGCTTTGGAACGGCTGGGCCTTGCACTACCTGCCCCGCGCCCTGCGCTGCCCGATCCGACCCGACCGATCCGCGCCTTGACGTTGACTGTCTCGCAGACCTGCAATCTTGCCTGTGTTTACTGCTATGCCGGCGGCGGCAGCTTCGGCGGCCCCGACAAGCGGATGGGATGGGACGTCGCACGGCAGGCGATCGACGCACTGATTGCCGAAACGCCCCCCGGCGGCAGCGTCCGCATTGCCTTTATGGGCGGCGAGCCAATGGCCAGCCGCGCATTGATCCGCCGCGCGGTACAGCACGCCCTACATCGGGCGGCGACGCGGGCGGTATCGGTCGGCTTTTCCATGACGACGAACGGCACGCTGGTGACGGAAGCGGACGCCGAATTCCTGGCCCAGCACCGCTTCGCCGTCACCGTCAGTCTGGACGGCGATCGCGCCGCGAATGACCGGTTGCGCCCGACGAAGACCAAGGCCGGCAGCTTCGACCGCGTGGGCGAAGGTGTCACACGGCTGGCCGCGCGGTCGGACCGGATCGCTCTGTCCGCCCGTGTCACCGCGACGCCCGACAATCTGGACCTCGAGGCCACGATGGCCGCGCTTGGCGCGCTTGGGTTCGCCTCGGTCGGCGTGTCGCCGATGCTCACCTCGCCCACCGGGCAGGGCGCGCTTCGCGGCGACGATTTCACCACGCTTCTGGACGCGATGATCCGGTGCGGTGAGGCGTGGTTGGCGGCGGTTCTGTCCGGTGGAAGCCATCCCTTCGCCAACCTCGCCACCGCCCTGAGCGAACTCCACAGGGGCCAGCCGCGCAGCCATGCCTGCGGCGCTGCGCGCGACTATCTGGCCGTGGATGCCGAGGGCAGCTATTCGGCCTGCCACCGTTTCGTCAACGACCCCCTCGGTCGGATGGGCACCCTCGGCGCGATCGACCATGACGCGCGGCGGGCCTTCCTGATCGAGCGCGCGGTCGAGCGGCAGGGCCCCTGTGCCTCCTGCTGGGCGCGGCGACTTTGTGGCGGGGGATGCCACCATGAGGTGCTGCACGCTGGGCGGCCAGCGTGCGATTATGTGCGCGGCTGGCTCCATTTCGCGATGACAGCTTATTCCCGGCTGATTGCGGCCCACCCGGCCTGGTTTGATGGGCCGGGCTGAAACCGAAGTCGCCATCCTTGGCGCAGGCCCCGCAGGGATCGCTGCGGCCTGTGGTCTTGTGTCTGCCGGGGTGGAGGTTACCCTGATCGACGCAGGCACTCCCCTTACCCCCCGGGTGGAGAGCCTGCCCCAAAGCGGCCTCGCGCTGGCCGAAAGCCTTGGACTTGCCGACGCCATCGCTACCGCCACACTCGGCCAGGCACGGGAGATGCGGATGCACTGGCGCGTCAGCCCCGAGCGGCGCGTGTTCGGCGTCGAGGCGCCCCTGCTTCTTGACCGGATTCTCCTGCACCGCGCACTTGGCAGCGCAGTCACTGGCCTCCGGCGGATCACCGCCCGCGCCCGGATCCTCGGGCCCGAGGGGGGCCGGCCCCGCGTCCGGGTTGGGGACTGCATCCTGACTGCCCGGATCATCCTTGACGCGCGGTGCCGCGCGGCCCAACGGTCGCGCGCGGGTCTGGTGGCCCTGGCCTTCGTGGGACGGCAGGCCGATCGCGCCCTTCCCGCGATGGAGATCGAGGCGCTGGCGGCGGGGGGGCTGTGGGCCTCGACCTTGCCGGACGGTCGGGTCTCGGGACAGCTCTTCCTACCCGCCGCCACGCTGGCCGGACTCGACCGCCAGGCGCGCCATGGGCTCTTGCATCGGCATCTCGCGGCGATCTTTCCGGACATGGTGCTACGGCCGGGCGCAGTTG
Organism: Alphaproteobacteria bacterium; assembly: GCA_029289325.1. Classification (GTDB taxonomy): domain Bacteria; phylum Pseudomonadota; class Alphaproteobacteria; order Rhodobacterales; family Rhodobacteraceae; genus Tabrizicola. Next base: position 8,910 of record JARFTV010000011.1, read on the forward strand.
CCCCGGCTATGCTGACGGCCGTCGATGATCCAGTCGCGGGACCCGGCCTGCTCCGACTGGGCGATGCCGCGCTGGCCCGGGATCCGATCGCCTCGCATGGCCTGATACACGCCTTGCGCAGCGGCGGGCAGGCGGCGGTGGCGGTCGCCACACTTCTTGACCCGGCCTGCGACCCGCAGGCGGCGCTGGCCTTCCTGCGCGACCGACATCGCCGCGCGTTTGTCGCGGCCCAGGCCGCCACCGCCAGGGCTTATGCTGACCAATCGCGGCTCCGCTCACCCTTCTGGGAGGGTGAGGCCCCTGCCCTGCCCACCCAGCCCCAGCCCTGGCCGTCGCTCTCCCGCCCGCTGACGCTGGCCGCCCCACTGCGGCAGGTGCCAGTGCTGGAGCCCGACCGGATCCGCTGGGCGCACGGGCTTTGGCTGGAAACCAGCGGCGAGGCGGTTCCCCGCCTTGGTCCGATCTCGGCACCGGCGCTGGCCCAGCTGCTAACGCCACCCGCGCCGCTGACGGAACTCTCCGCGAGGCTGGAACGTGCCGTCGGTCAGGCGGTGGCCCAAGCGATCCTCCGGCGCCTCCTCGATGAGGGCGCGCTGGCCTCCCTGACTCAGCCCGAGGTCGCCAGAAGCGCCTGAGAGCGCCGGTCGTCCCAGCCCCCGTCGACCGAGATGATCCGCCCGCGCAAAAGCCGCAGCAGCGCAATTGGCTCTGGCGAGGGGTCCAGCTCGACAAGATCGCAGCCGATGCGCAGCGCCAACATCCGCGCCCCGCTGGCCTCGGCCATCTGGAGGGCGGCGGCAAGCTGCCGCTGCGCGGCATCCCGCTTGCCCTCGGCCACCAGCACCTTCGCCCGCAGGCGCAGCAGCTCGGGGCGCATCCACGTCTCGCCCGTACTGTCTTGCAAGGCCTCCGCCTGATCCAATGCCCGCGCGGCCGCGTCGATATCGCCCGCGCGCAGGAAAAGGCTTGCCATCAGCGCGCCGGTCAGCGGGCCGTAGTTGTAGGGATTGAACCGCCGGAACGCGACATCGGCCGCCTGAAGCTCTTCCAGCGCGGTGGCATTGGGCGGATCGGACTGCGCCAGAAGATGGGCCACCTTGCCGAAAAGAACGCCCGCGCCCTGCATCGCCGGCAGCCCGTGCCGCGCGCTCACCTCTTCGGCCTCGGCCGCGCAGGCGATTGCCGTTGTGGTGTCCTGTGTAAGCGTGCCCAACATGGCCCGGAAGGCAAGCGCCTGGGCAAGCGAGTGGGTATGGGCGATCCGGCGCGAATGATCGACGGAAAAGGCACTGATACGCTCGGCTTCGACCGGGTCACCCTTCGACCAGAGGGTGAAGGACAGGAAGGCTGCGCAGATTTCAGCGTGGTCATAGCCGTGGACATGCGCCAGCTGCAGATGTTCGGCCTCGTCATAGCTGCCCAACGCCTGGCGAAGAAGGCTTGCCGCCTCGTCCAGCGCACCCGTATGGAAGGCCACCACGCCAAGACCGCGATCGCCGATCATGCGAAAGGTGCGGTCCTGCGACAGTTCCGCCGTCTCGCGCAGCCTTGCCGCCCACTCGCCCGCCGCCGGATAGTCGGACCGGACCAGAGCATGGGCGTAAAGCCCATTCAGCGCGATCATCTCGCTGCGCCTTTCGCCAAGCGCCTGCGCCAGCTCCAGCACCTGCCTCCCTAGTACGCCCGCTTCATCCGAGGCGATGCCAAGCCGCGCGCGGCTTATTGATGCCTGGCCGACCAGCGCGCGCAGGCGAAGCAGTTCATGCGCCCGAGTCCGCTTCAGAAGATCAAGCGAGCCAATGGCCTGCCGAAGGAAATGCTCCGCTTCGATCAGGGCAGAGCGTGAGAGCGCCTGTTCCCCCGCCACCAGCGCCAGCGGCGCTGCGGTCACGTGATCCTCGGCCTGGGCCGCGTGCCAGGCCAGAAGCCCGGGGCGCAGTCGGCTGATCTCGGGTTGGCTTTCGATCAACGCGCCGTAGACCGCTTGGTGAAGCGCCTTGCGGGTGGATTTCACCAAGCGCTCATACCCAACCTCGCGGTAGAGCGCATGTTGGAACCGCAGGCGGCGCCCGGGCCCTTGACCGGACTGCGCGATGATCCCGTTGGCCAGCAGCTCGGCCAGGGCAGCGTCGAGGTTCCCAGAGGCAAAACCAAGGGCGTGGGACAGCGTCGCCACATCGGTCGGTTCGTCGAACACCGCTAGCACCGCGACCGCCTGACGGCCAAGTTGCAGCCGATCCAACCGCCCCGCAATGCTTTCGTAGATCGAGGCAGGCACCTGAAAGGCCTCGCGCAAGGCGGCATCGTCCTGCCCCTCGACCGACCGCGCCAGCGCTTCCAGCATCAGGGGATTGCCATCGCTCCGGGTGATGATCGCCTCGGCGATACTGTCGGGTAGCCGGCGGCCCTTCAGGTGATGCGCCAGCACCTCGCTGGCTGCCGAAGGTTCCAGCGCCACGACCGCGAGGTCGAGATGTCGCGGATCACCGGGCCAGAGCGTCCGCTCCTCATGGCGGGAGGTGGCGACAATCAGCACACCCCGCTCCGGCAGATGGGCGGCACACAGGGAAAGTAGTTCGCGCGTAGAGGCATCGGCCCAATGCAGGTCCTCGACCGCGACCAGACGGGGACCACCCCCAACAAGAAAGCGCGCAAGCACAGAAAGCAGTCGCGCACGTCGTTCGGTCGCCGATCCGGCGGCGCCGAAGGGCTCGGCCAGGTCCAGAAGCGAGGCGATGGACTTAAAATCATTCTCTTCGACCTCACCCAGCAGGGCTCGCAGCGAAGACAGCCGTGCCTCGGACGAGGTGGCGCCGGTCTCGGCCAACAGGGCCTCGAGCAGTTGGACGACCGGGCGCAGCGGGGTGTGGCTGGCCACGGCAGAACAGGCCAGACGCAGGACTTGGGCGCCATCGGCCTCGGCCCGCGCGGTGATCTCGTTCAACAGCGTGGACTTGCCGATCCCTGCCTCTCCCGACAGCAGAGCCAGGGCCGATTGTCGACTGCGCGCGCTTGTCCAGGCGTCGGCCAGAAGGTCGCTTTCCCGCCGATGGGCGCTGCGCAGGACCTCGACGTCTGGCGGCGACGGTCGCGGCGGCGCTTCCCCCGACGGCAGTGCCTGCCAGACCTGCTCCGGCGCGTCAAAGCCCTTGAGCCGGGCGTCGGGCAGCCGAAGGAAGCCGCTGGCCGAACCGACCAGTTCATGCGTAGCCTCATCCACCACAACCGTGCCAGGTGCCGCCAGCGCCTGCAGCCGCGCGGCCCGGTTGACGGCGGGGCCGATGATCTGGACCCCTTGGCCTGGGGTCGGGACCTCGGTCCGGCCTACCACGGTCTGACCGTTGGCAATGCCGATCCGCGTAGCGACCGGGATCTGGTGCCCATCCGCCATGCGGTGCGACATCCCGGTCAGATCGGCCTGCAGCGCCAGCGCCGCTGCGACAGCGCGCTCTGCATCGCTGCCAAGGCTGACGGGATAGCCGAACAGCGCGACGATCCCGTCACCAAGCAGGGCGGCAATATGGCCGCCAAGCGGTTCGACCGCCTGCCGGGCGGCAGCATAATACCGTTCAAGGATCGACCGGACATCGTCAGGATCGATGCGCACGGACAGTTCGGTGAAGCCGATCAGATCGCTGAAAAGGACGGTAAGTCGCCGCTGCTCGAACCCTGCAGCCAGAGGCACCGCTCCCGGCCCGGTCTTGAGGCGGTCGGTGAGCTTGCGGCGCTGGCCAAGCGTCAGGCCAAGCTCGCGCAGATCGCTGTCGGACAGGGACCACAACACCGACCCGTCGATATCCTCAGCCGCGAAACGGGGCGCAAGATGGGCAAGCCCGATGCTGCGAAGCGTAGTCTCGACCTCGGGACAGATTTGGCGCGATTGGGTTGCCCGATTTTCGACACATTGTTCCATAATGGCCTGACTATGGAACAAATCACGCTCAGGTAAACCGTAATCGGTCCGCGAAAGGCCGGCAATGCGCCAGATACCCGCTGACAGCAGAAGCGTTGCCCCGGCAGACAACCACGAGTTACCGCCATCTGGTCAGCACTGGATTTCCTTTAAGAATCGGACACACCCTGAAGGGTCCGACGCTGCGTGTCGGAAGGGCGGACGTGGCTTCTCAAGAAAACTCACTCGGCAGCTTCGCGGTGGCTGTGACGGTGGATCAGGGCGGCTAGTTCCGGACGGCAGGATCCGCAATTGGTGCCTGCACCAAGGGCCTTGCCCAAGGCCCGAACGCTGGGCGAAGTGCCGTCTGCGAGGGAGCGGAGGATAGTATTCAATCCCACATTCAGGCAGGCGCAGATCGTAGGGCCAGGATCGGGCTGATCGATTCCGGGCCGCCCGGCGAGAGGTCTCTCAGCCAACTTTCCCAGTAAACCCGCCAGATAGCTCCGGGCCAGCAGAACCGGCTCGGTCGAGATGAAGATGGCGCCCTGAAGGAGCCCATTTTCGGTGAAGGCAAACCGTTGCAGACCGCGCGCTCGGTCTGACAGGGCAACGGTCGGTTCCGTGCCGAACAACGCACCGACCCAGTCGGTCCAGTCGGCTGGGGCAGCCATGCCTGCAAGCTCCAGGTGCCAACCGCCCGCGGCCCGAGACTTCGCCCAATATTCGCAAGCCGGGTTAAGGTCATTGCGCGCCACGGCAAAAGCATACCATGCCGCCGGAAAAGGACGGATGGAGACTGCGGCGGACTTGCTGGCCGGCTGACCCGAGACCGGGTCGGTAAGCGCCGGAACCAGCGCATCGACGCGGCCGGTGGGCGCCGTCTGGGCCGTCCAATGCATCGGTGCGAAAGGGTGGCCGGGGGCAACACGATCACTGAGAAGAACCCGCAGAATGGCGCTGCCATGGGGGCTCGTCACTTCCGCCAGCGTGGCGGGACCCAGGCCACGGCACGCGGCATCCGCCGGATGGATCTCAAGGAACGGCTCGCCCAGGTGTTGCGACAGGCGCGGGGCAATGCCGGTTCGCGTCATCGTGTGCCACTGGTCGCGGATGCGCCCGGTATTCAGGCGGAAGGGATAGTCTGGCGTTGTAGCATCAGGCAGGCGAGCCACGACGGGCACCAGCCGCCCCCGCCCGTCCGGCGTGTGAAACCCCCCGTCGCCGAAGAACCGACGCGCGCTCGCCCTGCCGTGCGGCCAGGTGACAGGTTCAAGGTGGTCGTAATCGGCGTCGGTGAGACCCGAGATGTCGAAATCGCTGCCCAGTTCCGCTGCGAGCGCGGAAAGACGGGTGTACTCCCTGAAGATCTCCGCCGGCCCCGTCCAGTCGAAACCCTGAAAGCCCATTCGCCGCGCCACCTCGGCTAGTTGCCACCAGTCCGGCCGCGCCTGCCCCGGCGCGGGCAGAAAGGCGCGCTGCCGGCTGATCATGCGTTCGGAGTTAGTGACCGTCCCGTCCTTCTCGCCCCAGCCGGTTGCGGGCAGCAGAACATGCGCCAGCCGTGCAGTGTCGGTGTCAGCGCGGATGTCGCTGACCGCCAAGAAGTCGCAGGCAGCCAGCGCGCGAGCAACGCGGTCGGCTTCAGGCAATGTCACTGCCGGGTTGGTATGCAGGATCCACAGCGCCTTGATCCGACCTTCCTCGACCGCACGGAACATGTCCACCGCCTTCAGGCCCGACCTCTCGGCTATGACAGGCGAGGCCCAGAACCCTTGCACCGCAGCGCGGTGGGCCGGGTTCTCGATCTCAAGGTGACAGGCCAGCATGTTGGCCAGCCCGCCCACCTCGCGCCCGCCCATGGCGTTGGGCTGCCCGGTCATCGAGAAGGGTCCCATGCCCAGCCGCCCGATCCGCCCTGTCAGAAGGTGGCAGTTCAAGATGGCGTTAACCTTGTCGGTCCCGCTCTCCGACTGATTGATGCCTTGAGAGTAGACGGTCACGACCTTTTCAGTCCCAGCCCAGAGGGTCAGGAACCGTTCCAAATCGGCGGGTGAAAGGCCGGTATCCCCGGCCCTACTGGCCCGCGCGGCCGTCAAGGCTGCATCGACGCCGGTGACATGCGGGGCGAAATCGGACGCCAGCAGCCCATGGTCATAAAGATGGCAGAGGAGCAGATTGAACAGGTGCCCGTCCGCCCCAGGCGCCAGCGGCAGATGAAGGTCCGCCCCCTCACAGGTAGCCGTCCAGCGCGGGTCAATGACGATGATCTTTGTTCCCCGCTCGGCTCGTGCCGCCATCACTCGCTGATGCAGGACTGGATGACACCAGGCGAGGTTCGAGCCCACCAGCACGACCAGATCGGCAAGCTCCAGATCTTCATACTGCCCGGGCACCGTGTCCGACCCGAAGGCACGCCGATGCCCCGCCACGCTTGAGGCCATGCAGAGCCGCGAATTGGTGTCGATATTGGCGCTTCCAATGAAGCCTTTCATCAGCTTGTTGGCCACATAATAATCCTCGGTCAGGAACTGCCCCGAGACATAAAGCGCCACCGAATCCGGCCCGTGCCTGGCGATGGTCTGCGCAAACCGCTCCGCGATCAGGTCCAGCGCCTGACTCCAGCCGACTTCGGCGCCACCGATCAGTGGAGCCATAAGCCGCCCTGTGGTTGTCACCGTCTCGGCCAATGCCGCGCCCTTGATGCAGATCCGCCCGCGGTTGGCCGGATGGTCGGGGTCGCCCATGATCGTCACGCCGCCCTTGCCGTCCGACGCGGCCACCACCCCGCAGCCCACGCCGCAATAGGGGCAGGTCGTACGGACAGTCGTCTCCAAATGGGTGCGGGTTGAGGCTTGGCCAATCATGCCGCTGAGCGCCGAGCCATAAAGTCCGCATCCAAGTACACCCTCCCGCTTTCGACCCTGGCGGCATAGGTGGCAACCCTCGCCTCATCGCCACCTTGCGCGAGGCCGGTGGCAAGATCGAAGACCATCCCGTGCAGCGGACAGGTGACCTGAGCGCCATGCACGATCCCTTCAGACAAAGGTCCGCCCTTGTGCGGGCAGCGGTCGTCCAGCGCAAAAACCCGGTCGTCGGCGATGCGAAAAATTGCGATGCAGCCCTGCGGCGTCCTCACCACCCGGGCGCCGTCACGCGGGATGTCGTCAAGGGCTGCGACGTCGATCATGGTCATGTTGTGGCCCTCCTCATTCCGCCGCCCGCAATCGCAGATCCGCCACCGGCTGCCAGTCGACCGGCCGCTCGGCATATGCGGCCCAAGGATCGGCCTGATGGATCGACTGGCTCAGCATGAAGCGGTCGTAAAGCGCGCGCCGGATCGCAGGGTCCACGATCTGGGCGCGGCACCAGTCAAGGCCGACCTTCGCCACCCACTTGTAGATTCGATGCAGGTAGCGGGCATTCTCGCGGTATAGCTGGGTGAAGGCGGCGATCACCTCCATTGCCTCATCTTCGGTCGCGACAGTGACCAGAAGTTCAGTCTCCTTCACATCCATCCCAGCCGCCCCCGCGACGCTGATCTGGTAGCCACTATCCACGCAGACAACGCCGATATCCTTGCAAGTCGCTTCGGCGCAGTTCCTTGGGCAGCCGGACACGCCCAACTTGACCTTGGCCGGCGTCCAGGACCCCCAGAGGAGTTTTTCCAATTTAATCCCGAGGCCGGTGGAATCCTGCGTGCCGAAGCGGCAGAATTCGGAGCCGACACAGGTCTTCACTGTGCGCAGCCCCTTGGCATACGCGTGACCCGAGACCATCCCGGCGGCGTTCAGGTCGGACCAGATCGCGGGCAGGTCTTCCTTCCTGACACCCAGCAGGTCGATCCGCTGGCCGCCGGTCACCTTGACCATCGGCACGGCGTATTTGTCCGCCGCATCGGCAATCGCCCGCAGCTCCGCCGGAGTGGTCACCCCGCCCCACATGCGGGGGACGACAGAATAGGTGCCGTCCTTCTGGATATTGGCGTGGTTTCTTTCGTTAACGAAGCGCGATTGCCGGTCGTCGCGGTAGTCGAGCGGCCAGTCGGCCAACAGGTAGTAGTTCAGTGCCGGGCGGCACGAGGCGCAGCCGCCGACCGTCTTCCAGCCCAGCTCCTGCATCACGGCGGGAATGGATTTGAGACCGCCGGCCTTTATCAGCCGCCGCACGTCCTCATGCGTGTGGTCGGTGCATTTGCACATCGGCGGATTGGCATTGGCGGTAAAGCCGTCGCCCAGCGTCAGCGCCATGACCTGCTCCACAAGGCCGGTGCAGGTGCCGCAGCTGGCGCTAGCCTTGGTGGCGGTCCGAACCGCATCCAGCGTGCTGGCGCCACCTTCGATTGCAGTAACGATCCTTCCCTTGCAGACGCCGTTGCAGCCACAGATCTCCGCCTCAGGCGGCAAGGCTGCAACGGCTGCCAGAGGGTCCGCTGAAGCGCCCCCCTGAAACGCCGGGCCAAAGATCAGCGTGTCGCGGATCGCAGATACGTCTTCGCCCGTTCGGATCTTGTCGAAGAACCAGGCCCCGTCGGCGGTATCGCCATACATGACCGCGCCGATCAGCCGGTCATCTTCCACCACCAGCCGCTTGTAGACCCCACGCCCGGGATCGCGGAAGACGATATCCTCGCGGCCCGGAGCACCGGCAAAATCTCCGGCGCTGAACAGGTCAACGCCGGTGACCTTCAACTTGGTCGCGGTCTGCACAGGGCGGAAAGCGGCCTCTTGCCCCATCAGGGTCGCGGCCAGCACCCTAGCCTGGTCGTAGAGCGGGGCCACCAGACCGAAGAGCTGCTTGTCATGCTCAACACATTCCCCCAGCGCAAAGATCGAGGGGTCGGAGGTGCGCATTTGGTCATCGACCGTGATCCCGCGTCCGATGTCCAGACGTGCATCGGTGGCGATGCGGATTTCGGGCCGGATGCCCACCGCCATGCAGACAAGGTCAGCATCATAGACAGTGCCATCCTCCAGCAGCACTGCTTCTACCCTGCCCTTTCCCAGAATTGCCTTGGTCGCACCTTTGCAATGCACACGGATGCCGCGTGCCTCGAGGTCCCGTTGCAGAAGATAGCCCGCGGCCGGGTCCAGTTGACGCTCCATCAGGTGACCCATCAGGTGGATCACCGTCACCTCCGCCCCGCGGGCGGCCATTCCGGCCGCCGCTTCCAGCCCCAGCAAGCCGCCGCCGATCACCACCGCCTTCGCACCCGGGCCGCTGGCGGCGATCATCGCGTTCGTATCGTCGAGGTCGCGATAGGTGACGACGCCGGGCAGATCGCGTCCTGCCACCGGGATCATGAAGGGCGCGCTACCGGTCGCAATCACCAGCACGTCATAGGGTGTCTCGCCCCGCTGCGAGACAACGACTTTCCGGCCGCGATCGATCCTGACCACCGCCTCGCCAAACCGACACTCAACCCCCCGAGCGGCATACCAAGCATCGTCATGCGTGACGATCTGATCATAGGTCTTCTCGCCCGACAGCACCGGCGACAGCATCAGCCGATTGTAATTGCCGCGCGGCTCGGCGTTGAACAGTGTCACATGGCCGTCAAAGCCCGCTTCGAACAGATGCTCCAGCATCCGGCCCGAGGCCATCCCCGCCCCGATCACCACAAGTTTCCAGGTCATTCTGCGGCCTCCACGAACCGATGGCGCTCATACAGGAACCGCAGCACCGCCTCACGGGCGCGGACGTAGTCGGGCTGGCTGGCAAGCGCGATCCTGTCGCGTGGACGGGGGATCGGGACGGGCAGCACTTCGCCAATGGTGGCGGCGGGGCCGTTGGTCATCATCACGATGCGGTCGGCCAGCAGGACCGCCTCATCCACATCATGGGTGATCATGATCATCGTGTTGCCTAGGCGGGCATGGATATCCATCACAGCATCTTGCAGATGCGCCCGCGTCAGTGCGTCCAGCGCGCCGAAGGGCTCATCAAGCAGCAGGATCTTCGGCTCCATCGCCAGTGCGCGGGCGATGCCCACCCGCTGCCGCATACCGCCCGAGATCTCTCCAGGTCGCTTGTCGGCGGCATGGGTCATTTGCACGAGGTCAAGGTTCTGCATGATCCAGTCACGCCGCTCGGCCCGTGATTTCGTGCTGCCAAAGACCTTTGTCACGGCCAGTTTCACGTTGTCGTAGACTGTCAGCCACGGCAGCAGGCTGTGGTTCTGGAAGACCACCGCGCGGTCGGGGCCGGGGGCGTTGACCTCGCGACCTTCCAACTTGATTGCGCCGGTCGTCACTTCGGTCAATCCGGCGATCAGGTTCAGAAGCGTGGACTTGCCGCAGCCGGAATGGCCGATGATGCTGACGAACTCGCCCTTCTCAATGGTCAGGCGGATATCGGACAGGACTTCGGTCACTTTCGGACCGCTGATGAAGCTTTTGCAGACCCGGTCGATTTGCAGGTATTTCATCGTCTGAGCCCCCTATGCAGCCGTGCCGCGAGACACGACGCGCCCGATGAAGGCAACCAGCCGGTCAAGCACGAAGCCTGTCACCCCGATGTAGACCAGCGCCACCATGATGTCGGTCAGGCGGGAAGAGTTCCACGCATCCCAGATGAAGAAGCCGATGCCCACACCTCCGGTCAGCATCTCGGCGGCGACGATGGCGAGCCACGAGAGGCCAACGCCGATGCGGAGGCCGGAAAAGATGTAGGGCGCGGCTGAAGGCACCATGATCTTCCAGAAGAACTCTACCTGGTTCAGCCGCAGGACGGCGGCGACATTGCGGTAATCCTGCGGAATGGCGCGGACGCCGGCGGCGGTGTTGATGATGATCGGCCAGATCGCGGTGATGAAGATCACGAAGATTGCCGATGGCCGGCTGTCCATGAAGGCGGCCAGCGAGATCGGCAGCCAGGCCAGCGGCGGCACGGTGCGCAGGACCTGAAAGATTGGGTCAAAGCCCCGCATCATCAGCGCCGATTGCCCGATCACCGCGCCGACCAGCACGCCCACAACGGCGGCAAGGCCAAATCCATAGGCCACCCGCTCCAGGGAGGTAAGGACACGCCAACCCAGCCCTATGTCCTGTGTCCCGTAGACATAGAACGGGTCGAGAATAAGGTCGGCGCTCTCGGCCCATACAGCGGCGGGGGTTGGGAGACCCGAACCTTCCCCGGAAAACGCTACCTGCCAAACCGCCAGCAGCACCATCAGCACCACCAGCGGCGGCAGGACCATGGCGCCAAGATCGGACAGGATGCGCCGGACCCCGAGCTGCGGGTTCGGCGTGGCCGGCAGGGAAATGACCTTGGCCGACGGCTTCGGCGCGTTTTCCGGCGGGGATTTCAATGCGACAATCGACATGCCCACCCCCTCACGCCATGGCCTTGATCGACAGGCTGTCGAGATAGGCATCCGGGTTCGCCGGGTCGAAGCTCTTGCCGTCGAAGAATGTCTCTACCCCCCGGCTGTCGCCGAAATCGGGGGTCAGGCCGAGGCCCTTGGCGGCCTCAAGCCACAGATCGCCGCGGTTCGTCGCATCGACCAGCGCCTTGGTATTAAGATCGCCCGGCAGGTTGCCCCAGCGCTTGTTCTCGGTGATGAACCAGCTGTCCAGGGACTTCCACGGGTATGAGGTCGCCCCGTCGCGCCAGAACTTCATCGCAAGATCGGGCCGGGTTTCCACGCGACCGTTGCCATAGTTGATCTCGCCCTTGATGCGGGTAACGATGTCGGCGACCGGCACGTTGTACCACTGGCGACGGCCGACGATGGAAGCCATCTCTTCCTTGTTGGCGGGGTCATCGCACCAGATCTGCGCCTCCATCACCGCCATCATCAACGCCACCGTTGCGTTGGGGTTTGCGTCCACCCAGTCGGCACGCATGCCCAGGATCTTTTCGGGGTGCAGGTTCCAGATCTCGCCCGTGGTTGTGGCGGTAAAGCCGATGCCCTGGTTGACCAGCTGTTCGTTCCACGGCTCGCCGACGCAGAAGGCCTCCATGTTGCCGACCTTCATGTTCGCCACCATCTGCGGCGGCGGTACAACGATCAGGTCGACATCCCTGGTCGGGTCAATTCCGCCCGCTGCCAGCCAGTAGCGCATCCACAAATCATGCGTCCCGCCGGGGAAGGTCATGGCGACCGGCACCTCCTGCCCCGCCGCCCGCTTGGCGGCAAAGACCTCGCGCAGGGGCGAGCTGTCGAGGCCAACGCCGGTCTCGGCATGAGCCTGCGCGACCGAGATCGCTTGCGCGTCCTCGTTCAGGTTCAGAAGCGTGTACATCGGCAAGGGCTGGTTGTTCTGCATCACACGACCGGTGGCATACAAATGCACCTTCGGCCGCAGGATATGCCCGCCGTCGATCCCGCCTGCGGCCGACCCTAGCGCCATGTTGTCCCGCGTAGCGCCCCAGCTGGCCTGCTTTTCCACCAGCACATCGGGCATGCCGTGCTTGGCGAAGAACCCCTTTTCCAAAGCGATGATCAGCGGCGCAGAGTCGGTCAACGCGATGTAGCCCAGCTTGGCACCCGTCACCTCTGGTGTGGAGGTGGCGGCCCAAGCCCCGCCGGGCAGGACCAGCTTGGCTGCGGCGACGGTGGCAGCAAGGCCGGTTGCGGATTTCAGGAAGGCGCGGCGCGAGCGGTGGGGCATCAGGCAAGTCCTCTGGCAGGGGCCCCCTCCAGACTGGTTGGGGGGGCGGGCGGCTGGGGTCAAACGCAAAAGGCCACCGCAATCGCCGACCGTGGGGCCGGGATGGGTGGCGTCGTTGCCGTGCGGGGGACCGCATCCTTGCGGTTCTGGGCAGCGCCGGGCGTCGTTGCCCTGCACTTGCTCCAACGGTGCCTACCTGCTTTTCTCCGGTCAAGCGCTGCGGTGCGGTATCGCACTTGCAGCATGAGATTTCTGCAGGTCTGCCGACGCCTGCCCAAATCTTCAGCGCAGAGCGAACGGCGGTTCGAAGGTCTCACCGTCGAAAAAGGCATCCGGTCCCAGAATCATCTGCCCCTTTTCCGAAGCAACCGCTGTCGGATGCACCATCCCGCCCTCAATCCGGACCGATGCACCGGGCAGATCCGCTCCCGCCGTGCGTAGGTGGTGGCGGTAAAGGTCGGTACGGAAACACCCCATCGCGACCTGCATCGCGCGGACTTCGTCCAGTCCGTGCAGCCGGGCGATCCGCCGTGCTAGTAGGGCGGCGAGGCTGCGCCATGGGAAGTTCGCGGCTCCCGCGTGGAAGCGCACGAAGCCGGGATATTCCCGAACCTCGCCAGTTGCGCTGACGTGGAGACGGTCCATCAGCCCGCGCTCGCTCAGCTCCGTTGGCAGGTTCAGATATTCGGGACGTGACAGGATTTCGGCCGCCGTCGCGCGGTTTTCCGCACGATCCAGCCAGCGGCAGGCCCGCCAGACCGCCCGCATCAGACGCCCCGTCTCCTCTGGTCGGCCCTCAGCGAAGTCGCGGGTCAGGACCAGCCCCTTTTCAGGCGGCGAGGCCCAGATGGCGCGCCCCGCCAGCACCAGCGCTCCAGCCCCGCGTTCCACCGCGTAAGAGGCCCAGGGCTCTCCCACGCAGAAGGCATCCACCTCGCCGCTGGCCAGTGCATCGGCCATCTGGGGCGGTGGCACGGTGTGGATGCTCAGGCCCGCCGCAAGCGCATTCCCGTCCAGCCAGCGCCGCACCAGTTCGGCCTGGGTAGAGAACGGAAAGGGCACGCCCACCCGCAGGCTGTCGGGTGCAACCGCAGCCAGCGCCGCCCGCGCGGCAAGAGGATCGCCGAATCCGAAGCCATGGCCCTTGCCCCGCATCGCCTGGGCCAAGGCCGTGCTGACGCAGATCGCTTGCCCGCCGACCGACAGCACCATCACCAGATCGAACGGCGGATAAGCCGGCCCAAGGCCAAGGCTCTGCGCAATGGGCAGGGGAACCAGCATATGCGCGGCATCGATCCCGCCCAGACCCAGAAGGTCGCGGCTCTGGGCCCAGCTTTGCAGGCGGATCAGCTTCAGCGCTAAACCCTCCTCGGCTGCAAAGCCCAGTTCCTGCGCGATGATCAGTGGCGCGGCATCTGTCAGGGGCACGTACCCGAGGCGCAGGCTTGCCATGCTCATGTCAGAAGTCCCGCCGCCATGACCAGCTGCTGCGCGATGTCAGCCATGCGGCGGTTCTGGTCCATCGCCGTCTTGCGCAGCAGCGCATAGGCAGCCTCTTCGTCGATCCCGCGCGCCTTCATCAGGATCGCCTTGGCGCGGTCGATGATCTTGCGTTCCTCCAGCGCGGCGCGCGTCGCGGCCAGTTCGGCGCGCATCTTCTGGAACAGATGAAACCGCGCAATGGCGGCATCCAGAATCGGCTTGATCCGGTCGGGGTGCAGCCCGTCCACCACATAAGCCGAGACACCCGACTCGATCGCAGCCCGGGTCAGCTGCTCATCCGAGCGGTCAACGAACATCGCCACTGGTCGCTCCATCGGGCCTGAGATCAACGCCAGCTCCTCCAGTACATCGCGCGACGGATCGGCCACATCGATCAGCACAATATCCGGGGACTGCTCGGCAATACGGCGGGCAAGGCCGGTCGGCTCGGAAATGACCGTGATGGCATGATCGCCCGAAGCGCTCAGTCCATCGACGATGCGAAGGGCGCGGGCGCGGTCCCGCTCGATAACGATGATCGACAGACGCGCCATGCCAAGCCCTCCGTGAACCCGATGTTTGCGACCGGGTGCAAGGAAGCAACTTTCGAGGCTTGCGCGGCCAGCGCATTCTCCGCTCCGGCCTGTTTGACTTGCAACGACACACACCACTGCATGAAACTTGTGCGAGTAGGCAGAAGACCTGGGTTAGGAGGACCTCCGCTCAACAACCGACAGGGGTCGGTGAGCGAGCGGCAATCAGAACAGCGTAACGTTCGGCCGGAAAAGGGGCTCGATCGGCGCAGTCGGATCGTCCACGATTCCCGGGACGATCATCTGCTGGGCCTTGCCGGTCTGCGGCCAGAAGTGCACCCGCCGGGCATTGGTTCCGCCCAGACTTTCAGCGATGCAGTTGATCCCCTCCGTGGCAAGGAACTGTCGCGCGAACCTCGCGTTTCCGTCGCCGATCGGTGCCAGCCTGGGCGACATGTTTGCGCCGCCAAAGGCCTTTGCCACCAGTGCGCCGCGCCGGGCTCCAAGGCGGAGGAGGGCGTTGATCAGCTGCTCCATCGCATTGACGCCATAGCGGTCCGATCTTGCATCCATCGACTTACCGCCGTCCGGGAGCAGGAAATGGTTCATTCCGCCAACCCCGCTTTCAGGATCGTGCAAGCAGACGGCGACGCAGGACCCCAGTACGGTCGACAGCACGACAGGATCGCGCGTGGCGTGGAATTCGCCTTGCGTCAGGGTCACGAAGCGGTTTGTGGTCATCATCTGATAGCGTCACGTCTTGTCGCCCGCAGCGCCTCTTGCGCGATACGGGAGAGGGGAAGCTGCTGCTCGACCGCGCCCATCTCCCAAGCCGCACGGGGCATGCCGTAAACCAGCGAGGTCGTTTCGTCCTGTGCGATGGTCCTCGCGCCGCCCTGGCGAAGCGCCGCCAGTCCGGCAGCCCCGTCGCGACCCATACCCGTCAGAAGCACGGCGACAGCCTGATCCGCCCAGGAAAGCGCCGACCGGAAAAGCACATCGACCGAGGGGAGGTGACCGGAAACCGGCGGCCCCTGGTGCAGGTGGCAGCGCAGAGAGTTGCGAGCGCAGATGCGAAGATGCTGGTCGCCGCCAGCCGCGATGCAGACGGTGCCACGCTGAAGCTCCATGCCGTCGCGCGGCGCCACGACCCGGGCGCGACAGGCCTTGCCGAGGAGTTGAACAAGGCTGTCGGCGCGGTCGCGCCCCGTGTGCTGGACGATGGCCGTGGGTGGGCAGTCTTCGGGGAAGGCTGACAGGATGTCCATCAGTGCGTCGACGCCACCTGTGGAGGCTCCGATCAGAAGAAACCGGTCACCGGCGGTCGCGATAGGGGCCGGTGGCTGGACGGGCGGGACCTGGCTCGAGATCGGCGGGGCATCGATCGGCGCATCAATGACGGCCTTCAGCGCAACGGCTGCGTCTCCGACTGACAGGCCGTGCGTCAAGACCGGCAGGTTGCGCGCGTCGCGAAGTGGCGCTGCGCCATTCGGCGCAGCGTGCCGCTGCGTGACCGCGATCCACCGGCAGGCGACGGAAAGCAGCGCCCGGCGCACCTTTTCGAATTCATGCGATCCGGCAAGACTTGCATCCACTACGGCAATCTGGGGCCTGGTGGATGATAGAAGTGCTAGTGTCTCTGGCACTGTCCTGGCCTTGCCGACAAGATCGACCCAAGGGATGCGGGCAAGCTGTCGGCCGATCTGCGCACTGGCGATCGGGCTTGCCGCAGCCACGAGGATTCGTGTGCGCGGCAAGTCCCTTTCGTGCAGTGGCCGTCGGAGTGCAGGCCGGGAGCGGTGGTCGCCCGCGGCCCCCGTGACGCGGGACGTCATATCAGAAGTCCTGCCAGACGCCTTGTGCAGCCTCGGCGGCACGGGGCCGTGCAACCGGCGCCTCAGCGCTGTTGGCCACGCTGTCCGAAGCGGACGCTTCCGCGGATGCAGAGACGACCGGGACCACCGGCACCTGTCCGGCCCGAATACGGAAATGTCCGACCAGACCGGCAAGCGTCGTGGCATCCTGCTGCAGCCCTTGGCTTGCAGCCGAGGATTCCTCGACCATTGCAGCGTTCTGCTGGGTCACACGGTCAAGCTGGGTGACACCGATGTTGATCTCACCCAAGCCAGAGGATTGCTCGGCTGCACCCGCCGCGATATTCGAGACAAGGTCAGAAATATGCGCGACACGACCGACAATGTTTTCGATCACGGTTCCCGCGCGATTGACCTGATCCACCCCGGTGCGAACATGTTGACCGCTGGAGGTGATGAGCGCCTTGATTTCCTTCGCGGCATCCGAGGACCGCTGCGCCAGGGCGCGGACTTCCGAGGCGACGACGGCGAAGCCCTTGCCAGCATCTCCGGCCCGCGCGGCTTCGACACCGGCGTTCAAGGCCAGCAGATTGGTCTGGAAGGCGATGTCCTCGATCGTTCCGCTGATGTTCGAGATCTGCTCGGAGGAGCGTTGGATCTCGGTCATTTTCGATACAGCGGCCTTGACGACCTTGCCGCTTTCCTCGGCTTCGGCCCGGGTGGTGCGGACGGTGGTTTCCACTTCCGATGCACCGCTGGCGTTGGCCTTGACGCTGACGGTCAGCGCATCCAACGCGGCTGCCGTTTCCTCGAGTGCGGCTGCCTGATTTTCGGTGCGACGCGAAAGATCGACCGAGGCGTGGTTGATCTCGTTCGATCTTGCGCGGATGCTTTCTGCTACACCCACCACCTGCGAGATGGTTGCGTTCAGCTTGTTGAGGGTCTGGTTGTAGTTCACCCGCAGCACCTCATACTCCTGGCTGAAGGTCTGGTCGATCGTGGCCGAGAGGTCGCCATCCGCCAGACGTTGCATCCCGTCGCGCATACGCTCCACGACGATCCGCAACTGTTCCTGCTGCCGATTGCGTTCTTCCTCGGCCTCGCGGGCTTCGATCAGGGCCACGCGCTGCTGTTCAACGGCCTTTGCGATGTCACCCAATTCGTCCGTGCGGTCGGTATCCGTGACCGTGACGTCGTAAGAGCCCTCGCTGATACGGTGGATTGCACCAGTCACCCGGTCCAGCGGCTTGGTGATCGAGCGACCGATCAGAAGACCCAGAGCAAGAACCGCGGCGATGGCAGCCGCGCTGACGATAAGCTGCTTGTAAAAGGCGGCTTCGACCTCCTGCAGCACTTCGACCTCGTCTTTCTGGATAACGATCCCCCATTTCTCGCCGAACAGATTAAAGGGTGCGGACAAGGCGTAGGCTGCCTGTGAATCGGCCGGATCACCAACACGGGGCACACCGGTGAATAGTTTCGGCTCGGCCCCTTGCTGCGCGTACTGGATTTGCGGCGACTGCGGGAGAACGTCGCCGAACTTGAAGAGTCCTGGCGTATGGGAGTTGTTCGCAGCCTCGAAGCCAGGCGCGACGAGAAATGCCTCGGTGGTGGCACCAAAGGAAATTCCGTTCGTCAGGATTTCGTAAAGACCAGATTGATCCATCTCGATGGCAACCAAGCCAAGCAGATTCCCGTCCAGGCCACGGACCGGGGCGGCGACGAAACTCGACCGGACACCATTCAGCGGACTGTCACCGGCGGAGCTTTCGAAGAAGAACTCACCCTTCGAAAGCCCCGAGGCTCCCTTGATCACCTTCGAGATCGTCGTGTCTTCGAACATGCGATCCGAGAGAAAGCTACCCTCCCGAACGCTCGCATTTGAGGAATGCAGGAACCGGCCCCTCTCGTTCAGCACGTAGATGTTGGTTGCGCCCGCATAGCCGGCGAATTCGTCGATGAAGCCATCGAATTCTGACGAGGTGATCGCGTCGTTGCCCGCGTTCTGCTGCAGGGTTCCCTGCCCTTCCCCAGTAGATTGGAGCAACTTGCGCACCGCGGGCGTCGCCGCGAGTTCAAGTGCGGAAACCCGCTTGTTGTTGACCCAATCATGCATGTTGTCCTGCATGTTTTCGACTTGCGCGACGAAGCGTTTTTCCGCGGCTTCGATCAAGTCCTCACGCATTTCGAAATAGCTGATCGTCTGCAGAATGAGCGCGACGACAATGCTGACACCCACAATGGCAAGCGGGATCTTGGTCTTCAGCTTGATGGCGGTGATGCCCATGATCGAGGTTCCTTTGCGTTTGGCGCGAAGCGTGGCGGCCGGGGAGGCGGGGCGGCGTTCCCTGGAACGGGCAGGTTCAGAAGAGTTCGACATGCTGCTCGTTCCGGGCGTGGATTGGGTCGTGCTGGCCGTTGCGCAACCGCGCCCGCACTGCCCCGAGGCGGAGCGGCGCGAGGAGCGGCTCGAGATCATCGATCAGCAGCGGGGCGATGGGGCCGGTCTCAGCAAGTGTGGTCAGGAGGGCGGCTATGTCGTCGAGTGTCTGGTGCAGGAGGTCGATCCCCTGCAGATCGGGAAACGAACCGGAGTCGTGCAGATGCTCGACCGCGTGTTCCACCGACGTGACCAGTGCACGGCAGTGCGCAATCTCCCGGGCGGCGCGGTTCAGTAGTTCTGTGGCCGATACTGGATGAAGCTTGCAGGTCATAGCCGCTTTCCAATCACCTGTTCGATGGCAGTGCGCAGCGTGGCGGTGGTGAAGGGCTTGGCTACGAGGTTGTTCAGGCGCAGCTTCTGCCCCTGCTGGATGATGTCAGGCGTAGGCGAGCCGGTGATCACAACGAACCCGATGTTCGCGGTCGTGGGGTTCCGGCGCAGTGCCTCGAGCAGTTCGAGGCCGTTCATCCCGGGCATGTTCATGTCGCAAAGGACCAGATGGACCGGCGCGACGGTCAGCTTGGACAGTGCTGCCCTGGGGTCGGCCTCGGCGGCGTAATGGGTAACGCCCATTTCATCCAGGGCATTGGTCACCAGCGCCCGACTGACGCCCATGTCATCGACAACCATCACCCGCAGGTGTTCCCGCACACTCATGTCGGGCTCCTTTCCTGGGTCGGCGGACTCGATCCGCCCGCGCCGGCAGGCGCCAGTCGGTAGGCGGTGGTCCCCACGTTCTCGAGCTTCGCCTCGCGAGGTCCCGTGATACGTTCGGACTGGCCGATCAGCAGATGCGAACCCGGCCGCATCGCCCCCACGAAGCGCCGCCAGAGACGCTCCTGGGTGGCCACGTCGAAGTAGATCGCAACGTTGCGGCAGAAGATCACGTCGAATGAACCGCGCATCGGCCAATCGTCCATGAGGTTCAGCGTGGCAAAAGTGACCAGCCCGCGCGCGGCGTTCCCGATCTTCAGACCGTCTGGGCCGCTTTCGGTGAACTGGCTCCGCATCGGCTCGGGGATCGTGTCGCGGTCAGTGATGGGATAGATCCCGTCCTGGGCGCGGGCGATCACCCTGGGATCGACATCCGTCGCGAGGATGCGAATGTCGTGCAGCGCCGCCTTCGGCATCAGCGAAAGCAGGGTGAACGCGATGGAATAGGGTTCCTGTCCCGACGAGCACCCCGCCGACCAAAGTCGCACCCGAGCACCCTTGCTCGCCGCCTGTAGGAGGGGGGGCAGGATCCTGCTCCGCAGCAGGTCGAAATGGTGGCTCTCCCGGAAGAAATTGGTGACGTTTGTTGTCAGCGCCGACAGCATCTCGGTGCGTTCGGCCGTGCCGGCCGGGCTTTCGATAAGGTCGCAGTAGGCAGAGAAGTCCGGCAAGCGGAGGTTCCGCACGCGGCGCAGAAGCCGCGAATAGACAAGATCCTTCTTCACCTCGGGAAGGAATATTCCGAATTCGCCCTGCACGCTTCGGGCGATGCGGCCGAAATCGGATGCTGTCATCCCGATCGACGCGGCGATGTCTTGGGGCGCGGCTGCGATCATGCGGGCACCGGAATCCGCCGCTGGATCAGGTCGGGCAGGTCGATCACTCGGCTCATGCCTTCGGCCAGCTGGACCAGACCCGAGATATGGCTTTGCCCCGGCCCGCCGACCACCGTCGGTGCATCCTGGATCGAGCTGTGCGGGATCGAGACGATCTCAGACACCGATTGCACCAGAAGGCCGATGGTGCGCGCGTCATTCATGGCGATCATAATCACATTGCGCTGGTCAGGGACCGTCGGACCGAGGCCAAAACAGCTGGATAGGTCGAAGACCGGTATCACTGCCCCGCGGAGGTTCATCACTCCCAGCACCTCTTCGGGCGCATGCGGTAGCGGCGTTACCGCGCTTTGGCCGCGGATTTCGCGGACATGGCGAATGTCGAGCGAAAAACTCTGCTCGCCCGAGCAGAAGACGACGAGTTCGATCTCGCCAGAAGGACTTGCCGGATCCTGCATGTTCTGGGGCTCCATCATGGCAGTGCAGCGACGCGCTGGCCGCTCGTTTGGGAAGGGATGGGGTGGGACTGGGCGGCGATGCCGTCTGGATCGAGGATCAGCGCGATCTGCCCGTCGCCCAGGACGGTCGCCGCCGAGACGCCAGTCACCTGGCCGTAATTGCCTTCAAGGCCCTTTATAACGACCTGCCGTTGGTCATGCACCCGGTCGACAAGAAGCGCGCAGGTGCCCCGCGCCTCGGTCTCCACCAAAAGAAGGAGCATCGCCGGATCGTCTGCCTCGGCGCGCGGAAAGCCAAGGGTTTCGGCAAGGTCGATGATCGGCACATAGCGGCCGCGGATGGAGAGAAGCCGCTCGTCCGGGCCGATCTGCTCCACGTCGCCGGGAAGCGGCCGGATCGTCTCGAGCACGGCCGCGATCGGGACAATCATGCTGGTACCGCCGACCGAGATCAGCATCCCGTCGAGGACGGCGAGAGTCAGCGGCAGCGTGATGGTGAACTCGGTTCCTTTGCCAGGGCGCGATGTGATGTTGACCCGTCCGCCAAGCGCCTGAACGGCGGTCCGGACCACGTCCAGACCCACGCCGCGGCCCGAGAGAAGCGAGGTGGCCGACGCAGTCGAGAAACCGGGCTGGAAGATCAGGTTGTCGATCTCGGCCTCTGACAACTCGGTGCCTGCGGGCACAAGGCCCTTGGTCACGGCGACTCGCAGCACCTTTTCCCGGTCAAGGCCCGCACCATCGTCACGGATTGTGATGATGACACTGCCGGACCGATGCGCGGCCGAAAGCCAGATGGTCCCGACTGGGTCCTTGCCCGCTGCCAGGCGGCGTTCCGGAGACTCCAGGCCGTGGTCGACCGAATTGCGCACCATGTGGGTCAGGGGATCGGCCAGCCGTTCCACTACAGTTTTGTCGACCTCAGTGGATTCACCCAGCATGACAAGCTGGGCTTGCTTCCCTGTCCCCTCGGCGGCCTCGCGCACGATGCGAGACATCCGCTGGAATAGTGGCTTCACCGGCTGGGCGCGGATTGCCATCACGGCTTCCTGGATGTCGCGCGCCAGAAGTCGATAGCTTTCGACATGCGATGACATGTCGGTGTCGTGATGCATCTGCAGGTCATCGACCCTCTGGGCAATCATCGACTGGTTTATGATCAGCTCTCCGACCGCGTTGAACAGTCGTTCGATCCGATCCAAGTCGACACGCAGGGTCGGCCGCGGGCCCAAACCGTCGGTCGCCGAGGCCGGGGTCGTCTCTGTCATGACGAAGGGGGCCGTAGCGGGTGTAGACTCATCTTGGCTCATCGGGGAGGGGGAGGGCAGATCGGGCATGGCGGGGATGTCGTGCTCCTCCTCGATCGACAGGTCACAGAGGCCTGCGACGAATTCGAAGATTTCCTCGATGGCTTCGCGTTTCGCGTTGGTCGCCATGCGGATAACCCAGGCGAACGCCGGTTCGGTGATGTCCGGTGAGGACCAGTCCGGCAAGGCAGACAGGTCGAGTTCCGTCTGCAACGTGCCGAGCTCGGCGAGATGTGCAATCAGGAGCGTCGGCTCGTGCCCGTTGTCGTATAGGCCCGGATACGGACGAAAGCGGATCGTCACGGTCCGCGTCGGCTCTACTTCGATGGGATCGAGGTTCAGAGCCAACGGAGTGAAGGTGAAGGCCGGGGCAGCTTCTGGCTGGAGGACGTCAGCAGGCGCCTTGTCCTGGCCAATGGCGTCAAGGCAGCCATTCAGCACAGCCACGGCCGCATCCGTCAGAGTGGTATCGGTGTCACGGTCATTCCGCGCGGCCTCGACAAGGACGGAGAGGTGATCCACCGACCTTTCGACGATACGCAGAAGTTCGGCCGTCAGGGGCAGTTGGTCGCTGCGGACGGCATCCAGAACCGTCTCGAACCGGTGCGCGAATCCAACAAGGCGGTCCAGAGCGAAAGCCCCAGCACCCCCCTTGATGGAATGGACCGCCCGAAAGATTGAATGCACGATCTCGCTGTCGCGATCCCCGCCTTTGAGACGGGCCACCTCATCCGAAAGCGTGCCGAGCAGATCCTCGGCCTCTTCGAAGAAAAGGCTGCGGAAGCTGTCCGGACCCGTCATCGCAGACTCCCCGTGACGCGGCGGACGACCATGACCAGCGACTGGTCGTCGAAGGGCTTGACTATCCATCCGGTCGCCCCGGCCGTCTGGGCGCGGGCCTTGAACTCGGGCGCTGTCTCGGTTGTCAGAACAAGGATCGGCACGCTACGGTTGGCGGCATCCTGGCGGATCGTCTCGATCACGCCGAACCCGTCCATTCGTGGCATGTTGATGTCGGTGATAACGACGTCGGGACGCAACTCCTCAAAGCGGCGGACGCCCTCGACGCCGTCTTCGGCCACTTCGCAGACAAAGCCTGCAGCATCCATCGCGCGGCGGACCATGCTGCGCATCGTACGGGAATCGTCGATTGCAAGGACGGTGATCCGCATCAACGCGCCTCGAGTCCGATCAGGTGCGGTTCAACTCCCAGCAGCGGGAGAAGCGACAAGACCCGCCCTGATGCGCCAGTCACCCGGAAACGCAGGCCGCGAGCCACCCAATCGCGGCAAGCGGCCGCCAGAAGCTGCAGCAGAAGTGTATCGGGTCGGCGGAGTTCGTCGGCCTTGATGCAGATTGGCTCATTGCGGTTTGCGTCAAGGAAAGCCTGCAGTTCCAGAAGGGCTTCATGGTCGGGTTGCGCGGAAAGAGCCCAGGAGGCCCCTGCGGAGGTTGGACTGGAGGGCGCGGTCAAGCTGTTCATATGTGACCCTCGTGGCTGATGGGCTGGACTTATCGTTTTGATAGCGTTTTTCGCAGAATATTCAATTCCTCTTTGCTTGACGAAATCTGGCCAACGTAGCGGGGGCCACAACGAGGATCCGCGCGGCCACGACCACGCGGGAACGATAAGCTCTAAAATATTGGTTTCAAAACAGTTTTTACAGGAATCTCAGCGCGCGAGCAACCAGACATGGACTGTTGCAGCCCGGCAACCTTCCTTTTTCGCAACCCACATTCCACTCGACAGCAACGCCAGTCCGACGCTAGGAGTTGATATGCGAAAAACTTTGTGGAGCCCACTCATGCGCGCCAGTGGTCAGGCCAAGGAAGCCGAGGTGCCCTTTGGCATCGAAGAGATCTTCTTCTCGCGCACTGATCCAAGGGGGGTGATCCAGGCGGGCAACTCGGTGTTCCAGCGCGTTTCGGACTATCCGTGGGAGCGGCTGCTGAACGCGCCACACAAGATCATCCGGCATGGCGACATGCCCAAGGCAGTGTTCTATCTCCTGTGGGACCGGATCAAGGCCGGGCGACCCACTGGCGCCTATATCTGCAACAGCTCCGCCGATGGGCGCTATTACTGGGTTTTCGCCGTCGTAATACCGCTTGCCGACGGCTTTCTCTCAGTTCGTATCAAGCCGACGTCAGAGCAGCTTGACCGGGTCAAGGCGATCTACGAAGACTTGCTAAAGGCCGAGGGAGAAGGGCGTACGCCACAGGACAGCGCCGCCGATCTCGTCGCGAACTTGGCCCGCGCAGGGTTCCCCAGCTACGACTCATTCCAGGCGCGCGCCTTGGCAACCGAGGTGTTGCATCGAACCCGGCAGGTGGGTGGGCGCAGCGGGGCGCGGGCGGAAACATTGCAGGCGGCCGAGGCTGCGGACGGCATCGAGGTGGAGTTGACCGGGATGCAATCCATGTTCACCGAGGCGCTGCGGATCGCGCTCAATCTACGGATCGCCGCCTCGCAGTTGGGCGAACTCGGACGGCCGGTCAGCGCGATTTCCGACAATTATGCGCTTCTGGCCAATGACATGGTGTCTTGGCTGAACAACCGCGCACTGGACGAAGAGGTCGGCTTTGGCGGGATCGCAAGATCGACGTCGGAAAGCCTGTTTCTACAGAATGCGGCCAATCTTCTGGCCGAAATGTCGGACGCCTTTTCCCGGGAAGACGATCTAGGAGGTGTTAAGGCTGCCGAGGAGCAGAGGCGCCTGAACGAAGCTGCGGCACGTTACGCGGAGGCGGCCCTGGAATGCCAAGACCGCGCCATGCAGGAGGCGGCAGCAGTCGCCAGCCATCTCGCAGAGATGCGAAAACACGTTACTGCGCTAAATTCGATTCGGATGCTCTGCCGGATCGAAGGCGCGACCCTGCGCCACACCGGAGTGTCGCTGGACGAGATTGGCAGCCAGCTCGACGGGTTCCAGGACGAGATTGGCCGACGTCTGGCCCGGATCACCAGCCTCGGCCAGCAGGTCCAGTGGGCAAGCTCGACGTGACCGGACGCTGAGGCGTCGTGCGCCGGACCGTCAAGGACTGATTACGGCAGTCGCAGGTTCAAGCTGAATGGTGATACGCCGGTTTCGGGCGTCAACTGGGTCGTCCGCGATCAGCGGCAAGACATCCGCCAACCCGCTGACCGAGCGGAAACGGTCGGCGGGCACTCCCGCCGCTTCCAGCGTCCGCCGCGCGGCATTGGCACGGTCAGCGGAAAGCTCCCAGTTTCCATAGCCTGGTCGGCCCCGAAAGGGAGTGGCGTCGGTGTGGCCAGTTATCATCACCACCATCGGCGCCGCTGCAATGACCGTCGAAAGCTCGGCCAGTACCCGGCCAAGGTCTTCGGTCACCTTCGCGCTGCCGGACTGGAACATTGGACGGTCGCCGAGGTCGACAATCTCGACCACCAAGCCGTCTGGAGTCCGCGCGACCATGAGGTTTCCGGCAAGGCTTTCCAATGGATTGCCCTTGGCCATGCGGTCGGTCAGCGCTGCCTCCGCTGCTGCCACAGGGTCATCAAAGGTCTCCGGCCGCTGCGATTCGGAAGGCACTGGGCTACCAGCCTCTTCAAACGCCGCCCAGGGGTTTGCACCCTGCCCGGTTGCATTCGGTGGTGGGTCGACGGGCACGGTCTCCTGCCGCGCGGCGTCTGGAAGGGGGGGCTGATCGGCTTCAGGATCGCGGACCACGGCGGCAGCAGGGTCGTAGCCGGCGATATCCACCAAGGGGACAGCGGCAGGCGTGAAGTATTCTGCGATCCCGGCCAGCTTCTTGGAATCTGAGATCGTCAGGATCCAAAGGAGCAGGAAGAAGGCCATCATTGCCGTCATGAAGTCGGCGTAGGCGACTTTCCAGTTACCGCCATGATGACCGTTCACCACCTTCTTCTGGCGCTTGATGACGATGGGGCGGCCGTTCGATGGTGCCATGTTCTATCCACTCCGATCCGACTCACACAGCAGAGGCGTTCGGGCATGATGCGGCTTGCGAAAACAAAAAACTAGAGCTCCTGTGTTGATATTCACCGCAGGGCTTCATGTGTTGCGAAAAATATTGCACAAGCTTCTTCAGATGACATTATGCACCGGCCTTGGTGGGGAATGCGTGATGAAGGAAATGCACCGTGACGATTTCCCCGACCCAAGCCGCCCTGCCCTGCTGCCAGTTCAGGACGACGTCGACTGGATCGCGCAGTGGCGTGCAACCGGCTGCCGAAGTGCGCTCGACCGCTTGGTGCGGACACATTCGGGCCGCGTACGCGCAATGGCCCGGGCCTGGTCTCGCAGCGCTGTGCTGGAGGACGACCTGGTGTCCGAGGGAATGCTAGCCCTGATCCGCTGTCTTGACAGCTATGCTCCGCGTCCGGGCGTGCCCTTCTTCGCCTATGCCCGCCCGTTCGTGCGCGCCGCGATGCGGCAGGCCTACTACCGTGATGCATCGATCATCTCCATGCCGATGCATTACATACGGGCGCTGCGCGAAGGCAGGGCAACCGCGGCGGACGAGGTCCTGTTCCGGGCGGCCACCAGCCCGGATCGGCTGGACACGCCCGATCCACCGGATCTGGGGGCTGAATGTGAAACGGGTGAAGTTGCTCTGATCCGCTCCGAGGTCGAACGCCTCCGCGAAACAGCGCTGGCGGACGCGCTGGCCGCGCTGTCCGAGACCGACCGGCTGATCATGGAACGGCGTCGCGACGGGGAACCGGGGACGGTGTCGGATCTAGCCCAACATCTCGGGATCAGTCCTGCAAAGGCCGCGCAAATCGAGGCACGGGCCTTGGGGAGACTACGGACCCAGCTGATCCGTCACGGATTCACCCTGACGGACACAGGGTGCGGGCGATGATGGCGGCCCTTGGCCCGCTCGTGCTGCCGACGGCGCGGCCAGCTTCCGAGCCGGCTCCCGGCGCTACTGTGGAAGAGGGATTTGGACGCCTGGTTGACCGGATCATTCTGTCATCACCGCCAGAGACGTTGCCCGCTCTCCCGGCAGAGGACGGCCTGATTCCGGCCGAGGACGCGAGCAGCGATGATGCGTCCGCTGGAGATTTGGAGCCAGCCGTGACGGAAGGTCCGTCGCTTGGCCTGTCCTTTCCCATCCTCGCCCCCTCGCTGCCAGCAAAAGGCGAAACGGCGCCAGCTTCGGCCGAGGTGCCCGTCAACGCACGGCCCGGCGGAAAACCCCTCCTCCCCTCGCTTGCACAATTGCCCACAGCGACCGGCGACCTCACGGACCCCAAACAATCTGGTCCGTCACTCCCGGTCTCGGTCAGAGCTCCGCTCGTGAGCGAAGGGGCTGAGCCATTGCCTGTCTCTGAAGAGGGTTGGACACCCGACACTCCGGCGGGCGTCGCGACCGCGTCGGATCCGGCGTCCCCCGCGGAGGCGGTAGAGACGGATCCCACACCACCGACGCCCGCCGAGGTCGCTGGCTTTCGACCAATTGAGGACAGGATCGGGGATTTGGCCGTTGGACGTCCTGTCACCGATCCCGTGGGGCGACCAATGGCGTCCGCTCCTGCAGAGGTGCCCGCCGAAGCGCGAACGGTCATTCCGGCAGAGCGGGTGGAGACCGTCGAAGGAAGGCGGCGCATGTCGCCCGCTGGGGCAGAGGTGGATCGGCTGACCGTGCGGCGCGGCCCCCCTGGTCTGGTCTACGGGCAGGCCCCGCCGCACAAGGCAACTACTCCCGAAGCGAACTCCGTTCTTCCGGCCCGGGTGCAAGCCGGGGAGCGCGCGCAGGACGCAGTCGGGCCCGAGCCCGAGGTGCCGGTTACCCAAGATCGGCAGCACGACCCCTCCAGCACGGTCCCGGACGCCCCCTTGCAGGACCGGCTGGCGGACCCACCGGTCCAGATAGCGCAACCGCCAGCCTTACCCAAGCCAAGTTCCAGGACGGAGCCTCTCGCACCCCCCCGGTCGCCGCTGGTTCAGGCGGTGCTGGACCGGATCGCGCCTCTGCCGACTGCCTCAGGCGAAACCGTCGTGCGCCTGAACCCGCGTGGCCTTGGCTTGATAGAGGTCAAGCTGCAGGAACGCGCGGATGGCATTCTGGACGTGACCCTTCGGGTCCAGAATCCGCTGGTACTTGAGGCGATGCGGCTGGAACTGGACAGAGTGGCAGAGTCGGTCCTGACTGCGCAGGGCGGGGCATCCGGGTCGCTTTCACTGGATCTGTTCCCCTCCGGTACGGGCCAGCGCAGCGCGGAGGGTGGCGGCCAGAGCTCCCAGACCGCCCGGGGAAGGGCGACCCAGGACCCAGCTGAGACCAGCACGGACGAGCCTGCTCCGCAGATCCTGCGCGCCGATCATGTGAACATCGTGACCTGAGGAGACGAAATGACACCGAACATAACGAGCCCGGCGCTGTCCCCCACCTCTGCACTGGCGCAGGCCCCGGCAAATGGTTTGTCGGAGAATTACCAGAGTTTTCTCAAACTACTGGTCACCCAAGTCAGTTACCAGGACCCGCTCAATCCTGTTCAAGGCACCGAGCTGATCGCCCAGCTGGCGACCCTGACCGGGGTGGAGCAGTCGCTGAAGATGAACCAGCAGATGGAAGCCCTGCGTTCCCAACTGGCCCTAAGCGCGGCCCTGTCCGAGTCCTCGCTGATCGGCCGGACCGTCACCGTACCCTCCGACGTCATCGAACTGGGCGACGGAGGAGCCCTGTTCAGTTATGAGCTTGGAGGTGCATCCAGCTCGGTGACTGCAATCATCAGCGATGCAGCCGGCAATCCGGTGCGCCTGCTTGAGGGGCTTCCCGGCCCCGCGCGCGAAATGGTCAGCGTGAGCTGGGACGGAACGGATGCAGACGGTTCTCCGCTGCCCCCAGGACGCTACCAGATCGCTCTGGCCTCGGCGGATGGCGTGGGCGGCTACAATACTTATGCAAGTTTCCGGGTGGCCTCGCTAAGCTTCAGCGCCGGGCGGCAGTATCTCGACCTTGCGGGCGGCGGTGCGGTCACCAGCGATCAGATCGTCCGCATCGACTGAGCCACACAGCAGGGTGCCCGGTCTGCGGCTTAATGCTCCGCGTCCTTCGCCCCGGTGCCATCGCGGGCGGTCCCGGGCTGGGCGGTGACCAGCTCAAGTTCCAGTCCTACCAGCCAAGGTGCTGAGGCCGGGGCCATCGCCTGCACGATCCTTTCCAGCTCGGACAGCGAGTCGCGCCCGTCCAGTGCCAAGGGCAGACTGGAAGCCTCGGTCAGCAGCACAAGCACGGCGTCCCGAAGGGATGCGGGATCTGCCGGCGTATCCTCGGGACGGAGCGAGAGGCGGGCGTTGACGATCCGCGGTTGAGCACCGGGCCTGGCGACGGGAAAGGCCCCAGCGTCGACCTGAACCACCTTGGGCTCGGTCGTGGCAGGCAGCAGACCCAGCGACGGCGCAACCTGAATTCCGGCAATGAAACCGCCGATCGCCGCTGCCACGGCCAACAGGATCAACACCAGGCGACCCCTGCCGTTGCGGTTCGATCGCTCGCCGCTCCTCCCGACAGGCTTAGGCATGGCGGACTCCCGCGTTCAGTAGGGCAGGACGACGTCCAGCACATCCTCGCCATACCGGGGCTGCTGGACACGGGAAAGCTGACCCTTGCCGCCATAGGAAATTCGGGCTTCGGCGATGCGCTGATAGGGGATCGAGTTATTCATGTCTATGTCGACCCGGCGGATGATTCCGGCGATCCGCAGTTCCCGCAGTTCGTTGTTCACCCGGACCTCCTGACGCCCAGCGATGACAAGATTGCCGCCCGCAAGTTCCTGCAAAACCATGGCCGCCACCCGCAGACGGATGCGTTCGGTGCGTTTGATGGACCCCGCCCCACGTGACGCACTGTTGGCGGACAGATCGACCAGAGAACCCGAGGGTAGATCCTTGGCGTCCAGTCCGGGCAGGAAGCGGTCCAGCTTGGACTCGTAGCCCAGGAAGGTGGTCCCATCGACCTCGTTGCCCGAGGATCTCGAGCGCTGGTAAGCGTTTTCCAGCTGTGCCTCGTCATTTATCTCAATCAGGACAGTCAGGATGTCGCCCACGCCGGCGGCCCGATTGTCGTCGAAAAAGCCCTGCGCATCGGGCCGCCAGAGCGAGGCCGCCTCGGCCCGATAAGGAACATGCGCTCCACCGGGCGAAGGCTGTGGCACCCGGATAGATGCGGCCTCGGGCATGGTTTGGTCGTCCAGCACCATACCCGAGAGCTGCGGATCGCGTTGCGCCGAAATGCTGGAACAACCGGAAATACCGATACCGGCGAGCAGGGCGAGGGGCGTGACGAAGGCAAGATGCATGGTGGAGGGCTTCATTCGACGGTGACGCGACCAGACCCGGCGGCAATGGCGGTGATGGTGCGGTTGGAGGAAAGGTTCACGACGCGGATCGCTTCGCCCAAGGCACCGTCTTGCAGTGCGCGCCCCGGCGCGGTCAGTTCAATGCCATCTCCGCTGAAGGCGATCAGCACCTGCTCTCCCCGACGGATCGCCCTTGGCTCGCGGACCGAGCCTGCAATCACCGGGCGATCTGCAGGCAGGGTCCGCTGGACCTCTTTCCCGATCAGATCTCTTGCTTTGCGGAGCGCGGATCCGGGCAGGGTGGCAAGCGGGACATCGGCTGGCGCCAGGTCCGCCTCGGTGATGGTCTCGCCAGGCGCTAGACGGCGCACAGGCACCATGGCCGGCACGGTTACGATCGCTTGCCCGCGCAGGCCATGCCGGGACCCGTCGGCAAGGACCAGTCGGGCAGCAAAGCGCCCTGCGCGGTGGTCAAACGCAAAACCGTCCAGTGCCAGGGCCTTGGCGGGCGTACCTTCGGGCAGGACGATCCGGATCTGGCCATCCGCGGGCAGGGTGAGGCCAGGGTCGGCCAGCGCGGCCTCCTGCAGCAGGACGATGCTGTCGACGTCCGACCCAAGATCCTCCGCCTCAACCGGAACCGCGGGAAGAAGCCCGACCAGAGCGGCGGTGAGAAGGGCGTGGAATCTGGCCATCAGCGGATTTGGTTCGCGGTCTGCAGCATCTGGTCGGCGGTGGTCATCGCCTTCGAATTCATCTCATAGGCCCGCTGCGCCGTGATCAGGTCGGTGATCTGCTTGATGACGTCGACGTTCGAACGTTCCAGATAGCCTTGCCGCAGCAGGCCACCGCCGTTGACTCCGGCCTCGACCGGAATGGCCGTTCCCGAAGCCGAAGTTTCGAGGAACATGTTGTCACCGACCGACTTTAGGCCCGCATCGTTGATGAAGGTGACGAGTTCAAGCTTGCCCAGCACCTGCGGAGCGACTTCAGATCCGACATAGGCCATGACCTGCCCATCCGGCGAAATCTCGATCCTCGTGGCATTCTCGGGCACCACCATCGCCGGTTCCACAAGATCACCATTCAGGGTGACGATCTCGCCTTGAGCGGAAAGGTTGAAGGCGCCGTCGCGGGTATAGGCGGTGGAGCCATCCGGGCGGGTGACGCTGAAATAACCACGTCCGTCGATGGCCAGGTCAAGCTGGTTGTCAGTTGCCATCAACCCCCCCTGCGTGGCCGTGCGGATGATCCCGGTAGCCTGCACCCCAAGACCGATGTCGACGGCGACGGGCCGCGCTGCGCCGTCCTCGCCGGTAAGGGCACCTTCACGGCGATCGGTCTGATAGATCAGATCCTGGAACGCCGCTCGGCCGGCCTTGAAGCCGGTGGTATTGGCGTTGGCGATGTTGTGCGCTATGACGTCGACTTGCGTCTGCTGGGCCAGCATCCCGGTCGCAGCCGTTCCAAGAGCTTTCATGCAGTTCTCCCATCCAGCGCTTTTCGCATAGTCCTCATGTCGGACGTCCGATCCGTGCCAGCGTCTCTTTGCGCAGGTCGTCGCTGACCGTCGCCAGGCTCATCGCGCGTTCATAGGCGCGCTGCTGGCTGACGAGCCGCGTCATCTCGGAAATCGGGCTGACATTGGATTGTTCGAGATGCCCCTGCTTGAGGACCGGGGAGAGGACCGGTGTCAGCGCCACCTCGCCCTCTCGGGGAACCAGTAGCGAACCGCGCAAGTGCTGCCAGCCGGCAATTCCCGGCTCGTCGAAAATACCGATCTGGCCCAGAACGCCGCCATCAGCCGTGGTGATCGTGCCGTCGCCGGAAATGCTCAGCGCCCCACTGTCCGGCGGCAGGTTGATCGGCGCACCGCCCGGATCAAGCACGAAATCGCCCGAGGACGTGACCAGATCCCCTTCGGCGGTAATTCCAAGCTGGCCGTCACGGCCAAGTGCAGTCTGCCCATCCGGCGTCCGGTAGGCCAGCCAGCCTTCGCCCGGCAGCGCCACGTCCAGCGGATTGCCCGTAGCCAACAGCGCACCGGGCGTCAGGTCCGAGATAGTGGTCTTTTCTGCGGCATAGCTCACTTGGCCCAGGGCGCCCTCCAGTCCCGACTTGAAGACAAGGCTCTCGAACAAGGGGTGCGTGGCGCGAAAACCGACCGTGTTCGCATTTGCGATGTTATGCGCGGTGATGTCCGTGGCGCGCTCCATCATCGCAGCGCGGGACAGCGCGACATATCCGCTGATCTCCATCTGTCGATTCCTCCTGAAACGCGGTCGTTGATCTTTTTCGCAACCCGACTATGCTTACCGCGAGTTTTTTCGCAGATCAAGGCGGAGAGTGAGATGCAGTCTCGCCAGCACGCGCGACAGAAGCCGGATGCGTCGCCGCAGTGCGCGCACTATTCCGATCCTACCGTTTCTGCGCTGCTCGCCCTTGTTTTGCTGGGCGTCGCTGCGCCACCGCTGCAGGCCGAAATGACGACTGCCCCGGCCATACCCCTGGACCTGTTCCCGCCAATTCAGGGGACCGAATCGTTCCAGTTGGATATGGCGGGCCCGGCAGTCGCGGACCGCGGACGACTCGACCTTTTTTCGCAAACCGTCGAGCGAGGCGCAGCAAACTTCGTCCTTCCCTCACGCGATCAGGTGCCGGCGGCGGATGACAGCGTGCCTGCCACGCAACCCCTGCCGACGCACTACACTACGACGGCCCAGTTCGACGGCCCATTCAAAGACCAGCGCGCCGTGCTTGCCCGAGGGGTGCTGGCGGCGGCACCAGATCTGCGACTGGCCCGGCAGCTGGACTTCGCGCAATTCCTCATCGCTCGGATGATGCTGCCGGAAGCTCGCGGGGCGTTGGCGGCGCTTCCCGCCGAAATGGATCCATTGTCGGCGGATCGCGCGGCGGGATACCTTGCCATCATCGCGCGGCTCTCCGGCGGCCCCCCCGCCGCCCTGCCGCCTGCCTGGGACGAAGATCCGCTCTGGCCCGTCGTCCTTGGCCCCGCCCCCCAGGAGGAAGCCCGGCTGCGCGGCGCAGCCCGTGCCCTTGCCCAACAGACCCGCGACGTCGCGACCGCCGCACTTCCCCTGCTAGTCGACACCGCCTTGGCGTCGGGGCACACCACCATTGCCGCCGAGATCCTTGCCGCCGCACCCGCGGGGACCGATCTGGACGGTACCGGCCTTCTCGATCTCATGCGGGGGCAGCTCGCTCTGGCTCAGGGTGCCGAGGATCTGGCCTTTGACAACTTTGCCCGGGTGGCCGAGGGCCACGACCGCGCGGCCATCGAGGCTCGGATTGCCTTGGCCGATCTGGCACTGAAACGGAACGACCCTGCGCTGCTGCCGAAGGTCAGCGATCTCTTGCAGGAAGGCCTGCCGCGCTGGCGAGGCGACGACGCCGCCCTGCGCCTGCGGGTCCGGCTGGCTCGGGTGGCCGAGGATATGGGCGACATCGCTACGGCAATGGACGCGATGTCCATGATCCTGCGTGAACATCCTGGAACACCCGAGGCCGAGCTGGCCGACACGCGCCTTGGCGTGATGGCCGAACGTCTGGCGCAAGCGATCGTCGATCCCGCCACCTCCCTGCCCGAGGCGCTGGCCGATGTCCGGCGGCTGGATCTTGCCCTGAGCGCACGAGTGGAATGGCTCGGAGTCCGCATGGCGCTGGCGCAGCGTCTGACAGATGCCGGGCTGATCCAGGCGGCAAAGGCGGAATACGCCGCGATCACGCTCCCGGCTTCGACCGCCTTGCCAGGAGGCGATCCCGCCACCCTTGACACGCTCGCGGTCAAACATGCCACGCTGCTTCTGGGGCTGGGCGACGATCCCGCCGCGCGGGCCGCATTGGACCGCCGAGCCTTTCCGCAGGGTTCGGAGCAGCTTTCTACCCTGGTTGCGCTGCGCTTGCAGGCCGGCGGGACCACGATCCTTCCCGCCCCATTGCTTGCCGCGACGAAGGAGGAACACGTGTCCCGGATTTCCGACCCGGAGGTGCAGCTTGCACTGGCACGGGTAGCCCGGATGACCGGGCAGACGGATGCTGCTCTTGCAGCCTATGACCTTGGACTTGATCGGGCCGACCAGACCGAACGGCTGGTCGCCAGCCTGACCGCGGCCGAGATCGGCGATGCGGCCCGCGCTGGCCGCTATGCGAATGGCCTTACCGGCGACCGCGCCGCCCTCCGCCAGGCTGCGGTTGCTGCTCTGGCGGCACCGCGCCGGTCTGGAGAAAGCCTTTCAGTCAGCGGAGCATCCGCCCTCATCACCGCCGCCGCCGAGGCGGGCGAAGCAGTCGACGCGCTTCTCGGAGACGCCGGGCCATGATGTTCCGCAGACAGAAACGACATTCGCAGCGGGCGGCCCTCCTCCGGCCAGCCACGCTTCTTTCCACCGACAACCCCGAAGGGAAATCCAGATGTCCATCCTGAACGCGATGCAGGCCGGTGTGAGCGGCCTCAAGGCGAATGCAACGGCGGTCGCGCTGATCGGCGAGAACATCGCGAACACGGCGACCGTCGGATACAAGCGTTCTTTCGCACAGATGGTCACCGTAAGCTCCGGCGATACAGCAGGGGTCCACGCGAAGGACGGCACCACGGTCGCAAAGGCCGGAACCAACCTGATGACGCAGCGCGCCACGGACCTTGCGGTCGAGGGCAAGGGGTTCTTCGTCGTCTCACGCACCCCCAACGATCCAACACCGGCCAATTATCTCCTGACCCGCGCCGGATCCTTTACCGTCGATGCGCAGGGGTATCTCGTCAATGATGCCGGATACTATTTGGCCGGCTATGCCTATGGCCCCGAGGGCAACGTGGGCGCGGTCGACCGTCGCAGTTATGGTTCGCTGCGGTCGATCAAGCTTAGCGACGTGGAACTGTCCGCCGCTGCCTCGACCTCTGCCACGATCAGCGGCAACCTTCCGGCCAGTGCGACGGGCACCGGTACGGTGCAAGGTTCCTTCGTCTCGACCGTAAGCTATTACACGGCCCTTGGCGCGGAGAAGCATCTCACGCTTACCTGGACGCCCTCGGCCCTGGTGGAAAACCAGTGGCAGCTTCAAGTCTCCGACCGCACGGGCCTCATCTATGGCAATGTTACGGTCGACTTCCATGACTCCGGCGCCACCCCCGCTGCGCCCAGCAACTATGCCGGCGTCGCCGACCCAGGGCTTCTACCCCCGGCATCCTTCGCCATCGATCCGAACGGCAACATTTCGCTGACGATCGACAATGGAACCCTACCGCAGAGCCTGACCATCGCGCTTGGCGGTCTGGGGACCTACGACGGAGTGACCCAGTTCGCGGGGGACTACGAACCGCAGAAAGTAACCGTGGACGGCTCCGGAGTCTCCAGCCTGTCCTCGACCGAGATCGACGACACCGGGACTGTCTGGGCCTTGTTCCAGAACGGCATCCGCCGACCGCTCTATGAGATCCCGGTTGCCACCGTCATGAATCCCGAGGGGCTGGAGGCGGTGACCGGCAACGCCTACCGGCTGACACTGGGCTCTGGCGGGGTAATGCTGAACGTCGCGGGGAACCTTGGCGCGGGCAATATCCTGTCGGGCACGCTGGAAAGCTCGAACGTCGATCTCGCACAGGAGATGACGGATCTGATCATGGTCCAGCGCGCCTATTCGTCGAACGCAAAGATCGTGACCACTGCAGACGAGCTTCTGCAGGAAGCCAACAACCTGAAGCGGTGAGACGACCGGAATGACGCTTACATCAGCACTGAACATCGCATCCTCCGGCCTTGCCATCGCTGGGCTGCAGACCGAAGTCACCTCGCGCAACATCGCCAACGCCGACCGCCCCGGCTTCACCCGGAGGACGGTGGCAACCGTCACCACCGCGACAGGCCAGGTCCGTGTCGGATCGGTCGAGCGCAGCGTCGATGCGATGCTGGTTCGGCTTGAACGGGCGGGCAGGTCGCGGCTGTTCGCGGCGACGACGCGGGCGGAAGGGATCGCCACCTATACCGCACATCTGGGCCAGCCGAAGGATGGCTTTTCGCCCGCCGCGATGGTTGAGAAGCTGCAGACCTCGCTGGTGACATTGTCTGCCCTCCCTTCACAAGAGGCTGCGCAGTTGCAGGTGGTGTCCTCCGCCAAAGACGTGGTGCGGACCTTGGTCGGCCTGACCAAGGCCCTCGGCACCGTCACGCGCGAGGTCGAGCTGAACCTGCGCTATGACGTGGTTGCAGCCAACGAAGCCATGCAGGAACTGGCGGCGCTGAACCGCAAGGTTTCGACCCCCATGGATGCGTTGACGAAGGTCGAGATCGCCGACCGCATGTCGGGACTCGTCGATACCCTGTCAGAATACATGGAGATCCAGACTGTCACCAATGCCGCGGGGATGGTCAGTGTCTACACCGCCGCGGGCGCCGAGCTCGTCGTGCGCGATCAGGTGTTCGACCTCGCCTATGATCCGGCCACCGGACGCCTGACCGCAGGCGCGCTCGATCTGACTCCGGGTTCAGGCGGTCGGGGGATCGACGGCGGCTCGCTCGCCGGCCTCCTTGATCTCCGCAACACGATGCTGCCGGCCTTCAGTGACCAGCTTGACGGGCTGGCGGCGGCCCTGATCCGGGGCTTCGAACTCGCCAATCCCATGACCGACGGACGAGGGCTGTTCACCGACGCAGGTGCGCCGTACTCGCCCTTGAGGCAGCGGGGTCTGGCGGCACGCATCGCCGTGAACGACGCGATCGACCCCGACACCGGGGGGTCCCCGGCCTGGTTGCAGTCGGGCGGCGCAACGGGCGTTGCACCGGGCGACCGAAGCCGAATCGACGCCATGTTTGCCGCCTTCTCCCAGGTGGTCACGGTGCCGACCGGGGGGCTGGGCACCGGCCTGACGCTCGCAGCGCTGGCCCCGGCACTCATCGGTGGACAGCAGGCTGCACGCGCCAACGCCGAAGCCACGGCCGAGACCGAGCGCGCAGCCTCCGAGACGGTCACTGCCGCACGGACGAACTTCGAAGGAGTCAGCATCGATGATGAGATGCAGAAACTGCTCTTGGTCCAGCAAAGCTATGCCGCCAATGCCAAGGTCCTAACCACCGTATCCAACATGCTTGACACCCTGCTTGCCGCCGTCTGACGAAAGGAGTTTCCCATGACCCGGATCCCTACCCTCTCGACCCTGCAGCAGTCCCTCAGCCTGCGCCAGATCATCGCCCGGCACACCGCTGAGGCCGAGAAACTGACCCAGGAGGTCGCGACCGGCCTGAAACGCGATGTCTTCGCCTCGAAGGCGGCCGCCGCGACGCGCTCGCTGGAGGTCCGCGCGCACCGGGCGGTTAACACGACATTTCTCAGCACCAATCTGGTTCTGGAAGGGCGGCTTGACTACTCCTCCTCGGCGCTGGCCGGGATCGCCGGTGTTGGCCGGTCCTTCCTTGACCTCTCGCTCAGCAGCGCGATCATGCCCGGCAACCGGGAGGTCTACCGCAATCAGGCCCGCTTCGCGCTAGAACAAATCACCTCCCTGCTGAACACGACCTATGGCGGGAATTACCTGTTCTCGGGCCAGACCACCGGCACTCCGGCGGTCCGCATCGTCGAAGTGCCTGATGGGACGGTGACAGTGGATTTCCTTGGCAGCACCTCGCGCCTTTCGGACCGCATCGATCCCTCGACTGTTCTCGACCACGGCATCAACGGGACAGACGATGCTTTCCGGACCATCATTGCGGCGATCAAGACCGCTGTGAACGCCGATGTCACGACCATGACCGACGCGCAATTCGAAGCACTGCGCGCCGACGTGGCAACGCAGATGGCTGCCGGTCTACAGCAATTGACCGGCCTGCAGGCCCGGCTGGGCAACCAGCAGAAAGTGCTCGTCGAACGGATTGACGCTCAGCACGCGCTGGAGAACCTCTACGCCCAGGAAATTACCGATGTCGAGGGTGCAGATGTGGAAGAAACCGCAGTCCGGCTGCAGTCGATGCAGACCCAGCTGCGCGCCACCTATGAAGTGACGGCCCGGATGGGCCGGATGTCCTTGCTCGACTACCTCTGAGTCACCCTCTCCGGCCCGGCAGGTGTGTCGGGCCTCGGGACGGCGCGCAAGGCGTAGCCACGTCCGGGGAAGGTCTCGATATAGTCGCGCAGATGGGGGGCCACCTGCGACAGCTTTGTGCGGATGCGGCAGATGTGAAGGTCGACCGCCTTGGCGAAGGGTTGATAGTCGGTCAGCCCGTACAGTAGATCAAAGATGGCCGTCCGAGGCAGGACCCGCCCCCGATGGGTGGCCAGCAGGCACAGCACCGCGTTTTCCTTTGCGGAGAGGCTGACCGGCCGGGACTGGACCGTGGGGTCGCTTCCATCCAGATGCACGACAAGGTCGCCGATCCGCACCTCGGTCTGCACAAGGCCGTTACGGTGGCGCATCGCGGCGCGCAGTCGGGCAGCAAGTTCGCCAGCGTGGAGCGGAAGCGCCATCACGTCGCAAGCGCCCGCATCCAACAGCACGGCCGCCTCCCCCGCCTGACGCCGATCCGTCACAATGAGTATCGGGTTCTCCGCCCCGGACCGGCGCATTTCCGTCACAAGCTCCAGCGTGCTGTCGTTTTGCCCCAGAACCAAGGGAAGAAGAGCCGCCGCAGCGCCGGACAGAAGTGGTAGGGCCCGCACAGTATCCGGCGCGTCCAGAAGTTCGGCACGCATCCCGCCTTTGGCCAAGGCGGCGAGCGTGGCGCGCATCCGCTCCGGGTTCTGGTCATGCAGGAAAAGCCGCATTGATCTGCCTTTTGCGAAAAGCAAAACACTAGTACCCGCTTATTATGGCTTCATTCAAGCCCTCCAGATGCGATCAGAGAGGTGAAGCCAGCAGCTCTGCATCTTGCGAAAAGCGATGAGATACGTCATTCTTGATTAGAATAGCTTGCAGGCTCCCCCATGCTTGGACGTTTCCTCCTCTCCGCCGTGCTGGCGTTCTGCGCCGGGACCACCCTTGCCGAGGTCCGCATCAAGGACATCGTCCATTTCGAAGGCGTGCGCCCGAACCAGCTGGTGGGCTATGGACTCGTCGTCGGGCTGGACGGGACCGGCGACAGCATGCGCAATTCCCCCTTCACCCGCAGTTCGGTGGAAGGGCTGCTTGAAAGGCTGGGGGTTGGCAACCTGTCCAGCCAGGAACTGCGTACGGCCAACACGGCTGCAGTCATGGTGACGGCAGAACTCCCGCCTTTCGGCCGACGCGGCGGAACAATCGACGTGGTCGTCTCCTCGCTCGGCGATGCTTCGTCGCTGCATGGCGGAACGCTTCTGGTGACGCCGCTCGTCGGGGCCGACAACAAGATCTACGCCGTAAGCCAGGGCGCCCTTGCCGTCGGTGGTTTCGCGGCTGAGGGGTCCGCGGCAAGCGTAAAAAGCGGCGTCCCCACAGTTGGCCGGATCGACAACGGTGCCATCATCGAACGCGAGGTCGAGTTCGATCTCGCTGCACTGCAGACCATACGCCTGGCTCTTCGAAACCCCGACTTCACCACAGCTTCGCGCATTACAACGGCCATCAACGCGGCAAATGTCCCAGCCAGAGCCCGGATGCTGGACCCGTCCACCGTGGAGCTCTCCTTCCAGGAGAAGGCAGCAATGCCGGAAACGCTCGCCCAGATCGAGCGTCTGAC
The DNA here is from genome assembly GCA_029289325.1 of Alphaproteobacteria bacterium. Classification (GTDB taxonomy): domain Bacteria; phylum Pseudomonadota; class Alphaproteobacteria; order Rhodobacterales; family Rhodobacteraceae; genus Tabrizicola. The sequence continues at coordinate 48,956 of JARFTV010000011.1, forward strand.
CGTCCAACCTGATGGCCCTGCCCGCGTTGTCGTGGATTCAAAGTCCGGGACCATCGTGATCGGGGCCGAAGTGCGCATCGATGAGGTCGCGATCAGCCAGGGTGGCCTGACTGTCAGCGTCCGCGAAAGCGCGGCGGTAAGCCAGCCCGAACCCTTCTCGATTGGCGAAACCGTGATCGTGCCGCAGACCGGCATCGATCTCCAGCGCCGTGAGTCGGGTTTTGCCGTCGTGGACGGCCAAGTGAGCTTGCGCGAGCTTGTGGACGGACTGAACGCCATCGGCGTCGGCGCACGCGAGATCATCTCCATCCTGCAGGCGATCAAGGCCGCCGGCGCGCTCCATGCCGATCTCGAGGTGATCTGATGGATCCTGTTCGACCCACTGGCCCAATGCTGCCCCGACCTGCCCCAGCAGCGGACCCTGCCACCACAAAGGCGGCGGAAGAGTTCGAAGCTGTCTTCATCGCGACGTTCATTGGCGAGATGCTGGAGCAAACGCGCCCCAGGACGGTCGGCGGTGGCGCGGGTGAGCAGATGTTCGGCAGCCTTCTGGCGAATGAGATCGCACGGGAAATCGCCCGCTCCGGGGGACTCGGCCTCGCCCAAAGCGTTGCGGCGCAGCTTGACGCCTACCGGCGCTGATGGCCCTCAAGGCCGAACCCGTGCTCTCCCGGCTTGGCATCCGCCTGCGCGCGCGGCGGCATGCCGGTGGCGGCGCCTCGGCCCTGACTCCGGAAGACCAGGATAACCTGGGCAACTTCGAACGGCTCCTTTCCCGGACGCTCGACCTTCTTGCAGCCGAGAACGAGGTGCTGCGGCTGGGAGATATTGCGACCGTCGCACGTCTGTATGACGAGAAGGCCCAGTTGATGAAGCGGCTGGAACTGAACCAGCCGCGGATCGAGCCCTTTCTCCGCGACGAAGGAGAGCATCTGGTCGCCCTGCGCGATCTGATCCGGGAGCTGGCCGATCAGCTGCAGCTCAATGGCCGTTTGCTGAAAGGCATGGCCGAAGCCTCGCGCGCAATCATGGACGAGGTGGATCGCGTCCGCACCCGGCAAAGCTTGCATGGGCTATATGACCGGACGGGCCAGCTGCTGCCGACTGTCGGCGTCGAGGCAAATGATCTGCGAAAAATAATTTAGTCGTCGTTTTATGAAACCCCGCTGAAACCTGCAACGCACTTCCTTTCAACAGCATGGCAAAGCCTGCTGCCCGGAGAATCCGGGTTGAACCGCAGAACGAATGGAAACAGAAATGACTTCTCTTATCACGAACACCGCAGCAATGAACGCCCTGCAGGCGCTGCGTAACGTCAACAACGAACTGGGCACCACGCAGGGGCGCATCGCCTCGGGCCTTCGCATCACCTCGGCCAAGGACAACGCGGCCTACTTCCAGATTTCCGAGACGATGAAAGGCGACTCCGGCTCGCTCTCCTCGATCAACGAGGGTCTGACGCTGACCAAGAACTCGATCGCCACCGCGCGGCTTGGTGCGGAATCCTTCCAGGACCTTGCCAAGCAGTTCGTGGAACGCGTGGCCTTCGCCCAAGGTGCGAAGGGCGGCTTCGACGAGATTGGGAACGATCTGAAAGAAATCGTGAAACAGATGGAGGTCACCATTAAGCAGTCGACCTTCAACGGCGATAACATGGTTAACGCCGGCGGCACGGTCGCCGCTGCGACAGTCGCTGCAACGACGGGCGTGCTGACTGAAAGCGCCACGCAAGAAGCCAAGGCGACCCGAAACGTCGTGACCGGCGTGTCCCGCGCAGGCTCGTTTGGTGTGACTACGACAGAAGTGGAGACCGTCGACCTCACCCGAATGCTGGCGAGCTTCAAGGCGCTCTCTACGGGTTTTGCAGCCAATGCCGCGGCAACCACTGAAGCAACTGCCGGTACGCCCGATGGCGAGGTCTTCCTCGCGGGCGCCCTCAAGAGCTCGGAAAGCGTGCTGAAAAAGGCGACCGATGCCGCCACCCAACTTGGCCTGTCAGAAAAGACCATCGAGGATCAGCAGAAGTTCCTGAAGAAGCTGACCGACAACATCGACACCGGCGTCGGCTCCATGATCGACGCCAACATGGAAGAGGAAGCCGCCCGCCTGCAGGCGCTGCAGACCCAGCAGCAGCTGGCGACGCAGGCCCTGTCGATCGCGAACCAGGCTCCGTCGAGCATCATGTCGCTGTTCCGCTGATAACGGACCGACCTGCGCCTGGCCCTCGAAGGGGCCAGGCCACCCCGATGGTGAGAAACACCGTCGGTTCATGCCAGAAGGTAGCCTGCAATGAGCCTTTCCGCCTATCGGCGCACACTCGCGCAGACCGAAACGCCACGCCAGATCGAACGGCGCATCATGCTTCGGATCACGACCGATCTTTCCGTCCATGCCGACAGATTCGACCGCGCGAAAGACCGCGCCGAACGGCTTGGTGTACTGGCCAGCGGCCTGCGCGAGGCGCTGTCCGATAACGTCCGACTCTGGTCCGCGCTGAAAGCCGATCTGATGAGACCTGGCAACGCCCTACCCCAGGAATTGCGCAGCGGGCTGGTGAACCTGGCCGCCTTCGTCGAACGCCACACCGGCGCTGTTCTCGGCGGCAATGGGACCGTCGCCGCGCTGGTCGAGGTGAACCGTCCAGTCATCGCCGCCCTGTCCGGCGCGCCCCCGGAGGCGGGCTGATGGGTCTGCGTCTTACGCTCAAGCCCGGTGAGCGGGTGATCCTGAACGGCTGCATCGTCCGCAACGCAGGTCGCGGCCGCATGGACATCGAAGTCGAGAACCGATCCGACGTCCTTCGCGCGGAAGAGATCATCACCTCATCCGAAGCCCGGCTTCCGGTCCGCTCGGTCGCCCATGCGATCCAGCACGCCTTGGCCAGTCGGGAACACCGCGACGAACTCCTGCCGCGGATCCTCAGCAGCCTCGACCAAATCGAACAGGCGCTGAACCCCGTGGTGGCTCCAACCTTGGATGCGGTTCGGGAATGCCTTAGCAGCGGCGACTTCTACGCTGCCCTGCGCAAGCTCGGCCCGGTTCTCGACCGCGAAAAGCGGCTCCTCGGCGACGGACTGACGAGGCTTTCATGATCTCTACCCGCGGCCTTGCCCCCATGGCCGCGCTGGCCCTGATCGACCGGCAAAGCGACCGCTTTGCCGAGGCGATCAGGGCCGAACCCCAGGCCAGGCGCGAGATTGCCAGCTTCCGCGACCGGATCGGCAAGGTCGGCACTGTCGATGATCTGGTCAAGGACCACCAGCTTTACAGCTTTGTCATGAAGGCCTTCGGGCTTGAGCGCGAGATCTTCGCCAAGGCGATGATGAAACGCATCCTCACTGCCGACCCGTCCGACAAGTCCTCCCTTGTCAACCGGCTGACCGATCCGAGGTACCGCGAGATCAACAAGGTCATGGGCTTCCATGCCGGGGGTGCCAGCGAGACCGGGGAGTTCCGCAACCCCGCCTGGGTGGACGCGCTGGTGGACCGCTATGTCACGGAACGCTTGATCGACGGACAGATGGAGGAGAACCCGGCCGTCGGCCTGGCGCTCGACTTCGAACGCAAGGCGAAGGGCCTGACCAGCTGGTTCAAGGTGCTTGCCGATCCGAAGATGGGCAAGTTCATCCGCACCGCCTTCGGTCTGCCGGAATCGATCGTGCAGGGCAGCGTAGACGGTCAGGCCCGGATGCTGGAGCAGCGGATGAAGATCGAGGACCTGCAAGACCCTATGGTGCGCAAGAAGCTGATCCGGCAATATGCGGCCATTGCGGGGGCGATGGAACAGCCGGGGCAGGCCGCGCCGCTTGTCTCGCTGTTCGCACGACCGCGGGACTGGGCGAACTGGTCGCCGGTCTCGGTCGATGCTGCAACCTTTGCCCCGCGGGGTATTTCGGCCTACCGTCTCTGGCGCTAGCCGACCTACTCCAGAAGCTCGTCCTCCTGCGTGGGCAGCCGGATAATCTCCTGCCGCGCCAGCTCGTTTGCGATGTCGATGAGGGCGGACTGGGCCTCGCGCGTGTCGCGGGCGCGGACCGGCCCCATGTCCTGCATCTCGGCGCGTAGCATGTCCTGCATCCGCTGCGTCAGCGTGCCCATCATCCCGTCGCGCACGTGCTTCTTCGCGCCACGCAGGGCCAAGGCCAGCGTCTTCCCCTCGGCCATGCGGATGATCCGCTGCAGGGCATTTGCGTCCAACCGGATCAGGTCGTCGAATGTAAACATCTTCTGCTTGATCGCTGCGAAATCCGCCGGGGCCCTGGTCTCAAGCTCTTCGGCCAGTCGGTCGAACACCGCGCCGTCCATCTTGTTGAACATGTCGGCCATGCGCTGCTTGGAATCATGCGTCGTCTTCCGGGACGCCGCCGCCAGCAGCTCGTTGCGGACCACGTTCTCCAGCGTTTCAGTAACGTGGCGCGGCAGGACGTCGATGCGGATCATCCGCGTAGTGATCTCGGCCATCCGCTCCGGCCCGAACATCGGTACCACGCGCGCCGCGACATCCGGCTTCACCTTGGTCAGGATCGCGGCAATCGTCTGGTCATGCTCGCCGCGAAGCCAGCTTGCGATGGTCTGTTCGTTCAGGGTCGAGAATGCCTCCCAGACGTTGCGCGCGCTGGCCGGGCCTTTCAGGTCACCCATGATCTCGGCCACCTGGTCGTCGTTCATGAAGGTCAGAAGCAGCCGCTCGGCCATCTCGACCGATCCCTGAACTCCGGACGATCCGGACACGTTCTCGGAAAACTCGGCCAGGACTGTCTCGACCGTTGCCGCCGGTATGGTGCCCAGCGTCGACATTGCCGAGACCAGCGACTGGATCTCATGCGTCGTCAGCTGGCGCATCAGTTCTGCGCCTTTCATCTCGCCCAGACAGATGAACAGGATCGCGGCCTTCTCGATGCCACGCAGGCGGATGTCGTCGGGAGGCAGCTTCACGGGATGCCCCTTTCTACGATGCGTTATAGGACTGGATCAGCGAGCCGGCCAGCATGTACCACCCGTCGACCAGCACGAAGAAGATCACCTTGAACGGCAGCGAGATCATGACGGGCGACAGCATCATCATCCCCGCTCCCATCAGGATCGAGGCCACGATGAGGTCAATGGCCACGAAAGGCAGGTAGATCAGAAAGCCAATGGTGAAGGCCCGCCGCAGTTCTGAAATCATAAAGGCCGGAACCAGGACCGACCAGGCCAGCTCGCCCCGATCCTGCGCGACGGCCTGGGGCGGTTCCTCGGTCTCGGAAAAGCGCAGGAACAGGGCGACGTCGGCATCGCGGGTGTTCGCGGCCATGAAACGGTGGAAGGGTTCGGCGATCCGGGGAACCGCCTGCTCTTCCGTGATAGACCCCTCGATCAGCGGGGCGAGACCCTCGTTCCAACTGGCACGAAAGACCGGCTGCATCACGTAGAAGGAAAGGAACAGCGCCAGCGAGGTAATGACCAGATTGGGCGGCGACTGGTTCAGCCCAATGGCAGAACGCAGCATCGACAGCACGATGACAAAGCGCGTGAAGCAGGTCATCACGATCATCAGCCCGGGGGCGACCGACAGCACGGTCAGCAGGCCGATCAACTGGATCAGCCGCCCCGACAGATCACCGCCACCCGCTCCGCCAAGGCTTCCCGAGAGATCGCGCAAAAGCGGGCCGATCCCATCCATGACGCTGTCCTGCGCCAGGGCGGGCCCTGCCACCAGCACGGCCAAGGCGGTGAACGGAACAAAGCGCAGCATCTCAGGTGATCGCCGAGACATAGTCCTTGACGATCTCGGTCAGCGTGATGCCGATTCCGTCCTCGCCGACCTTAACCAGATCGCCCCGCGCCACCAGCCGGTCATTGATCATAACGTCCAGAGGCTCGCCGATCTTTCGGTCAATCTCGATCACCGACCCGCGTGCCAGCGATAGAAGTTGCGAGATCGACATCCGCGCTTGCCCAAGCACGACCTGCACGTTCAGCGACACGTTCAGCATCGCATTGATGTTGTGGCCGTCGATCATCTCGCGTTCCAGCCCGCCCACGGCCAGGTCGGTCAGGAGATTGGGTTTCAGGGGATCACTCATGGAAAGGTCCTGCGTGGTCGGGAGCGGCGGAAACGGGGGCAGCGCGGCGGATAAGGGTCTGGATCGACCGGCAGATCGCCGCAAAGGAATAGCGCGACCGGCCATGCAACCAGCTTGCATAGACTTCGGTCGGGTCCAGCGCGGGATCGGGCACCACCCGGATAGTCTGGCCCGAGGGTGCCGCCATCCGATGCAATTCGTCGCCAAGTGTCTCTGCGACAGCCGGGGACAGGCGGATCTCCAGCGACGGGCTTCCGATGGCGCGCCGGATCACCCGCCCGATTTCCTCATCTACGCGCCTCGCCCCTAACTGGCTTACTAGTTCGGGCAAGACGCGATCCGCGAGGTCGGCCACAAAGGCGATCATCTCAGCTTCCAGCCGCTGGCGATGAGCCGCACGCTCTGCCAGCAACCCATCCACCGCCGTCGCCAGCTTGCCGACCGCCTCCAGGCGCTGCGCTTCGATCGAGGCAAGCGCCTCGCGCCAGCCCGAGGCAAGACCTTCCGCCAGCCCCGCCGCGTGGCCCTCGGCATGGGCGGCAGCGCTGACACGCGCAAGGTCCTCGGCGCTATGCGTCGCGACCTGGCTCTCGGCCCGCAGACGCTCGGCCGTCATCTCGGCTTCAAAATCTCGGACGAACAGAAGATGCGCCATGGACATTGAGGTCAGCCTCTCTGGTTGATCCATGCGCGGATCGTGCGCACGGCGGCTTCGGGTTCGGTCTCGATGATGCGGCTGAAATCATCGACATAGCGGCGCATCACATTGCCTTGGACCGAAGAGAAGGACAGGAACTCGGAGCCCTCACCCTCCCCCGCAACGGTCAGCGCCATGGCATCGCCGCCAAGGGCCATCGGGCCTGCCAGAGCCATCTGCATCGGGCCGCCAATCCCATCCAGCGCCGGCAGCTCTGCAACACTCTCAGCCGGGCGAGACAGCTGGCGCAGCGCGGGTCGCACCACCAGAAGCGCGATCAGCGCAATGGCGGCCAGCGCCATCAAAGAGCGGATCAGTGTACCCAGATGCTGGGCGAACAGATCGGCCCAGGCCGTCCCCCCCGCGCCGTCCAACACCACACCTTCGGCGAACTGCAGGCTCTCGACGCTGACAAGGTCCCCGCGCCTCTCGTCGATCCCCGCCGCCGTGCGCACCAGCGTCGCCAGCCGTTCCAGCTCTTCCGGGCTGCGATCGGCATAGGTGGTTCCATCCCAGATCCCGTTGACGACCGCCGCGACGGTCAATCGCTTGATGCTGCCCGGTTCGGACATCACTTCCTTGCGCACCGAGCCGATCTCGAAGCGCCTTTCTTCGGATTCCTTGTTCCGGCTTTCCGAACTGCCGCCTCCCGTGTCAGTCCCGCCGATCGCTGCCAGATTGTTGGCGACATCGACCGCCGCCGAAGCGGCGTCCTGCGACCGGAAATCCTCGGTAGACGAGGTGATGACGCGCGGGACGGACTGGTTGGGATCGAAACTTTCCTCGACCACCACCCGCCGTTCCGTCTCAAGTTCAGCCGTGACCCTGACGCGTACGTTCTCGGCTCCGACATGGGCCCCAAGGATGCTTTCGATGTTTCGCCGCAGCCGTTCCTCGATCTCGATCTGCGTGTCGTCCATGCCGGTCGTGGTGCCTTCCTCGGCCAGGATCGTCTGACCCGCAGCGGTCAGGACTGTGACCCGGCCCGGCGACAGACCTGGAACCGCCGCCGCCACAAGGCTGCGCACGGCCAGCGCCTGCCGCCGCTCAAAGCTCTGGCCACGAACCGTTCGCACGATCACCGAGGCCGATGCCTCCGGGCGATCCTGCGAAAACGATTCGCGTTCAGGCAGGACGAGATGCACCCTGGCATCTTCCACGACGTCCATGCTCTTGATCGACCGCACCAGCTCCCCTTCCAATGCGCGAAGGCGGTTGATCTGCTGCAGGAAGCTGTTCATGCCGATGGTGGTGGAACTGTCGAACAGCGCCCATCCCGTGGTGTCCGCCGCCGGAAGCCCTGCCTCAGCCAGCACCATGCGGGCTCGGGCAATGTCGCCTTCTGGCAGGCTTATGAGCGAACCATCGTCCGAAGTTCGCGGCGCAAAGCCCGCCCGATCCAACTCCTTCACGATCTGGGCCGCCGTCGCTGCGGTGGCATCCGTCACGAAGGGGCGGTACGTCGGCGCCATTGCCGCACCCAGACCTAGCAAGAGCGCAAGGGCCAACCCCGCCCCGGTCGCCCCAAGCAGAAGCAGCCGGCGTCTTCCCAGACCTGCAAGATTGTCGAGGAATTGCTTCACGTCTGGTCCCACTTTTGCCTTCTGGCCGGATGGCCTGACCACCATCTTGCGAAAATCATACTGATACCCGTCGCGGCAGACAAGCACCCAAGTGCTCTTTTCGCCGGACTGTGATCCAATGGCGCCCTGCCGGAGCCCAATCGGGACTTTTCCGCATCAAGGGCTTCCAATAGGCGATCCATCGGGTTATGCCTTTGCGAAAATCTTTATCGTGAGGATCGCACCATGACCGACGCCGCTCCTCCGGGGAAGGCCCCGCGTGGTCGCCGCTGGTTGCTGGCTGCTGGCTTTGTCGCCGTCACTTTCCTCTTGGGCGCCGCGGCCGGGGTTTATGCTGCAGGGCTTCTAGGCCAGGGGGACGAAAAGCCGGAAGGCCCCAAGGCAGAACCAGCGCCGCAGGCCGAGCAGGCAGACCGGATCGAACTTGCCGTCGGACGGATCGCGGTCGTCATCCCCTCGGATCAGGGCGCAAAACGGCTGCACATGCTCATTTCCCCGCTTGTGATCGCCCATTCTCCGGCCGGATCCCCAAACGCCGGACACGGCGCGGCCGATTCCGAGGCGGGAACCGGCCCGGTTGCCGAACTGCGGGACGCCTTCATCGAATACCTCTCGCAACTGCGCGAGGCCGAAGTGCGCGGCAGCCTCGGTCTCGTGACATTGCGCGCCGAGCTTCTCCGCCGTGCCCGCGCGGTAGCGCCCGAGCTGAACGCCTCGGCCGTGCTGATTCAGGAATTCGTCATCCAGTAAGGGAGAACCCGACATGGACGCAGCCAACGAAACCGGCCAGACCTCGGGCAGACCGGGGCGACAGACCCGACTCGTGGAAGAAGAGATCATCGCCAAGGCCTCCGCCGGTTTCCAGCCGTTGCCGATGCTTGATGTCATCTTCTCGCGCATGGCCCCGGCAACGGCCGCCTCGTTCCGGGCAAGGGCAAGCCTGATCACCGAAATCCACTTCGACCGCACCACCTATGCCTGCTGGGGCGATATCGTGGCCGAGATGGACCCCCACTCCATCTGCGCCACCGCCGAGGCCCCGCAATGGAACGGAGCCATCGCCCTGGCGATGGACAGCGTGCTGGTCCTTGCCGCGATGGAACGCCTGACGGGCGGGGCACCGACCCCCGACACCATCCCGCGCCGCCCACCGACGGGCATCGAGCGCGAAACGATGCGACACCTCCTGATCCTGATCCTCGAGGATCTCGCCGCCAACATCTCGCGCATTGCCGAGGCGACCTTTACGCTTGAGTCCGTCGAAACGCCAAAGGAAGTCGGAGCGACCCACGGTGTCTCGACGCCCTGCGCCGTTGCCCGCATGGAGGTTCGGCTTGACGATTGTCTGGGCAGCTTCAGCGTGATTATACCGCTGCGGACCCTCGACCCGATCCAGGAACGTCTTTCGACCATGTTCCTGGGCGACAAGCTCGGCGGCGACTCCTCTTGGCGCGATCACATCGCCAGCCGCATCACCGGCTCCAGCATCGTCGTCACGGCGCGCATCCATGAAAAGTCGATCCCGCTTGCCGATATCCTTGCCTGGAAGCCGGGCACCCAGATCGACTTTAGCATCCTGCCGGATCAGGAAGTTACGGTGATGTGCTCGGGCATTCCCATCCTCTATGGTCACGCGGGCCGGCTGCGGAACGGGAATATCGCGCTGCGCGTGACGCGCGAGGCGGGAGCCCCCGCAACAGCCGCTGCAGACCTCGGAGGTCTGTGATGGGCGACATCGGTCTGGTCAATCTGGCCATCCTGGTCCTACTTTGCGGCGCAATCGGCTATGGTTATCTCCTGTCGCTGCGGCTGGAACGCCTGCGCTCTGCGCTTGTCGCCTTCGGTCCGGCGCTGGAGGCTTTCTGTCACGCCGTCGATCGCACCGAGAAATCGGTGCGTGATCTGCGCAGCGAAAGCGGCCAGCTCGCATCGTCGCGACCGCAGCCGCTTCCCAATGCCGATGAACGCGCGGTCCTGATGGCGACGCTCACCGATTTCATCCGCAGGAGACGCTGATGGCTCGTGCAGTGCGCCTGGGGCTTGTCGCCTTCGCGGGGCTGGTCGCTGCAAAGCTCCTGTCCGACGTCCCCGGCGTGGAGCGGCTGTCCGAGATCGCCGGCTTCGCAATTGCGGCAGAAACCGACGATCCTGCACCTCCCGCCTCCATCATGCCGCCCCCTGCCCCGGACCCCGAGGCCATGGTGCTGCCGGAACTGCTTGCCGCAATCGCAATCGAACGTGATGCGCTCGCCGCCCGGGCCGCTGCGCTGGATGAACGAGAGGCGGAACTCGACCTTGCCCGCGCCACCCTACTGAAACAGAACGAAGAACTTTCCCGGCTTCGCGAGGATGTCACGGCGCTTCTTGAACGGGCAAAGGGCACAGAAGAGGCAGAGGTCGGACGTCTGGTCAAGATCTACGAGGCGATGAAGCCCGCCGAAGCCGCGAGCATCCTTCAGGACGCCGACCTTGAACTTGTCGTCCTGGTGATCGCCGCCATGGCCGAGCGCAATGCCGGGCCGATCCTGGCCGCGATGAGTCCGGATCGGGCCAGTGCGGTCTCACGCATTCTTCTGGAACGGTCGCGCCTCCCCGGCGATCAGCATCCGGTGCTCGTCCAACTCAACTGACCGGGGGGTCATCGTCCCCCGGCCGGCGCAGACGCGCCCCCTCCGGCGGCCCGCGGCGGATGCGGCGGCGAAGATCCATGACATAGCTCACCAGCCGCGCGACCGCCTGCCAATGCGCCTCGGGGATCTCGCGGTCGACCTCGACCGTGGCGTACAGCGCCCGCGCCAGCACCGGGCTTTCGATGACCGGAACCTCCGTTTCATGCGCGACCTGCCTTATGCGCGCGGCGATGCGGTCAGCTCCCTTCGCCACACAGACCGGGGCCATGTCGACGCCCCGTTGATAGCGCAGCGCCACCGCGAAATGGGTTGGGTTGGTGACGACCAGGGTCGCGGTCGGCACTGCCTGACGGATGCGCTGTCGCGACCGCTGCCGCCGAATCTGCGCCCGCTTCGCCGCGATATGGGGATCGCCTTCGGCCTCCTTGTACTCGTCCCGGACCTCCTGCACCGTCATCCGCTGCTTGCGCATATGGTTGATCCGTTTCCAGACAAGATCAAGAATGGCCACGGGCACCATCAGCAGCACCACAAGCCCCAGCATCCGCGCCGCCCCGTCCTGGAAGACGCCGGGAAGCCACTCCGGTTCGACAACTGTCCCGGGCAGCAGCTGGCCCAGCATCGCCCAGACGATGTACAGCCCCGCCCAGCCGATCACACCCAGCTTGAGAAGGTTCTTCGCGAAATCGATAAGGTGGTCGGCCGAAACGATCCGCTTAACCCCACGCGCCAGCGACAACCGGTCCGGCTTCGGCCGGATCCGCTCGACCGACACGACGAACGGGCCTTGCAACAGCCCCGCCAGCACCGAGCCGAGGAACAGAATACCCAGGCCACCCGCCGCCAGCAGAGTAACCGGGACCAACGCCGCCAGGACGACGGGGGTCAGGTCCAGCAGCCCCGTGCCCTCCACGGCAATCTCCACTTGGCCTGCGCCTGCGAAAAGGCTTGCAAGGCTATCCAGTGACCCGCGCAGGTTCACCTCTGCCGCAAGAAAGCCCAGAAGCAGCAAGGCGCCGAACCCCGTCAGATGGCCGACGTCGCGGCTGACCGGTACATCTCCCTTGTCGCGGGCCTTTTGCAGCTTCTGCTCGGAGGCCTGTTCCGACTTTGCGTCCTGATCCTGGTCAGCGGACATGGATCACCGCGTCAGACCGGACAGCCAGTCCGCCATGTGCTGCACCATCACGTCCAGGACCGCCGGGACAGCCAGGGTCAGAAGAACAAGCCCGGCCAGGATCATGCCCGGCGCCGCGACGAAGAAAACCTGCATGGTCGGCAGCACCCGGTTCGCTAACCCCAGACCCAGGTTCAAGAGGATCGACACGATCAGGAACGGCGCGGCGAGGCTCGCCGAGATGTGGAATGCGCTCGCCCCCAGCCGCGCCATCTGCTCGGCCATGTCCGCCGCAGGCAGGCCGCCGGGTGGCAGCACTGCATAGGACCGAACCAGCGCATGAACCATCAGGTGATGCAGGTCCGAGACGAAGATCAGTGCCACAGCCGAAACCGTCAGCAGCGCCCCCAACGCGGTCGCCCCCTCGGTATTCGCGACGCCGGGTGCAAAGGCGTTGGAGATTCCAGCGACCATGCCGATCTGCGCCCCCAGCAAGTGCATGGCCGACAGCAGCACCCGCGCCCCTGTCCCGATGAAGACCCCGATCAGCACCTCGCCCCCCATCAGAAGCGCAAGCCCGGTCACCTGGGCCGGCGGTTCGGGCAGCGGCAGGGCCGGCATCAGGGCAAGGGTCAGGACCAGTCCGAAGGCGATGCGGACCCGCGCCGGAATCTGCGTATCGCCAAACCCCGGCAAAAGCAGCACTGCCGTTCCCACCCGCGCGAATGCCAGCGCCGCCAGCAGCAGCCAGCCCGAGATCGCATCCGGGATCGCAAGCCCCTCCACTCAGGCCCCGATCGCGCCGATGGTCTTCAGGCGCGCCTTCCGGTGGATCTCGGCATGAGAGATGATCTGCGTCTGTCCGCTGACCCGCTCCAGCATCGACCGCACGATGGGCCGCAGGTCGGCATTGACCAAGAGCGCCGGCCATTCATCGCGGGCAGCGTATTTCTGGATCTCTACCCGCGCCGCAAGGATGAATTCCTGAACCTTGGCCGGCGCCATGGTGCAGACCGCTTCCTCGCCCTGCGCGCGGACGCTTGCTGCAAACTCGGCATCCCACTTCGGGCCAAGAACCATCACCGGGACGAAGCCATCGGCATCCTCCAGCCCGTGACAGATCTGCGCCGCCAGCCTGCGCCGGACGTGTTCGCCGATGGTGACCGGGTTCTTGCTGACCGCCGCCGCCTCGACGATCGCCTCGACGATCATCGGCAAGTTTCGGATCGACAGCCGCTCGGCCAAGAGGTTCTGCAGCACCTGCTGCAACAGAAGCGCCGGCGCGTTCGAGGGGATGTCGCCAAGCAGCTTCTGGTAATCTCGATCCAGCCGCTTGATCAGCTCCTGCGTCGCGCCAAAGGTCAGAAGGTCTGGCAGATGCTCCTTGATCACCTCGGTCATATGGGTGATCGCAACGCTTTCCGGGTCCACGACGGTGAAGCCCGCCGCCTCCGCCTCAGCCGCGCGCGAGGGATCGATCCACAGCGCATTCAGCCCGAAGGTCGGCTCGCGCACCTGTTCGCCCGGAATGCCCGAGGCCTCGCCCGAAGGGTCGATCAGCAGGCGCCCACCGGGACGCAACTCACCCGTGGCAACATCCAGACCGTGAATGCTGATGCGGTAGGCATTGGGCTTCAGACCGGAATCATCGCGGATTCGGACGGGCGGAAGGACAAAGCCGTAGTCCGACATGAAAAGATTGCGCAGGCTGCGCACCTTGCCGGGTAGTGCCGCATCCATATCGTTGACCAGCACCATCAGTCCCGTGCCCAGATCCAGCCGGATCGCGTCGATCCGCATCGGGTCGATCTGTTCCTCGGCCGTCTCCGTCGGGCCGCGCCGCGCCGCTTCCTCGGCTGCCTCGCGCCGTCGGTCCCCCGCCCGCCCCACGGTCATCCCGATCAGCACCAGGCCTCCGGCCATCGTCAGGAACATGAGGTGCGGGAAACCCGGCAACAGACCCAGCCCCGCCACGAGGGCGGCCGAGACGTAAAGCGCCTTGGGGCTCGCTCCCAGCTGGAGGGAAACCGTTTCGCTGGCCGTCCCCTCGGCCGAGCCCTTGGTGACGATCATCCCTGCCGCGATCGAGACGACCAGCGCCGGGATCTGCGTCACCAGCCCGTCGCCGATGGTCAGGACCGTGAAGTTGTGCAGCGCCTCGCCCACCGGCATCCCGTGTCGGATCACGCCGATCAGCACACCGCCGACGATGTTGACCAGCGTAATGATGATCCCCGCCATCGCATCGCCACGGACGAACTTCGCCGCACCGTCCATCGCGCCGAAGAAGTTGCTCTCGCCCTCGACCTCCTTCCGGCGGCGGCCGGCCTCCTCCTCGTCGATGGCTCCTGCGCCCAGATCTGCGTCGATCGCCATCTGCTTGCCCGGCATCGCATCCAGCGAGAAGCGGGCCGAAACCTCGGCGATCCGGGTCGAACCCTTGGTGATCACCATGAAGTTGATCACGATCAGGATGCAGAAGATCACCGCCCCGATGACGAAATCCCCGCCCACCACGAAATGGGCGATCCCCTCGATCACGTGACCGGCGGCATCGGTTCCGTTCTGACCTTCGGCCAGGATCAGCCTGGACGAGGCCACGTTCAGCGCCAGCCGCAGCATCGTCACCACCAGCAGAAGCGTCGGGAAACTGCTGAACTCCAGCGGCTTGTTGACCCAGAGCGCCACCATCAGCACTAGGATCGACACCGTGATCGACAGGGCCAGCCCGATATCCAGCAGAAGCGGCGGCAGCGGTACGAACAGCACCGCAAGGATGATGGCCATGCCTGCCGCGAAGGTCACGTCGCGGTTGGCAGTCAGGCGCACCACCACGTCCAGTAGGCCGTCCAGCAGCCCAGCGGACATCTGTCGTCCCCGGCGCGCCATCAGGGCAGCATGTCGTCGTCAATTGCAGCGTCAGGCGCCGGTCGCGGAAGGACAATCAGGCTCCGCCGGAACGGGCTGCCATTGGTCATGTCCAGCGCCCCGCCCCGCACCGGCTCGCGCAGCGGGTTCATCCGCCGCGCCGCCGGATGATCCAGAGCGACGCCGGCCGACAGCGCGGCGCCCGCCCACGGACCCGGCGTCACCAACGCGTCCAGGGACGCGGCCGCCCCATCCAGCCGCGACAGATGCCGATCGACACCGGCGATGTATTGATCCTTCAGCTCCGGCGTGGCCGAATGATAGCGGCCAGCCGCCTCCAGCCAGTCCCCCGTTTCCAGATAAAGCCCGCGCAGGAACCGCGCCGCATAATCCGCATTGCGCGCCGGATCGAACCCCGCCGCCGGTGACGGGAAGGCCCCCGGATGCCAGCGCAGGTTGACCTGCAGGCAACCGACGTCGATCGAGCGAACCCCCTCTTCCTGCGCGCGTGCCAGGAAGGCTTCGGCCTCGGCCCGGCTGTCGAAGCGGAAGCCCTGACCGTCCAGATTCAGCGACCAGGGCCAGACCGTCGTACTGCCCTTGTAGCTGATCCCCGCCTCCTGCAAACCGATGGCCAAGAGCAGATCAGTGGGAATGCCATGCGCCGCCTCGGCCTTGCGGATTGCGGCAATGCAAGCCCCGGCATCGGACTGCTGCGCCGGGCCGGGTTCGTCAATCCCGACAAGTGGAACACTTTCCGAAAAGGCGAACAGCCCGTCAAACAGACCCGCCTGCGCTACGGGTGCGTCCAGGCTGAGGGCAAGGGCAAATGCCAGCGCCCAGCGCATCACGGACCACCGCTCCGGATCAGGTCAAAGACCCGCTCGGCCAGACCGGCCAGACTGGCATAGATCAGCGGAAGCGACAGGACCGTGCCGATCAGGATCACCGCCGCCTTCGGCACGAAGGTCAACGTCGCCTCCTGTACCGAGGTCAGCGCTTGGCCAAGGGCGATCAGAAGGCCCAGGACCATTGCCACGACCAGCACGGGACCGCAGGCAATCAGAATGACCCAAACGGTCTCGGCCACGATCTGCCCCACATCGCCCGGTCCCATGTCACACCGACATCCGCAGGATTTCCTGGTAGGCCTCGACCATGCGGTCGCGGATCGCGACCGTCACCTGGACGGCGGATTCCATCGCCAGCGTCGCCTCGACCACCTGCTGGACCGGCAGCGCGCCTGTGAGTCCCGCCATCGCCGCCCGGTCGCCCTGCCGGACCGTTTCCACCGTCTCGGCTGCAGTCCGGGCAAGAACCTCGGTGAACGACGGCCGCTCCGGTTCTGCTGTTGGACCAGCCGGGATCGCCTTGGCCGCCTGGTAGGCGCGCTGCACCCCGCCGGCGACGACTCCCTGGATCAGCTCGGTCATCGGATTAGCCCAACATATCGATGATCTGACCGCGCATCTGGCGGCCGGTTTCCATCATGTTCAGATTGGCCTCGTAGGACCGCGCCGCCTCACGCATGTTGGCAAGTTCCATCAGCGGATCGACATTGGGCACCTTCACATAACCCTCCGCATTCGCAGCCGGGTGCGAGGGGTCAAGCCGCAGACGGAACGGCGTGGGGTCTTCCGTCACCTTCGTGACCGTGACCAAGGTCGCGCCCGTCGCCTCATCCATCAGGTCTCCAAACATGACGACGCGGCGGCGATAGGGATCCGCCCCGCTCGTCGAGCCGGTGGAATCCGCGTTGGCCATGTTCTCGGCAATGATCTGCAACCGCTGCGACTGCGCCTGCATCCCAGATGCGGCCGTGCGGCCGATAGCGCCCAGAACGTCCATGATTACCTCCTGCCCGCCGCAAGAGCGATAAGTTGATGGCCCTTGGCATAAAGCTTGCTGGCCAGCCGGAACTCGCCGGCCGATTGCGCGGCAAGGATGGCCTGCTCTTCCAGCACGACCGTGTTGCCGTCCTTGCTGCCGCCCCAGCGCGTGGGGACCTCTTCGGTTTCCACCGTGGCACCAGTCGACGCCGATGACTTGAGAAAATCCTCAAACGACCGCACCCCGCGGCTCACGTAGCCGGGGGTGTCTGCATTGGCGATGTTCTCTGCGATGACGTTCTGGCGACCGGAAAGCCACTCCATGCGCCGGCTCGCCAATTGGAACCAGTTTTGCACCGAACTGTCCATGTTTCACCTTGCGAAAAATGGTATTCGAGATTCTATACACCAGGTTGGTTGCGAAAAGGAAGCGCCATGATCGAGCATACTGCCTTTTCCACGCTGCGGGCCAACTTGCGAGGCCTGCAGGTAACCGACCTTTGCGGGCGGGTGCAGTCACTTGGCGGGCTGGGGCTTTTGGCCGCGGGTCTTGGTGCCGAGGCCCGGCTTGGCGCGCATGTCGAGGTCGCAGGCAAGACCCGGGGCGAGATCGTCGCCCTCGACCGGGGCGGCGCTTCGGTGCTCCCCTTCGGTACCTGGGACGGGATCGCCGTCAACGATGAGGTGCGGCTCCTTGGCACAGATGGCACGCTCTACCCCGATCCGTCATGGGTGGGCCGCACGCTCGATGCCTTCGGTACTCCGCTCGATGGCGCCGCCCTGCCACAGGGACCCCGCGCCTACCCCGCTCGCGCAACGCCGCCCAACGCCTTCCAGCGGCGGCAGACCGGGGCCAAACTGGAAAGCGGGATCAAGGCCATTGACGTCTTCGTGCCTCTTTGTCGCGGTCAGCGCCTTGGCGTCTTCGCGGGCTCGGGGGTCGGCAAATCCACGCTGATGGCAATGTTCGCCCGCCAGATCAATGCCGATGTCATCGTCATCGGCCTTGTCGGCGAACGCGGGCGCGAGGTGCAGGACTTCATTACCCGCGATCTTGGTCCGGAAGGAATGGCTAGGACGGTCCTCGTCGTCGCCACCTCGGACCAGCCACCGCTGACTCGCCGCCAGGCCGCCTGGACCGCCACTGCCATCGCGGAATACCTGCGAGACCAGGGTCGGCAGGTTCTGCTGATGATTGACAGCGTCACCCGCTTTGCGATGGCGCAACGCGAGATCGGCCTTTCTGCCGGTGAACCGCCCACCACGCGCGGCTACACCCCCACGGTCTTTGCCGAGCTTCCCCGCCTTCTGGAACGCTCCGGGCCAGGACAGTCGGGCCAGGGCGACATCACCGCGATCTATACAATCCTCGTCGACGGGGACGACCACAACGAGCCGATTGCCGATACCGTCCGGGGCATCCTGGATGGCCATGTCATCCTGGACCGGCAGATCGCTGAAACCGGACGATATCCGGCCATCGACGTTGCGAAATCTGTCTCACGGGCCCTGCCCCACTGCCATACCACGGCCGAGCTTGCGATCATGACCGCCGCGCGCCGCGCGCTGTCCACGGCGGCCAATGTCGAGGATCTTGTCCGCATCGGGGCCTACCGCGCGGGGTCGGACCCGGCGACCGATGCGGCCATCCGCTTCGCCACCTTGGCCGACAGCTTCCTCCAGCAAGGCCGGACCGACCGGCAAGGCTCCGAGATCAGCTTCGCCACGCTGTATGGTCTGCTGACCGAAAGCGGTTTGCCCCTCAGTCCCGAAGAGCTCTCTGGCGGCCAAGAAACCGCCGACCATGCTCCAGACTGACACGCTCGTCCGCTTCCTGCTGTTCGGCAAGCAATCGCTCCTGCCGTAATCGCTGCTGCATCGCCTCCTGCAGCTTTTCTTTCGGCCGCAGGTCCCGCCAGGCGTCCAGAACCTCGCCGCGCTTCACCTCGGCCACCCTGGTCGCGGCCGCGCTATCCGCTGCGATCCGGTCCCTCTCCCGGCGCAATGTCGCCAGGAACCGGCCCAGGTAGGGCATGGCCTCAATTTCGGTCACAGTGCTTTCCACCTGACGACGACGTTCCAGCTCCTGCGCCTCGGCGGCCAGAACTGCCAGACGCTCCTGCACCTGCGCCAGCTCTGCCGCGGCCGCCCGCATCCGCTGGTCATCCAGCCGCGCCAGCGTCGCAAGCGTTGCCAGCCGCCGCTTCACGCCGCCGCCATCTCGCGCTGCGCGGTTTCTGTCGCCTCGAAGCTGGGCCGGGAATGGGGCGGGATGTTCCCGCGGCCGATCTCGACGCAAATATTGGCCGGATGCCCATTCAGCATCGCCACCACCACGTCCCGGATGACATGTGCGAAAGCAAGGTCGTGGTCCTCGATATGCTGGATTCGCGCCACCACGGGGGCAACGATGCAATAAGCCAGGAACACGCCGAGGAACGTCCCCACCAAGGCGCCCCCCAGCATCGTGCCCAGAATGGCCGGGGGCTGGTCCACCGCCGACATCGTCTTGATCACCCCCAGGACTGCCGCCACGATCCCGATTGCCGGCAACCCGTCCGCGACCGAATTCAACGCGTGGACAGGCCCCAGATTCTCCTGGTGGATCGATTCGATCTTCTTCGACAGCACGTCCTCCATCTGGTGCGGGTCATCGAAGTTCATGCTCAGCAACCGGAAGGCATCAGCGATTAGGCTGGTCGTCTCGGCCTCGCGCAGGATGCGCGGATAGCGTTCGAAGATGCTGGAGCCGCCCGGGTTTTCGATATGCGGTTCCAGCGCCACTGCCCCCTTGCTGCGCTGCAACCGTGCAAGCTCGAACATCAGGGCCAGGAGGTCGGCATAATCCTTCGACGTCCACCGCGGGCCCTTCACCGCCCGCTTCAACGACCCCAGCACCATCTTCAGCCCCGAGGCCGAACTGGACACGACCAGCGCGCCCAGCGATGCCCCACCGATCATCATCCCCTCGAAGGGAAGCGCATGGAGCAGCACATCGAAGCTGCCGCCCGACAGGCCAAACCCGCCGAAGACAAGGCCAAACACCAGAACCAGTCCGATCAGGATCATCAAGATAGGGCACTCCCTGCGGATGGATTGCGAAAAACATATTATCGAGCCGTAGGCAAGAACAGCATTGATTGCGCTCCTCGTAAACATTACAATTTTCGCAAACTAGGGATTTGCCGTGACAGATGTTCTGACCGCACGGGTGCGGATTTTCGCGCCCCATGAGATCGCCGGCCCTCCCGGCTGGCCCGAGGATGTTGGTATCGCCGCGCTGCAGGTCGCCGATGAGCCCGAGATCTTTCCGGTGCACCAGAAGGAAAGCGCCGCCGCGATTCTGCTGAGGATCGAGCAGATGACCGGCCGTGACCTTAGCCAGGCCGCCGTCTTTCCCGTGACTGAAGGGCATCCGCTCTGCGACCTGCCCTTCACGGCAGTTGCAAGATTGCAGGCGCAGATCGAATCCTTCCTCGCGCGCACGCCCGATGCCGTGGAAGAAGCCGCCGACTTCTCGATCAACTTCGGCTTTGCAGATGAAGAGGGTCTGGACCTTTCCAGCCTGGTGGGCGCGTCCGCAGCCGCACGCGACGCTGAGCCCGCTGCGGATCCCGCCCCCATCACCCCGCCCGGCTACGCCCCCTTCGATCCAAAGCGTTCGCCCCTGTCCTGCGCAATTCCCGCGGTGCTCTGGCTTTCAGCTTCGGAAGATCTGGTCATCGTTACCGACCCGGAGGCTTCCCCGGTCGCGCTTTCCACCGAGGATCTGCTGGTGCGGGACGACGGCCTGAGTCTGGCCCTGAAGCGGTCTGCGTTTGCCGACCATGCTGCCTTGCCGGGCTATATTGTCCTGCCAGCCGATTGCCTCGCAGTAACTCCGCCAGCGGCGGGGTGCGAGGCACTGATCATGCCGCAGGACGAGCATTACATAGTGACACTGGCCCCGACCTGGCCCGACACCGCCCCACCCGATCTCCAGGCCGCCAGCCCTCCGGCTGCACAGCAGCCCCGCCGCTGGCCGTTTTCTTACAGCCTTGCAGCGGTCTTTTGTCTTGTGGCCAGCCTTGCGGCGCTCCTTGTCATCGGGAAAGAGGCACGTCAGATCGCAGGCACCGCGGCAGACCCTGTCACCGTGCTGCGGGCCGAACTCTTCGACTGACACGCTCAGCCGATACTGTCCCGCAGGGTGCGGACATGGCCGGTCTGATCAAGCACGGTGCGTGTTGAGCTCCATTTCACGCTTCGACCATCATGCGAGGCGCGGCTTGAAACCACCAGCACGGTTTCTTTCGCGATCAAGGCACTGCCGGTGAAAGCCACCTCCCGGCCAGGAGCCGTGCACGCCAGAACCAGACGCTTCACGTCCTGCAACTCGGCCTCTTCGCCGTCCTCGGCAAGAAGATAGCCGCGGACGCCGTCACCCGTCGCCTCAAGCCGAAATCCGCCCATCGGTTCCGGCGGACAGCGGATTCTCTCCTCACCCTCGGCAAGCCGCAGGCCAAGATCATCAAGGGCCAGCAAGAGCTTGGCTTCGGTCGTGAGGGTGAAGGGGCCGCAGGAAAACCTGTTCATGGCACGGCTCTACGACAAACAGATACTGGCAACTCCGCCCAGGACGTGTTCATCCCGCGCCCCCTTCTGCGAAAATGAATAAGTGAGAAATAACATCTTCGCAAGCTGCGACATTCGGGGCCTTGCCAAAAAAAGCCATCTTCGTAATTCTACAATGAGGGAGGGGGCGCAGGCCCCAAAGGGGCGCTGTCCGGTCTACTGGGCGCGCATAACGAGAAAAACGGATAGACCGATGGCGACTGTGACCACCACACATGTCGAACGGAAGGCATCCCCCGTTTCCGCGGGCCAGTTGTCCTTCACGCTCGAAACTGTGACCCCAGCAAAGGCGCGTCAGTACCTGGCGACGGCCGAACCGCTGCGCAAACCTGACGAACGGACCGTCGGTGCCTATGCGGCTACGATGAAGGCCGGCGCCTGGGTCGTGAACGGCCAGCCCATCATCTTCGACACCGGCGGCCGGCTCATCGACGGGATGCAGCGCCTGTCCGCCTGTGTTCAGGCCGACGTGCCGCTGACAACGCTTGTGGCGCGCGGTGTTCATGGCGACACGCTGCACACGATCGACCAACACCGCGCCCGCTCCTACGTTGCCGTGCTTGAAGCGCGGGGGACCTATCGCCGTCCCGCCTCGCTTGTGCGCTTGATGGGAAAACTCATCCGCATCGAGAACGGGACCTTGGGCCTCTCGGCGGCGCCGATCAGCTGGTCGCGGTACGACCGGGTGCTGGATGCAAACCCCGAACTCGTCGAGGCCGTCGACATGGCCGACCGTTACCGTGGACTGAAGCTCCACTCGCAACCCGTGGCGGTGCTGGCCTTCATGGCCCTGCGTGCCGGCCACCAGACGGCTTTCCGCAATTTCCTCGTGGCGCTCGACACCGAGGACGGCGATTTGGCCACCGGATTCAACGGTGCGACAAACCTTCTCTCGACGATCGAGGCGATGCGCACCGTTGGCGAGGTCGGGGTTGACCAGATGATTGCCCTCGGCATCCTCGCCTTCAACGACTGGCTTGAAGATGTGCGGCGCCGCAAGGTCTATAAATGGATCCCGGATCGCCGGGTCGCGGATGACGACGCCGAGGACCTGCCGCTCCTCGCCGGGATGCGCGGACGCCCGAAAGGGGCACCCAATCTCGGCCTCCCGATGATGAAGGACTATCCCGGCCTGCGCGAGGGGATCATCGCCGACCCGGCGCATGGCGATCCGGTCGATGCCCGCCTGGTCGACGAACTGCGCCAGACCGCCCGGCAGGGCGCGGATGCCGTCTCGGTCCGCATGATGCAAGTGACGCCCGACATGGCCCGGCGCTGGCTGCGGGACTTCAACCTTGGCAACCGCAAGGTCCAGCCGACCCAGGTCGACGCCATCGCCCGCGACATCAAGGCCGGGCGCTGGATGGTCAACGCCCAGCCGATCTGCTTCACCAGCGACCCTTTCGACCCTTCCGCCCGCCGCGGCTCTACCCGGCTGCTGAACGGACAGCACCGCCTGCACGGCGTGGTCGAGGCCGACACCCCGATCGAGGTCCCGGTCGCCACCGGCATCGCCGAGGCCGCCTTTGCGACCTACGACACCCATGCCCGCCGCTCGGTCTTCTCGACCGGGATGCCGCAGGCCGACCTTCGCGTCATCGCCGGCGCGGCCCGCTTCCAGTGGCGTGTCGACAACGGTCTGCGGCCCAACGACCGGGCGATCCCCTCTGCCTCCGAGTTGAAGGAAACCGTGGAACGGCACCCCGGGCTGGCCGAATGGTTCCCGGAATCCCGCAAGCGCCAGGTGGCCGAATTCGGCTCGTCCGGGGTCATGACCTTCCTGCTCTACCACCTGCGCCAGATTGACCGCGCCGTCGCCGAGGACTACTTCCGCGACCTCGTCACCGGTGAGAACCTGACCCGGGACAATCCCGTCCTCCACCTGCGCGAGAAGATCCGCCGCCTGCGCAACATCGAGGGGGAACAGCGTGGCTCCCGTCGCGACGTACTGACCATGCACCTGCATGCCTGGGACGCCTATCGCGAGTGGCGCGCAAATCCTGTAAGGGATGATATCTGACCGCATAGCCGGACACTCACTCAACCCCGCCCCGTTCAGCCAGCTGCGCGACCAGATCATGCGCGATCCGGTCTATGATACCGTCCATCTGGAAGGGAGCCGCCGCCAGGTAGTCGTCGATGAAGGACAGCACTCTACGGTCAGAGCTGGCGAGCTCCAGTCCCGTCGGCTCCAGAAGCCGGTTCGCAGCCCCGACGACTTCCTCCAGCCGGATCCGGCCCAGCGAACGCTCGTCCAGCCGGGATCTGCATCCCATCAACTGGCAAAGCTCGGCCCGCTCGACCGGGCCGTGCAGCTCTGCCACAAGATGCCGGGCGACCTGGGCTGCACGGCCAAAGGCGACCAAGGGCATATGCAGCGCCGCCCGGCGGGCCATCTCCTGCGGGAGCTCCCAGGACCCACGCGGCGCCTCCGCGCCCCGGTTTCCGCGCCGATCCATGATCCGGCAGTCGAAGTCCCCGTCCCCCATCCTGATCAGCAGAAGCCCTTCTCCAGTCGTGCGCGGGGAGACTTCGCTCGGCATCTCGGGCAACAGCAGCCGGATCGTCTGCAAGGCCTGCCGCGCTTCACTCCAGAACGAGAAGAGATGCAGCTGCCACCGCCCATCGCATGCCCCGACCTGCGCGGCGCTCAGGACGGACTCTGCGCCGCCGAAGGAAAGTGTTGGCCGGGTCAGCCCATCCGGGGACGTCCGCAGCCAAAGCGGGAGGATATCACTATTGGACTCGTCGTCGACCGATGCTGGAATGGCAAGGGAACCGGGCTGCGATAATGGTGCCAACAACGGGGTTTTAGGCATTTTGCGGGAATCCGGACACACTACATACGGACGATAATGATACCGGCCAAGCCGCCACCGACAACGGTGTCTGCGTGCCACAAGGTTGTATCTTTCGCGGCGGGCCATCTCCGGAAGAGTGCGCAGAGGAACTTTCTCACCCAAGCACTGCACTATCCATCAGGTAGGTCCGTGGAACCGATCTCGGCAAAGGCGGGCTTGGCCTGCCGCTTCACACACCGCTTTTCGTGTCTCACGGGGATACTTGTCTTGTTGACACAAGGAAAGGCACCAGCGAATACGACATCGCTGAAGTTAGAGAGTATCCTGATGAAAACGATGAACATTCTGCGCGCCTGTGCGATCTGCACCGCGCTGGTCTCGCCCGTTCTGGCCCAGACGCCGCCCGATCTGCGCGGCTACTGGGCCGGTGGCTACATGAACGGGCAAGGAGGCCAGATCGATTTCGTCCTCACCGTGGTCGAGGATGTGGGCGAGCTGAAATACAACGCCTCCAACTGGGGTTCCTTGGGGTTTTCGATCTGCGAATATGTGTTCCAGATTGAGAACGGCATTCCGGGCAAGCTGACGCGGAACTCGGGCGCGGGGACCGGCGACTGCCTGACCGAGCCCGCCTTCACCGCCACGCGAACCAACGCCGAGACTCTGACGCTGACCTTCGCCAACCCCGAGATCGACTTGGAGACGGCGGAACTGGGCGGCGTCCTGCGTCCCTTCGATCCCGCCGAGGCCCATGCCCCCATCGCCGGGCTCGACATCCTTGGTGTCGCTCCAGGGATGACCTTCGACCAGATCGACGGAGTCCTGGCCGAAAAGGGCTATGCGCGCCAGGAAAACCGGGACCGGCCGCTCGAATACCTGGGCTTCACCATCGACCAGAAGGCCTGGGGGAAAGGTGCCGACAGCAACGGCAATCCGACCGACTGGCTTTTCGTGACCTTCACCGCCCGAAAGGATTGGGCGCCGGACGAAGTTCCAGTTGCCACCGATGTGGGGCGCGAATGGACCATACTGGAGGCAGACGGCATCTCCGGGGCAACGATGGTGGAAACGCTGGCCAAGAAATACGGCCCGCGTTCGAACAACATCAACGAAAACCGCTACTATGATCGCTCCGGTCAGGTGCTCGCCGATGCCTATGTTTGCCCCCAGGGGATGCACCAGCCGCTTCGGTCGAACTATATCCTGGCAAGCGAGGTCGGTGAGGAGGAAATCTCGGTCACCTGCGGGGCGATCCTGACGGCCTATATCGGGACCGATTCCGCGACCGGCCGGGCCTCGCTGCTGAAGATGCGGCTGACCGACCCCGACCCGGTCTGGGCCGATTTCTGGGCGACCTGGGGCCATGACGAGGCCAAACGCCTGAAGTCGGTCTATGACGGCGTGACCGGCGCCACGGGTGCCGCACCCGAGTTGTAAGCACCTCTCCGGGGCCGGTCTGGACGGCCCCGGATCCCTCGACGGTGAGATCAGGCTCCGCCCTGCCGTCAGCATGGGGGGCCCTTCCGCCCCCCGTTAGCGCGCTTTTTCCCAGCCAACGGTACCCGGCAAAGTCTCGTCGATACAGCAAGTGCGCCGGGCATCCCATCGTGCGCCCAAACCCGAAGGCCCCGCCAAAGGCGGGGGCGTTCCGGTCTCATGTAGCCCAAAGTCCACGAC
>JARFTV010000011.1:74846-103533 GCA_029289325.1 Alphaproteobacteria bacterium
CCCAGGGTTGTGTCCGCTTGCACGACTGCAAGCTGAAGATCGGCCTTGGCAGGCTCAACCGGCTAACCTGTGGCAAATACGTCAAAATCCGGCAGGAATGCGGTCGGATCGTCACGCCTTGGTCCAATAGATACTTTATCAACATAAGTGAATATGAGAATCGATAGTGTCAGATCGGCCCTATCGATCGTGCCTGTTCGAACCTTTTGAGCGAACGCTCGCGCGGAATTGGAGAATGCCATGCGTTGGACTGCTGGGATCACTATGAGATTGATGGCCCTGACACGGGCCTTGCTACGCCTGGGTCGGACAGCTGCGGCCTCCCTTGCGCTGATCGTTGCCTCGACGGTCGCAGCGCAAGCTGTTTGCACCGTCACTTCACCCACGCTGACACTCAGCGCGCCGACCACGACCTACCCCGCTGCCGGCGGACCGCCCGCCATTACCGTCACTGCCGCGGTCAGCTACAACATCACTGCGAACAACGGCAGTGGGGCCGGATTCTGTTCGACCCCGGTCGAGGTGACGGTCACACCCACCATTTCGGGCGACGCCTTCGCCGCTCCAACCTGCATCGCCAATCTTACCGTCCCGAACTCCAACGGCATCGTGACGTCCAGCTGCACCCTGTCCTGGACGGCGCCTGCCTCGCCCGAACCCTCCTATGCGATGACGGCCACCGCGACCTCGAACGCCGCAAACGGCAACTTCACCATCACCACGTCGAACAAGCTGACCCTCACGCAGCTCCCGCCTCCAACCGTCAACATCAGCGGAACCGCGACGGTCACCGAGGGAGCCACCAGCAATGTGCTCGTGACCCTCAGCGCGGAAAGCGAAGGCGATACGGTGGTCAACTATTCGGTCGACGGGACGGCCGTCGCCGGTACGGATTTCAATGCACTGAGCGGCTCGGTCACGGTGCTGGATGGTGAGACGACCGCAACCATCCCTGTCGTGACGATCGACAACGACATCGACCAGGACACCCGGACCGTCAACATCACGCTGACCAGCGCCACCAACGGCGCAGCTCTTGGCGCGACAACAGTTGCGACAGTGTCGATTCTCGACAACGACACCGCAGGTATCTCTGTCACGGTACCTGGGGGCTCGCTGGAAATGTCGGAGGCCGGTGGAACCGGCGACTTCACGGTCGTACTAACCAGCCAGCCGATCTCGGACGTGACGATCACCGTGACTTCGGGCGACGAGAATATAGCCACGGTCGCTCCGACGTCGCTGACCTTCACCGATGCGAACTGGGACCAGCCGCAGACTGTGACGGTAACCGGGGTCAACGACCTCATCGCCGCGGGTAGCCGGTTCACGACTATTAGCATGTCCGTCAGCTCGTCGGACACCAATTACAGCACGAGCACACCAGCCGGCGTCAATGTGACGGTCACCGACGACGACACCGCCGGTGTCACGGTGAGCAAGACGTCGCTGGAAATGGCAGAGGACGGTGGCACCGACAGCTTCACAGTGGTGCTGACGAGCCAGCCAACCTCGGACGTGACGATCACCGTCGTCTCGGACGACACCAATATCGCCACGGTCTCCCCAACCTCTCTGACCTTCACGGCCGCGAACTGGGACCAGCCGCGGACCGTGACGGTCACCGGAGTGGACGATTCCATCGCCGGCGGCAACCGACCGACAACCGTGACCATGTCCGCAAGTTCCGACGACGCCTATGACGACGTCGCAATCGGCGCCGTCAATGTGACGGTCACCGACGACGACGTCGTGGGCATCACCGTCTCACCGACGGCGTTGAGCATGGTCGAGGGCGCAAGCGACAGCTTCAGCGTTGTCCTATCCAGCCAGCCTGCTGGCGCGGTGCAGATCAACCTGAACGTGGTGGATTCTTCGGTGGCGACCATTTCGGAAGCAGCGCTGACCTTCACGACGTCGGACTGGGCAACCCCGAAGTTTGTCACGGTAACGGGCGTGGATGACGGAATCGCTGGCGATCCGCCCCGAAACACGACCATTGACCTGTCGCTTGAAGACCCCGGCTCCTACCCGGCTGATCCCGCGGACGTCACCGTGACCGTCCTTGATATTGGCACCATCGAGGACGTGCAGGTGGAAACGACTTTCGAAGACGTCACCGCCGCCTTCATCGGTCGCCGCATGGACCGGATCATCGCCGCCGAGCCGGAGGGATACCGGCTTGACCGGCGCCGGATGGCCGATGGCCTGCCCCGCTTCTCGCTGTCCTCCAAGGGCGATGCGGGCGACATGAGCCTGAGCTATGGCCGCACGTCGCCCGACAGCGCCTGGTATACCTGGGCAGAAGCCGAGGTCAGCTTCTACAAGGACGACACCGGGCTTCTGGGGGAACGGGACGGGCGCTTCGGCCTGCTTTCGATCGGGACGGACTACCTCGTCAACCAGGGACTGGCCGTGGGCCTGATGGTTCAGATCGACCGGGCCTCAGAGGAGATCGACGGCTTCTCCGATGTCTCGGGGACGGGCTGGCTTGCCGGGCCATACCTGTCGATGGAACTGGCACCCGACCTGTTCTTCAGCGCACGTGCCGCCTGGGGGCAGTCCTCGAACGATGCCTCGATCGATATCGGTGGCGAAATGTACGACGGCAGTTTCTCGACCGACCGCAGGCTGGCCCGCGCCATGCTCTATGGCAAGTTCGACATGGGCCAGACCAGGCTTACCCCTTCGGCACAGCTGACCTACATGCGCGAAAGCCAGGACGACTATACCGTCAGCAATGGCATCGTGACGACGTCGGTGACTGGAGTGGAAGCCGAGCTTTGGCGCCTCTCGATGGCAACCGACATCGAGACGCCGATGCAGCTTGGGGATGGGTCGATGATCTTCTTTGCCCGTCCGCAACTGGACTGGACGTTCGACTCCAGCGGCAGCGACGTGCCGGAGCGCGCTTCGGGCTCGATCGAGCTGGGCCTCCGCACCGGGCCCGAGTCGACCTGGAGGGGCGAAGTCGCCATCGGCTATGACGGCATCGGCCAGCCTGACTTCGAGGCCTTCTCTGCCCGCGCCCTGCTGTCGCTAAGGTTCTGAGCAGCCTTAGGCACGTGATCTGGACCGTCCGCAGGGCACCCGCCTTGCGGACGGTCGCATTTCCGGACCCATGGGTCGCACTAATGGAGCTTCAAAAGCATGACGGGCGAGGCGGCGGCGAGGAAGAGCTCCGGGCACCTGTCCGGCCGAAGCGTCGCCCTTGGCCGAGCAGCCCGGACCGCGCAGCTTCACTCCTGCCGCTGAGCAGAACCCGTCATCCCACGACCCATGAAACCGTCATTTCTGCGCGGCGCGAAACACTTCCAGCGCCGCCCCGGAGGCCGTCGGCGGAGAGATGATCCATTGCACCACCGCAACGGTCTGACCGCAGTTGACGGTTCGATGCGGCGTGGAGGACGTGTATTCGATGCAGTCGCCCTCGGACATGCGATGGATCTCATCCGCAAGGTACACTTCCACCTCGCCGGCGATCACCAGCAGCATTTCATGGCTATCGCCGTGGGTGTACTGCTCTGGACCCGTCGAGCCACCGACCTCGAACT
The DNA here is from genome assembly GCA_029289325.1 of Alphaproteobacteria bacterium. GTDB lineage: Bacteria > Pseudomonadota > Alphaproteobacteria > Rhodobacterales > Rhodobacteraceae > Tabrizicola. The sequence continues at coordinate 78,401 of JARFTV010000011.1, forward strand.
CTCCGATGAAGACCTCGAAATCCTGGATCGGGCGTTGCGACAGCATGGTTTTTCGATAGCCCGAGGCCTCAGGCCAGGCGGGACGTTCGGCCTTGCGCAGCACCCGATGTGTCGAACGCGGTCGGTCGTCGAACAGGTCCGCGATCGAGATTCCCATCGCATTCGCAATCCGCATCAGGGTCGACGTCGTGGCCCCGGTCGCACCACGCTCAAGCTGGCTGAGGAAGGATGCCGTCGTCCCCGAAATCTCGCCCAACTGGCGCAGCGACAACCGCCTTGCCTGCCGGAAGCGTTTTACCCGGCGCGCGAGTATGGCCACTTCCGGGGCTATGGCACCGTCGGCTTTGGCCTGATCAGCTGACTGCATCTCTCACTCCGTGGGGTCGCACAGATAGATCTTGCGCTTACGGCGGCAAGTCGGCCGGGCATCGCGGAACGCTTCTTCTTTCTGCATGGAACACTTGATTCGACTCAAGGGCAACTTTACGCTTTGTGTAGTGGCGCTAAACTGTATGGGAACCACACAGGGACGCGGCACACGGAAGAGGATGGGTTTGGCGCCCCAAGCAGGCCGGCCCCACAACAGGGAGAGTGCGATGAACTTGATTGCAAAGGCGGCACTGAATGCCGGCCTCTTGGTAACGATGGGCCTCGCGGCCCATGCTCAGACCGCTCCGGTCGCGGGTGAGGTTGAAGAGGGCTCGCTTGCCGGAAAAACGCTGACCTTCGTGTCCTACGGAGGCATCTATCAGGACGGCCAGATCGCCTCGCTACAGGACTTCGTCGCGAAATCCGGCGTCACTCTGCTGTCGGACGGCCCGACGGAAGTCGCCAAGATCCAGGCCCAGGTAGAGTCGGGCGACGTGCAATGGGACGTGGTCGATACCGGCACGCTTACGCCCTATGTCTATTGCGGCACGCTGTTCCAGAAGCTGGACTTCAGCAAGATCGACATCTCGAACATCCCCGAAGGCCAGGTCGGCGAATGCTCGGTTCCCGCGATGAACTACGGCACGGTGCTGATGTACAGGAAGTCGGCCTACGGGGATAACCCGCCGAAGGGTTGGGCGGACTTCTTCGACACCGAGAACTTCCCCGGCACCCGCGCGATGCCAGGCGATTCCGAACCCGATACCACGCTGATCGAACTTGCCTTGCTTGCTGACGGCGTGCCGCAGGACGAGTTGTTCCCGGCCGACGTGGACCGCGCGCTCGACAAGTTCCGCGCCCTTGGCGACGATCTGATCTTCTGGAAGACGGGCGCTGAATCGCAGCAGATGATGGAATCGGGCGAGGCGGACATGGTCATCGCCTGGTCCGGACGCGCGATGGGCGCCCAGAAGAACGGGGCCGACTATGAGCCTGTCTGGCAGGACTGGATCGTGGTCAAGGATCAGCTGACCATTCCGATGGGCGTCAAGGACGTCGACGCCGCCCATGCGCTGATCAACGCCGCGATCGGCAAGCGGGCCCAGGAAATCATGACCGAGCAGACGTCGTATTCGCCGATTCACAAGGATGCGCAGCCGCAGGTCGATGAACTGGTGCAGAACTGGCTGACCAATACGCCCGAGAAGATCGAACTCGGCTACCAGCAGAACATCGAATACTGGGTCGCCAACTACGACGAGGTCGAGACCAAGTGGGGCGAATTCATCGCCGGGAACTGACGTTCCATATCGGGGCCGCCCTCATTGCGGCCCCCTTCCCCCGACAAAGGCCCAGCGATGCGTGACCTCATTTCGATCCGGCGCAATCCGGTCCTGCTGACAGTGCCAGCGGTGCTCTTGCTGCTTGTCGCCCTTGGCTATCCGCTGGCCCAGGTCGTGCTGCGCAGCTTCACCGATCCCCAGCCGGGACTGGACAACTACATCTGGTTCTTCAGCCGGCCAGTGAACCTGACCGTGTTCTGGCGCACCTTCGAGGTCTCCGCTTGGGTGACGCTGCTTTGCCTGATCCTCGGCTATCCCTATGCCTGGATGATGACGGCCGTCGGCCCGCGGATGCGGATGCTGATGATCCTCTGCGTGCTGGTGCCCTTCTGGGTTTCCGGCGTGGTGCGAACCCTGGCCTGGGTGATCCTTCTGCAGGACTCCGGGGTGATCAACCGGGTGATCATGGCCCTGGGGTTCGAGAAACTGCGCCTGATCCGCACGCAGACGGGCGTCATAATCGGCATGACCCAGGTGCTCTTGCCCTTCATGATCATGCCGCTCTACGCCGTTATGCGGGGGATCGACCTGCGCCTCGTGCAGGCGGCGCAAAGCCTGGGCGCGCGACCGGCCCTGTCCTTCCTCCAGATCTACCTGCCGTTGTCCTTGCCCGGAATTCTGGGCGGGGCCGTGATCGTGTTCATCCTCGGTCTGGGCTTCTACATCACCCCCGCGCTGCTGGGCGGACCCCGCGCCACCATGCTGTCCACGCTGGCGCAGCAGCAGGTCCTGCAACAGCTGAACTGGGGTCGTGGCGGAGCCATGGGGGTTATCTTGCTGGTCTCGACCCTGCTCCTGCTGGCGGTGGCTGCCCGCTTCACCAGACGGCGCTACCAGATCGCCGGAGGCAGCAAATGAGCCGGTTCCAGCGCACCCTGATCGGCCTGTTCTGCGCCGCCGTAGCCCTGTGGCTGGTCGCACCGACGCTGATAATCGTCCCCATCTCCTTTGCCGAGAAGAAATCCCTGGCCTTCCCGCCCGACGGTTTTTCGCTGCAATGGTATGCCAACCTCATCCGCAACCCGGAATGGTCGAACAGCATCCTGAACTCGCTTCAGATCGCCGCCATCGTCTCGGTCGTCGCCACGGTGATCGGCACGCTGGCCGCCATCGGGATCGCACGGATGAAGCCGCGCGGCGGGGGCGTGATCCGCGCCATCCTGATCACGCCGATGATCGTGCCCGGCGTGGTCATGGCGATCGGGATTTACGCCGTCTATCTGGACCACCAACTGGTCGGCTCGCTGACCGGCTATGTGGCCGCCCATTCGATGCTGGCCATTCCCTTTGTCATCATTGCCGTGGGGGCCAGTCTTTCGGTCTTCGACACACGGCTGGAAACGGCAGCGGCCAGCCTCGGAGCCTCGCGGATCACGACCTTCTTCACCATCACCCTGCCCCTGATCGCGCCGGGCGTGCTGTCGGGCCTGCTGTTCGCCTTTGTCACGTCCTTTGACGAGGTGATCGTCGCCCTGTTCATCAACAGCCCATCCCGCAAGACCCTACCGGTGCAGATCTTCGCAAGCATGACGCGGGATTCCGACCCGACCGTGGCGGCGGTGGGAACGCTGATCTTCCTCCTGACCTCATTCATCATTGCCGCCGGACTCTGGTTCGGCACCAGACGGAGACGAGCCTGACCATGGCAGACAAGGAACGCGGCGCTGCGGTCGACATCCGCGCAGTGACCAAGACCTATGGCACCTTCACGGCCCTGGACGATGTCAGCCTTCGGATCGAGCCGGGCCAGTTCATGACCTTCCTCGGACCCTCGGGTTCAGGCAAGACCACGACGCTCAACGTGATCGCGGGGTTCACCGACCTGACGGCGGGTGAGATCCAGATCGGAGAACGCTCGGTCGGCAACCTTCCGGCACACAAGCGCAACGTGGGGGTCGTGTTCCAGCATTACGCGCTCTTTCCGCACATGACGGTCGCGGCGAATGTCGCCTACCCGCTGAAGCTGCGGAGGGTGCCTCAAGCCGAACGCAACCGCCGTGTGGCCGAGACGCTGGAGATGGTGCGACTGACAGATTTTGCGCACCGCCACCCGGCAGAGCTGTCGGGCGGTCAGCAGCAGCGGGTGGCGCTGGCTCGGGCGATGGTCTTTGACCCCCCCCTGCTTCTGATGGACGAACCCCTCGGCGCGCTGGACAAGAAGCTGCGGGAATGGCTCCAGCTGGAAATCAAGCGCATCCACCGCGAACTTGGGACGACCTTCGTCTATGTGACCCACGACCAGGAAGAGGCGCTGGCCCTGTCCGACCGGATTGCCGTGTTCAACAAGGGTCGGATCGAACAGGTGGGATCGGGACGCGACCTCTACGACCGTCCCGAAACCCTGTTCGTCGGCCGCTTCATCGGCGAATCCACCGTCTTGCGCGGCCCGCATGAACTGCGTGGCGGCGAGACCGCCTTGCGCATCGGCGAGGACTGGGTCAGCCATCCCGGCCAGCCCGTCGGCTCTGGTCGCCAGGCGCTCCTGGTGCGGCCCGAAAAAATCTCGCTCCTCCGCCCCGGTGCCGTGACAGAGGACGGCCTGAACACGCTGCCCGGCCTCATCAGCGAGGCGATCTATCTCGGCTCGGGCGTGAAATACGAAGTGACCCTGACCGATGGCAGCCGCGCCGTCGCCAGGGTGCCGCTGACCGACGAACCCTTCGCCCTTGGGGAAAGCGTGATCGTCGTCTGGCAGAAACAGGACGCCCGCCTTCTGCCCGACGACGGCAGCAGCGAGGCCGCACAGTCTGGAGAAGAGCAATGACCACAAGCGTGGCCCGCAACGGGGACGTTTCTTTCTGGTATTCCCAGATCGGCGGGCCGCCTCCGGCACGCGATCCCCTGCCCGGCGACCGTTCGGTCGATGTCTGCATCATCGGCGCAGGATATACCGGCCTCTGGACGGCCTATTACCTCAAGACGCTGCAACCGGACCTCTCGGTCGCGATCGTCGAAAAGGAATTCGCGGGGTTCGGCGCCTCGGGGCGCAACGGCGGATGGCTGACCGGCGGATTCAGCTGGAGCCGTGAGAAATACCTGCAATCCGGCGGCACGCGTGAGGGCGTCATCGCCATGGGCAAGGCGCTGCGCGGCACCGTGGACGAAGTGATCCGCGTTACCGAGGCCGAGGGGATCAAAGCCGACATCCGCCGCACTGACGGGCTGACGGTCGCCTGCACGCCTGCCCAGCTGGAACGGATGCGCGCCACCTACGAGGAAGAGATCGCCTGGGGCACGCCGAAGTCCCGCGTCGAAATGATCGGCGGCGCGGACATGCGGGCGCGTATCAACGTCAATGACGCGATGGGCGCTCTGGTCAACCATGGCGTCGCACGGGTGCAACCGGCCAAGCTGGTGCGCGGGCTGGCCACGGCAGTCGAAAAGCTGGGCGTGGTCATCTGGGAAAAGACCACGGTCACGGGGCTGGAAAAAGGCCGCGTCCAGACCGATCGCGGAACAGTGACCGCTCCAGTCATTGTCCGGGCGACAGAAGGCTTCACCGCCGGCCTGCCCGGACATGGCCGCAAGCTCTTGCCGCTGAACAGTGCCATCGTTGTGACCGAGCCGGTGCCCGAGACCGTCTGGCAGAAGATCGGCTGGAACGGGTACGAGCTGCTGGGCGACGCCTCGCATACCTACTCTTACGCGCAACGCACGGCCGACAACCGCATCGCCATGGGCGGGCGCGGCGTGCCCTACCGCTTTGGCAGCAAGACCGACATACGCGGCCAAACCCAGACCGCGACGATCGCCAAACTGCAGGGCATCCTGCAACGGCTTCTCCCCGAGGCGGCGGATCTGCCGCTTGCCCACGGCTGGTGCGGGGTCCTGGGCGTTCCGCGCGACTGGTGCGCCAGTGTCGGGTTCGACCGCGCCTCGGGCATGGCCTGGGCGGGGGGATATGTGGGGCTTGGGGTCTCCACCTCGAACCTGTCCGGCCAGACGCTCGCCGACCTGATCCTGGGCCGGCAGACAGAACTGGTCTCCCTGCCCTGGGTCAACCGGCAGGTCCGGGAATGGGAGCCCGAGCCGTTCCGCTGGCTGGGAGTCCACGGAATGTACCAGCTTTACTACCGCGCCGACGCGCAAGAGGCGCGCTCGGGCGGGCAACGGGCCTCTGCGCTGGCGACGCTTGCCAACCGGATTACTGGACGCTGAAAGGAATTTGCCGTGATCGATCTCTCCACTTTTCCCGGCCTTGCCGACGTCGCACTGGACGGATTCGCCCCGAAGCCGACCTCGGTGGAGGGTGACCAGCAGGAAGCGTCGCGCACCCTCTGGTCCTCGCCCGACGGGAAGCTGGAAATCGGCGTCTGGGAATGCACCCCTGGAAAGTTCACCGCCGACCGAAGCCAGGCAGCCGAGTTCTGCCACCTGCTTTCGGGCGCGGTCGAAATGCGCCACGCGGACGGCCGGATCGAACATTTAGGGCCGGGTGACGCCCTCATGCTGCCCAAGGGCTGGAAGGGCGAATGGGTGCTGACCCGGCAGACCCGTAAGATCTACGCCTTCTATAAAGGCTGAACCCCGTCGAGGATCCCGGCGTAACCGGATGATACGCATCCGGTTCGTTGCCGGTGCAATGATCTATCCCGCGACACGATCGACCGCCTGATGTCACCAGAACTCTGGTCACCAGAGGTCAGGAAAGTGCATTACGGCAGCATTGATGGAGTGTCTTGACGTAGGTGTTTGTGCTGAGAAACGCGGTATGCGCGAACCACAGCTTCATGGGCTCCATCCCCGTCAGAACACGATGCAGCACGCCCGGATTTGCGCCTTCGGCTGCCCATTCCGGGACGACCCCGTAACCCAGACCAGCTTCGATCAACCGCATCACGCTGGTACTGCCTGACGCCGAGGTTGCAAGCCGCGGGGCGCACTGCAATTGACGCGTAAGAAATTCAAGCGCGCCGTTGCGCACGGTCTGCCCAGTCTCATATGTGATGAAGGGGCGGTCCCGGAATTGGGAAAGATCCGTCTCACCCTCTGGAATTCCCCAATCTGCAGGCCAGACAAGAGCGAGCCGATAACTGCCAAGAAGGTGCTGCGTGATTGCCGGATGACTGAAGCTGCGTTCACTGACGGCCGCATCAAGTGCGCCTTCCATCATCATTTTTTCCAGCGTCGTGTCACGCTCGAAGAAAGCCAGTTCGATATCCGGGGCGCGCGTGCGGAAGTCCTTCAGGATTGCCGGAAAGAAATGATGAAAAAGCGCCTGAGGAACCCCGACACGCAGCACCGAACGCACGTCATGCAAAAGAACAGAGATGCGAGACAGAATGGTTTCCAGTTCCTCGCCCAAGGATGCATGCAGCGCCCGGCCCTGTGGCGTCAGGGTCACCTGGCGTGAGCCCTTTTCTGCTTCGATCAAACGCCCGCCATACAGTTGCTCAAGCCGGCGAACATGGTTTGCGGCCGATTGGTACGAAATGTTCAGTTCACGCGAAGCCGCGGAAAATGAGCCCGTTTTGGCGACCAAGTGAAAAGTCTGCAGTAATGAGATATCAACCTTCGGGCGCTTGTCGTCGCTCACCTTCTCCGAACCCGACCGTGCCATGCGCACCTCATTGAATCGCGACCTGTGGCAGTCCAACGGCCGCATCAGACGACACAAGACCAAGAAAGGGTGATTTTCGCAAGAGCGAGGGGCGCAACTGCCCCGGCGAGATCAGGCCGGGTCCGGTCTGGCCGATGAGGATAAGATCCAGCGTGGCACAGACATGGGCGGCAGTCGCAGTTGAAACAGCGCTGACAATTCGTCCCTCCGAATCTCGGCCCGCCGTGAATATCCGCGACTCCCACCGCTCTTCTCCTTGGGAACGGTGGCGGATGGCAATAAGGACCTTATCTTCCTCTATTCTTGGCAGCGCTGTCGTCAGCAATGTCCGAAACTGATAAATTCGGCTCGATAGGCCGAGATCCTCAAGCATGAAACGAATGTAATCGAGGTGACCGGGATAGCGCAGCGTCTTGAACACCAATTCAGCAACCCTGCCTTCGCTTGCGCGCACCAGCGCATCAAGGCTTCCAGCCGTCGTGAAAGCCTCGAAGCGCCCGCCATCAAGGCAGATGTCCTCACATTCGGTAAGTGGCGCAAGTTCCACCGGAATGCCGTTGCGGATCGCACTGCACTGCCCCGTATACTCGCTCATCAAACCTTCGAGGCCCCAGATATTCGCGTATCCCAACCGATTCAGGGGCTCTGTCGGAAGAACGCCGACAAAGACAGTGATCTGATCGGCAGGGGCTGCGCGGTCCAGCGCCTCAGCGGCCAGGGACGTGACATAGCCTGGTGCGAGACCACAGCCCGGAGCGAGGCACAGACCTGCCCTGACCGCATCTTGCGCCATACCGGCTATGGCAGCACCCGACGTCGCACTTTCTGTAATGTCGAGATAATGCGTACCTGCCTCGACGGCGGCGCGTGCAACATCCGGCGCCGGAAGCGTGGGATCCGCCAGGATCACGGCAGAATGACCCCGACATGCCGCAGAGAGAGCCTCCTGCAACGTGCCGGTCAGGGGAGGAAGCCGGTTGAACGCATGAAGACCTGTCAGGGCTTCCGCATCACGCGATGCCAGGTTGGCCGAAAAACGGCCGTCTTCCTCCAATATCCGGGCAATACGTTGCGCCATGCGCCCTGTCCCAAACACAAGGACCTTGAAGGGGGTTTGGCGCGCAGGTTTCATCCGTGAAACCTCGACAGAAAGCTGCGCAACCGTTCCGAGCGCGGATTGCGCAGGATGTCTTCCGGGCTACCCTCTTCGGCAATCCGGCCCTGCTCCATGAATATGACTCGGCTGGCCACATCTGCGGCAAAGCCCATTTCATGCGTCACGAGGACCATGGTCATGCCCTTGTCGGCAAGTCGTCGGATGACCGACAGCACCTCGCCGACCAGTTCCGGGTCCAGGGCAGAGGTCACCTCATCCAGAAGAAGAACCTGGGGCTGCATTGCCAGCGCGCGCGCGATGGCGACCCGCTGCTTCTGCCCGCCTGAAAGATGGGCTGGATAGGCTTGCGCCTTGTCGGCAAGCCCGACCTGCTCCAGCAGGTCCATGGCCAGGGCTTCCGCCTCGGCCCGAGGGCGCTTCAGAACGACGCGTGGACCTTCGGTGATATTGTCCAGAACGCTGAGGTGCGGGAACAGGTTGAAGTGCTGGAAGACCATGCCGACGTTGCGGCGCAGCTCACCCATCCCGATCTTGTTCCCCAAGGCCCGAAACCGTGGCGCAACTTCGCGCCCGCTAACAAGGATCTGTCCGGAGGAGGGTGTCTCCATCATATTCAGACAACGGATCAACGTCGACTTCCCCGATCCGGACGGGCCGATGAGGCCCAGCACCTCGCCCGGCATCAGGTCAAGGTCGATACCCTTCAGCACCTCGAGTTTCCCGAAGACCTTGGTAAGACCGCGCACGGCAATGGCTGGTTGTGTGGTTGTCATCTCTTGGCTCCCGGCTCAGTCGCTGCGGCGCATGCGGCGTTCAAAATGATCGGCGATCTGGGTCAGCGGGAAGAGCATCACGAAATACATCACCGCGGCGAGCGAATAGGCCTCAAGCGGCCGGTAGGTTTCGGAATTCACGACCGACGTCATATACGTCAGCTCCGCCACCGAGATCGCATATAGCAGCGAGGTGTTTTTAACCTGGATCACGGACTGGTTGATGAATGCGGGCAGCATCTTCTTGATGGCTTGCGGCATGATGACCCGCCCCATGGTCTGTATTGGAGACATGCCAATTGCGGCCGCGGCCTCACGCTGGCCCTTGTCAATGGCGTTGATCCCACCGCGGAAGATTTCGGCATAGAACGAGCCGACATAAAGCGACAGCGTAAGAAGACCGGCAGTCGTGTTGGAGATCGTAACCCCAAGCACCATTGGCAGTGCATAATAGGCCCACAGGATCTGCACCAGCAGCGGCGTGCAGCGGAAGAGTTCCTGATAGCTCCGCGCAAAAAGCCTCAAGACTGCGAATCTGGAAAGGCGCGCAAAGCAGGTCAGAAGCCCGATGATAACACCCAGAACAATCGAGCCCACGGTGTAAAGAAAGGTCGTCCAGATACCGTCCAGAAAAAGATCAAACGATTGCAGGACCGTGTAGAAATCCCAATTATACATGCGGCTCCACTCCTGCCGTCGCTATATTTGCGCGGGCCTTTGGCCCGCGCGCCTTGATTAACCGTTGATGTCAAAGCCTTCGGGCAGGTCATCGGCAGTGATTCCGAAAGGCTCAAGACCCTTCAGGATCCACGTCTGGTTGTTGCCAACGCGACGGTTGTAATCCGCCCAAGCCGATACGAAACCGCGCCAGACATCATCCGAACCAAGAGCCATCCCGATCACGGAGGGGGACGACAGGATCGGCGTCGGAACATGGACCTTGCCAATCCCGGCGTTCTTTTTCGTCATCACCATGCTGTTGAAGACAGTGTTGATGATCGCATCCGCCTTGCCGGTGGTCACAGCCAGAATAGCCTCGTCCCGGGTCTTGAAGCGCAGGATCTTGGCCTCCGGCAAATAGGCTTTCGTGATCTGATCCTGCGCGGAACCCAGGTCAACTGCAATGGTATAGGCGGGATCGTTCAGCTCTGCCCAGGTCTTTCCAGCCAACTCTTCCTTCGGCGAAACGATGACGAAGCTGTTGTAGTACGTCGGCGCCGAGAAATGGACCGACAAGGACCGCTTTGGCAGGGCAGTCAGCGCAAAGGCCAGGTCAACTTTCCCGGACTGCACATCCAGGATCGAATTGGCCCAGCTGGACTCGACGACTTCCAGCTCGACACCCAGTTCCGTGGCCATGTCCTTGCCCATTTCCACGACAAAGCCGCGCCACTCGCCAGTGCGCGGGTCCTTCGAGAAATAGGGATCTTCGTTCAGGATGCCGGCAATGCGCAGCACGCCACGGTCCCGGATCTCATCGACCGTCGACTTTTCCTGCGCAGATGCCAAGCCGAAGCTCGCCCCCAGGGTAATCGCCGCAGCGGCAGCTCCGGTTGCCAGTTGCTTCAGAAATCTCATTCTGTCCTCCATGTTGGCGGGCGGTCCCGCGTGCGGAATCTTGGAACGGGGACCGCAGCAGCCATCCGTGCGCCACGACCGTTCGAAGACAGGCCACCCTTTTTCCAACTCGCGATCAATACAATATTGACCGCCCATCCTATAATTTCAATTGTATTTGACGCCACAGAATCCCTCGATATGCCCCCCATTTGGGCCGCTCTTGCAACATTTATTGTATCTATAACGGGTTATTTTACATCGCACCATCGGAACGCGGGCGCTAGCGTCGGGTCGTGGAAAGCATGCCCACCACTGAGGAGCCCGTTGTGTCCGCCGAGACCCATTACGATGTCATCATTGCCGGGGCAGGCATTGTCGGTGCCTCGGTCGCCTGGCATCTTGCAGCTTCCGGCGCGCGTGTGGCGGTGATCGACGCCATTGGCCCGGCGGCCGCGGCGTCTGGCGCCTCGGACGGGGCAGTCTCGGTCGCCTCGAAGAAACCCGGACCTCTCGCCCGTCTTGCCTCAGCCTCCTTGCTCTACACGCGCGAGCTTGCATCTCAGGGTGTGCTTGCAGGGGCTTTCCATGCCCGCCCTTCCTTTGTCTTCGGGCAGGGTGAGGCAGAACTTGCAGCCCTGGACGCACTGGTTGCAAAACTGCGCGCCATTTCCGGACCCGTCCACGTCACCGGAGACGGGCCGGCGGCGCAACTCGCCTGCCTCGGTCCCGGCGTCGAGCGGCTGATAACGCTAAATGGCGAAGGCCACATGCCCGGCCATAAAGCGGTTCGCGCCTACCTGTCCGCGCCGGGGATCACGCCGATCTGGCCAGCTCCCATTCACGGGTTCGATATAGATGACCGTGGCGTCACCGTCCATCTTGCGGACCGCCGCCTGCGCACAGGCCACCTGGTCTCGGCTCTTGGGACCGCCACGACAGAGCTCTTTCCCACGCTGCCAATCATGCCAAGGGCTGGCCAGCTCTTTGTGACAGACCGCGGGGCTCCGGGGCTCCTGCCGGGGTCCCTGACGGCCGCCGCCTATCTGGTTGCCAAGACCGAAGCACCCGATGTCCTGCCGCTGCCTCCGGTCGTGATTGACCCGCTGACGACGGGCCAGTTCCTGATCGGGTCAAGCCGCGAGAACCATGCAGATCCGAACCGCGTGGATTTTTCCACTTTGCGTCGATTGATGGAACGCTCGGTCCGCGCCCTGCCGCTGTTGGCGGAACGACGCGTGATCCGGGCCTTCGCTGGCATCCGTGCCGCCGTCTCGGACAGCTTGCCCATCATTGGCAACCTGCCGGGTGAAACCCGCGTGACGCTTGCGACCGGCTTTGAAGGCGACGGCATCTGCCTGTCCGCCCTTGTCGGGCGTGAGATCGCAAGAATGGTACATGGCCTGCCGCCGACAGACAGCATTGCCGCAGACCTCGCAACCCTGTCACCCGCCAGATTCGTCGATGCACGGCAGGAGGCTTGGGGATGACCGGAACGATTTTCTGGAACGGAACAGCCATTCCCTTCCGCACCGGGGAAAGCGTTGCGACTGCACTTCTGCGGGCGGGCATCATCTCATTCGGGGCAGCGCACACAGGACAGGCCCGCGCGGTTTTCTGCGGGATCGGGCTCTGTCAGGGATGTCTTGTCCGGGCTGATGGTCGTTTGACCGAGGCCTGCCTTCTGGCCGCCCGCGATGGACTGCATCTTTCGCCCGAAGCTGCCGGAGGCCAAGATGTCTGACCCTGTCCTTGTGGTTGGCGCCGGTCTGGCTGGTCTGTCCGCCGCCGCAGAACTCGCCCGAGCGGGTCTCCCTGTTCTCGTCGTCGACCAAGCGCAGGCTGTCGGCGGGGCATTTCATCGTCAACCGCTTCAAGGTGCCCTTAGTCTCGCCACCGCCGCACAGGACCGCCGTTGGTCCGACCTGATGGCCAAGGTGGCAGCGCAGGGAAGCCGCATCACGCTTGCCCTCGCGACCCAGTTCGGAGGCGTGGATCATAAAGGCACAGCCCTGCTGACCGGGCGCATGAACCGGCTTTTCCGTCCCCGCGCCATCGTTCTGGCGCTTGGCGCACGTGAAAGCGTGCGGCCAAGACCGGGCTGGACGCTCCCCGGCGTCGAAACCGCAGGCAGCTTGCAGATCCGCCTGAAAACCCTGGGGGAAGCGCCGCAAGGTCGCGTGCTGTTGGCAGGTTCCGGCCCGCTCTTGCTGGCGGTCGGAGCGCAATTGACCAAGCTTGGCAGTCCCCCAGTTGCGATCCTTGAGGCGGGCAGACCCTTCGCACGGCCACTCACCCCCATCGGTTTGCCGCGGGATTACTGGATTGAAGCCGCAGCCTATCTCTCGCGCCTGATGCTGGCGCGTGTTCCTATCCTTACGAACACCCGGTTGACCGCAATTCGCGCCGAGGGCGGCACCCTGGTGGCCGAGGCATCCAGCGGCCGGCGCTTCATCGTGGACCACGTGGCGCTGCACGATGGGATCCGGCCCAATGATTTCGGGATGCCGGCCTGCGACGTCCTGCCCGTGGTGCGGCTCGGGGATTGTCGAGAGGCCCTGGGCGCCCGGGCGGCGATGGTCGACGGACAGATGGGCGGCGCAGCGCTTGCGGCGCGCCTGCTTGGCCGGACGGCACCTTCAGCCGACCCGGAACTTGCCCGCCAGACAAGAGCGCAGGCCCGACTGGCAAGAATCTACGCCCACGACGTTACCGCGGAACTGAACAATCTCCCCGAGGATACGGTCATCTGCCGCTGTGAGGCCCGCACGCTGAAGGATCTGCGGACCCTTGGCCCGACACCCACCGCGCGGCAACTGCGGCTCGATGGCCGCTTTGCCATGGGGGCGTGCCAGGGACGCTTCTGCGGCGATTGGATCGCACGCCTCACATCCGCGGAAACCAGCAAACCAGGGATCGGTGCGCCACGCTGGCCTGCCCGCCCCATTGCCGTGGCTGACCTCTTGTCAGCCACAGACGAGACTGAAGGAGAAACCCAATGACCCTTGCCGCGCCACTGCGCTCCATCCAGGCCCCGCGCTTTGCGATCCGCAACCCGTTTTCCGGCTCCGTCGTCGGCGAATTGTCCGAAGCCTCCGAGGCAGAGATCCGGGCCTGCGTGACCCGTGCCAAGATTGCCGCGTCGGCCTTCCGCACCTCGACCCCGTATCAGCGCCGTGAGCTTCTGAACCGGCTGGCGGATCTTGTGGCTCGCGATGCCGAAACACTGGCACAGACCATTTGCGGCGAGATGGGCAAAACCATCACCGAAGCAAGGAACGAAGTCCGCCGCGCGCAGAATACACTGCGCCTTTCCGGGGACGCCGCGACCTTTCTGGACGGCGAAGTGATGCACTGCGCCATTGTGGCCGGTGGGGTAGATCGCCAAGCCGTAGTCAGTCTTGCGCCAACCGGGGTGGTCGCTGCCATCACGCCCTTCAATTACCCGGTCAACCTCTTGTGCCACAAGCTTGGCCCCGCGATCGGGGCTGGAAACGCGGTGGTGGTCAAGCCTTCACCCAAAGCACCTCTCGCGGCCGATCATCTGGTCAGGCTGACCGTCGAGGCGGGCTTTCCCGACAATCTTGTGCAGATCGTCCATGGTGGCGCACAGGCGGCCCTCGCCCTCGCGCGGTCCCCGATTGATCTTCTGTCCTTCACCGGCGGACCGCAGGCAGGGCTGGCCCTGAAACGCGAAAGCGGCCTTGTCCGCTGCCTGATGGAACTGGGCGGCAATGACCCCCTGTTCGTCCTGCCTGACGCCGATCTGGCTGCTGCAGCGGCGACGGCGATCGGCCACCGCTATGAAATTGCAGGCCAAAGCTGCGCCGCAGTGAAGAAGCTTTATATTCACCAGGATATTGCCGACGCCTTTACCGAGGTTCTTCTGGCTGGTGTCGCGACCCACCGTTCTGGCGATCCGGCAGATCCCGAGACTCAGATGGGCCCGGTGATCGATGCCGCCGCCGCCGACGAGATCATGCTCCGGCTTTCGGATGCGCAGACCATGGGGGCAAGGCTGCTGACCGGGGGCACGCGCGACGGAAATCTGATCGCGCCGACCGTTGTTGCCGATGTCCTGCCGCAGATGAAGCTGGTTGCCGAAGAGACATTCGGACCGGTTCTGGCGCTGCGGCCTTTTGCCGACCTCGACGCCGCCATGGCCGAAGTCAACAGCTCCGACTACGGGCTTCAGGCTGGAATCTTCAGCAACGACCATGCCGCTATCCGCAAGTTGACCCGTGGGCTTCAGGTCGGCGGTATCATGGTGAACGAAGGTCCCGACTTCCGGGCCGAACATGTGCCCTTTGGTGGGATCAAGCGGTCTGGCCTGGGGCGCGAGGGCGTCCGGATCGCGATGCGGGAAATGTCCGAACCACGCGTGGTAATCGACTGATGCGTGTCGCGTTGCTGGGAGCGGGCGGCAAGGTCGGACGCGAGGTCGTGGCACAGATTGGCGGTGCCGATGATCTTACACTTGCCGAGATGATTTCAGGCCGCGATGGTTCGGAATTGGCGACCGCGCGCCTTGATGCCGATGTGCTGATCGACTTCTCGGCCCCTGATGCGGTCATGGACCTGCTGGACCGTCTCGCCGGCAATCCGCTTCCTCTGGTGATCGGTACCACCGGCTTTTCGGCCGACCAAACCGCGCGCCTTCTGGCCGAGGGCAAGTCCCGTCCGATCCTGATCGGGGCGAACTTCACCCTCGGTTTCGAAACCTTCCGTCGCGCCGGGCAGATGCTGGCTTCAGCTCTGCCCGACGCCGCCGTGGCTGTAAGAGAGACCTATAACGCGCAGAAGAAACCCGACGCCTCTGGCACGACCAAGATGCTGGTGGCCGATCTGTCCGGCATGGACCGGAGGGTCACAACAGAAATCCGCCGTTTGGGCGATACGCCCGGCATCAACGAGCTGCGCTTCGATCTTGGCGTAGCAGAGATCTCGCTGACCCTCTCCGTGGCCAGCCGTGCGGCCTATGCCGCAGGCGCGCTGGCAGCTGCCCGCTGGCTCGTGGGGCGACCCAACGGCGCATATGCGCCCTCCGACATTTCCTGAAAGGACCTACAATGACCGATCTGACCCGTTTCAACGGTGTTTTCACCGCCCTTGTCACGCCCTTCACGGATGCGGGCAACATCGACTGGGATGCCTATGATCGCTTGATCGACCGCCAGCTCGAGGCCGGTATCACGGGCCTTGTTCCCGTTGGCACGACAGGTGAAGCCGCAACCCTGGACGAGGATGAGGCGCTTTCCGTGATCGCCCATACGGTCAGACGCGCCGGAAATTCCGCCTACATTCTCGCCGGCACGGGCAGCAACGTCACCAGGAAAACCGTCGCCGCAACAAAGCGGGCGACAGATGCCGGGGCGCATGGCGTGCTCTTGATCACTCCCTACTACAACAAGCCGACACAAGAGGGCCTGGTTGCCCATTTCTCGGCCGTTGCAGAAGCCACGCCCCTTGACGTCATGCTCTATTCGGTGCCCGGCCGCACGGGCGTAGCCATCCAACCGGAAACCGCCGCAACGCTTGCTCATGCGCATCGCAACATCGTCGCGATCAAGGAAGCCGGCGGCGATCCTGCCCGCGTGACCGCCCTGCGCGCTGCATGCGGACCGGATTTCGTCGTGCATTGTGGCGATGACGGTCTGGCCCTGCCCTTCTTTTCCCTTGGCGCGAGCGGTCTGACATCTGTCCTGTCGAACTACATGCCTTCCGAGGTTGTCGCGCTGCATCGGGCTTGGGCCGAGGGGCGGCGGGAAGATGCCCTCGCACTGCATGAGCGTCTCGCTCCTTTGGCCAGCGCGATGTTTGTGGAAAGCAGCCCCAGCCCGGTCAAACGCGCTCTCGCCTTGGCGGGGGTGATGTCTGATCGGGTCCGCCTCCCGCTGGTTCCACTTTCTCCGGCAGGCGAAGCGCATCTGCGCAGGGCGATCCTGCAGGCGAATCCTGTGGCTTCGCTTCCAGCCGCCTAGTTGCCCCAGGAAACGGGCGGCCCGGAGGAGCTGGCGCGTTGCGCCGCAGACGTTTGCGACAGAGCCTTCGGACCCCCTCACACCACGTCGAAAGCCCCCACAACCAAAATGGCAAGGCCAAGAAGCATCAGCGTCTCGATCAGCAGAACGACAAGATTGCCCCCGCTCGCCACCGTAAGTGTCCGCAGCGAAGTCTTGACCCCCAGCGCGGCAATCGCGACGATCAGGCAGGCCCGCGACAGGGTGTTGACCTGATCGACCAGCCAGGTCGGCAGGTCAAACAACGACCCCAGAACAGCCAGCGCCAGAAACAGCACCATGAACCAAGGCAGCAATGCGATCCTCCCTCTGGCTCCGGCGTGCGGGCCAAAGCGAAGCGCCAACACAACAGAGATCAGGACCACAGGCAGCAGGGCGATGCGAAACAGCTTGACCATGACGGCCGTTTCCCCGGCAGCGTCCGAGACCGTGAACCCGGCGCCCACGACCTGTGCCACGTCATGGATTGTCGCTCCGATCAGAAAGCCCTGCTGCCGTTCGGAAAACTCCAGCGCGTGAAACAGGACCGGATAAGCGATCATCGCCAGCGTCGACAGCACGGTCACGCCCATCACTGTGAACAGCGTATTGCGCTCGGAACGGTCGTTCGCGGGGATCACGGCGGCAATCGCCAGCGCGGCCGATGCGCCACAGATCGCAACCGCCCCCCCCGTCAGCAAGCCAAAGCGCCAGGTGCGCCCCATCAGCGGTGCGATCAGAAAGCCCGTGGCAATCGTCCCTGCGACAAGACCCGCCAGAACCACCGCCCCTTGCGTGCCGATCTGCGCCAGATCGTCCAGCGTGATGCGCACACCCAGCAGCCCGACACCAAGACGCAGGACGAACTTCGCGGCGAGATCGACGCCTGCCTGACATGGGCCCTGATCATGCAGGAAGTTGAAGGCCATGCCGATCAGCAAGGCAAACAGCATCACCGGCGCGGTGTAATGCGCACCCAGAAACCCGGCCGCCGCTGCGACCGTGCCCGACAGCAGAAGACCGGGGGCCAAACGCGCCGCCCCGGCCTGCATGGCTTGCAGTTGTTTCACCTGACCTCCTGCTTGCAAGTAACACGCCCGCCAGGGACGGCGGGCCATGGTCAGCCCCCCGACAGAAAGTCGAGCACCATGTCATTGAAAAGCTGCGGTTTTTCCATATGAATGGCGTGGCTTGCACCGGGAATGACGCCCAGCCGAGCCCCGGCTATGCCCTGCCACAGAGCCTCGACCTGCGGCCAGCGATAGGATCGGTCCTGATCGCCCCACAGGATGCAAGTGGGCATGGTCAGGCGCGCCAAGGCCGCGCGCCCGTCCCAATCCCGCATGGCGCAGAGCGCGTTATGCGCGGCCTGGGCGCTGGCACGGCGGGCGATGTCGCGCGTGGCCGGGTATCCCGGTGCGTCGCGCCCGTCCCGGAACCAGGTTGCGCTGATCCGGTCTGCGGTGGCCACCACGCCATCCGCCGCCAGACGCGCCAGCGACGTCTCTACCGGCTCGAACCGGTCGGGCATGAGGCCCAGCGGACCCGTACCGCACAAGACCAGCTTCTCGATCCGGTCGCCCAGTCGCGCCGCCATCTCCTGTACGATCATGCCGCCCATGCTGTGACCCAAAAGCATGAACCGGTCGACTCCCAGTCGGTCCAGCCCCTCGGTCACGGCCTGGGCCAGACCGGGAATGGTCACGGGACAGTCCAGCATCGCCGCCGCGCCAAACCCCGGCAGATCGGGGGCGATCACGTCATGCGTGGCGGCAAAGGCGGCAAACTGAC
The DNA here is from genome assembly GCA_029289325.1 of Alphaproteobacteria bacterium. Taxonomy (GTDB): domain Bacteria; phylum Pseudomonadota; class Alphaproteobacteria; order Rhodobacterales; family Rhodobacteraceae; genus Tabrizicola. Next base: position 96,910 of record JARFTV010000011.1, read on the forward strand.
CCCGCCATTGGCTGCTGGCACCCAGATAACCATGCACCAGCACCAGTGGCGGCCCATAGCCGACCCGGTGAACGGGTAAGTCCATGACTATTTCACCTGCTGCGGCAGCCAGAGCGCCATTTCGGGAAACATGATCATGACCGCGATCAGCACCACCAGCGCGCCAATGAAGGGCAGGCTACCCACGATCACGTCACCGACAGTGACCTGCCCGCGGCTGATCCCCTGGATGACATACAGGTTCAACCCGACCGGCGGCGTCAGCACCGCGATTTCCATGGTGATGGTATAAACGATGCCGAACCAAATCAGGTCGAACCCGGCCGCCGCGATCAGGGGCACGATCACCGGCAGGGTGATGAAGGTCATCGACACCGGCTCCAGGAACATGCCGAGGGCGATGTAGAACAGGATGACCATTGCCAGCACCATCCAGGGCGCCAGATCGAAGCTCAGGAACATTTCGGTGAACTGCTGCGGCACCCGATAGTAGTTCAGGACAAAGCCGAACAGCACCCCCGCCGACAAGAGCAGACCCAGGTAGCCCATGGTCCGCATCGTCGACATCAGCGCATCGACAAAGCCCGCCCAGCGTAGCCCGCCGACACCGACAGCCAGCACCACCGTCACAAGTGCGGCCACGGCGGCGGCTTCCGTCGGGGTTGCGATGCCGCCGTAGATGGCCAGGGTGATCACCGCGCCAATCACGATGACCGGTCCCAGCGATACGGCAATCTGCACCAGCCGCATCCGGGGGCCGCGTGCGCTTTCCGGTATGTCCTGCGGGCACAACCAGCCCCAGGCGATCACGACCAGAACGAACAGCGCGGCCAGCAGCAACCCGGGGAACACGCCGGCCATGAACAGCTTGCCGATCGATTGGTCGGTGACGATCCCGTAGAACAGAAGGATCAGGCTGGGCGGCAACAGAACACTCAGCGTGCCACCCGCCGCAAGCACCCCGCTGGCCAGCCGCTTGCCATAGCCCAGACGCAGCATCTCTGGCAGGGCAACACCGCCAATGGTCAGCGACCCGACCATGGATGACCCGCAGACCGCCCCGAACCCGGCGCAGGCACCGATCGACCCATAGGCGGCCGAACCGCGGATCCGCACCCCTTCGTGCATGAACCTGTAAAGATTGGCCCCGATGTTCGACCGGCTGATCAGTTCGCCCAGAAAGACGAACAAAGGCACCGCCAGAAGAATGTAGTTGATCCAGACCCCCCAGAGTTTCAACTGCGCCGAGACGAGGGACGAGTTGAACGACTGGATCTGCCACAGGAACGGCAGCGATGCGGCAGCCAGGGCAAAGGGGATCGGCAGCCCGAGGGCGATCAGAAGGATAAGCAGCCCGAGCAGCCCGAGCCCGACTTCGTACCATTCCATTAGCGCTACTCCGCGTCAGAGGCCGGGCGCAGCGCCAGTCGAAGCAGGCGCAGCAGGGCGTAAAGGGTGAAAAGACAGATGGCCAGCGCGACCGGACTCCAGAACAGATAGCGTGGCCAGCGGAGGATCTCGGTCGAAGCGCCAGCATTGAAGGCGCGGATCGTCGCGTTGATCGTGGTGATCGAAAAGAACGCGCCGATGACGACCATGATGCTGCCATTGATCAACCCGACCAGCTTGCGCCAGCCGGGTCCCATCATGTCGGTCAGCAGCGTGACGCGCGGGAAGCTGTCCTCGCGCATCGCATAGGCCAGACCGACCAGTGCCACCGGAAACAGCAAGAGCGCCGTCGCCTCGGTCACCAGCCGGTCAGGGCTGCCCATGACATAGCGCATGAACACCCCGTAGCTGATCCAGACCATCTGGATGAAGATCAGAAGCGCCCCGAAGGCCGCCAAGGCCACGACCAGGCGCTCCACCCGCCCGATCATCCGGTCAACGAACTCACGCATGGCTTTCCCTGTCGTTGGACCTGAGCGGCGGTCTGATCAAAGGCGGTGCTTGGCGAAAAGGGCGCGCAACTGCCCGGCCAGCTCGGGACCGCAGGCGGCATCCACCTCGGCTGCCCATTTCGGCTCGATCTCGGCCAGAAGCGCATTGCGCTCATCGGTGGTGATCGACACGGCCGCACCCCCGCCCTTCATGACGGCATTGCCGACCTGTTCGTTGATCCAGCTCTCATACATCGGCTGGAGCCAGGCCTCGGTCTCGCGCCCGGCCTCCAGCAGCGCGGCTTGATCCGCCTCGGACAGGCTGTTGAAGCGGTCAAGGTTCATCATGTACTGGATGTTGCCGTAGAAGAGGTTTGCATTCACCATGTAGGGCATCACGTTCCAGAGTTGCCACGAGCTATAGGTGGCAACGCCCATGTTGATGCCGTTGACGACACCCCGTTCGGCTGACTGGAACACCTCGCCGGGGGCAATGAACACAGGCTGGCCGCCCCAGGTCTCGATCATCAGGCTGACCAGCGGTCCGATGGACCGCACCAGTTTGCCGTCCAGCTTGTTCAGCCCCTCGATCGGGCCCTGGAACCACCATTCCTGATCGTAGGAATAATTGGAGTTGATGACCGGGATAAGTCCGGCGTTCGCCGCCTCGGGCGCGATCAGTTCGGCATAGGCGGCATCCAGTGCGATCTGATCCTTCAGGTCGATGGCTGCGGGGTAAAGCGAGGTCACACGATAGCACGGCAGCCGCGTGTCGGCGGAAATCCAGCTGATGTCCGACACGCCGCCCTGCAGGGCATCTACCCCGTCGGACCAGGAATGCAAGGTCGAGGACGGAAAGATCTCAACCTCCAGACGGCCTTCGGTCTTGGCCGCGACCAGTTCGGCGAATTTGACGAACCCTTGGTAGCGAACGTCCGTCTCGTTCACATAGGTCGAAAGGCGGATGGTTTCCGCTTGTGCTGCACCGGCGACCGCGACGCCGGCAAGGGCAAGGGCAAGGGCAAGGAACTGGTTGGCAGATGGCATGGGGGACTCCGCTGTTGGTGATGAGGATGGACGAGCCGCTCAGGCGGCTTTCTGGTTCTGGAAAAGGTGACCATAGGCGAACAGCGCCACGGACCCGCCGGTGTGCAGGAACACCACGCGGTCGGTCTTGGCAAAGGCGCCCTTGCGGATCATCGCGACAAGGCCCGCAAAGCCCTTGCCGGAATAGACGGGGTCCAGAAGGATGCCCTCGGTCTGCGCCAGCAGCAGGATCGCCTCGACCATGTCTGCGGTCGGCTGGCCGTAGCCGGGACCGACCTGATCGTCATGCGCGACAACCATCTCGCGCGGAAGATCGCCCCGCGCGCCGATCATTTCGGCAGTGCGCACGGCAAGGGCATGAACGTTGTCGATCTGCCGCTCACGCGGGGCGCGGACCGAAATGCCGGTGACCGGGATCGGGGCGTTCAGCGCAAAGAGCCCGGCCAGCAGACCGGCCTGCGTTCCGGCGCTGCCTGTTGCATGTACGATGTGGTCAATCCGCAGATCGGCGGCATCAGCCTGCCAGACAAGTTCCTCGGCGCAGGCGGCATAGCCCAGTGCGCCGACAGCATTCGACCCGCCGCCCGGTATGACATAGGGCTTGCGTCCCTGCGCGCGCAGCATCTCACCCAGCGCCTCGGCTTCGGCATTCATGTCCAGGCCCTCGGGGCGAAAGTCGAAACTGCAGTCCATCATCACGTCCAGCAGCACGTTGCCGGCCGATTCGTAATCTGCACCCTGATTGGTGACACGCCGTTCCAGCAGCGCGTGGCAGGCCAGGCCGGCCCGGCTGGCGGCAGCGGCAGTCTGGCGCACATGGTTTGATTGCGTCGCCCCCTGCGTCACCAGCGTATCGGCGCCTTCGGCGATCGCGGCGGCAAGGAGGAACTCCAGCTTGCGGGTCTTGTTGCCGCCCGAGGCAAGGCCCGTGCAGTCATCGCGCTTGATCCAGATCTCCGGCCCGCCCAGCGTGGCGGTAAGGCGATCCAGTCGTTCCAGCGGGGTCGGGAAATGGCCAAGCCGATACCTTGGAAACCGGGCAAGATGCATGGTGCGGTCCTTGTCTCTGTGTTCTTTCATGAAGAAACGCGAAATTTAGCTATATTCAAATGCCGATTTTCGCGGATAAAATGCAGAGATTGCATATTAGGGGTCACCATGCGCCTTGAGTGGATCGAAGATATCCTTGCCGTGGCCGAACATGGGTCCTTTCAGGCCGCAAGTCTGAAGCGGAACGTGTCGCAGCCCGCCTTTTCCCGCAGGATCCGCCAGATCGAAGAGACGCTGGGCGTGGCGCTCTTCGACCGCTCGGCCCGGCCGGCGCGCCTTGCCTCCCACGTCACCGAACAGCTTGACCGGATGCGCGAACTGTCCGCCGGTCTGCGCGATCTGTCGAACGGGTTGCGCGACACGAACAGCGCGCGGCGCCGGCGGATCATCATCGCCTCGCAACATGCCATCGCCGCGACGTCGACGCCCGAGATCATCGGACGCTACAGCGAACTGGATGTCGACACCCGCCTGCGTTCGGCAAACCGCGACGACTGCCTGGCGCAGCTGATGACCCGGCGGGCGGATATCGCCCTGATCCACGACGTTCCGGGCGCCGAAGAGATCCCGGGATCAGACTTCCTCGACATCATGCATATCGGGACCGAGACGCTTGTTCCCGTCTATGCAAGGGACAAGCTGGACACGCTGAACCAAAGCTACATGCGCGGCGAATTGCCGGTGATCGCCTATCCCGCGGATGTCTTTCTGGGTCAGGTCCAGCGTCGGATCATCTTTCCGCGTCTGACGCGGGTCGGCGGGGTGCGGCCCCGGCTGGAAACCGCCCTGACGCTTGCAGCGTTGGAGTTTGCGCGCACGGGCCTCGGTGTCGCCTGGATTCCCGAACCGCTTGCCCGGGCCGACGTCCAGAGTGGCCGCCTGGTCAAGATGAGCAGCACCTTGCCTGCGATCTCGATGAACCTGATCGCTGCCCGCCTTGTCGACGGCGGGCATCCCGTGGTCAACGAAGTCTGGGAGCGGATTGGCGCGGCCGCCGTCCTGCCCTCAGCCGGGCTTGGGACTGGCGAGGGCACCACGGAAGCGACCTGATCCGTGATCGCACCCGGAAAGACGGCCGCCCAGCGGTTCGCTGGATACTCTGATGGTTGCCACTGTTCCCGGGCAAGTCCAAACGGCCAGGTCGCGTGGCAGCGGACGGGCGATGGCCACAGAGTAGCGTTGCTTTGCAAGGAACGCTTACCGCACCAGCGCAAATCCCGCGACCAGGCCGGCAAGCCCTGCACCGATGGCCAAGAAGTTCCGCGCATACCGCCTGTCCTGTCTCGAGGCACCGCCGGCGTAGTCGAAACGTTCGTAGACGACCTTGTTCATCGGGAATCCCAAATCAAGAAGCCCGTCCGAGACGGCTGTTACCATCGGGCCGGGGCCGCAGATGAAGGCAACCGCGCGTTGCAGATCAAGGCCGTCAACAAGATCGCGTAGCCTCTCTGGGGAGAGTCGACCGACAAGCCCGCTCCAACCCACAGCATCAGTTTCGCTGATCAGCATGACTCTCAGGTCAAGCGTTTCCCGTGCGGCTTCGATCTCGGGCAAGCATGCGAAGTTCGCGGGAACGCCGGCCGCATAAGCAAGACGGACGGGCCGGGGATCGCGCCGCGCAACCAGATCGCGCAAGATACCCATGACCGGGGCGATGCCGACCCCTCCGGCCAATAGAACGACCGCGTTTCCGGGGTGCTGATCCAAAGTGAACTCACCATAGGGGCCATCAAGACCGATGGCCGTGCCGGGAGCCAGGCTGCCGATCCGTCCCGTGAAATCACCGGCTTCCTTGATGATCAGGCTCATCCCCGGCCGTGTCGGGCTGTCCGCGATGGAAAATGGATGGTCAAACAGCGGAAAGCGGCGCTTGCCCTCGCTCATCCAGACGAATTGCCCGGCGGAATAGCCAGGCGTGACGGTCTTGGCGTCGGGCTGGATGTCAAGCTCCCACATCCGGTCTGCCAGTTTGGTGACTGCGGAAAGGCGCCAAGGGTGCCAGTGCAAATTTGCCCAACGCCAGCCGTAAAGCACCGCCATCACGGCCAGAACCGACAGACCGACAGTCCACCAGAACCCGTGCATCGGCCCCATCGCGCTGAACCGGCCGGTCGTTACCGCGTGATGCAGCCCCCCACCCACGGCGACAAGACCAAGCACCAGATGTGCGGCCCGCCAGATCTCATACCGCCATGGCAGCCGGTCTCGCAGGACCGAGGTCACAACCAGCGTCAGCAGCGCCGAGAGCGCCACAACTCCGGAACGATAATGCGGCACGGTCAGATAGACGTTCAGACGCTCTGCCGCGAGCGCCGGGTCGTCGGTCCAGGTTGGCAAGACATAGGCCAGCGGGTGCAACGCAACAGCGATAAGAACCCACCACGCCGCGATTTTATGGAACGCCATGATCTTATCGATGCCCAGACGGCCGGAAACGACTTGGAACCGGCCCGAGGTCATGAACTGAATGGCCATGGCCACCACAGCCACCATCCCCAATGCCGCCCCGGCGCTTTCCCAGGCATCCAGCGGGGCGACGTCCCTGCCAAGTGCAAGCAAAAGCGGCAAAAGACACAGCCCAAGGTAGATGAAAGCAAGGCCCAGCCCCGACAGGCGCATCGGATGCGCCCGCTGTTGGCCAAGCGCG
>JARFTV010000056.1:0-7446 GCA_029289325.1 Alphaproteobacteria bacterium
GCCTATCCGCACCAGTTTTCCGGGGGGATGCGCCAGCGGGTGATGATCGCCATGGCTCTGGCCTGCGACCCCGACGTATTGATCGCCGACGAACCCACGACCGCGCTTGATGTCACCATCCAGGCCCAGATCCTCGAGCTTGTGAAGGACCTGCGCCACAAGCTCGGCATGGCGATCATCTGGATCACGCATGACCTTGGCGTGATCGCGGGTATCGCCGACCGCGTGCTGGTGATGTATGGTGGCCAGGTCGTCGAACAGGCCCCGGTGCAGGAGTTGTTCGCCAATCCGCAGCACCCCTACACCCGCGCGCTGCTCCAGACGATCCCGGCGATCACCGGCCCGCGGGAGGATCGGCTCAGGGTCATCCAGGGCCAGCCTCCGATCCTCCTCGGCGCGCCCACGGCCTGCCCCTTCCGCGCCCGGTGCGAACATCGCCACGACCGCTGCGACCGCGAGAACCCCGCCCGCCGAGCCGTCGATGGCCGTCCCGTCGGCCAGGGCCATGACGTGGCCTGCCACTGGTCGGCCCCCGCCCCGGCCCCCAAGGCGGAGGTCGCCCATGCCTGAACCCCTGGTCACCGTCGATGACCTCAAGATGCATTTCCCGATCTACACCGGGGTCTTCCGCCGCCATACCGGTGACGTGAAGGCCGTGGACGGGGTCAGCTTCTCGATCCTGCCGGGCGAGACGCTGGGCCTCGTCGGCGAATCCGGCTGCGGCAAGTCCACCGTCGGTCGCGCTCTCCTGCGGCTTTACGAACCCACCGCCGGCCGGGTCGTCATCGACGGCGATGATGTGGTCAGCCTGCCGCCCGAGGCGCTCCGCAAGAAGCGGCCCACGATGCAGATGGTGTTTCAGGACCCGCAGGCCAGCCTCAACCCTCGCATGACCCTGGCCCGCATCATCGGTGAGCCGCTGGACGAACACACCGACTGGCCCAAGGCGAAAAAGCTGGAACGGGTCTACGAACTGATGGATCAGGTCGGCCTCAACCGCCGCTTCGCCAACCGCTATCCGCACGAATTCTCGGGCGGCCAGCGCCAACGGATCGGCATCGCCCGCGCCCTTGCCCTGAACCCCAAGTTCATCGTCTGCGACGAACCCATCGCGGCGCTTGACGTTTCGATCCAGGCGCAGGTCGTGAACCTCCTCGAGGATCTGCAGGAAAAGTTCGGCCTGACCTATCTCTTCATCAGCCACGACCTGTCGATGGTCCGCCACATCGCCGACCGGGTGGCGGTGATGTATCTGGGCAAGATTGCCGAACTTTCGCCCCGCGACGCGCTCTACGCCCGCCCGCTGCATCCCTATGCCGAGGCGCTGCTCTCCGCCGTGAACGAGCCTGATCCGGTCCGGGCGCAGTCGCGCAAGCGGATCATCCTGAAAGGCGACGTGCCGTCGCCCGCGAACCCGCCCATCGGCTGCAACTTCTGCACCCGCTGCCCCAAGGTCTTTGACCGCTGTCGCGTGGAAAAACCCGCCCTGCGCGAGGTGGAACCCGACCGCTTCGTCGCTTGCCACCTGTTCGACAATATCGTCGCCGGACCAACCGGCGCGCCCGAGGCTTCCGAGCATAACCAACAAGGAGTGACGCAATGAAACTGAGAACCGCCCTCATGGGCGCAGTGGCGGCCTTGGGCCTCGCCCCGGCCGCCTTCGCCGAGCGTGGCGCCGACGGGCATGTCAACGTGCTCTACTGGCAGGCGCCCTCGATCCTGAACCCCTACCTGTCCTCGGGCACCAAGGACGTCGAGACCGCCTCGCTGGTCCTCGAAGGTCTGGCGGGCTTTGACGAAAAGGGCGTGGTGATCCCGCGTCTGGCCGAGTCGGTTCCGACGGTGGAGAACGGCGGCATCAGCGAGGACCTGACCCAGATCACCTGGAAGCTCAAGCCGGGCCTCCTGTGGTCCGACGGCACCCCCGTCACCTCGGCCGACGCCAAGTTCACCTGGGAATACTGCACCCACCCTGAAGGCGGCTGCGCACAGGCAGCACGCTATGAAGGCATCACTTCGATCGACACCCCGGACGACCTGACCGTCGTCATCACCTTCTCGGGCCCGAAGCCGAACCCCTATCAGGCCTTCGTCGGCGGCACCTCGCCGATCCTGCAGGCGGCACAGTTCGCCAACTGCCTCGGCGCCGCGGCCTCGACCTGCTCGGAGCAGAACTTCAAGCCGATCGGGACTGGTCCCTTCGTTGTCAAGGACTTCAAGGTCAATGACGTGGTGGAACTGGAAGCCAACCCGAACTACCGCGACCCGGCCAAACCCGCCTTCGCCACCATGACGGTGAAGGGCGGCGGCGACGCCCAGGCAGCGGCGCGCGCCGTGCTGGAGACCGGCGAATTCGACTATGCCTGGAACACCCAGATCAACCCGGAAATGCAGGCCCAGATGTCGGCCGGCGGCAAGGGTGTCCTCTTGAACGGCTTCGGCACCCTGGTCGAGCGGATCGAGATGAACATGACCGACCCCAGCCCCTCGCTGCCGGAAGGTGAACGCTCGACCACCAAGCATCCGCATCCGTTCCTGACCGATCTGAACGTCCGCAAGGCGCTCTCGATGGCCATCGACCGCCAGGTCCTGGTCGACATCGGCTACGGAGCCGCGGGCCGCGCGACCTGCAACCTCGTCCCCGCACCCGAAATGTTCGCCAGCCCGAACACTGACTGCCTCACCCAGGACATCGAAGGCGCCCGCGCGCTGCTCGAGGAATCGGGCTGGGTCGACAGCGACGGCGACGGCGTGCGCGAAAAGGACGGGATGAAGCTGAAGGTCCTGTATCAGACCTCGGTCAACCCGGTCCGCCAGGACTTCCAGGCGATCATTAAGTCGTTCTGGAACGATATCGGCGTCGAGGTCGAGCTGAAGCAGGTTGACGCCTCGGTGTTCTTCGGCGGCGACGCCGGCTCGCCAGACACCTTCCAGAAGTTCTACGCCGACGTAGAGATGTACGCCAACAACTTCGACGGCACCGACCCGGAACCCTATCTGGGCCAGTATCTCTGCAACAAGATCCCGGCGCCCGAGAACCAGTGGCAGGGCGAGAACGTCAACCGCTTCTGCGACCCGGCCTATGACGAACTCTGGCTGGAACTGTCCAAGACCTCGGAGATGGAGAAGCGCGCCGAGATCGCGATCCGCCTGAACGAGATGCTGACCAAGGACAGTTATGTCATCGTCCCGCTGGTCGACCGTGGCCGTCTCTCGGCCGCCTCGAACACGCTGGGCGGCGTGGTGCTGAACACCTGGGACACCGAGCTGTGGAACGCCCAGGACTGGTTCCGCATCAAGTAAGCCTCTGAGCCTTCGGGTGTCCGCCGCAAGGCGGGCACCCCGTGCCATCCCCAGAACACAGGCCCGCCCATGCTGACCTACACGCTCCGGCGCTTGCTGGTCGCGATCCCGACGCTTCTGCTGATCAGTCTCGTGATCTTCCTCCTGGTCGATCTCGCGCCCGGCAGCCCCGCATCCGAGATCCCGCTGACCGTGCCCGCCGAGGTGCGCATGAAGATGGTCGAGGCGATGGGCATCAACGAGCCCGTGCACATCCGGTACCTGCTCTGGCTGAAGCAGTTCTTCTGGACCGAGCCGCTTTACGCCATCGACGCCGCCTTCGGCACCTCCTACGCCGACGGCGCCCCGCGGATCATTTCCTATTCCTCGAAGGTCCCGGTGATGGACTATATCGGCGAGCGTCTGCCCCAGACCCTGACCGTGATCGGCACCGCCTATCTGATCGCCATCCTGATCGCCCTGCCCATCGGCATCTACTCGGCCTATCGCCAGTATTCCTGGTTCGACCAGGTCGGCACCTTCGTCTCGATGGTCGGCTATTCGGTCCCGACCTTCTTCACCGGCCTACTGGCCATCATCATCTTCACCACCTGGCTTGGCTGGTTCCCCTCGATCTACAACACCTCGCTTCAGGTGGTGGACTGGGCCACCTTCAAGCAGCAGGTGCGGCAGATGTTCCTGCCCGTGGCGGTGCTCGCCCTTTTCAACGCGGCCGAACTCAGCCGCTACACCCGGTCGGCCATGCTGGAGAACCTCAGCCAGGACTACGCCCGCACCGCCCGCGCCAAGGGGCTTAGCGAAGGGACCGTGGTCCTGAAACATGTGCTGCGCAATTCGATGATCCCGGTGATCACGGTGATCACCCTCGGCCTGCCCGCGATCTTCGCCGGCGCGATCGTGACCGAGCAGGTGTTCAAGATCAACGGCATCGGAGCCGCCCTGATCGGGGCGATCCATGTCAACGACCTGCCCGTGGTGCAGACCATTGCCTTCATCACCGCGATCCTGATCGTCCTGTTCAACCTGGTTGCCGACATCCTTTACGGCATCCTCGACCCCCGGATCCGCTATGAGTGACGCCACCGCCGCCACCGCCACTCCAGACCGCGAGGACGCCCCGCGCAGCCTCTGGCGCGATGTCTGGGACCAGTTCCGCATGCACCGCGGGGCCATGGTCGGCCTCTTCGTGCTCAGCACCCTTCTGATCTTCGTGCTGATCGGCCCGTTCATCTGGACGGCCGAGCCGATCCGGGTGAATCCAAACACGGCCGAGATGTTCCGCTCCCGCAACCTGCCACCGTCGTGGAGCAATCCCTTCGGCACCGATCAGGTCGGCCGCGACATCATGGCCCGGCTGATGCTGGGCGGAAAGGTCAGCCTCGCCGTGGGCTTCGTCGCCATGTCGGTGGCGGTGTTCCTCGGCACGCTGATCGGCCTGCTCTCGGGCTACTTCCGCCGCCTTGATGGCGCGCTGATGCGGTTGACCGACCTCTTCCTGTCACTGCCGCTTCTGCCGCTCATCCTGGTCCTGACCTTCCTCTACGGCCCCCGGCTGAAAGAGATGTTCGGGCCCAACCTCGGTACCTTCTTTATCCTGATCATCGCCATCGGCCTGACCAGCTGGATGCATGTCGCCCGGATCGTGCGCGGTCAGGTCCTGGCGGTGAAGGAACGCGAGTTCGTTCTCGCCGCCCGTTCGATCGGCACGCCCGCCCGGCGGATCATCACGCGCCACATCCTGCCGAACGTGCTGGCCCCGGTCATGGTCGCGGGCGCCCTCGGCGTGGCGAATGCGATCATCACCGAATCCGTCGTCTCCTTCCTCGGCCAGGGCTTCCAGTCCGACTTCTCGACCTGGGGCTCGATGCTGAACTCGGCCTATTACAACCAGACCTACCCGATGCAGATGGTCTGGCCGGGGCTGGCGATCTCGCTGACCGTGCTGTCGGTCAACTATGTCGGCGACGGGCTGCGCGACGCGCTCGACCCGCGGATCCGGGGACGCTGAGGCACCGATCCTTCACGGAAGGATCGGCACCGCGGGTCTAGTGCAGATGGTTGCGGATGCGCCGCACCATCAGCCAGACCAGCAGCACCACCGGCAGGACAAGGGCTGCGGTCAGCCCTTCCTTCGACCAGCCCGCCGCCTTGGCCAGCGGTGCCGCAAGATAGGACACAAGGCTGACCGCATAATAGCTGATCGCGACCACCGACAGACCCTCGACCGTCCGCTGCAACCGCAGTTGCAGATCCGCCCGCCGGTCCATGCTTTCCAGAAGCTTCTGGTTCTGCGCGCTGCGTTCGACGTCCACCCGCGTCCGCAACAGCTCCGCCGCCCGCTCCGCCCGCTCGGCCATCGCCTCCAAACGGCTTTCGGCCGATTTCACCGTCCGCATCGCCGGATCATAGCGGCGCATCATGAACTCGCCAAAAGTCTGCCGTCCCGCCACCCGCTCTTCGCGCAAGACCTCGATCCGCTGGCCCACGATCGCCTCATAAGCCGCCGTCGCCCCGAAGCGGAAGGAGAACTGCACCGCGAGGCTCTCCAGCTCGGCCGAGATGGTGAGAAGATTGTGCAGCGCCGTCTCGGGCGCGGGTTCGGCATTGTCGAGGCCCGAGACCAGCGCCGAAAGCTGCGGGTCCAGCGCATTCAACCGCGTGCCCAGCTCGCGCGCCCGCATCAGGCCCAGCATCGACATGGCACGGTAGGTCTCGATCTCGCACAGCCGCTGCACGATCCGCCCCACCCGTCGCGACCCGGTGCCCGGCGCCACGAAGACGGCAAAGCGCATATGCCCGGCCGGATCGATCCGGAAATCCCCCGCGATCACCGCCGCCCCGTCGACCACCCGCGCCACGGCCAGGCTTTCCGGCACGAACCAGCCATCCACCCGGCGCAGAAGCTCATCCTCGCTCGCCGGCATCGGCTCGACGCGGATCAGGATCGAGGTCAGCCGCCGCCCCGGAGCCTCGGCCAGCCAATCCTCCGGCATCACCTCCGCCTCGGCCGGATCAAAGGGCCGTGCCGAGACGCCGCGGGTGAAGGCGGTATAGGTCACGAACTCGGTATGGCTCTCCCATTTCAGCTCGGCCCGGCCGATCGGCCCCTGGAAATGGGTCGCTCCGGGCTGCGGATGGGCGCTGCCGTGGCGGTCGAGGAGCGCCAGCAGATGCGCCCGGTCCCGCGCGCGGTCGCGGTTCTGCGCATGCGACGGTTCCTTGATCGCGACATAGACCGCCGTGGCGGGAACCTCGATGGCCGGGAAGGGCCGCGCATGCAGCTCGTTCACGGTGGCATAGCGTTGGGGATGGTCTGGGATCGGCATCTTCGGATCTCGCAAAGCTTGGCCGAGAGCTAGGCCGCCGCGGGCGAGGTTTCCATCAAAATGCGGGGATACCGGGGTATGACGCGCGACTGTTGCAATTTTCGCTCGGCGGCAAGGTAGGGTGGGCGATATCGCCCACCCTACGATCGTCTCACTCGATCATCGGCAGAAGGCTGTCGAGCGACTTCTTCGCATCGCCGTAGAACATCCGCGTGTTCTCCTTGTAGAACAGCGGGTTCTCGATCCCGGAATAGCCCGTCCCCTGCCCGCGCTTCGAAACGAAGACCTGCTTGGCCTTCCAGCATTCCAGCACCGGCATCCCCGCGATGGGGCTGTTCGGGTCTTCCTGCGCGGCGGGGTTCACGATGTCGTTCGAGCCGATGACGATGGCAACGTCGGTCTCCGGGAAGTCCTCGTTGATCTCGTCCATCTCAAGCACGATGTCATAGGGCACCTTCGCTTCGGCCAGAAGCACGTTCATATGCCCCGGCAGACGCCCCGCGACCGGGTGGATCGCGAAGCGCACGTTCTTGCCCTTCGCCCGCAGCTTCCGCGTCAGCTCCGACACCGACTGCTGCGCCTGCGCCACCGCCATCCCGTAGCCCGGAATGATGATGACCGAATCCGCCTCGTTCAGCGCCGCCGCCACGCCTTCGGCGTCGATGGCGATCTGCTCGCCCGAGACCTCCATCTGCGGGCCCGTCGTATTGCCGAAACCGCCAAGGATCACGCTGATGAAGCTGCGGTTCATCGCCTTGCACATGATGTAGCTCAGGATCGCACCGGACGAGCCCACCAGCGAACCCGCGATGATCAG
>JARFTV010000056.1:7456-21181 GCA_029289325.1 Alphaproteobacteria bacterium
GATCAGGAGGTCGTTGGACAGCGAGAAGCCGATCGCCGCCGCCGCCCAGCCGGAATAGCTGTTCAGCATCGAGACCACGACCGGCATGTCCGCGCCGCCGATGCCCATGATCAGGTGATAGCCGATGAACAGCGCGGCCAACGTCATGACAACCAGCGCCAGCGTGCTGCCGGTCGTGACATAGACGAACAGCAGCACCAGCGACAGCAGCGCCGCGCCGGCGTTCAGCGCATGGCCGCCCGGCAGCTTGGTGGCCTTGGTGTCGACCTTGCCCGCGAGTTTGCCGAAGGCGATGACCGACCCGGTGAAGGTCACGGCGCCGATGAAGACTCCCAGGAAGGTCTCGACCCGCAGGATGGTGATCTCGACCGGGGTCTTGGCCGCAATCTTGGCGGCAAAGCCGGTGAGGCCCTCGGCCAGTGTTGCCATCTCCATCAGTCGCTCAGGCGCCAGCGCCATGGCCGCCGCGGGATCGCCGACCAGCCCGATAATGTCGGACAGGCGGATCAGTTCGATCTGCGTGTTGAAGCCGATGAAGACCGCAGCCAGGCCGACAAGGCTGTGCATCGCCGCAACCAGTTGCGGCATCTCCGTCATCTGCACGCGTTGCGCAACGACGACGCCGATGGCCCCGCCCGCCACGATCAGGATGGCCGACAGCCACCACAGCCCCGCGCCGGGACCGTAAAGCGTGGCCAGCACGGCCAGCGCCATGCCGAAGATGCCGTACCAGACCGCGCGCTTGGCGCTTTCCTGGCCCGAAAGCCCCCCCAGCGAGAGGATGAAGAGAACCGCTGCGACGACATAGGCCGCCGTGGTGAAACCGTAATCCATGGCAGCCCCCTTACGACTTCTGGAACATGGCCAGCATCCGGCGCGTGACCAGGAAGCCGCCGAAGATGTTGATCCCGGCCATGAAGACCGAGAGCGCGGCAAGGATGATCACCAGGAATCCTCCGGACCCGATCTGCAACAGTGCGCCAAGGATGATGATCGACGAGATCGCATTGGTGATCGCCATCAGAGGCGTGTGCAGGCTGTGGCTCACGTTCCAGATCACCTGGAAGCCGACGAAGACCGCCAGAACGAAGACGATGAAGTGGCTCATGAAGCTGGCCGGAGCGTAAAGCCCCGCCAGAAGCAGGAGCCCGCCGCCGATCGCGATCAGCGCGACCTGGTTCCGCGTCTGCGCCTTGAAGGCCGCGGCCTCCTGGGCGCGGCGTTCCTCTGGCGTCAGCTCCTTCGGCTTTTCCTTGGGCTTCGCCGCCGCGATGGCCTGCACCTTGGGCGGCGGCGGCGGATAGGTGACCGCGCCGACATGGGCCACGGTCGCGCCGCGGATCACGTCATCTTCCATGTTGTGCAGGATGACGCCATCCTTGTTCGGCGTCAGGTCCGTCAGCATGTGGCGGATGTTGGTCGAGTAGAGCGTCGAGGCCTGCGCGGCCATCCGGCTGGGGAAGTCGGTATAGCCGACGATGGTCACGCCATTGTCGGTCACGATCTTCTGGTCCGGCACCGTCAGGTCGCAGTTGCCACCGCGCTCCGCCGCGAGGTCGATGATGACCGAACCCGGCTTCATCATCCTGACCATGTCCTCGGTCCACAGCTTCGGCGCGGGCCGGCCGGGGATCAGGGCGGTGGTGATGACGATGTCCATCTCGGGCGCCAGCTCACGGAACTTCGCCAGCTGCTTTTCGCGGAACTCCGGGCTCGACGGGGCGGCATAGCCTCCGGTCGCGGCGCCGTCCTGGGTCTGCTCGAACTCGAGGAACACGAAATTCGCGCCCATCGATTCAATCTGTTCTGCCACTTCCGGCCGCACGTCGAAGGCGTGAACGATCGCGCCCAGCGATACCGAGGTCCCGATCGCGGCCAGACCCGCGACCCCGGCGCCGACGACCAGCACCTTGGCCGGCGGCACCTTGCCCGCCGCCGTCACCTGACCGGTGAAGAAGCGGCCAAAGTTGTTCCCGGCCTCGATCACCGCCCGATAGCCTGCGATGTTGGCCATCGAGGACAGCGCGTCCATCTTCTGCGCCCGGCTGATGCGCGGTACCATGTCCATGGCGACCACGGTCAGGTTCTTCTTCGCGGCCGCCTCCAGCAGCTCGGGGTTCTGCGCCGGCCAGAAGAAGCTGATCAGCGTCTGGCCGTCTTCCAGCGTGGCCAGCTCGCCCGCGTCCGGCCCGCGGACCTTGACGATCACATCCGCCGCCGCGACGACCGAGGCCGCATCCGGCAGCACCTCGACCCCTGCCGCCGCATAGGCCGCGTCCGAGAACCCGGCCTTCGCGCCCGCGCCCGCCTGGATGCAGGCCGTATGACCCAGCTTCGCCAGCTGCACCGCCGAATCCGGCGTCATTGCTACCCGGTTCTCACCGGGAAAAACCTCAGTCAGTGCTCCGATCTTCACCTAAGTCCCCCGCTCCTGCCCCAAGCCGGCATAATCTGATCCGTTGCACTTAACATTGCGCAACAATATTTCAAACCCCACTTTTTCCGCCGTGCAGCATGGTCATTTCCGACCAAGCCAGCGCCGGGTCCGCGCGGCCCAAAGATCGAACTCCGGCCCGAAGGCCAGCGTCAGCCGCGCCTCTTCGTCCCGGATGAAGCGGCGCTCGATCAGCCAGACGAAAACTCCGACCAGCGGCAGCGCCAGCACCGCGTCCAGCCACAGGATCGCGCCCAGAAGGATCATCGCATCCGCCAGATAGATCGGGTTTCGCGACCAGAAGAAAAGCCCTCCGGTCACCAGCGCCGACGGGTCGCGACGCGGAATGACCGTGGTCCGCGCCAGCGCCATCTGCGCCACCGCGCCCAGCATCACCGCCAGCCCCAGACCGACCAGCGCCACGCCAAGGACGAATCCGACCGCGCCGAACACCGTCGGCGAAACCAGCGACAGCCCCCAGGCCGCCAGCAGATGCAGCGCAAGCCAGGTTGGCGGAATGTCGATCGCGGCCAGTCCCTTCGGCATCCGGCACCTCCCGCCGGCGATCCAACACCAGCCGCCCTCCGGGTGCAACCACTTGGCAAGCCGTTCCGAACCCCCGATAAGAGCGGGGAAGGAGACCGCCATGCCCATCGATTTCGCAGCAACGAAGGCCCAGTTCCACCTGCCGGAAGGCGTCATCTACCTCGACGGCAACTCGCTGGGCCCGATGGTCCGGGGCGTCGCCGCCCGCGTGGAAAAAGCCGTCACCGCGGAATGGGGCGAGCTTCTGATCCGCGGCTGGAACCGAGCTGGATGGATGGCGCAACCCCGCGTGCTTGGCGACCGCATCGGCCGGCTCATCGGGGCCGAGCCGGGCAGCGTCGTGCTTGGCGACACGCTTTCGATCAAGGTCTATCAGGCATTGGCCTCCGCGCTGGAGATGAACCCGAAGCGCCGGGTGATCCTGTCCGACACCGGCAACTTCCCCTCCGACCTCTATATGGCCGAGGGGCTCTGCCGCACGCTGGGCGGCCAGTACCGGCTCAAGACCGTCGCACCCGAAGAGGCAATGGCCGCCATCGACGAGACCGTGGCCGTCGTCATGCTGACCGAGGTCGACTACCGCACCGGACGGCGGCACAACATGGCCGACATCACCCGCCGCGCGCATGAGATGGGGGCGATCACTGTCTGGGATCTCGCCCACTCGGCGGGTGCCTTGCCGGTGAACCTGTCTGGCGTGAAGGCCGATTTCGGCGTCGGCTGCACCTACAAATACCTGAACTCCGGCCCCGGCGGCCCGGCCTTCATCTACGTCGCCCCCCGCCATGCCGAAGCCGCGCGCCCTGCCCTGTCCGGCTGGCTCGGGCACGAAGCCCCCTTCGCCTTCGACCTCTCCTACCGCCCCGGCCAGGGGGTAGAGCGGATGCGCGTTGGCACGCCGCCCGTCCTGCAGATGGCGGCACTCGAGGCCGCGCTCGACGTGTGGGACGGCGTCGACCTTGGCGAAGTCCACGCCCAGTCGCTCCGCCTGCAGGACCAGTTCATCAAGGGTGTCGAGGCCCGCGCCCCGATGCTGCAACTGGCCACCCCTCGGTCGCACCTGATGCGCGGCAGCCAGGTCAGCTTCCGCCACCCGGAGGGCTATGCGATCATGCAGGCGCTGATTGCCGAAGGCGTGATCGGCGATTTCCGTGCCCCGGACATCCTGCGCTTCGGCTTCACGCCGCTTTACATCGACGAGGATGACGTCGCCCGCGCGGTCAGCATCCTGGCCCGGATCATGGACTACGGCACCTGGGACCGCCCCGAATTCAAGCAGCGCGCGGCGGTGACGTGACCCGCCTGCCGCCCCTCTGCCGCCCCGCCGCCTGGGTCGCCCTCTGGCGGCGGATGGGCAATCTCTCGGTCCTGAACCGCAAGGGCCCGCTTTCTTCCTGAAACCCTGTTCACGGAGAAAGCACATGACCACCTGCCCCTTCAACCCGGCCGAGGACGGCGCCCAGATGGCCTTTGACGGTCGCATGTCCTATGGCGACTACCTGCGGATCGACCAGATCCTCGACGCACAGGCCACGCTGACCAAGGCGCATGACGAACTTCTGTTCATCATCCAGCACCAGACCTCGGAACTCTGGATGCGGCTCGCGCTGCACGAACTTGACGCGGCCCGCACCTGGATCGCGGCGGACCGACCGCAAGAGGCGTTCAAGATGCTCGCGCGGATCGCCCGCATCTTCGAACAGCTGAACAACGCCTGGGACGTGCTGCGCACGATGACGCCCGCCGATTACACCACCTTCCGCGACAGCCTTGGCCAGTCCTCGGGCTTTCAGTCCTGGCAATACCGGCTGATCGAATATGCCGTCGGCAACCGCAACCTCGCGATGCTCCGTCCCCATGCCCACCGGCCGGATCTGACCGCACGGTTGGAGACGGAACTCGCCCGCCCCACGCTTTACGACGAGGCGCTGCGCTATCTGGCCCGCTCCGGGATGCCGGTCCCGGAAGCCATCCTGACCCGCGATCTCCGCCAGCCCTGGCAAGCCGACGCCGGGGTGCAGGCCGTCTGGGAAGCGGTCTACCGCGAGCCCTCGACGCATTGGGTGGCCTATGAGCTTGCCGAAAAGCTCGTCGATCTCGAGGACTACTTCCGTCGCTGGCGCTTCAACCACCTGACGACGGTGGAGCGGGTGATCGGCTTCAAGCGCGGCACCGGGGGGACCTCGGGTGTGGCCTACCTGCGCCGGATGCTCGAAGTGCAGCTCTTTCCTGAACTCTGGGCGCTACGGACCGATCTCTAGCGGCAAGTCAGGAATCCCCGTCCTCTCTCACGCCGTTTTCACGCGCCCGTGAAGCAGGGCCTGCCCCGCGACCCTTTGACGCCGGGGCTGGCCTAAGCTACCGTAACAGAAAGTTTAACCGGGGGTGATCCACCCTCGGCGCGCCACAAGTGAGCCTTTCATGCGCCCGACCCCTTCCCTTCTGCGCAAGACCGCCGCCGCCCTCGCGCTGCTTGGCCTTGCCGCCTGCGTCGATCCCACGGCCGAGACCCAGGCCAGCCAGCCCCTGCCCAAGGCGGACGAAAACGTCTACGTCGCCACCATGGATGCCGGGATCCAGATCCCCGCCCTTCCGGTCGAGCAGATCCCCGAAACCCACCGCCGCCAGGTCGTCGCCTATGAGACGGACCAGCCGCCGGGCACGATCATCATCAACCCCAAGACACGGCTCCTCTACTATGTCACGGGGAAGAACAAGGCGATCCGCTACGGCATCTCGGTCGGCCGCGCCGGCTTTGAATGGTCCGGTGAGGCGATCGTGTCCAACAAGCGGCCCTGGCCGACCTGGACCCCGCCGAAAGAGATGATTGAGCGTGACCCGAAGCTCGCCAAATGGGCGAACGGCCAGCCCGGCGGGCCGACCAACCCGCTCGGCGCCCGCGCGATCTATCTGACCTCGGGCGGCAAGGATTACGGCTACCGCATCCACGGCACCCCGGAATGGAAGTCGATCGGCCGCAATGCCTCGTCCGGCTGCATCCGCATGATCAATCAGGACGTGATGGACCTCTACAACCGCCTGCAGGGCGGCGAGAAGGTGATCGTCCTGACCGCCTCGGGCGAAATGCCGAAGGGTCTTTACATCCCCAAGCCCCCCGCGCCGAAGAAGAAGGCCGAGCCTGCGCCCGCACCGGCGATCCCCGCCGGGGCCATTCCCGCCCTGACGATCCTGCCGCCTCCCGCGGTGGTGACCGGCGCGCCCGCGGTAAGCCCGGCCGCAGCCCCCGCCGTCGCACCGGTCGTGGCCCCCGCGACGACCGAACCGGCGGCCGAGCCCGCCCCGGCCTGTGCGACCGCGCTCGTCAACGGCGCCTGCCCGGCCGAGAACTGATCCCGGCGACACGAAACGAAAAAGGGGCGCCCCAGCGGCGCCCCTTTCCATTTTCCGGGAAAGCTCATCCCAGCCAGCGGTCGTAATCGCTGACCAGAAGGTGCAGGGGCGCCTCATCCTCCTCGATCTCGGCGAACCGCCCGATCGGCTCGCGGAACACATTGTCGGTCAGGTCGTCATTCACGGTCGAGACCTCACCGATCAGCACATCGCCGCCCTCGCCCCAGAAGGCATGCCAGTCGCCCGGCATCAGCGTCACGCTTTCCCCCGGCGCGAGCTTCAGCTTCTCACCCGGTCCATAGGCCCGCTCGATCCCGTCACAGCGCACCACGCCGCCCCGGTCCCCGGCGAAATTCCCCTCCGCGTCCGAGCCGTAAAGCTCCACCACCAGCGTCGCCCCGCCACGGTTGATGATATCCTCGGCCTTGATCACATGGGTATGCATCGGCGAAAGCTGATCCTGCCGCGAAATCAGCAGCTTCTCGGCATAGCACATCCCGCCCCCGCGCTGCAGGTCGGCCAGCCGCCCGTTGCGCAGCGTGAAAAGGAACAGCCCCATCTCGTCGAACCGGCCCTGACCGTAATCCGTGATGTCCCAGCCCATCCGCGTCTCGATGATCGCCCCGGCATCCTTGCGCGCGCGGAATTCGTCGGGAGACCAATAGGCAAAGGGCGGCAGGACAAAGCCGTGCTGGCGAATCAGATCGTCCGCTGCGCGCATGATGTCGTTGATGCGTGACCGTTTCATTCCATCCTCCCGGGAATCGCTGGCCGAGGATGATCCGATTTCCCGCCGCCTGTCACCGGGGCCAACCGGAAACCGGGCCCTTTCCGTCCGGAAATCGCCATCAGGTCAAGCGGCACAGGCCATGACAGCCCGTCACCGCTTGCCGAAGATCGAACCGAGGATTCCCCGCACCAGCGCCTGCCCCGACCGGGTCCCCAGCTGCCGGGCGAAGCTTTTGGCAAAGGCGGTGCCGACCGAGTCCGACCGGCTCGACCGGCTGCGCGGCTTCGCCTCGCCATAGCCCTTGCCGTCATAGCGCCGCGCCCGCTCGAACTCGCGCGCCTCAGCCGTGCGCGCTGCCTCGGCCTCGGCCGCGCGCGCCGCGGCATCGGCCCGGGCGCGCAGCTTTTCCCAGGCACTCTCGCGGTCCAGCACCTGATCGTATTTCCCCCGCACCGGAGAGCCCGCCATCACCGCCGCCCGGATACCCGGATCGATCGGCCCCAACTGGCTGGACGGTGGCCGCACCAGCGTCCTCTCCGCCATCCCCGGCACGCCCTTGGCCTCAAGCAACGATGTCACTGCCTCGCCGGTGCCGACGTCGCGGATCGCCTCGTCGATGCGGAAGCGCGGGTTCGGGCGATAGGTCTCGGCCGCCTTGGCAAGATCCTTCTGGTCCTTCGCCGTGAAGGCCCGCAGCGCATGTTGCACCCGGTTCCCAAGCTGGCCCAGGATCGTGTCGGGCACATCCGCCGGGTTCTGGGTCACGAAATAGACCCCCACCCCCTTGGACCGGATCAACCGCGCCACCTGCTCCACCTTCGAGATCAGCGCCTTCGGGGCGTCGTCGAACAGGAGATGCGCCTCGTCGAAGAAGAAGACGAGCTTCGGCCTGTCCGGGTCGCCAACCTCTGGCAGCGCCTCGAAAAGCTCGGACAGAAGCCACAAGAGAAAGGTCGCATAAAGCCGCGGCGAATTCATCAGCCGGTCGGCGGCAAGAATGCTGATCCGCCCCAGTCCCTCTGGCGTGACCGTCATCAGATCCGCGAGATCAAGCGCCGGCTCGCCGAAAAGCCCCGCGCCGCCCTGGTTCTCAAGCACCAGAAGCCGCCGCTGGATCGCGCCGACCGACTCCCTCGACACCAGCCCGTAACGCGCGGAAATCGCCGCGGCATTTTCCGCAACGAAGGTCAGCAGCGCCTGCAGGTCCTTCAGGTCCAGCAGCGCAAGCCCCTCCTCATCCGACAGCCGGAAGGCCACGTTCAACACGCCTTCCTGCGCCTCGCTCAGGTCCAGAAGCCGCGACAGCAGAAGCGGCCCCATCTCCTCGACCGTGGCGCGAACCGGATGGCCCTTCTCGCCGAACAGGTCCCAGAAGATCACCGGAAAGGCCCGGTACTGCAGGTCCAGCCCGATTGTCTCGGCCCGCTTGGAAAAAGCCTCGTGCAGCTTGTGGCTGGCCGAGCCCGAGGCCGCGATCCCCGACAGATCCCCCTTCACATCCGACAGGAAGACCGGAACCCCCGCAGCCGAAAAGCCTTCGGCCAGGATCTGCAGCGTGACCGTCTTGCCGGTTCCGGTCGCGCCCGCGATCAGCCCGTGCCGGTTGCCGTATTTCAGAAGCAGCCGCTGCGGCGCCCCATAGCCCTCGCCACCGCCGCCCACGAAGATGCTGTCCTGCTGATCCGTCACCACCGCCCCCGCCTGCAACCGGACGGCCGGACCGCCCCTCGGGACAACAATACAAAATTAACCCCCCGGTGCCAGAGTGAACGCATCGGACCGCCGTGGTTGGTCCGATGGTGACTTCCTCCCTGTTGAACTGGCCGCGCCCTTGAAAAGGCGCGGTTTTTTTCTGCGGCCTTGGCCGGGGGGAACCCAAGCAGAATCCCGTTGACCCAATGAAGAAATCACCGTAGCGTCCGGTTCCATGAAGTCGGCCAGTCCGACAGGGAGCAAAAAATCACCTTCGAAAAGGGCCGGCACACCCGGCCCTTTTTCATTGCCCCCGCCCCCGGCGCAGAAGCGCGCGCATCCTGCTTTTCCCACCTGACTTGGCCCGGACGGCATGGTAGAGACCCGCCATCCGTAGACCGAAGGAATTGTCTCGAATGGCAAAGACCACAAGCACCGCGCTGGCGTTCGCCCTGGCGCTGATCGCCACCCCGCTCCTGGCCCAGGACACCGCCGCCCCGGCCGAGGGCGAGGCGCCCCCGGCCGATGCCGCCGGGTTGTCGATGGGGGTCGAAATCGGTGGCGAAGGCGTCGGCAGCAATTACACCGCAGCCAATTTCGACGCCTGGGAACAGCGCTGCGTGCGCACCGAAACCGGCGCCGATCCCTGCCAGCTCTACCAGCTCCTGAAGGACGAGGCCGGGAATTCCGTGGCCGAGTTCACGATCTTCGGCCTGCCCGAAGGCGCCAACAGCCCCGCCGCGGCCGGTGCGACCTTCATCGCGCCGCTGGAGACGCTCCTGACCGCCGGGATGCAGCTGCAGATCGACACCGCGCCGCCCAAGGCCTATCCCTTCACATTCTGCACCCAGATCGGCTGCGTTGCCCGCCTCGGCTTCACCGCCGAGGAAGTGGCCCAGCTGAAGCGCGGGGCGACCGCCACCCTGACCATCGTGCCCTTCGTCGCGCCCGACCAGACGGTGAAACTGCCGATGTCGCTCAAGGGCTTCACCGCCGGCTATGACGCGGTCAATGCCGCCAATGACGCCGCCGATGCCGCCGCAGCCGCCGCTGCACCGGCCCCGGCCGAGGGCGCCGCGAACGAGTGATCCCGTCAGGGACTCGCCAAACCGGGGGCCGGTTCCGCAAGGGACCGGCCTTTTCCGTCAGGCCCGACGCAGCGCCAGCACCGCGTTCAGCCCGCCAAAGGCAAAGGCGTTGGACAGCACCGCCTCGACCCGCGCCGGGCGGGCCTTGCCCGTCACCACATCCAGCGCGCAGTCCGGATCGGGCTCCAGAAAGCCCAGCGTCGGCGGCAGCAGGCCCTCGGTCAGCGCCAGGATGCAGGCAATCGCCTCCAGCGCCCCCGTCGCTCCGATCGCGTGGCCATGCATCGCCTTGGTCGAACTGACCGGAGGCGCCTCCGCGCCAAAGACCGCCCGCAGCGCCAGCGTCTCCGAACGGTCGTTAAGCAGCGTCCCCGTGCCATGCGCATTGACATAGCCCACATCCGCAGGCCGCAGCCCCGCATCCGCCAGCGCCGCCCGCATCGCCCGGGCCGCGCCCTCGGGGTCGGGCGCGACGATCTCGCCCGCATCGGCGCACATCCCGAACCCGGCCAGTTCCGCCAGCACCCGCGCCCCCCGCGCCCGCGCGTGTTCTTCCGCCTCCAGCACCAGGACGCCTGCCCCGTCGCCGATCACCATCCCCTTCCGCCCCAAGCTGAACGGCCGGCACATGTCGGGCGCCAGCACCCGCAGCCCCTCCCAGGCCTTGACGCCACCGAAGCACAGCATCGCCTCCGCCCCGCCCGCCAGCATCACATCCGCCGCCCCCGCCCGGATCTGCTGCATCGCCAGCCCCAGCGCATGGTTCGCCCCCGCACAAGCCGAGGAGACCGACAGCACCGGCCCCGCCGCGCCATGCCGGATCGACAGATGCGAGGCGGCGGCATTGTGCATCAGCCGGGGCACCACCAGCGGCGGCACGCGGCTCTTCCCCTCCTGGAACACGGCGCGATAGCTGTCCTCCCAGGTGCGGATGCCCCCCGCCGCCGTGCCAAGGATCACTCCGGCCCGCGGGCCAAGCGGCCCGGACAGCCCCGCCATCGCGACGGCCTCGCCCCCCGCGACCACGGCATATTGCGTCACGCGGTCATAAAGCGACAGCTCGGACGGCGTGAACCGCCCCTCATCCCAGTCACGGACCTCGGCACCCACCCGGATCGTCAGCCGCTCGGCGTCGCGCAATCCCAGCGGGCCGATGCCCGTCCGCCCCTGCCGGAACGCCGCAAAGGTTCCGGGCACATCCTGCGCCAGGGCATTCACCGTGCCGATGCCGGTGACGACAACCCGCCTCATGTCGCGGCGATCAACCGCTCAACCCCGGCCACGATGCTGGGAACGCTGGAAAAATCGAAATCCGGCTGGTCCGGCTCGTTCGCATTGAACGGCACGCTGATGTCAAAGCGTTCCTCCAGCGCGAAGATCGCCTCGACCTTGCCAAGGCTGTCCAGTCCCAGATCCTCGACCCGCGCCTCGGGCGAGATCTCTGTCTCGGGCAACAGCAATTGCCGCGCCAGGATCTCGATCACCGCCGCTTCGATCTCTGCCCGTTCGGTCACTTATTCCTCCGGCCCGGACGCATCGCCCTTTTCCAGCGCCGCCACCCGGCCCGCAAGCCGCGGCAACCGGCGCAACGCCTTCTGCATCTCGACGTGGGTTTCCATCTTCACCGCCGGATAGCCCAAAAGCACCCGCCCCGCCGGCGCATTGGTGAAGATCTTCGTCGCACCGCCCGCGATCACGTCATTGCCGACGAAGATATTGTCGTTGACCCCGCACTGGCCCGCCAGCACCACCCGATCCCCGATCCGGGCCGAGCCCGCGACGCCGACCTGCCCGCACAGCAGGCAGTCGCGCCCGACCTGGACGTTGTGGCCGATATGGACAAGGTTATCCAGCTTGCTTCCCGACCCGATGCTCGTGTCCCGGATCGTGCCGCGATCGATGCAGACATTCGCGCCGATTTCAACATCATCCCCGATGGTTACGGCCCCAAGTGAATGTATCCGCGTCCAGCTTTGGTTCCGGATTTCCGCCCGGCTGCCCAGGGTTTCGCGGATCTCCTCGACCCCCGATTTCTCGGGCGTGACGAACGAGAACCCGTCCGCCCCGATCACCGCGCCGGGCTGGCAGATGAAACGGTCGCCGATCGTCACCCGCGCCCCGATCCGCGCGCCTTGCAGGATCAGCGCCTGCGCGCCGATCTGCGCGCCCTCGCCGATCGAGACGTGTGAGGCGATCCGCGCCCCCGGTCCGATCCGCACGCCGCGCCCGATCACCACGAAAGGCCCGACCGCCGCGCCCTCGCCCAGGCAGGCCGAGGGATCGACCACCGCCATCGGATGCACCCCCGGCGCGATGTCCGGGCCGGGGTCCATCAGCCGCGTCAGCCCCGCCATGGCAAGGCGCCCGCGCGGCGCGAAGATCGCCGCCTCCAGCCCCATCGCGCGCCAGTCCGCGCCCGGCCAGACCACCGCCGCCCGCGCCTTGCCCTTGGCGATCCCGTCGGCATAACGCGGGTCCATCGCCAGCGCCAATTGCTCCGGCCCCGCGGCCTGCGGCTCGGCGGCACCCGTCACCGTCAGGTCAAGCGCGCCCTCGGCCTCGGCCCCCAGCGCAAGGGCAATCTCGCGGATCGTATGGGCCATGGAACCTCCGGGCGGTTTCTTTGCCCAGATTTAGCCGCGAACGCCCGGCAGTTCCACCCCGGCCGCCTCAAGCGCCTGAAACAAGGCGGCATCCCGGCCATAGACATCGCGGCGATAGGCGATCCGGCCGCGCGCGTCGGGATAGGCGGTGTAATAGACCAGATGCACCGGCAGATGCTGCTTCAGCTTCACCGTCGTCTCCCGCCCCGTGACCAGCGCCGCCTCGAACTCCGCCTCGGCATCATCGACCTGCCAGGACAACAGCTCATGCGCAAGCTCGAAGGGATCTGCCACCCGGATGCAGCCGTGGCTGTAGGCGCGCACATCATGCGAGAACAGGGATTTCGCCGGCGTATCATGCAGATAGATGTTGTGGGGGTTCGGGAACATGAACTTCACCTTCCCCAGCGCATTCTCGTCCGAGGGCGGCTGGCGCAGCCCGTAGGGAAAGTTGCGCGCAGTGTAGGCGGCAAAGTTGACCGACCCGCGCGGCACCACGCGCCCTCGCCGGTCCAGCACCTGCAAGTGGCTTACGGCATTGGGGTTCTTTTGCAGAAGCGGCAGGTATTCCTTGACCGTGATCGACCGCGGCACCCCCCAGGAGGGGTTGATCACCATATGCTCCATCTCGTCCGAGAATTCCGGGCTGCGCTGGTCCGGGACGTTCTTGCCGATCACCACCCGGGTCTCGAAGATCGACCGGCCGCCATCCATGATCTTCGCCTTGAAGTCCGGCAGGTTGACCCAGATGTGCTTGACCGAACGGTCGATATGCATCCACCGCTCGCGCTCCATCGCCACGACGACCGACCTCAGCCGCGCCTCGGGCGGCTGGTTCAGCTCGGCAATCGTGGTCTCGCCCAGGATGCCATCGGCCACGAGGCCATGGTTCAGCTGGAACCGCTGCACCCCCGCCTGCAGCGCCGCGTCATAGACGGCCGAGGCAGTCGGCGCCAGATAGCCCATCCGCACCAGCCGGTCCCGCAGCGCCACGACCTCGGGCCCCGTCGCGCCCAGTTCCAGCCGCGTCCCGGCCACCGCCGGCCCCCAGCCCCCTGCCGCAATCACCGCCTCAAGGTCGAGCTTCGCCTTCATCAACTGCACATAGACCTGCGACTGCGGCAAAAGCCGCGCCAGCACCGCCCGCGGCTCCCCCTCGGCGATGCGCGCCAGCAGCAGCTTCGGGTCCGGTCGCTCGATCTCGCGCACGATCCCGCTGTCGACCGCTTTCGGCACCAGCGCGCCGGCCGTCAAATCGCTCGCCCAGGCTAGATAGGCCCG
>JARFTV010000098.1 GCA_029289325.1 Alphaproteobacteria bacterium
TCATCTCCCTCGCGGCGACCATCATTCGCCTGAAGTGAACGTCAACAGGCCCTAGTGCAATCATCGGCTTTTGCCTCACCCTCGAACGCCCGTCCCGACTCTCGGTGGCATTGTGCTTGGCACACGCGATGTGCCGCAAGGATGACTGGCTGGCCGAACGCGGGATTGCGCACCCATGGGAAATGTGCGGCCGCCCGAAGCAGATCGTTGTCGACTCCGCCAACGAGTTTCAAAGCAGCACCTTCACGACGGGATGCGCCGACTTCGGCATAACCGTCCGCACCCGGAGCAAGGGAACGGTTCATCGGGGTGGCGTTGTCGAACGCCTCCTTGGAAAAGTGAACACGGTGCTTCGCTCTCTTCCCGGCAAGACCGGACGGTCGATCGCGGATCGCGGCGACTATTCGTCCGATGAGAGGGCAAGTCTGACCTTCGCGGCCCTCGAGCGTTGCATCGCTCTGGCAATCATCGATCACAACCAGACCCAGAACGCGCGCAAGCTGACTGTGCCTCGCCTCGAATGGGAGCGGCGATTTCCACCGATGGACCGGCCGATCGATGATCCTGACCAAGTCCTGCTCAACTTTCTCCCCCGCACAACACGCCGCATCTCTCCCCAGGGCGTCAGCCTGTTCGCCATCGACTACTTCGAGCAATGGCTTGGGCCTCTCGTCGCCCGCCGTGACCGGTTGCCACCTCTGGATCTATGCTACGACCCCCGGGACATCAGCCGGATCTACATCGCCGATCCCGACACGCGAATCTGGCGTCCGGTAAAGCGGCGGGATGGGGTGACCATGCCAATCACCCTTTGGCAGCATGAAGCCGACCGAGCGCGCACGCGAGAGAGCCAACAACGACCGGCGCAGGAAAAGACGCTTCTGCGCCGGGAAATCGCGGCGACCGTCGCCGGGGCCAAATCCAAGAAGGCTCACCTGCGGGAAATGACCAGGGCCCGACACGCCGCAGACGCGCCGAAGGCGTATCAAAATGTCGGGCAGGTTTCGGAGGCGACCCATACCGGACCAGAAGCTGACCGACCCCGCCGCGTCTTTCCTGTGGAGACGTGGTAGCATGGCCGACCATCTCCTACCATCAACCTCAGCGTTGCTCGATGCGGATGCTGCCACCCGCATTGATCATATTCGGGCGCCACGCTGGATAGGCCATCCCGGTGCCTCTGCGGCACATGATGCGATGCGGCAGCTGTTGGAACGCCCGCCATCACTCCGTCCACGCGGCTTGTTGATTGCTGGTCCCTATCACAACGGCAAGACCATGATCGCCGAACGCTTCGCCGTCGAACATCTGCGCCGTGCCGACCGGCAAAGGGTCTGGGTGATCCAGACCCGGGAGGGGGCAGGCCTGTCGCATTTCTACGCCAGCATTCTGTCCGGACTGCGCGCCCCGCAAGCTGCCGGCTGGCGTAGCCTGTCCCGCGCCAGCGAACAGGTCGATCATCTTCTCGACAGCGTCAAGCCGCGCCTGCTCATCTTCGACGAATTCCACAGTGTTCTGCGCGGACGCCGACAGGATGTGAAGGCAATCTTCTCGTTCCTGCGGCGGATCGCACGCGTGCATGACATCTCGCCCGTGCTTGTCGGCGAAATCGCTGTCTATGATGCATTGCACGACACTGAAGAAATGGGCTCGCGGTTCGATACGGTCGCAGTGTCACGGTGGGGATTCGACGAAGACTTCGCCACGCTTCTCGACAGTCTCGAGGCCAGCATGCCGCTTGCGCATGCCTCAAACCTCTCACGACCTCCCCTGGCCAAAATGATCCATGATCTGTCGGAAGGGCTGATTGGCGAGGTGGTCGACATCGTCACCCGGACGGCGGTGGCAGCTGTTGAGAGCGGTGAGGAAAGGATCACGTCCAGCACCGTCATGGCCCTCGGCTATGTACCGCTGTCACGGCGACGGAACTCGGCCTTGCGCCATTCAATGACATGACCAGCAGTGCGCAGAGGATCACCGTCTCCCCGGCCCGCCGCTATAGAGTGGCCGCGGGGCATCGCTGGCCGGTGGACGTCCGGCCAGCTCCTGGGGAGCTTTTGTCAAGCTGGCTGCATCGGCTTGCACATGCCAATGGTGTGCCGCCGCGCTATTTTGGAGCGGTGCTCGGGGTGGCCGGCGAGACATGGTCGGCGCAACTTGACCGGCATCTGCCGGATTCTGTTCGTCGCTTGCTGCTCGACCATACGGCGATCTGCCCCGACGAGATCGACGGTCTTTGTCTGGCCAACAGTCCACTCTCGACCCTGCGCTTGCGGCTGCGGACCCGGCCGCAAGATGCAGGGACATCGACGGCGCAGTCCTGTTGGTTGCAGTTCTGTCCCTCCTGCCTGGGGGAAGACGAGGTGCCCTATTTCCGGCGGAGCTGGACCTTGGCAACCCGCGTGTCCTGCTTTCGCCATGGCTGCCGCTTGCGCGACCGTTGCCCGTCTTGTGGGCAGAGCCTTGCGCCATTTCGTCAGGCTCGCCTCGTGCCACAACAGTACTGCGCCTTCTGCGACGCCCCTCTCGCAAAACCGACTGGCCCGGCAAGCACGGGCGCCCGGCGCCTCGAGCGGCTGATCGACGATCTGCTGCGCCTTGATTCCGCTGAGCGCGCGCAGGACGACCGGAAGTCTCTTGCCGTGCAGCTTATGAAACACCCAGTGCCCGTCAGAACGGCGACATCAACGGTCCCATTCTTGTCGCATCGGGTTCGCTACAATTTCTTCCAGCGGTTGTCAGAGCGGCAGATCGAGGTAAGAGACCCCACAGAACGCGGCCCGCTGACCTTCTGGCTCGGGCTGGCCCGCGCCTCCGAAAACCACAAGGGGTTGGTCGGGACGCTCAGAGATCGGCTTGGCGAAACTGCCGGGCCGGGGCCGGCCTCCTCCTCCAGAGAGCCTGATCTGGCCGCCTTGCTGCGGGCAGCAATCCGGCTTCACCAAAGTCGCTGATTTCCTGCTGAAGCCTGGCCGGTCGCCTAACCTTCCATGGCCCCCGATGGGCCTGCCAGGCCTGCATCGTCCAATTGCTCGGGGTCTGGCAGGTCGCGCAAGGACTCCATCCCGAAGGCAGCCAAGAACGCCTCGGTGGTGACGAAGGTATGAGGCGCGCCACGTCTCGGCTCACGGGGGCCGGTGCCGATCAGGTCCCGCTCGGCAAGTCGGCCGATCAGGTCACGGCTGATCTCTTTTCCGAAGATGTCCTTCAACCCGTCGCGGCTGACCGGCTGGTGATACGCGATCGCCGCCAGCACGGCCAGATCGTATTCCGACAGATTCAGCGCCTGGCTGTTAACATCCGCCGCGGCGCGGATCGCTGGGGCATAGGCCGCGCGCGTGCGCAGCATCCACGCCTTGCCCACCTGTGCCACCTCATAGGGTCGGCCTTCCAGATCCACTGCCAGATCCTCGATCAACAGATCGACTGAGGTCCCCAGCCCCACGACCCGCGCCAGATCCTCGCGCGCCACCGGGGTCGCGCTCGCAAACAGCACCGCCTCGATCCGCCGCATCCATTCCCGCCAGCGCAACTCAGGGGGAAGAACGGCCAATTCGCGGTCAAGTTCTGTGTCCTCGCGCCGTGCCATGCTCAGACCCCGTACAGGCGGAAGGTGTCACGCCCTGTCAGTTCGCGCACGGCGCCGAGCGCAACCAGTCGGTCGCAGAGCCGTCGCGCGGCCCGATCCGACATGAAGGCCAATGCCCCCGGCACCAGCGCATCGCGCGACAGGAACAGATCGACCGCCCGGCTCGCCGCCTTGGCGCGCAGTT
>JARFTV010000057.1:0-1157 GCA_029289325.1 Alphaproteobacteria bacterium
CAGGCGAGGACGCTTTGCAGGAAGGCGAGCACATCGGCCTTGACCGGGTCGGTCTCGAACGCGTCGCCACCATGGCCCGCGCCGGGCACGAGCTTGTAGTCGATCCTTGCCGTGGGATCGGCGGCGATCCAGGCCTCGCGCAGGCGGTTGGCCTGGAGATCGGCGACCATCGGATCGGCATCGCCGTGGCGGATCAGGAGCGGCGGCAGGGGTTCGCGCAGGCGGTCGAGCCGGCCGACCGGGCCCAGCGCGCGGGCGGCGGCGCGGTTCTGGCCGACGGGATAGCCGAGAAGCCGGCTTTCCGCGCTGTCGGCGGCATCGGTCGGACCGGGGGTCGGGCTGCGGCTGAGCGTGGCCATGTCCTGGTCCATGGTCGAGAAATCGGTCGGGCCGTAAAGGCTGACCACGCCACGGGGCGGCAGGCCGACCTCGACCAGGCTGAGCGCGGTCGAGACGGCGAGGAAAGCCCCCGAGGACTGGCCCAGAAGGACGAGGCGCGCGGGGTCGAGCCCAAGCGCGGCCCCCTGCCGCTGGAGATGGACGACGGCGGCAAGGCAATCCTCGGCCGGGGCGGGCCAGCGGTCGGTGTCGGAGAGGCGGTAGTTCAGCCGGGCCACGGCAATCCCCGCCCCGGTCAGTTCGGGCCAGATCGCGAGATCGTCCTTGTCGCCCGAGTGGAAGCCGCCGCCGTGGATCATCAGGAGGACGGGATGCGGGCCCGCGCTGCGCGGCTGGGTCAGGTCCATGACCTGGCGCGGGCCGGGGCCATAGGCGAGCGGGGTCGCGGCGCGGGGGCGCAGGGCCCAGGAGGCACGGCCCCCGGCGGCCGCCACGGCACCGCCGATCAGAAGCGTTCTGCGGATCAGTCCGGGCATGGGCGGGTCGGTCCTTTGGCGGTCTGGGCGCGGCTGGCCCTGCCGGGGCGGGTCCAGCGGGGCGCGGGCAACGGGGTCAGTGCATCGCGGCGCGGAGGGCGTCGTAGTCCTCGGGCGCGAGCTGGGTGGCGTCGACGACGATCGTGTGGATCGCGAAGAGCACCGCCCGGGTTTCAGGAAGCCGCAGCAGCGTCTGGCGTTCGCAGCGGACATAGGAGCGGCCGGTCGGCTGGCGGCGCCAGTCGCCCTCGACCCGGGGGTGGTGCAGGTGGAAGCTGTCGT
>JARFTV010000057.1:1167-3168 GCA_029289325.1 Alphaproteobacteria bacterium
TCCGCCACAGGGGCTGTTCAGGCCGGATCGCGGCGAGCAGGCGGTGGACCCGGGCGGCGAGGGTCGCGTCGTAGATCTCGACCGGTTTGTGGATGCCGAGCATCGGGCGGCCGATCTTCTGGGCCAGGGTCCAGGAGGCCGGGAAGCAGAGCACCGCGCCGGTGAGGTCGTATTCGGGGCCGTTCTCCTCCATCAGGCAGAGGTCCTGCTGCACGAGGCGGCCGAGGGTGAGGAGCGGTTCGGTCGGGTCGAGGGGGACGGTCACGCCGTCGGGGCGCGTGGCCTCGCGGTCGGTGAGGGTGAAGCCGGGCTCTTCGGCGATCCAGGCGAGGATGGTGCGGTAGAGTTCGTCAGCGGCGGGGCGGGCCCGGGGGAGGAGGGCGTGGACGACCTCGGGCTGGGCGGCGATCAGGCGGTCGCGGAGGGCCATCTGGCCGGCGTAGGCCTCATCCACGCGGAGCCAGTCGCGGCCCTGGACGGGCTGGATGCCGGGCAGCCGCCGGGTGGCGGGCTGCTCCCAGGGGTGGAGGGGAAGCCGGTCCTGCAGGATCGGCACATCTTGCATCGGGTTCGCCATGCCGGTCTTTGACCACGGGGCGCGCGCGGCTGCAACCAACACATTTGCGACCCCGGCGCGTCGCGGATGGGGAAGCGGCGGGCTGCCGCAGGGTCAGTCTGGGGCAAAAGGGAGGGGCCCATGGACTATCACCGCGACCGCCGGAAGATCGACCCTTCGCGCGGGGGAACGCTGGGCGACGGGACGCCCAATGACAATGACCGGGTGGCGATCGGGCCGACGCAGGCCGCGTTCCGGGAATGGGAGGCGGCGGGGTTGCAGCTGCCGGATCTTGGCCGGATGCGCGAGGATCGCTGGCGCAAGCTGGTCACCGGGCTGGTGGCGCGGGACTACGGCGGGCTCTTGCTGTTCGATCCGTTGAACATCCGCTATGCGACGGACACGACCAACATGCAGCTGTGGAACACGCATAACCCGTTCCGGGCCTGCCTGCTCTGCGCCGATGGGCATATGGTGATGTGGGAGTACAAGAATTCTCCCTTCCTCGTCACCTTCAACCCGCTGGTGAAGGAGCTGCGCTCGGGAGCGACGTTCTTCTACAACTCGACGGGGGATCGGGGGGCGGAGGCGGCGCGCGGCTTTGCGGCGCAGGTCGATGAGGTGATGCGCGCCCATGCCGGGACGAACCGGCGGCTGGCGGTGGACAAGATCATGGTCCACGGGCTGCGGGCGCTGGAAGCGATCGGCTTCACTGTCGAGGAAGGCGAGGAGGTGACGGAACGGGTCCGCGCGGTGAAGACGCCGGACGAGATCCTGGCGATGCGCTGCGCCCATCACGCCTGCGAGGCGGGGATTGCCGAGATGGAAGCCTTCACGCGGGCCAACGTGCCCTCGGGCCGGGTCTCCGAGGATGCGATCTGGGCGGAACTGCACGCGGCGAACATCCGGCGCGGCGGGGAGTGGATCGAGACGCGGCTTCTGGCCTCGGGGCCGCGAACGAACCCGTGGTTTCAGGAATGTGGACCGCGCCTGGTGCAGAACAACGAGATCGTCGCCTTCGATACCGATCTGATCGGCTGTTACGGCTTTTGCATCGACATCAGCCGGACCTGGTGGGTGGGCGACGCCCGGCCCTCGAACGCGATGGTCAGCGCCTTTCACCATGCGCTGGACCATATCGCGGACCACAAGGACCGGCTGAGGCCCGGCGTGACCATCGAGGAGCTGGTGCATGGCGGTCATCAGC
This sequence comes from Alphaproteobacteria bacterium, assembly GCA_029289325.1. Taxonomy (GTDB): domain Bacteria; phylum Pseudomonadota; class Alphaproteobacteria; order Rhodobacterales; family Rhodobacteraceae; genus Tabrizicola. The sequence continues at coordinate 2,931 of JARFTV010000057.1, forward strand.
TGGCCCCGGAATACTGGGCGCAGAAATACTCCTGCAAGATGCATGGCGTCGGGCTTTGTGACGAGTGGCCCTATGTGCACTACCCTGACGGCTGGATGCCCGGTGCCTTCGATGCGGCCCTTGAGCCGGGGATGGTGCTGTGCGTGGAGGCCTTGGTCTCGCCGGAAGGCGGCGATTTCTCGATCAAGCTGGAGGATCAGGTGCTGATCACCGAGACGGGCTGCGAAACGCTGACGCG